>NZ_NFVA01000195.1 GCF_002264395.1 Paenibacillus sp. VTT E-133291
ATATCGTGAAACTTATACTTTCTTATAATTTAAACCAACTGCTGCTCGTAAGGGATTAAGTTATCATTTCCCTACGCCCCAGCCGTTGTTTAATTTGATATATCTATGGAAGACCCTAATGTTGTAACGGAGATTTCCCCTTACACATTTGTCTGACGTCCTCTAACGAACCATAAGCACAGGCAGATGACCTGTGTTTTTTTGCGTTTACTATTTACTACTGGAGGATGAATAAATATATGGAACAACTACGAGAAAAAGCTATTATAGTCGGTGTCCAGCTACAAAACGAAACAAACTTCGCTTATTCAATGGAAGAACTCACTAATCTGGCAGCTGCCTGTGACCTAGAAGTTGTAGGAGAGCTTAGTCAGAAGGCAAGTCGGATCAACCCTTCCCACTATATCGGCACAGGCAAAATCCAAGAATTATCTGCTCTCTTAGAAGCGCATGATGCTCCTATTGTTATTTTTAATGATGAGCTGTCTCCTTCACAGATTCGCAATTTGGAGTCCTCTCTAGGCCGTCAGGTCATTGACCGGACGATTCTGATCCTGAATATTTTCGCAGAACGAGCGAAGACCAAAGAAGCTCAGCTGCAAGTGGAAGTAGCTAAGCTGCAATATATGCTCCCCCGATTAACAGGTCTCCGAGAATCTCTCGGCAGACAAGGTGGTGGTGCTGGGCTGAAGAACAGAGGCGCTGGTGAAACAAAGCTGGAGCTGGATCGCAGAAGAATTGAAGAACGGATTTCAGCATTACAGGTTGAGCTTCAACAGCAAGTAGCAAGGCGCCAAATTCAGCGGAAGCAGCGGCATAAGAATGAGGTTCCTGTCGTCTGTCTCGTCGGCTATACGAATACCGGCAAGTCCAGCTTAATGAATGTAATCGTGGAGACGTATCATCCAGGCTCTAATAAGCAAGTGTTCGCCAAGGATATGTTATTCGCTACGCTGGAGACATCCGTTCGGAGCATTGAGCTACCGGATCACAAAACCTTTTTATTAACAGATACCGTTGGATTCGTCAGCCAGCTTCCCCATCATCTGGTCAAAGCCTTCCGCTCCACGCTCGAAGAGGTGACCGAAGCTGACTTATTGATTCATGTAGTCGATATTTCCGATCCCCAGCATCAGCAGCATATGGCTGTCACCGATGAGACTTTGAGAGCGCTCGGTGCGGACCAAATTCCAACGGTTTATGCCTACAACAAAGCTGACCTAACGGACCTACCTTACCCTCACCTTGAGGGTGACAATGTCTATCTTTCCGCCAAACAAAATAGCGGGATAGCTGAACTTACAGATCTGATTCGCAGCCATGTTTTTACGGATTATGTACAGTGTCAAATTCTGATTCCATTTGATCGCGGCAATGTGGTCTCCTATTTTAACGAGCATGCCCATGTCCAATCGACTAGCTATGAAGAAACAGGCACAAGGCTTGAACTGGAATGCAGAAAATCTGATTTCGAGAAATTCCGCAGTGACTTTGTTCAGCTTTAGGCTATAAGACGCAGCAAAGGGGTTGTCCCATAAGTCATAAATGACTCAGGGACAGCCCCTTCTTCTACTTATTGGTGGAAGCGAACCCGGTTAACTATCCGAAATATTTCACTTATTGTGCAAGCAATTTATCCAACAAGCGAATGATCATCGCAACCGACTCCGCACGGGATGCAGTATCATTCGGTTTGAACAATTCGTTGCCTTTACCAGTTACTATGCCAGCAGTTGCAAAAGCATTAATTTGTTCAGAAGCCCAGTTCGTAGCTACATCCAAAAATAGATTGGATGCGTTAGGAACATAGTTTATCAGACGAGCAAGCATTGCAACGATCTCAGCGCGGGAAATTTCTTGATTAGGATGGAAAGAACCATCACTATATCCCGTGATTACCCCTTTAGCTTGTAATGCTGCAATCGATTTTGAAGCCCAATGTCCTTGTGTATCAGAGAAGAATGAACCGCTTGAATTCGGTAGACCAAAAGCTTTTGCTACCATTGTGGCGAACTCGGCGCGAGTTACCTTTTGATTCGGATGGTAAGAACCATCACTATAACCCGTTACAATCCCCATCTTAGCTGCACGCTCCACTACGGAGGCACTCCACGAAGATGCCGGAACATCCGTAAAGTGTATAGCGGGAGCAGACTTCTCTTTTTCCACGATAGCCTTAACTGCCTCTACATTTACCTTGTCGTTGAACACCAGCTTTGACGCTGTTGGCGCTGTTGGCGTTACTGTTGGCTTCGGTGTTGATGT
>NZ_NFVA01000185.1 GCF_002264395.1 Paenibacillus sp. VTT E-133291
TACGACTACTGTAACTAAGCCTGTAACTAAACCTACAGAAACTACACCTAGTACAGGTGCTGCGAGCAATAAAGGAACTTATGTTCAACAGATCGTAACGCTGGTAAATAAAGAGCGTGCAGCAGCTGGTCTGAAACCTGTTTCTGGATTGGACAGCCTTCATAAAGTAGCAGCTACAAAAGCTACGGATATGCGTACTAATAACTATTTTTCACATACTTCACCTACGTATGGTTCACCATTCGATATGATGAAATCCTTTGGGATCACGTATAACGCTGCAGGCGAGAACATCGCTATGGGTCAAAAAACACCAGAAGAAGTAATGAAAGCATGGATGAATAGTCCTGGTCATAAAGCTAATATTTTGAATGCTAATTTCAATTATATCGGTGTAGGTTATGACAATAACTATTGGGTTCAAGAATTTATTGGTAAATAATTGAAATATCGTTACTGAAATCAACGTTCTCCGATGAAAATCGGGGGACGTTTTTTTGTGCCCAAACTTTAATCGCTGAATTTTTTTGAGAATTTTCGTATTCATATTTGGGTTAAATAAGCGGAGCAGCTGGATTTATTTCTGTTCTAGACATTTGCAAAACCGGTATGGAAGATTTATGTTTATGTACATAGTTAAGATCTTTGTAAAATGTGGAACAATACATAATAGAACGGCACACGGAGGGATGGCTTTGAATGATTCAAAGTGGACATGGCGCAGCGTTAGCCTGATTTCCATAGTAACAACCATAATTCTAATTGTAGGTTTAGTTTATGCGGTCAGAGACATTATCTATCCGGTTGGAGAAGCCGCAGAGACCAACATACCTCAACAAACAGCTGCTCCAGCGGCGGAAGCTGATAAGAAGCTCAAAGTTGTTGCTCTCGGAGATTCGCTAACCAAGGGAACTGGTGATAACACCGGGGAAGGATTTGTTAAGCGTACAGTTAGTGGTTTATCTGCTAAAGGTGTTGAGGTTGATTTTTTAGGGAATATGGGGATTAATGGTTTAACTACTGCAGGACTGCTAAGCAAGCTGGAAGAAGATGGTGTAGATTACGCGCTGCATATGGCGAATGTCATTCTGCTATCGATCGGAGGGAATGATTTATTCAAGGACTCCAATATTTTGCAGAATAGTGGCGCACTTCAAAGTGAATCCACGACCGATCAAGAGCTGACTCCAGAGTCTTTGCTAGCAGCCCTTCCAGAAGCAGTAGGAAGATTAGGTAAGATTCTGCAGAAAATCACGGAAATCAATCCAAATGCTCAAATTTATTATATGGGTCTATACAACCCCTTTGGTGATATACCAGATTTGCTTGTACCAGGTAATCAGGCGGTTGCGAAGTGGAATAATGCGGCAATGGATGTTATTAATAAGCACAGCAATATGACATTGGTTCCAACCTTCGACTTGTTTAACAAGCATTTGGACAAATACTTATCAACGGATCATTTTCATCCGAATGGGGATGGCTATCAGCGAATCGGAGAGCGATTCATTCAGGCTATACACTAGAACACAATTGAGTGCCAGCTTTCTAAGAAAGATGATTTGTGTTTAACAAGGAGCTAAAGAGAATATGACAAAAGCGAACAGTGATGAATCCAGTCCGGTCGTCTTGTCTGTAGACGGGGTACGGAAAAAAATAGGGCGAAAGTGGATTATAGATGATGTTACGTTTGATGTGAGAAAAGGAGAAATTTTTGGCTTCCTCGGACCCAATGGAGCTGGAAAGACAACTACGATTCGAATGCTTGTCGATTTGATTCGTCCAAGCAAGGGCAAGATTACGGTATGTGGTTACAATGTGAACCGAAATCCGGAAAAAGCGTTGCAATTTGTTGGCTCTATCGTGGAGAACCCTGAGGTATATACCTATTTGACGGGATGGGAGAATTTACAGCATTTTGCCCGGATGCAGCCTGGTATTGATAATACTCGCATTAGTGAAGTGGTAGATATCGTACGGTTAGATCAACGAATCCATGATAAGGTAAGTACATATTCGCTTGGGATGAGGCAGCGACTTGGTATAGCGCAGGCTCTTCTGGGACATCCGCGTCTGCTTATTCTGGACGAGCCAACAAACGGGTTAGATCCAAAGGGAATTAAGGAGCTGCGAGAATTTATACGCAAGCTAGCAGATGAGGGGTTGGCGGTATTTGTATCGAGTCATTTACTTAGTGAAATCCAGCTTCTCTGCGACCGTGTTGCGATTATTAGTAAAGGGCGAGTACTTGCAGTGGGTTCGGTAGATGAGCTTATTGCCCGAAATTCGCCGTATGTACTTTGGGAGCTAGAGCCTTTTGCTGAAGCTAGGACATTACTGGCTGATCGCCCAGATATTCAGATTCAGAATCTGGAAGACGTTACCTTGGATGATTCAATAATTGCAGGTATGGGCCCGAATTCTTTAATCACAATTATGGAGCAGGATTTGATCCCCGAGATTGTGGCTGTTATGGTGACTGCTGAAATCGAAGTTAGGGCTGTGCATAAAATCAATCCGACACTGGAACAGCTATTCTTGAAACTAACGGAGGGTGAGAACGTTGAATAATATGCTTCCGCTAATCCGTAATGAATGTTTAAAAATCATAAAAAAGAAACGGTTTTATGTTATACTGCTGATTCTGATTGTTCTGGTGCCTATGTTCACCTACGCGCAAATGCGATCTGCTGAGCGTAGCCGAGATAAATTCAACTCCGATTGGCGCCTGGAGATCCAGCAACAGATCATTGATAATCAAAATTCTTTGGGTAGCGACCGGATTCCAGAGGAATGGAAGACTTATCGGCGAATATTTGTACAGCAGCTTCAATATTACCTTCACCATGATGTGAATCCGAACGAGCCAAGTGGCGTTACCTTTACCCGTGAGTTTATGGATAATTCCGTTACTTTATTTATTCCACTACTCATTATGGCTGTAGCTTCGGATTTAGTTTCTGCGGAGCGGACTACAGGGACGATCAAAATGCTGCTGACAAGGCCAGTTAAGCGTTGGAAAGTTTTGTTTAGCAAAATGGCGGCACTGCTTATGTTTGTCTCACTCATCGTACTCTCCACATTTGTGATCAGCTATTTGATCTCTGGTCTCGCTTTTGGATATAAGGGCTTCAATATCCCTGTTTTTACAGGCTTTAAGATCAGTGGGGACTCGGTAGATATGTCTACTGTACATGCAATACCACAGTGGAAATATATGCTTATGCAAGGTGGATTGGTCTGGTTCGTAAGCGTCGTAGTTGCCCTGCTTGCTTTTATGATCTCTGTACTTGTAAGGAGCACTGCTGCTAGTATAGTGGTCATGATGGCAGCGCTGATCGCTGGAAATATTTTGACCAATATGGCTTCAGCCTGGACAACAGCGAAATATTTATTTATGGTAAATCTTGGACTGACCGGCTATTTGTCAGGAACTCCCGCCCCTATAGAGGGGATGTCCTTGTCATTTTCCATGGCTGTGCTGGCAGTATGGGGGGCTGTTTCGGTGATCATTTCATTCGCCGTCTTTACGAAAAGGGATATTTTGAATTAGAATGTACAAAGTGACGAAAACGTTTGTTTGCATTTTTAGAAATATAAGAACGTATAAGTTTTGCACCTATACTTTATATCTTATGTTTCTCGCTAAAAGGCTTACCGTCCTTATAAGGACGCCAAAGGC
>NZ_NFVA01000057.1 GCF_002264395.1 Paenibacillus sp. VTT E-133291
GTGTCGAAGGTTCGAGTCCTTCATGGCTCATCCCAAACAGAAAGTCATCACCTTAGGGTGGTGGCTTTTTTTGTGTTTTATGGTTGTATTATAGCAGCGCGCTACTGAAGCGATTAACATAACATAAGAGAATATGCTAAAATAGGCGAAAAGAGCAAAAGTGGTGGAGCATGGTGACTATGGATAGTGAGACATTGCGGAAAAAATTAGAGCAGCTCACCGGAAAGAGAACCGGAATCAAGCAGTTAGGGAGGCAACATTCAGCTTCTCTTTTTAGCATGGGATTAGAAGGACAGGATCAGCTGGTAATCCATGAGGGTCATCTCTGGGCACCTTTGTATGAGAGTGACGGACGTATAACCGCTGTTTGGGTAGAAATGGAGGGGCTTACCTCTCTGGAAGTACAACTGGTCAACTACGCAGTTCGAAATTTTGCTATTGCACTTAAAGCTACAGGGCTTAGAGAAGAAGGTGAAGTGGAGGCGCGGCAGCTTGGCGCTTGGTTAAACACGGAGCTAGAGCAAGAGAAGAATGACACTGAAATTCCCGATGAGATCACCCTAAAGGGACGTCTGTTCGGAGATATGATTCCATTCCTCCTTAGTAGTGAGATTGCGCATAGTCCACAGATCTCTTACCGTTCACTGATGAAATTACTGCGCAGCTATTTTGAGAACGAAATTCTGCTCATTCCCCTTCAAGAGAAGGAATGGTTAATATTAGCTCGTAAAGAATTACTTACGGGCGGGGATGATAAGGATGATGAAGAAGAGAGTGTAGATGATCTTCTAGCACAGACTAGTATGGGGTTACATGAGCTGATAGCTAGTGAATGGGTAGGGGTATTCCATTTGGCAGTAGCTCCAGCTATGGTCCCTGTTAAGGGATTGACTGGATCTGTAGCTCTGCTCAGGGAGACCATTGTACTGGGTCGTATTTTTCAAGTAGGAGAGTATATTCATTTACCTTGGGAGCTGCATTTGGAACGTCTGGTTAACAGCATTCCTGATGTACGCCGCAAACAGTTGCTTGGACAAATTGGTGACTATTCCTCTGTACTATCAGATAAAGAAATGCTGCTGACTTTGGAGACTTTTTTTGAGATGGACTGTAATGTAAGTGAAACCGCCAAGAAGTTGTATATCCATCGGAATACGCTGCTCTACCGTCTGGATAAGATAAAACAAGAGACCGGAGCAGATGTACGAAGCTTTGGGGACGCTGCTATTGTGAAGCTTACTATGCTTTTGTATAAAGTGACGAAAAGGAAATAGGTTTTTTGTGAACCTTACAAATAGCCATAGTGTCCCGACTGGGGTAATATAAATGTACAAGGAAGCAGAATTTTTATATTAACTAATTAATAATTAACTCGAGGGGGAAATACAATGGCAGGCGTACGTTTAGAGCATATTTTCAAAAAATACCCGGGTTCAGATAAAGCAACAGTAATCGATATCAATCTTGATATTAAAGATAAGGAATTTCTAGTATTGGTTGGACCTTCCGGTTGCGGTAAATCCACAACTTTGCGTATGATCGCTGGTTTGGAAGAAATCTCCGAAGGTAAAATGTACATTGGCGATCGTGTAGTTAATGACGTTGCACCTAAAGACCGCGATATCGCGATGGTATTCCAATCCTACGCCCTGTATCCGCATATGAGCGTATACCAAAACATGGCTTTCGGTTTGAAACTTCGTAAAGTGAAGAAGGATGAAATCGACAAGAAAGTTCGCGAAGCTGCTAAAATTCTTGATATCGAGCATTTGCTAGATCGTAAACCAAAAGCGCTTTCCGGTGGTCAACGCCAACGTGTCGCTTTGGGACGCGCTATCGTACGTGATCCACAAGTCTTCTTGATGGATGAGCCTCTTTCCAACTTGGATGCTAAACTTCGTGGTCAAATGCGTGCTGAAATCACTAAACTGGTTAAGCGCCTTGAAACTACTTGTATCTACGTAACGCATGACCAAACAGAAGCAATGACAATGGGTGATCGCATCGTAGTTATGTATGATGGTATCATTCAACAAGCAGCTTCCCCTGAAGAGTTGTACAATGAACCTACAAACTTGTTCGTAGCTGGATTTATCGGATCCCCTACAATGAACTTTATCAATGGTACTTTGTCCGAAGTGAGCGGTTCTATCCGTTTCCGTGCTGAGAACCTTGATGTTGAAGTACCAGGCGGAAAAGCTCAAATCATCCGCAACAAAGGCTACATCGGTAAAGAAGTAATCATGGGCGTTCGTCCAGAAGATATCCATGAAGAGCCAGTATTCTTGGAAGCTTCCCCGAACACAATTTTCACTTCATTGGTTGATGTTACTGAGAACCTTGGTCACGAAATGCTCCTTTACTTGAGCGGCCTTGGTAAATCTACTGTAATCGCTCGTGTAGATGGACGTTCCACTACTCGCGAAGGCAGCAAGCCTAAATTGGCTATTGATATGAACAAAGTTCACTTCTTTGATAAAGAATCCGAAGCTAACATTTTGTTGGGATAAGATTGTAAAGATCTTTTCTCTCTTGATAAAGCCACCCGAAAGGGTGGCTTTATTGTTTAGATGGACCCTGTTTGGTTAGGTGCTAAGATTGCATTCATAAGCGTTATCAATTAAGATAGCAGGAGAATTACCTCCGGAATGTAAAGAGATCACTGCCAACCGGACGCAGTAAGCGGACAAATACCGCAGGTGACGAAAGGACGAACTTACATGGCTAAGAAAGTAAAAGTATCTGAATTGGTACAGCATTTTCAATTAGAGGTTATTTCCGGCCAGGAAGGTCTAAAGAGACCCATTACGGTCGATGACCTGAATCGCCCTGGACTAGAGATTGCTGGTTATTTTGAATATTATCCAGAAGAACGTGTTCAATTGCTAGGCAAGACAGAACTCGCTTTTTTCTCCATGCTGCCCGAAGCTGAGCGGAAAAGTCGACTTCGTGGAATTTGCAATGATAACACACCTTGTATTGTCATTACACGTGGTTTGGATGTGCCTCAGGAGTTAATTGACATCAGTAATGAAAAGGCCCTTCCTGTGCTTCGCAGCTCGATGGCTACGACTATTTTTTCCAGCCGTTTGACTAGCTTCTTAGAAGGGAAATTGGCCCCAACGGCGACGATCCATGGCGTACTTTGTGATGTATATGGTGTAGGTATGCTAATTACGGGTAGTAGCGGGATTGGTAAAAGTGAAACAGCCCTTGAACTTGTAAAGCGCGGTCATCGATTGATTGCTGATGATGCAGTGGAAATCCGTCAGACTTCAGATAACCAGCTGCATGGTACAGCCCCTGAGTTAATCCGTCATTTACTGGAGATCCGTGGAGTAGGTATCATTAATGTAATGACACTTTTTGGTGCGGGTGCTATTCGTAATCATAAACGGATTACACTTGTTGTTAGATTGGAAGCTTGGCAGCAAGACAAGCAGTATGATCGACTTGGACTTGATGAGGAAACGACACGGATTATTGACACAGATGTTCCGCTTGTAACGATTCCCGTACGCCCGGGACGTAACCTTGCAGTTATTATAGAGGTTGCAGCGATGAACTATCGCCTGAAACAAATGGGCTTTAATGCAGCCTTGCAGTTCACGAATAAGCTAACTGCGACCATATCCGAAGATATGGATGATCTCGATTAGGAGTGTGAGAGAATGTTCCCATTAGCACTAAATCCTATTGTCTTCTCAATTGGATCACTGCAAGTACACTGGTACGGATTAATACTGGGTTTCGGTGCACTCGCGGGGTTATTTCTTGCGATCCGCGAGGGCAAACGGTTTGGTATACCACAAGAATTCTTTATGGATATGCTGCTGCTAGGTGTGCCCTCGGCCATTATTGGAGCACGGATTTACTTTGTAGCGTTTAAATGGGAGGATTATAAGGATAATTTAATAGATGTCTTTAAGATCTGGAACGGTGGCATCGCTATCTACGGTGCTTTAATTGGAGCCATTATTTGTGGGATTATTTATTTCCGCTATAAAGGGTACCCCTTCTGGCGTATCGTTGATATTTGTGCTCCTGGACTACTTGCGGGTCAAATGATTGGACGCTGGGGGAACTTTGTCAACCAAGAGGCATACGGCAGCGTGGTTGAAGAGTCATTCTTGCGGGATAAACTGCATTTACCTGACTTCATTGTGAATCAAATGTACATAGGGGATGCTTTTCATCATCCGACCTTCTTGTATGAATCTCTTTGGAGCTTACTGGGTATCGCGCTACTCATGGTCCTTCGTCGCCAGAAGTTTGTGCGTGCCGGTGAGATCTTCATGTCTTACTTTATATGGTATTCTATCGGTCGTTTCTTCATTGAAGCTATACGTACAGACAGCTTGGCGTTTAATGGAAGCGCAGGCTTGGCATCCTTTATGAATGGATTGTGGAAACCGATGGAATGGCTAGGTTTTGAGCAAGGATACTTGGACCCAAGCTATGGAAATATCCGCATTTCTCAGCTGCTTGCGCTGCTGATCATCGTCGCAGCTGTACTGCTTATCATTATTCGTAGGGTCACCGGAGAGTCAAAAGCACATTATTCTGATCCTATTGTATGTACTAAACCGATCAAAGCAGATACTATAGTGCCTGAAAGCGCAGTAAATACACCGCAGAAAGCTCGTCACGGGGCTCAACCTGAGCAAGGACAGCCTGCGGATGGAGATAAGAAGGAGCAGTAAAGCTTATGATAGAATGCGTTCTTTTTGATCTAGATGGAACGATTGTCGATACAAATGAGCTAATTATTAGTTCGTTTATGTACGCGCTGAAGGACAATGGTCTAGCTCCACTCACTAGGGAAGAGATTATTCCGCATATGGGCACAACCCTTCAGCAACAGATGAGAGTCTTCTCTGGACTTGAGGATGTAAGTGGTGCGCTTGAGAAATCCTACCGTTCTTATAATTATGAACATCACGATGCGTTAGTACGCCCCTTTCCTCAAGTGAATGAGACAATGGAAGAGCTCTTACGTCGTGGAATTAAAATGGGGATTGTGACCACAAAAATTCGTCCAACAACGATTAAATCGCTTGAGATGTTTGATTTGCTAAAGTACATGGATACGATTGTGACAGTGAACGATGTTACTGAACCAAAGCCACATCCTGAGCCTGTTCTGACAGCAGTCAATAACCTTGGCGTTGATCCTCGTAAAACTCTTATGGTGGGTGACAGTACGGTTGATATTCAGTCAGCAAAAGCTGCCGGCGTATATGCGGCTGGAGTATCGTGGTCATTGAAAGGCGAAGAGACTCTCCGCAAGTATGATCCCGACTATATTATCCATAACATGAAGGATATTATAGAAATAGTGGAGCGAGGAACGAGTGAATCGTGAGAAACGTAACCCGATATCCTGTAGAAGGTCATAACTCACTTTGGTACATTTACCGTACGGTCAGCCCGTGGAAGGGTGTCCGCAACTTTATTTTTATTCAGATTGCCCGTTATTGTCCGATTCTACCGTTAAAGAACTGGATCTATCGTCGGATTCTCGGGATGAAGGTAGGCAAGCATACCTCCTTCGGTCTGATGGCGATGGTGGATGTATTTTTTCCGGAAAAAATAACGGTGGGTGAGAACTCTATTATCGGTTATAACACGACGATTCTGGCGCATGAGTATTTAATCAAGGAATATCGCCTGGGTGAAGTAGTGATTGGTGAAAATGTATTGATTGGCGCGAATACAACGATTCTTCCCGGTGTAACCATTGGTGATTGGGCAGTTGTTGCCGCTGGATCAGTAGTACACAAGAACGTGGCGGCTGGCTCTTTTGTAGGAGGCAATCCACTGCGAGAGCTACGCCCAGCTTCATCGGAATATTCTTCGGAACAAGTATAAAAGATGCTTCGTAAACCCTGCAGTTTCATATTGCGTTTTTTTAGCGCAGGATCTGCAGGGTTTCTTGCGTCTTGGAGAAGCTTATTAAGAAAACTTTAAGATCTTCTTAAGTTTTTTATTCGGATGTAGACGGTATAATTAGCCTTAGTTATCACGTAAATCCCACGCTAGGCATTCAGCTTCAAATATCAGAATGTAAATTCAGCAAGTGCAGACTTCCTGGTATGTTCAGTTTCCACATTCCGCTTAGCGTCTCTATGAACAACCATCATAGTAGAGAAGAGGAATTTAATATGAATACTGTGAGACAGGAAAGGCTGCCCCAGCTGGATATTTTCAGAGCCCTAGCTATATTAGGAGTACTGCATGTGCATGCCTCATCTTTTGCTGCTGGAGAGCAGGCACTGCATTCTCCTTATTATTACTGGCTGAACTGGATTAACATTTTCTTTAAATTCGGCACGCCCTCATTTATTTTCCTTAGCAGCTTCGTATTGTTTTATAATTATTATGGTCGTCCTGTGACATGCAGCTTGATCATTAATTTCTACCGTCGGCGATTAAAGTACATCTTGCTGCCTTATTTGCTAGCTTCTATGGGCTATTATGCACTAAGTCTATATGTTAACGGACGATTGATGCAGAACTTTGGAGACAACTTGTTAAGCTTTTCTAGAGCATTATTCTCGGGTTCCGCATATGCGCATTTGTATTTTGTCTTTATTAGCATTCAATTTTATTTACTTTTTCCAGTGCTGCTTAAGCTAATGCAGAGTTCCCGCTTCTTAATTAAATGGGCGATACCGGTGGGTTTGGCGCTTCAGTGGGGTTTTATTTTTTGGAATAAGTACGAGCTGCATATTGTTGAAAAAGGGAGCTTGGCGATCTCCTACCTGGCTTATTATATGATGGGTGCTTTTATCGCGATTCACTTTGATAAGGTAAAGATATGGCTGATGAAGCCATGGAGGGAACAATCTGCCGCTCAGAAGGGATGGACTACCTTGCTGGTATCCTCATGGTTGATTGCAGCCTTTATCCATGTGCAGCTATGGTATGTAGCCCGCCATTTTGGGGTGTGGACAGATTCGCTGTGGTACGAGCTATTATGGAATGTCCATACGATGTTATCAGCATTGGTTCTGTTGTACGCTACATTTTTGCTTTATCGTAAGGCTCCTCATGTAATCGTTGCTTCCTTGACTCGTTTAGGTGAGCTGTCATTTGCAATTTATTTGATTCATCCGTTATTGCTGGCGATCTATCGCAGGTTCCGATACCATATTCCCCTAGAGTCGCTAACTTATGTTTTCTTCATCTATGGAGGACTTGTAGTTGCACTGGGAGGAAGCTGGTTCATGGTGCAGTTTGCTTTTCGCCGAATTCCTCAGTCATGGATCTTCTTGGGAAGTGTTCCTCGGTCTCTAGAGTCTAAATCCAAGGTAACGTCAGGACATGCCTCGGAGGAGATGAGGAAGGTTAATACTTGAATAAGGCATCATTTCGATGCAGAGCTTAACAGGAGGAAAGATAATGAGACAAAAAGAAAGAATTCCGCAGCTGGATATTTTTCGGGCGATTGCTATTTTTGCAGTGCTAGCGATTCATGCTACCTCGAGAACGTTGGCGGAGACACTAGGTACCAACATGTTTCATCCGTTCTTATTTATTAATAAATTCAGCCAGTTCGCTGTACCTTCATTCATATTTTTGAGCGGGTTCGTGCTGTTCTATAACTATATTGATCGTCCACTGGGCGGAAAGACGCTGGGGAAATTCTACAGTAGAAGGCTGCTTTATATTATTGTGCCTTATGTACTATTCTCGCTGCTGTATTTCGCATTAAAAATGACAGCGGGGCATACATGGAGCTTACCTCCAGGGGAGATGGCTTCTAAGCTTTGGAAGTATTTATGGACAGGAACGGCATACACGCATTTGTATTATATTATTATCATTATACAGTTTTACGTATTATTTCCGCTCATTTTGTGGTGTCTGCAAAAGGTTCGTCGTCTGGCGGCTTGGGCACCGCTAATCGGATTGGTTCTACAATGGGGTTTTGTGCTGCTGAATAAATACATGACTAATAACGGGTATTGGCAGTTGTCCAAGGGCAGTCTGGCAATCACTTATTTCTCGTATTTCTTGCTGGGTGCTGGGATTGCAGTATACTATCCTTCTTTGAAAAAATGGCTGGTACCTTCACGTGAAGGTTGGCGCGCTGGTAAAGGTCCGGTATGGATTACATTGTGGTTGTTGTGGATCGTAGCAGGGGTTGTTCATGTTGAGCTATGGTTTAACAACTATACGAAGAAAACAGTCATCAATAGTTTATGGTATGAGGGATTCTCTAACCTTCATGCGCTACTCTCTTGTGTGGTGTTGCTACAAGTCTCCTTCTTATTGTACGGAGCGGGCCGAAGCTTGCTCACAAGACTGTTGTTATCTGCCGGAGCCTGCTCTTTCGGAATCTATTTGCTGCATCCGTTACTGCTATTTTTCTATAGAAAAATACCGTTCCACGGAGGTTCTCTTGCATATACCGCAGCGATTGCTGGCGGCTGGCTCTTTGCGCTATTAGGCTCATGGCTCGTTGTAGCTTTGGCCTTCCGATATATTAAACCAGCTTGGATTATCTTCGGATCAGGTCCGCAGAAAGCGAAAACCATATCCAAAGGCGTGTAACTTCCTTATGCGCAAATGGCAATAAAAAAGCGTCGGTCTTCCACCATAGGGTGGCTTGATCGACGCTTTTTTGATTCTTATGCTTGCCGCTGAAATTCTGCAATGGCTTGATACTGGCTTTCGAGACTACGGTAGACAGAAATATAAATGGGTAGTAGCTGTTTGTATATTTTGGTATGTTCCTCCATTGGATCATGTTTATAGGTTGAACCAATCATGTCAAACACCACATCAAAGGAATCTACGCGACCCGTAGCGTAAAGGCCAAGCACGACGGCTCCAAGGCAGGAGCTTTCAATGCTCTCCGGAATGACAACCTCCTGATCAAAGATATCAGCCATCATCTGCCGCCACACCGAAGAGCGGGCGAAGCCGCCTGTGGCTAGGATTCTGCTTGGGCGCCCGATTTGCTCCTCCATAGCAAGAAGAACCATGTACATATTGAAGATTACGCCCTCAAGTACTGACCGAATCATATGTTCTTTATGGTGATTCATGGTAAGGCCAAAAAAGGAGCCGCGGGCATCCGGATTCCACAATGGCGCCCGTTCACCAGTTAAGTAGGGATGAAATAATAGTCCGCCGCTGCCTGGAGGAACTTGCTCCGCAATGCGGGTCAGTACCTCATAGGGGTCAATGCCAAGACGTTTGGCAGTTTCGACTTCAGAAGCGGCAAATTCGTCTCGTACCCACCGGAACAGCATACCGCCATTATTGACCGGTCCTCCGACTACCCAATGATTTGGGGTAAGGTTATAACAGAAGGTCCGTCCTTTGGGGTCCGTAAGCGGGTGATCTACTACGGTACGAATGGCTCCGCTGGTTCCAATCGTAGCGGCTACTACACCAGGTTCAATGGCACCTACGCCGAGATTGGACAGGACGCCGTCACTGGCGCCAATAACAAATGGGGTTGTTGGGAGCAGCAGAAGTTCCTCAGCTAGACCAGGGAGCAGCCCTTGCATGATCTGCGTGGTGGGAACAAGCCGCGAGAGTTGATCCGTTGTAATATGAGCAATCTCCAAAGCTTCTTTATCCCACTCCAGATTCTCCAGATTGAGCATGCCTGTGGAAGAGGCAATGGAATGATCGATGACGTATTCGCCAAACAATCTTGCGAATATGTATTCTTTTATGGAAATAAACTTATAAGTTTGCTGGAACACGTCAGGCTGCTCTTCGCGAAGCCACATTAGCTTGGTGATCGGAGACATTGGGTGTATAGGTGTGCCTGTGCGCAGATATAATTCATGGCCGTTTAGCTCATCCTTCAAGCGAACCGCGCATCCGGCACTGCGATTATCAGCCCATGTGATGCAGGCAGTTAGGGCTTTACCCAGTTTATCGACGGCGATGACACTGTGCATGGCGGAACTGAAGGAGACAAATAGAATCTTATCCGCAGGTACACCGCTTTGCCGCATAACTTCAGAAATAGTATGGAAGACAGCACTTAGGATTTGCTCTGGGTCTTGCTCTGCTATTGAGGGTGAGGGCTGATGTAAAGGATATCCTACATTAGCTTGTGCAGCTATGGCTCCTTTTTCCTCGAACAGAACTGCTTTGGTACTTGTAGTTCCAATATCAACGCCAATCATATAGGATTTAGTCACGCATTAGCCCTTCTTTCTAGTTGTAAGTAGATTTTTAGAACACTAATTACAGAATTATGAAGTACAATCATATTAGCTCATTATAGTATTGGATAAACGTGGAGGCAAAATAAAGGGATTCTCAAGTATTCGTTCGAAGTACATAAGTATTAATTCAGATTCAGATTCTCCTTGCGAGAAATTCAACCTAGATGGACAAGCTTAATCATACAAGCATTTGAAATGAAGTTGTAGCTTTATCCCGTTGGATTGACGAAAAAGCGGTGAACATGATACGATGTTAAAAACACTTTAATTTGCTACCACTTTACCATAGTAAAGTAAATATAGATATTATTTAATGATAACTGACGAGGTGAACAATGAAGATGTCCAAACCAAAGGGATTTGAGAAGCCGTCTGGCGTTCGGGACTATCTGCCCCGGGCTGTAACGAAATTGCGCAAAATTGAGAATGATGTCCTGCATTGCATGAGTCGCTGGGGTTATCAGCAAATGATGACTCCGACGCTAGAATATTACGATACAGTTGGCGTGGCTAGCTCCACGTCCGACCAGAAGCTCTATAAATTGCTTAATAACCGTGGTCAGGCTTTGGTGCTTCGGTCAGAAATGACGGCTCCGGTCGCCCGTGTGGTTGCATCTCTTTTGAAGGATGAGCCATTACCGTTGCGGTTATCCTATCACGCTAATGTTTTCCGTGCCATTGAGGAAGAAGCAGGGCGGGAAGCGGAGTTCTTCCAGACAGGAGTCGAGCTGGTAGGTGATGATTCACCTGAGGCCGATGCTGAAGTAGTGGCGCTCGCGATTTCATCGCTACAGGCTGCGGGTGTGAAATCTTTTAAAATCGCTATGGGGCATGTAGGCTTTCTGAATGGTTTATTTCAAGAGGTGCTTCCGGAATTGCCGGAGGCTCAGGAGGAGCTGAAGAGTCATTTATTGGGCCGTGACTACGTCTCTTTTCGGGAGACCTTACGCCGGCTGGATCTGACAGAAGCTCAGAAGAATGAACTGGATGGACTGTTACGTCTGCGTGGAGGCAAGGAGATTTGTGGACAGGCGCTGGAGCTTAGCGATCATCCGCTTGCCCGTCATTCGATAGATCATTTATGCAAGGTATGGGAGGTGCTGGTCTCTTACGGCGTATCACAGCATGTGCTGATCGATCTGACGATGATCGGAGACTTTTCCTATTATACAGGGATGACTTTTGAAGGCTATGCAGCGGAATTAGGGTTTCCGGTATGTAGTGGAGGCAGATATGATAATCTCCTTCAGCAGTTTGGGCGTCCGATCCCTTCCACAGGTTTTTCTTTAAAAACAAATCGTATTCTCGATGGAGTGGCCGGATCAAACGAAGAGGAAGAGCTACCTATCTTGATCCAATACGATGCTACTCGCAGAAAAGAAGGTCTGAAAGAGGCAATACGCTTGCGGTCGGAAGGTCACGCAGTAGTGACTAGACTGGCAGCAGGTCCAGAAGAGCTTGAAACGGTGAAGCGTCTAGATACGGACACGGTTGAAGCAGATGGTGTGCGGTACGGCGAAATCTATACCTTTGTATCTTTTGTAAGTGAGCATGGCTGAGATATCGCTAGCAAGAATGAGCGGCTAAGATAAATTTTGCATGGAGATGGAAAAGGAGGCAACTTAACGATGGCACAGATTTTGAAGGTCGCTATGCCAAAGGGTCGGATTTACGAAAAGGCTGCTGAGCTGTTCCGCCAGGCAGGTCTTCCGATTCCACCGGATGGTGAGGCATCCCGCAAGCTTGTTATTCCGCTGCCTGAGGCAGGGATGGAGTTTATATTAGCGAAACCAGTAGATGTACCTACATATGTAGAATATGGTGTGGCGGACATTGGAATCGTGGGCAAGGACGTATTGCTGGAAGAAGATCGTGATGTATACGAGCTGCTTGATCTTGGCATCGCTCGATGCCGGATGTCGATCATCGGATTGCCGAACTGGCAGCCGGGAATTCAGCAGCGTGTAGCGACGAAATATCCGAATGTAGCATCGAAGTATTTCCGGGAGCAGGGACAGCAGGTTGAGGTCGTGAAGCTGAATGGTTCCATTGAGCTTGCGCCGCTGATTGGTCTCGCCGATCGTATCGTGGATATGGTAGAGACCGGCCAAACGCTAAGGGATAACGGATTAATTGAAATGAAGAGTATATTCGAAATTACGAGCCGCCTTGTGGCGAATCGTGTGAGCTATCGGATGAAAAATGAAGAGATACAGCAGCTGTGTGACCGACTACAGGCGGTTATAAGGGAACCAAATTTGCGGTAGGTGACAGATGTTAAGGGGTAAAGGGAGGAACCGGCGATGAAGGTTGTATCGAGCAAGGATTTTAAGCTAGAGCGAGAAGTCGAGTATGGAACGCCAGAGCAAAATCAGGCGGTAAAGGAAATTGTATCCGCGATTAAAAAAGAAGGAGACACGGCGCTTCTTCGCTACACGGAGCAATTTGATCGGGTCACGCTCACGCCGAATCAGCTGCGGGTAACGCCGGAAGAGCTTCGGGCGGCGTATGGCCGAGTAGAAGAATCCTTCGTATCCGCTATTCAAGCGGCAGCAGCCAATATCCGGGCTTTTCATGCTAGACAGAAACGGAATTCGTGGATGGACTTGCAGCCCGATGGCACGATTCTGGGACAGATTATTCGTCCGCTGAAGCGGGTAGGGGTATATGTTCCTGGTGGTAAGGCGGCTTATCCTTCCTCGGTGCTGATGAACGTGATCCCTGCGCAGATCGCAGGCGTGCCAGAGATCGTTATGGTCACTCCGCCATCCACTGGCGGCAAAGAGGGGATTGATCCTTACATCCTGGTTGCTGCCGCAGAAGCAGGTGTGAATGAGATCTACCGTGTGGGCGGAGCACAGGCGGTAGCTGCTTTGGCTTTTGGGACGGAGAGCATAGCACCGGTAGATAAGATTTGTGGACCCGGCAACATATACGTTGCGCTGGCGAAACGCGAGGTATATGGCGCCGTGGACATCGACAGTATCGCGGGACCAAGCGAGATTGTCGTGCTCGCAGACGAGACCGCTGAGCCGGCCTATGTCGCAGCGGATCTGCTCTCGCAGGCCGAGCATGACGAGATGGCCTCGGCGATTCTAGTCACGCCATCGCAGAGCTTGGCGGATGGCGTGGCTGCTGAAGTGGAGCGTCAGCTTCAAGAACTGCCGCGTCAGGCGATCGCCCGTTCATCCGTAGAGAATTACGGTGCGATCATTGTTGTGGAATCTATGGAGGAGGGAATCTCCCTAGTGAATCGTTTGGCACCAGAGCATCTAGAGATCGTTGTCGAGGATCCAATGGGCCTTGTGGGCAGCATCGAGAATGCTGGAGCAATCTTCCTGGGAGCGTATAGCTCAGAGCCTGTAGGCGACTATTTTGCCGGACCCAATCATATTATCCCGACCAATGGTACGGCACGCTTCTCATCGCCAGTGGATGTGGATGATTTTATAAAAAAATCAAGTCTGATCTATTACAGTAAAGAAGCCCTCCTGCGGGATGGGAAGACCATTATAGAGCTGGCACGTCGCGAAGGGTTAGAAGGCCACGCACGAGCTATTGAGATTCGACTCAAGAACGAAGGAAAAGGTGGAGACGGATATGGAGAATAATAATGAACAGGCCTTGCGCCAAGCAGGATTAAGCCGCAAAACAAACGAGACGGATATCAAGCTGGCTCTTAATGTAGATGGAAGTGGAGTTTCCGAGCTGGAGACGGATGTTCCTTTTCTGAATCATATGCTGAATCTGTTCACGAAGCACGGCCAGTTTGACCTGTCAGTACAGGCCCGTGGAGATATCGAAATTGATGATCACCACACGGTTGAAGACATTGGGATCTGCCTAGGTCAAGCGCTGCACGAAGCACTGGGTGATAAAAAAGGAATTAAACGTTATGCGAGTGTTTTTGTACCGATGGATGAGGCGTTGGCGCAGGTTGTGATCGATATCAGCAATCGCCCACACTTTGAATATCGTGCAACGTATCCTTCGCAGCAGGTGGGCAGCTTTTCGACGGAGCTTGTTCAGGAATTCTTATGGAAGTTCGCGCTGGAAGCCCGGATTACGCTGCATGTGATCGTACACTACGGTTCTAACACACATCACATGATTGAAGCTGTATTCAAGGCGCTCGGACGGGCACTCGATGAAGCGACACTAATTGATCCACGTGTAAAGGGTGTGCCTTCTACGAAGGGAGTGCTGTAGCATGACTGTTGCAATCGTCGATTATGGCATGGGCAACCTGCACAGTGTGAGCAAGGCGGTAGAACGCCTCGGTTGTGAGTGTGAAGTGACGGGGGAAGCCGAGCGAATTCTCGCTGCTGATAGTGTCATTCTGCCGGGTGTCGGTGCATTTGGCGATGCGATGGAGCAGCTGCGGGAAAGTGGCTTGGATCTTGTGGTTAAACAGGTAGCTGCCGGAACACAGCCGCTGCTTGGCATTTGTCTCGGCATGCAGCTGCTGTTTAGCAGCAGTGAAGAGCATGGCAGCCATGAGGGTCTTGATATTCTCTCAGGCTCGGTGGTGCGATTTGCTCCTAGAGTTGGCTATAAAGTGCCACATATGGGTTGGAATAAGCTGAGCTTCACACAACCTCAAAGTCCGCTGTTTGCAGGTCTCGATGAGGGGCATGTGTATTTCGTCCACTCCTATCACGCACTTGTAGCGAATAAGAGTGATCTGTTGGCAGTCACCGATTATGGTTACCCAGTTACAGCTATCGTGGGCCAGGATAATGTATTCGGCATGCAGTTTCATCCGGAAAAAAGCGGAGAGCTGGGAATGAAGCTGCTGGGTAATTTCTTGAAATTAAAGGGAGAGCGGACGTAAGCCGCGCTATAAATATAATGTAACGAAAGTGGGGAGCGCCAAATGTCTTCTTTTATTGTATATCCGGCGATTGATATCCGGGATGGAAAATGTGTCAGGCTGCAACAAGGGGATTACAGTCAGGAAACGATATACAATGATAGTCCACTGAAGGTGGCCAAATCTTGGGAAGAGCAAGGCGGAAAATTCATTCATTTGGTGGATTTAGACGGGGCAAAAGCAGGTCATCCTGTGAATGATGCGATGATCGGCGCTATTGCTGCTAATGCTAACGTGCCTGTTCAGGTGGGCGGTGGCCTTCGTACTCTTGCGGACGTGGAAAAATTGCTCGGACTTGGTGTTAGCCGCGTTATTATCGGCACTGCTGCGATTAATGATCATGTTTTTACCGAAGCGGTATTGGCTAAATACGGTGATAAAGTAGCTATCGGCATTGATGCACGCAACGGTTATGTTGCCACACATGGCTGGTTGAATACCTCTGAGGTACGTGCTGAGGATCTGGCTAAGGAACTGGCTGCAAAAGGAGCAGAGACGTTCATTTACACCGATATCTCTCGCGACGGAATGATGCAGGGGCCGAACGTGGAGGGCATTGTGTCCATGGCGAAGGTCAGTGGTAAAACGGTGATCGCCTCCGGCGGAGTCACCAGTCTTGATGATCTGTTACGTCTGAGCATGCATAACGGCAGCGGTGTGGGCGGAGCTATTGTTGGCAAGGCGTTGTACACGGGCAATATTGATCTCTCCAAAGCTTTGCGGGCACTCGCACAGAAGTAGTGTTGCGTATGAGCTGCGTTAGTTGACGAACCTGACAAATAACTGACTAATAACTGACTAATTAATTCGTTCTTACTGTGCTAAAAATCTTATTAGAGGGTTTGGTTGTATTTTGTGCAATAGAACCCTTCTTAAAGGGCTTGAATGTTTATTTGATTGCACTTTATACAGTTGAAATAGTGATAAACCTTCGTTTTCGTGGATTTCTGGGAAATCTAATGCACGAAATACAATAGACGGCACAATTTGATTGTTTGAGGTTTACTCTATTGTACAGAGTGCAATAGAACGTCGAACTAGGTTAATAAACCTAAGCTATTGAGCGACTAAGGTGGTTTCAGCTAAAGTCTGATGTGGAATCTGTTGTAATAAGCTAATTAGGCGGCGGGATGGGCATTACGCCTTAGCTGGATGATATAAGAGTACTTCATACAACTATTGTTCCAATTAAGAGCATGTTTGCTAATTTAATTGTATTTCGTGCAGCTATAAATGAGAGTTGATCTTATTTCTAAGCTCATTTCCAGATTTAATTGTACGAAATGCAGTTAAACGCATGGTTTGCTGGATGGACGGTGAAATAACTGTACATGATGCAACTAAATGAGCCGATTATTTCATGAGCGCGAGCCCACAGGTGGCCTAATGAATTTGGTCTTGCGGGTGTCGCGAGTCCGTCGTCCTGCCAGGAGCATGAATCGTGGAGACACAGGGATTATGAGTGTATGTCTAGCTTGGGCTTGCAGGCTGTGTAAGCCCGCCTACTCACAGAGGCAAGAACGTCAACGCGAAGGTGTTATGGGCTTAAGTTTGTGTTTAGGGGGATCGAAAAACCTTTGCAATAAAGGAGGGATTTATTATGTTAGCAAAACGAATCATCCCCTGTCTTGACGTTAAGGACGGACGGGTAGTCAAAGGCGTTAACTTTGTGAATCTGCGTGATGCCGGAGATCCGGTTGAGCTCGCGGCGCTGTATGACCGTGAGGGTGCAGATGAGCTTGTGTTTCTCGATATATCAGCTTCCGTAGAAGGCCGAGCGACCATGATTGACGTTGTGCGGCAGACCGCAGGTGAAATCGCCATTCCTTTTACAGTGGGCGGCGGGATCTCTACACCTGATGATATGAAGCGGATTCTTCGTGCAGGTGCAGACAAAATTGGCATTAATACGGCTGCTATCACAAATCCACAGTTAATTCTGGAAGGTGCACGCCGTTTTGGCTCTCAATGTATTGTGGTAGCCATAGATGCTAAATATAACGAGGCATTTGGTGAATGGGAAGTGTATACACATGGTGGTCGCAAGCCCACTGGCATCCGTGCTCTGACCTGGGCCAAGGAAGCTGAAAAGCTCGGAGCAGGTGAGATTTTACTCACAAGTATGGATGCAGATGGCACGAAAGATGGCTTCGACCTGAAGCTGACCTCAGCAGTAAGCGACTTACTTAGTATTCCTGTGATTGCTTCTGGCGGTGCTGGGAAGAAGGAGCATTTTTACGATGTATTTACGGAAGGGAAAGCCGATGCTGGACTGGCGGCGACCATTTTTCACTATAAAGAGATTGCCATTAACGACTTAAAGGCTGATTTGAAGCAAAAAGGGGTAGAGATCCGATGAATCAAACAGAAAAGAATACATCCATTAGCCAACAAGAAGCGCTGGCCGGCATTCGCTGGAATGAAGCGGGATTGGTGCCTACGGTTGTACAGGATGCCAACACACTTGAAGTTTTGATGGTTGCTTATATGAATTCGGAATCGTTGCAGCTCTCGCTGGAAAGTGGTCAGACCTGGTTCTGGAGCCGCTCACGCAGCGAGCTTTGGCACAAAGGTGGAACCTCCGGCAACACACAAGCGATTACCTCCATAGCCTATGATTGCGATAGTGATACATTGCTCGTGAAGGTTGTTCCTGAAGGACCAGCTTGCCATACTGGAGCTACTTCGTGCTTTTTCCGTGAAATCCCTTTGGATAACCAAACCAAGGAAGCGCAAAAATCGGCTGCAAGTCTTACGGATGGCGAGCGGTTTACCGTTCTTGGCGAGCTAGAGCGCGTGATTGCTGAGCGGGAAGTAGAACGCCCGGAAGGCGCATATACCACTTATTTGTTCGATAAAGGGGTCGATAAGATCCTTAAGAAGGTAGGCGAAGAAGCCTCTGAAACGATTATTGCCGCTAAAAATAAAGACAATGCCGAGCTGCGTCTTGAGGTTAGTGATCTGATCTACCACTTACTAGTTCTGCTACAGGAGCGTAAGCTTCCGCTGGATGAGATCATGGAAGAGCTCAGTACCCGCCACGAGCGCCCACGCCGGGATCAGTACTAGGGGGGACTGAAGGATGCATATCGATTACCACACGCATCATGAGCGCTGCGGTCATGCCGTGGGCAAGCTTGAGGAGTATGTGCAGCGCGGGATTGCGCTTGGACTTGAGCAACTAGGGTTATCGGACCACTTGCCGCTCATTCATGTCGATCCTGCTAGCTATTACCCTGAGATGGCGATGCCAATGGCTGAACTGCCTCGTTATGTAGAGGAATGTCTGAGTCTGAAGGAACGTTATCGTGGAGCTATAGATCTGCGGGTGGGGCTGGAAGCGGATTATATTGAAGGCTACGAAGATCAAATTCGTGAGATTTTATCTCCTTACCCATGGGATTATCTGATTGGCTCTGTGCATTTTCTTGGGGAATGGGATATTACGGATTATCGACAGGTTCATGGCTGGGAAGGTAAGGATGAACTAGAGGTATATCGTCTTTATTATGATGCTGTAAAGAAGTCGGCGTTATCGGGATTATATGATATTATAGGACATATGGATGTTATTAAACGGTTCGGCTATGGTCCACAGACACCAGAAGGTAAAGCAGAAGTGAGAGCATTGGAACTGGAAACCTTAAAGGTTATAGCAGATAGCGGAGTCGCCATGGAGCTAAATGCTTCAGGACTTTCCAAGCCGTGTGCTGAAATGTTCCCAGCGGAACATCTGCTACAGGAGGCTTTTAAGCTCGGTATACCTCTTACGCTCGGCTCGGATGCACATGACCCTGCTAAGCTTGGTGACGGCTTACAAGAGGCTCGTAGCCTGCTTTGGCACACAGGATTTCGTGAACTGGCTGTATTTGAGGGTCGTCGTCGTACCGCTGTTCCGTTCAAACTATAATTTATAATCCGCAGGAGGGTATTATGCATCATCAACAATTACGTATTTTTTCCGGTTCGTCGAATCCAAAGCTGGCGGCAGATATTGCAGAGCGACTTGGTGTTGAATTGGGGCAGATTAAGCTGACCCGTTTCATGAGCGGCGAGATTTACGTGCATTACGAAGAGAGCATCCGGAACTGCGACGTATTTTTGGTGCAATCCCTATCCCATCCCATTAATGAGATGTTCGTGGAGCTGCTCGTGATGATAGATGCTGCTAAACGGGCATCGGCACGTACAGTTAACATTATTGTGCCGTATTATGGATATGCTCGACAGGAACGTAAGTCTGCACCTCGTGAACCGATTTCGGCTAAGATGGTAGCTGATGTACTTACGACCGCCGGCGCAACCCGTGTAATCACTATCGATTTGCATGCAGCGGCAATTCAAGGATTTTTCAACATTCCGGTCGATCATCTGACTGCTCTCGATTTGATCAGCAGCCATTTGAAGGCCAAGGCTATGTCTGATTTGGTCATTGTCTCTCCAGATGCCGGACGTGCCTCTATGGCTGAGAAGCTGGCGAATAAGCTGGATTCACCTTTTGCCATTATGATCAAGAAGCGTCCAGCCCATAATGAATCTGTAATCACTCATGTCATTGGTGATGTAGAGGGACGTACACCGATTATTATCGAGGACCTGATTGATACAGGGACTACCATTGTGAATGTGGTAGAGGGTCTGAAAGAGAGAGGTGCGAAGGACAGTATCGTCTGTGCAACGCATGGATTGTTCTCAGGGCCTGCGCTGCAGCGGCTTGACCATCCCTCAATTGAGGAAGTGGTCATTACCGACTCTATCGCGCTGCCAGATGATCATTCAAGTCGGTTTAAGGTCTTATCGGTTGCACCGATGCTTGCTCAAGCTACACGTATTATTCTTGAGGGCGGTTCGATTGATAAGCTTTTCAGAGACGCGGGAATTTAATTCCCCGTCTTTTTTATTTTTATTTGAAAAAGTTGTTGTATGTGGAGTGGTAGAGTCTTTCTCAACTTGAGAATCTCACCGTCACATGTGGTATACTGTGTGAAGATAGCCGCACCCATATAGGGAACGGAATAGCGATTAAGTTTGGAGCTCCGGTATACCCCATTGGGCGCCGTCCTCCTATTTTTTCGTTAGTATAAAAGGAAGCTTCTTATAAGGGGGTGCCTTGCTTCCATGATGGAGAGAACTTCAGAGTATGAGGAGAATGGTAATGTTATTCCCGTCACTCTGAATGCCAATTTTTTCTTTGAAAGAGCCGTTCGGTCCTTGGATCGCTTTCAATATGATAAGGCATTAAAGAATTTTCGCAAAGCTGTAGAGTACGAACCGGAGAACCCGGTAAATCATTGCAACGTAGCAGGTGTATTATCAGAAATGGGTAATTATGAGGCGTCAAACGATATTTTGACCCATGTGCTGGAGAATATTGATCCTGGAATGACGGAATGTTATTTCTATATGGCTAACAACTTCGCCAATATGGAAAGCTATGAGGAGGCAGAACGCTCACTCGTTACTTATCTCGAAGAAGATGTGAACGGTGAGTTTCTGGCCGAATCGGAAGAGTTGATGGAACTTCTGCAATATGAACTGGATCGTCCTGCACCGCTTATCCGGATTAGAAGCCGGGAAGGAGTAATAGAGCATGAGCGGGCCCGGGCGCTGTTGGAAGAAGGCAAGTTTACTCAAGCCGTTACTTTGCTTGAAGAGATTGTAAGCAATACGCCAGACTTCTTGGCGGCGCATAACAACCTAGCCCTTGCGTATTTCTATATGGGTCGTTTTACCAAAGCCAAAGAATGTATTATGCGGGTGCTTGAACAGGACTCTGGCAATTTGCACGCACTTTGTAACTTGGCGATCTTTCTGCAGTATGAAGGTGACCGCGGGCAACTGGCAGGATTATTACGTCAGCTAGAGACGACTATTCCTTTTCACCAGGAGCATTTGTTCAAAATGGCCACTACGATGGGAATTCTTGGACGGCATAGAACCGCCTATGGTCATTTTCGTCGCCTGCTGAAGGATGAGGAAGTCGGCGGTGACGCCAGCTTGTACCATTACTGTGCGGCAGCAGCAAGTAATAGTGGACTGTACACAGAAGCTCAACGCTGCTGGCAAAAAGCTACTAAGCTGGATCCGGAATCGGCTGTGCCGAGATTTTTTCTGGCCCAGCTGCAGCAAGCACAGGGAGAAGGCAAAGCGTTATCTCCAATCAGCTACAACTATCAGCTTCCATTTCAAGAGCAGCTGAAGCTGTGGAAAGATAATAAAGGCAGCTTTGCCGAAGAGGTGCGGAACAATCCGCTGCTTCGTTCCTCCTTCTTCTGGGCGATTCGCTACGGAGATGCCAATACGAAGCTTCAGGTGACGGAAGCTCTGCGCTGGATCGAAGATGAAGAAATGTCCGAGATTCTGCAAGGACTTCTGAAGCAACAGCCATTGCAGGAAGAAAAGCTGCAAGAAGCTGCGCTTCTCAGCCTGCAACGACTGATTGGTAGTGTTCCGGAGGAAAATGTACTTCAGGAAGCCAAAGAAACTTCTACTGCACGTCTGAAGGGATTGCCAGAATGGAGAGATGATTGGCAAAAAGTCATCGACCAGACGGTAAGTATGATGGACCGGAGATTTGATGCCGTTCAGAAAAAAGACGCTGAATTACTCTGGAAGCAATTCGTGAGCAGCATCTATCCAGATGTTCCTTTTATCCGTCACGCGGGGGGCTGGAGTGCTGCCTTAGAATATCTGATCGCAAAAATGCATAACCTTCCAGTTACCTATCGTGAAGTAGCTCTGCGTTACGATGTTTCTGTGTCGATGGTCAGTCGTTATGCTCGGCGTATCGATGATGAATGTAGCTTTCAGGGAAGTGTGAGCGACAGTCTTCCCCCGTTTACTGAAAATATCTAAATTCTTGACGCTTAAACCCTATTGTGAGGAGGCCACTGTTATGTACAAAACGATTGTAATCGGAACAGGCCCGGCCGGGCTTACTGCTGCTATTTATCTGGCACGTGCCAACCTTAACCCACTTGTAATTGAAGGCTTGCAGCCAGGTGGACAACTGACAACGACAACGGAAGTAGAGAACTTTCCAGGTTTTCCTGAAGGGATTCTCGGTCCGGATTTAATGGACAACATGCGGAAGCAGGCTGAACGTTTTGGTGCTGAATTTAAGAATGGTTGGGTGGATTCAGTGGATTTTTCACAGCGTCCATTCAAAGTGACAGTAGATGGTTTGGGTGTATTAGAGGCAGAGTCGGTAATTATTTCTACCGGTGCTTCTGCCAGATATTTAGGAATACCAGGGGAGCAGGAGAATGTGGGCCGTGGGGTCAGCACTTGTGCTACTTGTGACGGCTTCTTTTTCCGGAACAAAAAGATTATCGTGGTCGGTGGAGGAGACTCCGCGATGGAGGAAGCCAGCTTCTTAACAAGATTTGCTTCCAGCGTAACTCTGGTTCATCGTCGTGATGAGCTCAGAGCTTCGAAGATCATGCAGGATCGCGCACGCGATAACAGTAAGGTTGCGTGGGCACTTAACCGTACACCGCTTGAAGTAACAACCGGCGAGTCTGGCGTTAAAGGGCTGACGGTTCGCAACAATGAGACAGGGCAGGAAGAACTCATCGAAGCGGATGGGGTGTTTGTCGCGATCGGACATACGCCGAATACCGGGTTCTTAGGCGGCCAGATTACTACGGATACCAATGGCTACATTGTGGTCACCCCTGGAACGACAGAAACGAACATTCCGGGTGTATTCGCTTGTGGTGACGTGCAGGATACCCGTTACCGTCAAGCGATTTCTGCAGCAGGCACCGGCTGCATGGCAGCAATGGATGCTGAGAAATACTTAGAGGGTTCGATGGTGCATGATTGGAGCGAAAATCTGGGTAGTTAATTTCCCGCTAACTTAAATTGGAATGACTTCTAGCAGGCGATCCTTATCTTACAGGATTGCCTGTTTTTTTATGATAGGAAATAGCGGTATTAAAATAACTGTAACAATGTCCTTCGAAAAAGACTTGCGCATTTTATAAATAAGTTTACAATGTAGATAAATGTTAACGTGAACAATTTTCAACACAACGCTAAGCAAAACATTTATTTTAGATTTAATTAATATTCAATGAATAGTTCAAACATCAAAATGTTTACGTTAAACTGATTGTGACTCCCATTATGATTATAAAGGAGAGCAGAAAAACTCATGAGCAGAAAATTTATGGATGAGAACTTCTTATTGTCCAGTGAGACTGCGATTCAGCTGTTTCATAACTATGCGAAAGACATGCCGATTATCGACTATCACTGCCATCTCAGTCCGAAAGAGATTTATGAGAACAAGACGTTTAACAATATTACCGAGGCTTGGCTGTATGGTGACCATTACAAATGGAGAGTGATGCGGGCAAATGGTGTAGAAGAGAAGTACATTACCGGTGATGGTAGTGACTACGATAAATTTCTGGCCTGGGCAAGAACTGTTCCAAGGATAATCGGTAATCCGCTCTATCATTGGACACATCTGGAGTTACAGCGTTTCTTTGGAGTATATGATTTGCTAAATGAGGTTAATGCTCCGAAGATTTGGGACGAAGTGAACAAGCAACTGCAAGGCGAGGGCTTTGGAGCAAGAGACTTGATCATTAAATCGAAGGTGACCGTTGTATGCACCACCGATGACCCTGTAGATGATCTAGAATATCACGAGAAAATCAGTACTCTAAGTGGATTCGAAGCTAGCATAGTTCCGGGATTCAGACCAGATAAATCACTCGAAATCAACCGTCCTACCTTCAAGGCTTGGGTGGATCAGCTTAGTGAAGTTTCGGGAATAGCGGTTGAGCATTATGGACAGTTTCTTGAAGCGCTGGAGAGCAGGGTGAGATACTTCCATGCTAGAGCGGGCCGTGTATCCGATCATGCTTTGGATGCAGTAATGTTTGAGCCAGCTACCTTGGAGGAAGCTACAGAAATATTCGCCAAAGCAATTCGTGAAGGCACTGTAAGCGAGAGTGAAGAGAAAAAGTACAAAGGGTTCACACTTATATTCCTCGGGAAATTATATAGCGAACTGGATTGGGCGATGCAATTCCATATCCATGCGCTTCGTAATAATAACAGCGTAATGTTCGGGCGTCTCGGTCCGGATACAGGCTATGATGCCATCAATGATGGCATGATTGCTAAACCACTGGCAGGACTGCTTGATGCGCTGGATCGTGAGAACGCACTGCCTAAGACGATTTTGTATTCATTGAATCCGAATGATAATCATGTCATTGCGGGTTTAATGGGCTGCTTCCAAGGGGGAGGTATACCTGGGAAAATTCAATTCGGAACGGCATGGTGGTTCAATGACAATAAGGATGGCATGCTGGAACAGATGAAGACGCTCGCTAATCTAGGGGTACTCAGCCAATTTGTCGGAATGTTAACAGACTCCAGAAGCTTTTTATCGTATACCAGACATGAGTACTTTAGAAGAATTCTATGTGATCTTGTAGGTTCTTGGGTAGAGGCTGGAGAAGTCCCGGATGATATGGAACTGCTGGGCGGTATGATTGAGAACATCTGTTACAATAATGCGGATCAATATTTCAATTTCTCGAAACAGGCATTGGTGACAAGGTAATCGTTATGATATCCTTACATGGAAGAGCCAAACCCGTTTGATAAGGAAGGTTGACCCATGGCACCTACAATCAAGGATATCGCCAAATTGGCGAATGTTTCACATACAACTGTATCAAGAGCACTTAACAACAGTCCACTCATTAAAGAGGTCACACGTAAAAAAATTGCTGAGATTGCCGCGCAAGTGGGTTACGTCCCCAATTACAATGCTAAAAGCCTTGTAATGCAGCGATCATATACCATTGGCTTGTTCTTCACGAGTATTGCCAAGGGCACAACATCCGGTTTCTTCTCTGACACGATCCGTGGTGTGAACAGCGTTATAGATGTTGAATATAATTTGTTCATACGTGGGATCGACGATTATGCAGAGTACTCCTCCATTCATCACAAACGTTTTGACGGAATTATTCTAATGAGCCAAAGTGAAGCAGACAATAAATTTATTTACCATGTGATCCAGCAAGGCATTCCAATCGTTGTGTTGAATCGACAGATCGATGATCGCTCCATTATTAACATCATCTCGAATGACCGGGAAGGCGCTTATCATGCAGGTAAATACCTGATAGAATCCGGCCATCAAGACATTGCGATTATTGAAGGCGTCGAAGGCTTTAAATCCACACAGGAGCGCAGAGATGGTTTTATAAAAGCATTGATAGATTATAACATTCCTGTGCGTAATGACTACATGATCAGTGGTAAGTATGATTTGCAAAGTGGATATGAGGCGATGGGTCAGCTGCTGGATCTGGAAAAAGCGCCGACGGCAGTATTTTGCTCTAATGACGATATGGCGATCGGAGCTATGAAATCTGTGTTTGAACATGGGCTGCAGGTGCCGAATGATGTCTCTATTGTTGGTTTTGATGATATTGGCTTTTCGCTCTTTGCCAATCCTTCGTTGACCACAGTTAAGCGTCCGATTGAGAAAATCAGCGAGCAAGGTGCCCGTAAGCTACTAAGCTTAATCAAAGAGCCATTGGAGAATGAAGGGCTAATCTCGATCGACACGGAGTTTATTGCGAGAGAATCGGTTAAGAACCTGCAAAGATAGTAATGATGCACATACCAGCGACGTAATCCTTTACAATTTGTGAGGGGTTTTCAATTAAAATTTTCACGTGTGCATATTATTTAACATAACATAATATAAATATTGTTTTATATGGTAATTTAACTTTGTTTATCGTGTGCATTATAAATTAGGAGGCATTTGTATGAACAGATTAAATAGTGATAGTTGGAAAGCTTATAAGCAATATCCCGAGAAGGTTCTGCAATTTGGTGAAGGGAATTTCATGCGCGCTTTTGTAGATTGGCATATTCATACCATGAATCAAAAAACGGATTTTAATGGCGGAGTAGTTGTGGTACAACCGCTGGGCAACGGACTTGCAGAAATGCTAAATGCTCAGGATGGGTTGTATACTCTTTATCTCCAAGGGCTCAAAGATGGGGCAGCGGTAAAAGAACATGAGGTTATCAACTGTATTACGCGAACGCTTAATCCTTTTGCCCAGCATGAGGAGTATATGAAGCTTGCCGAGAATCCAGAGCTGCGCTTTATCGTGTCTAATACCACGGAGGCGGGAATTGCTTTTGAAGGGGACGACAAATTAACGGATGCTCCGCAAAGCAGTTTTCCAGGCAAACTGACGGCCTTATTGTATAAACGTTTCGAATTTTTTAATGGGGATGCTTCCAAAGGTTTTATTATCATTCCGTGTGAGCTGATTGACCGAAATGGGGATGAGCTTAAGAAGGTTATTTTGAAATATGCTGAACTGTGGAATCTTGGAGACGGCTTTATTGAATGGCTGAATGAAGCCAATACCTTCTGCTGCAGTCTGGTAGACCGCATTGTTCCCGGATATCCAAGAGACAGCATCGCTGAGATTACTGAAGAACTGGGGTATGAGGATAAGATGGTTGTTGTCGGCGAGCAGTTCCATCTTTGGGTAATTGAAGGGCCGCAGTGGATGAAAGAGGAGTTCCCGGCTGAACTAGCAGGTCTTAATGTGCTCGTGGTAGATGATATGACCCCTTACCGGACTCGTAAAGTGAGAATTCTAAACGGAGCGCATACCGCGATGACACCCGTAGCGTATTTGTACGGAATTGATACGGTGGCCGAGGCGATTGAGCACGAAGAGGTTGGGGCGTACGTGAAGTCCTTGATCTATGATGAGATCATCCCGACGCTGGATCTGCCGGTAGAGGAATTGAATTCTTTTGCAGACGCGGTATTAGAAAGGTTCCTGAACCCTTATGTGCAGCATTACTTGATGAGCATCTCCCTTAATTCTATCTCGAAATTTAAGACAAGAGATCTGCCTTCTTTATTGCAATATGTAGAGTCCAAAGGACAATTGCCCGAGAAGCTTGTCTTCTCATTGAGTGCATTAATTGCCTTCTATAAAGGACGTAGAGGGGAAGAAGAGATTCAGCTGGCGGACGATGCAGATATTGTGGAATGGTTCGCCTCCTTGTGGGGAGGGTGGGATGGCACAGATACTGGGTTACGCGCACTGGCTGTCGAGGTATTAGCGGCGACAAATCGCTGGGGCTGTGACCTGAACGAAGTGGCCGGACTTACGGATAAGGTGACAGAAGGGCTCATTGCGATTGAGAGAACAGGTATGAAGCAAGCGCTGCAAGCGTACGTGAAGAGACCTGCGCACAACTAATACACAGGAGGTGGATGACGACATGATTAAGACTATGAAAGAGGTACTGCAGATTAACGAGGCTGATAACGTGGCAGTTGCACTTAAAGACTATCAAGCAGGCGACACCATTGTGATAGGTTCAAAAGAGATTAAAATTACGGAAGATATTGCTAGAGGTCATAAAATTGCACTAACCAGCATTAGCGAAGGTGAGTATGTATTGAAGTATGGCTATCCCATCGGTCATGCTAAAGCGCCTATCGTGCCGGGCCAGTGGGTGCATACCCATAATACGAAGACAAACCTAACAGGAGTTGAGGAATATACTTTTGAGCAGAAGCTGACACCCAATCCTTTTAAAACAGAAAATTTGACCTTTAAGGGGTATCGTCGTTTTGACGGATCAGTAGGTATTCGTAATGAGCTATGGATCGTCCCTACGGTTGGTTGTGTAAATGGAGTGGCGGAGCAGATCATTAATATTTTCAAGGCAGAGGTTGGGGATATCGCTCCATTTGATAATGTACTCGTGCTTAAACATAACTATGGTTGTTCTCAGCTAGGCGATGACCATGATAATACTCGTACAATACTTGCTAACGCGGTTAAGCATCCAAATGCGGGCGCCGTACTTGTGCTCGGACTAGGTTGTGAGAATAACAATTTGCATATTTTTAAAGACATGCTGGGTAGTTACGATGAGGATCGAGTGCGTTTTCTTGTCTCCCAAGAGGTTGGAAACGAGATTGAAGAAGGCGTAAAGCTGCTGAAGGAACTCTACAATAATGTACAGGGTGATCATCGGGAAGAAGTCTCACTCTCTGAGCTGAAGATTGGTCTGAAGTGTGGAGGCTCGGATGGCCTGTCCGGGATTACTGCGAATCCGCTTCTTGGACGTTTGTCTGACTATATGGCTGCCCAAGGCGGCACAACTGTACTCACTGAAGTACCAGAAATGTTTGGCGCCGAAAAAATTCTGATGGAACGTGCGGCAGACGAAGCTATTTTCCACAAAATTGTTGATCTCATCAATGACTTTAAGCAGTATTTCATGGACTATAAACAGCCGGTATATGAAAATCCTTCACCAGGAAATAAAGCCGGAGGAATTACTACGCTTGAGGATAAATCTCTGGGCTGCACTCAAAAATCCGGTAATTCTACGGTAATGGATGTACTCAAGTACGGAGAGCTTATCACTAACAAAGGCTTAAATCTTCTTAACGCGCCGGGCAATGACCTAGTGGCTTCGTCGGCTCTGGCTGCTGCTGGCTGCCAATTGGTGATCTTTACGACCGGGCGGGGAACGCCTTTTGGAACATTCGTGCCTACGATGAAGGTATCCACCAATACCCCATTATATGAAGGCAAACGTCACTGGATCGATTTTAATGCGGGTGTGTTGGTTGAAGATGGTTCTCCAGATGAGGTTCTGCGTGACTTCATTAACTACATTATCAGCGTGGTTAGTGGGGAATGGGTAAATAATGAGAAAAATAATTTCCGCGAGATTTCCATCTTCAAAACAGGCGTAACGCTATAGTAAATGATTTATAACAAATCAAGCTGTCCCTTATGCTTTTTATGGTAGGGGGCAGTTTTTTATTTTCATACGAATACATAATCCTCTGTTAAAAGAACGACCATCGCTTTCTTCTTAATTAGTGATTGCAATCACAATCGCCCCATACAGCCTGTGCTAATCTGTTATTGAGAATAGTTCTCACAAAAAGGAGAAGAGTTGCATGGAAAAAGTCCTGCGAATGGATGAGTCTATCTTCGACATTGTATCCCGGCATCCAGAGGTCATCGAGATTATGGTGGATCTGGGCTTTAAGGATATCGCCAAGCCGGGCATGCTGCAGACCGCTGGGCGTTTCATGACCTTATCCAAAGGAATCAAGTTGAAGAAAATAGATCTCGACACTGTGAAGTTAGCCTTTGAACGTCATGGCTTCGAGATTGTGAAATAAAGAGCAAATGATAACCAAACTTCATTAAGGAGTGATTAATAATGAGTGAGCTTATAAATAACCGCGAGGTTGATGCACCAGAGCAGACTCGTCGCCAAGCCATGCTTAAGGAAATTATTAAAGAACTGCATGCAGGCAAAAGCGTTGAAGAGGTTAAGGCACGCTTCGAGGAAGCTGTAGGTGATGTTACTGTTGCAGAAATCTCTGCTATGGAGCATTCGTTAATGACCGAAGAAGGGATTCCGGTATCCGAGGTACAGCGGCTTTGTTCGGTGCATACAGCCATTTTCAAAGGTTCTATTGAGGAAATCCACCGCTCCTCGAAGCCTGAAGAACAACCCGGCCACCCAGTCCACACCTTCAAACTAGAAAACCGTGAGATTGAAAGACTTGTGAACTTCCGCATGGATCTGCACGCAACAAAGTTTCAGAAGAACGATAGTGAGGAACTGATCTTCAAGCTGCTGGAGGATCTTAGCTTGCTGCTGGATCTAGATAAGCACTACAGTCGAAAAGAAAATCTGTTGTTCCCATACCTCGAAAAATACGGCATTTATGGACCAACCAAGGTCATGTGGGGAGTGGATGATCATATCCTCCGTATGATTAAAGAAGCAAAAGCAGCGCTCAGCAGCTACAGCGGAAATGCAACAGATATTGGTGCTCAACTTACGGAGATCATCAAGGAAGTTAATGAAATGATTTTTAAGGAAGAAAATATTTTATTGCCTATGTCGCTGGATAAATTGACGGAAGACGAATGGGTCAAAATCGCTCGGGAGAGCGATGAGATCGGATTCTGTCTAACGGCGCCTGAACAGGAGTGGATACCCGAACGTGCCGCAGAGCCGGAAGGTGCAGCATTGCAGGGTGAAGCAGTGGGTGCGGCTCCCCAGGAAGGGTTCATTCGTTTTGAGACAGGGCTGTTATCACTGCATCAGCTCGAAACAGTACTCAATCATCTGCCAGTAGATCTGACATTCATTGATGAGAATGATGTCGTTCGATATTTTTCACACGGGAAGGAACGTATCTTTGCCCGAACTAAGGCAGTTATCGGCCGCACGGTACAGAACTGCCATCCTCCCCAAAGTGTGCATGTGGTAGAGAAGCTTCTGGAGGACTTTAAGGCAGGCATTAAGGACGCTGAAGACTTCTGGATTAACATCAAGGATAAATTCATCTATATCCGTTATTTTGCTGTCCGCGACGATACAGGTCGGTATATGGGCACGCTGGAGTTCACACAGAATATTGCCCCAATTCGTTCACTAGAGGGACAAAAACGCATTTTATCAGAATAGCTGGGTGCTTTGGGTGATTTTCCAGTAATAATATAGGTAGAAGACTCTCTTACTTAGGCGTAAGGGGGTCTTTTTAGAATATAATAGAGTATAGTATTAAAATAAGGAATTCCCGGGTGTGTTGTCTTTCCTTGACCACAGAGGGGGCTTCTATTATAGTTGGTACTTAGGATTAACTATTTTAGTATAAAAAAAGGTGGCTTGTTACATGTCTGAGAATATCTACGTTGGCGTGGATTTGGGTGGAACTGCAATTAAGGTTGGAATCTGCAATGCTGAGGGAACTCTATTGCATACTTATGAGGGACCTACAGGAACTGCAGAAGGTGTCGATACTGTTATCGATAATATCGAGAAGTATGTTCGCCAAATTGTGGAGGATTCCCCGTACTCTTGGGATCAGCTTGCAGGTGTAGGAGCGGGCGTAGCAGGGTTCACAAATATTCGTGAAGGAATCATTATACTTGCGCCTAACATAGGATTTAAAGATGTGCCGATTCGCTCCATTTTGGAAGATCGCTGGAACAAGCCTGTCAAAATAGACAATGATGCGAACGTGGCTGCACTGGGTGAAGCCTGGAGTGGTGCAGGACGCGGGATTGAAAATTGTGTTTGCTATACGCTAGGAACAGGTGTTGGTGGCGGAATTATTATTAACGGAAAGATTTATCAAGGTTTTGCAGGTCTAGCAGGTGAGCTTGGCCATATCACTGTAGTGCCGGATTTGGAAGCCATTCAATGTGGTTGCGGTAATATGGGATGTCTGGAAACCGTTTCCTCCGCTACAGGAATTATTCGTATGGCTAACGATGCAGTAGCTCGTGGTGATCGTACTTCACTCTCAATGGTAGAGAAGATTGCTGCGAAGGAAGTCTTTGATGCGGCTAAGGCTGGCGATGAAGTAGCGATTCGCATAGTAAACCGTGCAGCATACTACCTGGGTAAATCTATGGCTTCTGTTGCAGCCGTGCTTAACCCTGAGGTCTTCATCATTGGTGGTGGTGTGTCTAAGGCTGGAGATATTCTATTTGATGAAGTTCGTCGTGTGTTTGCTAAGCTCGCACCGGCTCCGCTTCAGACTGGTGTTTCGATTATCCCTGCGGAGCTTGGTAATGATGCAGGTATTGTGGGTGCGGCAGGTCTTCTGCTTCGTTCTTAAAAGATAGGGAGTATTCATATACTAATTTAGGGAGGGGACGCTTTAATGACCGAATTGGACAATACTCCAACGGCTGGAGCCACCCTGATCATTATTACCGGAATGTCAGGTGCGGGTAAGACAATTGCTGTTCAGAGTCTGGAAGACCTAGGGTTCTTCTGTGTCGATAATTTGCCGCCGGTGCTGATCCCTAAGTTTGCAGAACTGATTGAGCAGTCGAAGGGTAAGATCGCCAAGGTAGCGCTTGTGATTGACCTGCGCGGTAGGGAATTCTTCACTGCTTTGTCCGAGTCTCTAGCCTATATCAAAGATGAGTCAACCATTGGCTGTGAAATCTTGTTCTTGGATGCTACGGATTCGGTGCTTGTGCAGCGTTACAAGGAAAGCCGGCGTCATCATCCGCTAGCGCCTAAGGGACTTCCGCTTGATGGTATCAAGCTGGAACGTAAGATGCTTGAGGAATTAAAGAATTCAGCCACATTATGTCTGGATACTAGCAGTATGAAACCAGTGCAGCTCAAGGAGAAGATCGTTTCTCGGTTCTCGCATTTAGGAAAAAGTACACTCTCCGTCAACATTACATCGTTCGGATTTAAGTATGGTATTCCTATTGATGCAGACCTCGTATTCGATGTTCGCTTTTTGCCTAACCCACATTATGTGGATCACCTGCGGCCCAAAACAGGTCAGGACAGCGATGTCTATGACTATGTAATGAAGTGGCCTGAAACACAGGTATTCCTGACCAAACTGCTCGATATGCTTCATTTCTTAATTCCGCAATATCGTAGGGAAGGTAAATCCCAGATTATTATCGGCATTGGCTGTACCGGCGGGAAACACCGTTCAGTAGCCATTTCTGAATATTTGGGCAAAATGCTGGGCGTCAGCGAAACGGAATCCGTAGCTGTTAGTCATCGGGATTCCGAGCGTGATCGGCACTAATGAGAGAAGGGGTCCATAGTGGCTGAAGAACAAAGACAGCGTCCACGTATCGTCGTTATGGGCGGTGGCACGGGACTATCTGTCATGCTTCGCGGCTTAAAAGAAAAGCCGCTAGATATTACAGCTATAGTTACCGTAGCAGATGACGGAGGAAGCTCGGGCATTTTGCGTAGTGAACTGCAAATGCCGCCTCCTGGGGACATCCGCAACGTATTAACAGCTATGGCTGATGTAGAGCCGCTCATGGCGGATATTATGAGATATCGTTTTAACACGGGCGAAGGATTGGCGGGCCATAGTCTTGGTAATTTAATTCTTGCCGCGCTTACAGATATATCTGGCGATTTTGTCACAGCTGTTCGTGAGCTTAGCCGATTATTTGCTGTTCGCGGACGGGTATTACCCGCTGCGGGAGATGCCGTAGTATTGCGTGCAGAAATGTCGGACGGCACGATTATCACGGGGGAATCTAAAATACCGGAAGCAGGCGGGATCATTAAACGGGTTTCTTTGGAGCCTGCTGATGTGGAACCGTTGCCTGAAGCGCTTGAAGCGATTCGAAATGCAGATGCAATTCTTTTGGGTCCAGGGAGTCTATATACGAGCATTCTTCCGAACCTACTTGTTCCGAAGCTAGCAGAAGCGGTTGTATCTTCTGATGCAATCAAAATTTTTGTCTGCAATGTAATGACTCAGCCTGGCGAAACGGATAATTATACTGTAAATGACCATCTACAAGCCGTTTATGATCATATTGGAATTCATTTATTTGATTATATTATTGTGAATGACGGTGAAATTCCAGAGCAGGTGCAGTCGAAGTACGCTGAGAAGGGTGCGCGTCCGGTACAGCTCGATAAGGATGTACTAGAAGGCAGTGCATATAAAGTTATAGCGGATAAGCTAGTGTTATTCCGAACTTATTTAAGGCATGATACCGATAAGCTTAGTCATCATATCTATCAGCTTGTGCAAGATTGGATAAACAGAAACCCTAGGGTATAACTTAAAATATAAGAGAGTATAAGTTTACACCTATACTTTATGTTTTATATTTCTCGCTTAAACGCTTACCGTCCTTACAAGGACACCGAAGGCTTTTATGCTTGTATATATGAATGACGTACTTATTTCAGAAAGAGGTGAGACCCTTGTCTTTTGCGGCCCTTACCAAAAAAGAGCTGACGATGGTGGAGAGTGAGCCCTGTTGTGAGAAGGCGGAAATGTCAGCACTTATCCGTATGAATGGATCTGTGCAGCTTTCAAGCAAAAAGGTGATTCTCGACATTTCGACGGAGAACGCCGCGATTGCAAGGCGGGTATATTCTTTGCTTAAGAAATATTACCAGGTCCATATTGAGCTACTCGTGCGTAAAAAAATGCGTTTGAAGAAAAATAACGTGTATATCGTTAGAATCCCCAGCCGCGTACAGGAGATCTTAAATGATCTCAGAATTGTGTCCGAAGGATTTATTTTTACCGACGGTATTGATAAAGAGATTGTTGGGAATAACTGCTGTAAGCGTGCTTATTTGCGGGGTGCTTTTTTGGCGGGCGGATCGGTTAATAATCCGGAGGGTTCCTCTTACCATTTGGAGATTTCCTCGATGTATGAGGAGCACTGTAAAGCGCTAGTTGATCTGGCTGGTGAATTTCACCTAAACGCACGCTGCATTGAACGTAAAAAAGGGTTCATTCTATACATTAAAGAAGGCGAGAAGATTATCGAATTCTTAAGTCTGATCGGGGCGCATCAAGCGTTGTTCAAATTTGAGGATGTAAGAATTATGCGTGATATGCGTAATTCCGTGAATCGGATCGTGAACTGCGAGACCGCGAATCTCAATAAAACGATAAGTGCCGCGGTGCGGCAGATTGAGAATATCAAATTGCTGCAGCGAGAAGTGGGGCTGGAGAGCTTGCCGGATAAACTGCGGGAAGTTGCAGAAATCCGAATGGCACATCCAGATATCAACCTTAAAGAGGTTGGTGAAATGCTGAAAGGTACGGTTAGTAAGTCCGGAGTAAATCATCGACTTCGTAAGATTGATGAACTGGCGGACAAGGTTCGAGGCGGCTAGTCACTTTTTTTCTAGTGTGGTTTACGTTATAATGATATAATAATATAAAATTAATGTGAAATTTTTGGGGAGAACTCAATTAGGGGGTAAGCGTTTCATGACAAAGCACCCGGTAGTTGTTCGGTTGAAGACAGGGCTACACGCTCGACCGGCAGCATTGTTTGTGCAAGAAGCTAACAAGTTTTCGTCGGAGATTTTCGTGGAAAAAGACGATAAAAAAGTAAACGCCAAAAGTATTATGGGTATTATGAGCCTAGCGATCAGTTCCGGCACGGAGATCTATATCAGCGCGGATGGTGCAGACGCCGATCAAGCTGTAAACGCTTTGACGAGTCTCGTCAGCAAAGAAGAGCTTGAGAACCAATAATCTTTTGACATGACTTTTTATTGCATGACTAAAAGCCCCTAGGGGCTTTTTTTAATACCAAAAAATAGATTTAAGATGTGCAACATTTACCAGAATGACTCGTCTAGAGGATAATAACAAATCACAAAAGATGAAAGGGGCTGGCAAATATGAAAGGTTTGGTAAAGAAGATTGGTTCAGTGTTGATTGTAGGGAGTTTGTTAATTGGAGGAATTGGTATGAGTGGTGTCTCCCAGGGTCCTACAAAGGCTTACGCAGATGAAGTGCAGAAAAATGTTGTTAGTGTAGTAGGTAAAGGCGAATTGTCCATCAAGCCGGATATTGTATACTTGTCCATCGGAGTAGATACTACGGCGTCAACTGCGCAAGAAGCGCAAAAAACAAATGCTGCTAAAATCCAAAAGATCACTACCCTACTGAAAGGGACTTGGAAAATTGCAGATAAAGATATTCAAAGCACCCAATTCTATGTGCAACCCAACTATAGTTATAGCGAAAAAGAAGGACAGCAAGTAAAAGGATACAACGCGAATCATACGCTGTTAGTGTCTTATAGAGATCTGACTAAGGTTGGTGAATTGCTTGACGCTGCATCTGCAGCAGGGGCAAACAATCTCGGAAATGCACGTTTTTCTGTGGAAGATACTTCTGCCTTTGAAGCTCAGGTGATTGAAAAGGCGATGGTGAACGCAGATGTTAAGGCAGGAGCTATTGCTAAGGCAGCTAAACGTAGCTTAGGCCAAGTGCTCACGGTTAGTCAAAATGATGGCGATATTACTCCAGTATATTTTGAACAAAATCTAAAAATGGATATGGCTGCAGCAGATGCTGGTGCAAGCACATCCGTTCAACCGGGAGTAGTTAAAGTTACAACACAACTAAGCGTTATGTATGAATTGAAATAGTAGCCTACAAGATGAATACAGAGAGAAGAGGTAAACTTCCGCTTAATAGTGGGGGATGCCTCTTTTTTGTGTAAGCTCTCTGGGATTATGTTTAATTAATTGGAAAGGAGAGGGAAAACAAGATGATGAATATCTCAAAAGAAATCGTGCGCAAATGGGGCATAGGTTTGATGTCGGCGGGGTTATTGCTTGGTGGAGGATTACTGCCTAGTGATACGGGTTATGCAGCGTCTGATCAGGCGAAGAGCAAGGCTAATGCTTCAAGTATAGTATTAAAGGCGAACGGGGTGATTTCGCAGCAGACAGGTATTGTGCAGGAAGGGAAGGTCTGGATCCCAATTACCTTTATGCGTGATGTGCTGGGATTACCTCTCACTTATGATAAAGAAGAAAATGCATACACGATTGGAAAAGGGACGGCTAAAGCCAAGTTAACGGTATCTAGTTTTGGTACTTCTATCTGGGTGAACAACTATTACATTCGGGAATATGAAGGAAAGCTAATAAACAATCGTCTCTATGTTCCATCCGGTCTCTTAAATGATTATTTGGGCTATAAAGTGGATTGGACTCTAGGCTCTAGTAAGCTGAACGTGATGAACAGACCACAGAACGCATTGACAGTAACCACTGAGACCTATGCTAAAGATCGAAAAGAGGCTTTAATCCAGCTTGATTATCCGAAAATTAGTGGACTGAGTCAATCCGCTGCGCAAAAGGCCATGAACGATACCTTGAAAGAAAGTGCCATGAGATTCGCCGCAGGGGCAGAGCAGGATATCTCCAATCGTTCTGGGTCAGAGCCCAAGTATACTTATGATATAGATTATATAGTGACCTACAATCAGAATGGTGTGATTAGTTTGCTGATGTCACAGTATAGCGATACGGGCGGGGCTCATGGCATGACCAACCGGGAGGCGTTTACCTTCTCGATCAAGGATGGCAAACGTCTATTGCTGGGCGATCTTTTTGGTGCTAACCCAAACTACAAAAAAACGTTAAATGCTAAGTTGAACAAGCTGGTAAAAGCGGAGGAAAGTTATTTGGGAGGATTTAACGGATTGAATACGGAAAAGTATTTTTATCTAAAGGATGATCAGGTCGTTCTGTTCTTCCAATTGTATGAATACACAGCTTATGCTGCGGGGTTCCCCGAATACCCCTTTACTTTCAAAGAACTGTTGCCGGAAGGCGGTAGCCCATTTGCTGCTGTAAAATAAATAGAGAATTCGTAACCGCTAGTGCCACTACTGGACATCTCCCCCTTACCATAATCACCTCGAATTCATATGCTAAATGGAGTAACTAGTTTATGAACGGGGGAGAGCTATGAGCTATCAATACACTGCAATTGGCGATTCCTTGACGACTGGATTTGGCGCTCTGCCAGGTAACGGTTTTGTACCGGTGTACCGTAGAATGGCGGAAGGGAGACTGCGTTCTAATGTAGCCTCTACGAATTTGGGCGTGAATGGATTGACTACTTCTGAACTGGAACAGCGGCTACGGGGGAGTGCAATGACTCGCGAAGCCATTCGAGCAGCCGACATTATCACTCTATCCATCGGTGGCAACGATTTAATTCATGCTGCAAAGGCTGCAGCTAGACAACCTGGGAATTTATCTAAAGAACTGGGAAGATCACTGCAGGAATGCAAACAAAATTTCGCTGTCATTATGAGTATTCTCTTCCAATTGAAAGCGGGGGCACGTAGACCTTATATCATTCGAATTGTGGGATTGTATAATCCCTATCCTCAGGTAGTAGGCGCTACAGAGTGGGTGAAGCAGTTTAACCGCTATGCATCGCAGTATAGTAGCCGAGTAGTTGGATTTGCTTCTATTTATGGTGAGTTTGCAGGAAATGAGAGAAGCCTTTTATCGTTGGACCACTTACATCCTAATGGCCGAGGCTATCGTGTGATTGCTGAGAAACTCAATGCGCTTGGTTATGGTGGTTTGAATTAATTGAGATTCATTTGTAATGGTGGTCTGAAAAGCAAAGAGGCTGTGCGCTAACCATCAAGTGGATAGTGCACAGCCTCTTTGTGTTGTTTTATAGCTTACACACCGCTAGGCAGTGTTTTCTCGATGACTTTATCAACGATACCGTAAGCTGCCGCGTCTGCAGCAGTCATGAAGTAATCACGATCTGTATCCTTCTCAATACGTTCCAGGGGTTGACCCGTACGTTCTGCAAGAATGCGATTCAGCTTATCGCGCAATTTGAGGATACGGCGAGCACGGATTTCGATATCCGTTGCTTGACCTTGAGCACCACCCAGAGGTTGGTGAATCATGATCTCACTGTTAGGAAGTGCGAAGCGTTTGCCTTTAGCACCAGCGTTAAGCAGGAAAGCTCCCATGGAAGCTGCCATACCGACACAGATGGTGGAAACGTCTGGCTTAATGTACTGCATTGTATCAAAAATAGCCATACCTGCAGTGATGGAACCACCAGGGCTATTCACATAAAGGTGAATGTCCTTCTCAGGATCTTCGGCAGCCAAGAACAGCATTTGTGCGATGATAGAATTGGCTACCACGTCATTAACCTCCGTTCCAAGGAAAATGATGCGGTCCTTCAGCAGGCGGGAATAGATGTCATAAGCGCGCTCACCGCGGTTGCTCTGTTCTACTACCATAGGAATATAACTCACGTGGAAAACCTCCTTGATATTGGTTCTTCAAATGTATTCATTTTTACTCTTGCCGTATTACCCACATGATAAACAAATTCAAACAAAAAGTCAAAGAAAGTCAAACTTATATTCAAAAAAAAGAGCCGATATGCGGCTCTTTGGTTAAGTAGTAGTATAGGCACTACTAAATTATGTACAAAAGTGAAATTAATGGCGCGCCCGCCAAGAATCGAACTTGGATCTCAGGCTTCGGAGGCCTACGTCATATCCATTGGACCACGGGCGCAACAAAAATGATTATAATATAATTCCTGAGCAATTGCAATGAATTTAATAATACAGAGCAGGACACTATCCTTTTTCTTAAAGGTAGACAAGCTTATATTCGTTTTCACTCAGAGATAGAATCTGGATAGTTAATGACAGGTTTTAGGTGCTTTAACTCTTTCCCAATCTTATAAATGTATAAGAAGACAAGCGCTTGAGAATTCTACTCTCGGAAGACTTGCACTTCGAGCAATATTTGGTTAGAATATGAGTGGGACTTAAAAAGTTTACCCGGGACATTTTGAGACCATGAACAAGGGAATAGAGGAAGACGAAGTTGCAGGAGTGAAAGCATGCGTAATTTATTAGATATCCAAAAGCAGCTTCTGCCTGATCTCATGGAAACCCTTAAGAGACGGTACACGATTCTTCATCAGATCATGCTGTCCGATATCATTGGACGCAGAACGCTTGCCGCTTCGCTTGATATGACTGAGCGGGTACTGCGTGCCGAGACGGATCTTCTGAAATCGCAAGGGCTCATTGAGATCGAGAGCGTTGGTATGCGCATTAGCGCTGCTGGGCGCAGACTGCTTGATTTGCTAGAGCCGGTCGTTAAGAGCCTGTTTGGTCTGGATGAGCTGGAAGAGAAAATTCGGGCAACATACGGTCTGGATAAAGTCATTGTGGTGCCGGGTGATTGTGAGTCATCACCATTCACCAAACGTGAGCTTGGCCGCGCAGGTGCAAAAGCGCTGCTCAGTGTCCTCCGTACAGATGATATTGTTGCTGTCACAGGTGGATCAACGCTTGCCGATATGGCTGATCAACTGACACCGCCGTTATCCCTTTCCTATAAGAACGCCTGGTTTGTTCCAGCGCGTGGCGGATTAGGAGAGAGTATGGAGATTCAAGCCAATACGATTGCCTCTACAATGGCAAAACGGGTTGGAGCGAATTACCGGTTGCTGCATGTCCCTGATTTACTTAGTGGGGATGCCTATCAGTCATTAGCACTTGATTCTAATATTGGAGAGATTGTACAAATCATCCGCAGTTCGCGTATTATTGTACATGGGATTGGGGATGCCATTGAAATGACTCGCCGCCGCAAGCTGGATGAGGCTACTGTCTCAGAAATCCAGGGTGAGGGAGCAGTGGCAGAATCCTTTGGATATTATTTTAACGAAGATGGTCAGGTTGTGCATACGATGCTTACGATGGGATTACGTCTAGAAGATATTGTTCGGACGGAAACTGTCATCGGTATTGCCGGAGGCAAGCCAAAGGCCAAAGCTATTCATGCCATGCTGCGTTTCGGGCAGGAGAATATACTCGTCACGGACGAGGCTGCTGCTGTGGAAATAGGCAAGGAGATTGACAATCAGTTACAGATATCGTCGTAACTTACTAGAACATATATCTTGCATTATACTTAACATTGTTGTCATGACAGGCTTCACGGTCTGTTTTGAATAAATAAAACGAATTCTAGGAGGAACTATTCAATGAGTGTAAAAGTTGGAATTAACGGATTTGGACGTATTGGACGCCTTGCTTTCCGCCGTATTCAAAATGTAGAAGGTATCGAAGTGGTAGCAATCAACGACTTGACTGACGCTAAGATGCTTGCTCATTTGCTTAAATATGATACAACTCAAGGTAAATTCCAAGGTGATGTTGAAGTGCATGACGGCTTCTTCAAAGTCAATGGTAAAGAAGTTAAGGTTCTTGCTAACCGTAACCCTGAAGAATTGCCATGGGGCGACCTAGGCGTTGATATCGTACTTGAGTGCACAGGTTTCTTCACAACTAAAGAAGCAGCTGAAAAACACTTGAAAGGTGGAGCTAAGAAAGTAGTTATCTCCGCTCCAGCTACTGGCGACATGAAAACTGTCGTTTACAACGTTAACGATGACATTCTTGATGGTACTGAGACTGTTATTTCCGGCGCATCTTGCACTACTAACTGCCTAGCTCCAATGGCAAAAGTATTGAACGACAAGTTCGGTATCGTTGAAGGCTTGATGACTACAATTCACGCTTACACTGGCGACCAAAACACTTTGGATGCTCCACACGCTAAAGGTGACTTCAGACGTGCTCGTGCAGCAGCTGAGAACATCATCCCTAACACTACTGGTGCTGCTAAAGCAATCGGTCTGGTTATTCCAGAACTTAAAGGTAAATTGGATGGTGCAGCTCAACGTGTTCCAGTTGCAACTGGTTCCTTGACTGAGCTTGTAACTGTTCTTGATAAGAGCGTTACTGTTGAAGAAATCAACGCAGCTATGAAAGCAGCTTCCGATCCAGACACTTATGGTTACACTGAAGATGAAATCGTATCTTCCGACATCAAAGGTATGACTTTCGGATCCCTGTTCGATGCTACACAAACTAAAGTATTGACTGTTGGCGACAAACAACTGGTTAAAACGGTTGCTTGGTATGACAATGAAATGTCCTACACTGCACAATTGGTTCGTACTTTGGAGAAATTCGCTAAAATCGCTAAGTAATTGACTTGATATAAGCAACATCTATAGAGCGGAAACAGAAGTTCCTTGTTTCCGCTCTTTCTAAATGTATTTCTTGTTTCCTGCTAGAAACAATATGGGGTGTGGAGGAATTAATCATGAACAAAAAGAGCGTCCGTGATGTAGAAGTAAAGGGTAAACGCGTATTTGTACGCGTGGATTTCAACGTGCCTGTAGAAGACGGTAAAATTACTGATGATACTCGTATCCGCGAAACACTTCCAACTATTAAATATTTGATTGAGAACGGTGCAAAGATCATTCTTGCAAGTCACATGGGTCGTCCTAAAGGCCAATTCGTAGATTCCATGCGTTTGACTACTGCTGCTGAACGCCTGTCCGAGCTTCTTGGCAAACCAGTAGCTAAAGCTGACGAAGCTGTTGGTGAAGCTGTAAAAGCAAAAATTGCTGAGCTAGGAGAAGGCGACGTACTTGTACTTGAGAATGTTCGTTTCTACCCAGGCGAAGAGAAAAACGATCCTGAACTGGCTAAACAATTTGCTGAACTGGCTGATTTGTTCGTTAACGATGCGTTTGGTGCGGCTCACCGTGCTCATGCATCGACAGAAGGTATCGCTCATTTCCTACCAGCTGTATCCGGTCTTTTGATGGAGAAAGAATTGTCTGTTCTGGGTAAAGCTCTTTCTAACCCTGAGCGTCCTTTCACTGCAATCATCGGTGGTTCGAAAGTGAAGGACAAAATTGACGTGATCGACAACCTGCTGAATTTGGCAGACAATGTCTTGATCGGTGGCGGTCTGTCCTACACCTTTACCAAAGCATTGGGATTTGAAATCGGTATTTCCCTAGTGGACAACGATAAATTGGGAACTGCTCTTGAATTCATTGAGAAAGCCAAATCGCTTGGTAAGAACTTCTTGCTTCCAGTTGACGTCGTGGTAGCCGATAAATTCGGTGCGGATGCCAACACGCAAATCGTTCCTTTCAATGAAATCCCAGAAGGCTGGGAAGGTCTTGATATCGGACCGAAAACCCGTGAGCTTTATGCAGATGTGATCAAAAACTCCAAGCTAGTTGTCTGGAATGGACCTATGGGTGTATTTGAAATTGATAAATTCGCTGAAGGTACAATTGCAGTAGCAAAAGCTTGTGCAACTACTGAAGGTTATACTGTTATTGGTGGCGGAGATTCCGCAGCAGCAGCAGAGAAATTCCACCTGGCTGATCAAATGGATCATATTTCAACTGGTGGCGGTGCATCCCTTGAGTTCATGGAAGGCAAGGCGCTTCCTGGCGTAGAAGCACTGAACGATAAGTAAGACCCAAGAAGGAGGCAACTTAAGTCATGAGAACACCAATTATCGCAGGAAACTGGAAGATGTTCAAAACAGTTCCTGAAGCAGAAAGCTTTATTGCTGACATCAAAGGCAAAGCAGAAGTAGAAGGCGTTGAGACTGTAATCTGCGCTCCATTTACTAACCTGCCTGCACTTGTAGCAGCTGCAAAGGGTACAGACATCAAGATTGGCGCACAGAACCTGCACTTTGAAGATAACGGTGCTTACACTGGAGAAATCAGTGGTGTAATGCTTAGCGATCTCGGCGTAGACTATGTAATCATTGGTCACTCAGAGCGTCGTGCTTATTTTGGCGAAACAGATGAAATCGTGAATAAGAAAATGCATGCTGCATTCCGTCACGGTATCACTCCAATCGTATGTGTTGGAGAAAAGCTCGAAGAGCGTGAAGCTGATCAAACTAAAGCAGTATGTAAAGTACAAACTGAAGCTGCATTCCAAGGACTTAGTGCCGAGCAAGCAGCAAAAGTTGTCATTGCATACGAACCTATCTGGGCTATTGGCACAGGTAAATCATCCACTTCCCAAGATGCTAACGAAGTTATTGCTTACATCCGCAGTCTTGTAAAAGATTTGTATGATGCAGCAACAGCTGAAGCTGTTCGTATTCAATACGGCGGCAGCGTGAAGCCTGAGAATGTAACTGAGTACATGGGCCAAAGCGACATCGATGGTGCGCTTGTTGGCGGTGCCAGCTTGCAGCCTGCTTCCTTCGTTCAATTGGTTGAGGGGGCGAAGTAAGATGTCAGCTCCAAGACCTGTAGCTTTGATCATCATGGATGGTTTCGGTTTGCGTGGAACCTCTGAAGGTAACGCCGTTGCTCAAGCTAACAAACCTAACTATGACCGTTACTTGAAACAATATCCTAATACTACCCTTACTGCTTGTGGTGAAGCTGTTGGTCTTCCAGAAGGCCAAATGGGCAACTCTGAAGTAGGGCACTTAAATATTGGTGCAGGACGGATTGTATACCAGGATTTGACTCGTATCGATAAATCGATCCGTGAGGGCGAATTCTTCGATAATGAAACACTGGTAGCCGCAGTTAGAAATGCTAAGAACACAGGTAAAAAGCTTCATCTTTACGCGCTTGTATCCGACGGAGGGGTACATAGCCATATTAATCACCTGTTTGCTATGCTTGACCTGGCTAAGAAAGAAGATATGCACGAAGTGTATATCCACGCTTTCATGGATGGCCGGGACGTACCTCCAGATAGTGGTAAGAAGTTTGTTCAAGATCTGGTTGCTAAGATTGAAGAGGTTGGAGTAGGTACAATTGCTACGGTATCCGGGCGTTATTACGCAATGGACCGTGACAAACGTTGGGATCGTGTAGAAAAAGCCTATCGTGCTATGGTTTATGGCGAAGGACCGAAATACACGGATGCTCTGCAAGCTATCACTGCATCTTATTCAAATTCCGTGTTCGACGAATTCGTTGAACCTAGCGTAATTGTAGACAGTGAAGGCAAGCCGGTAACGGCAGTAGAGAGCGGCGATTCCGTCGTGTTCCTCAACTTCCGCCCTGACCGTGCTATTCAGTTGTCACAAGTGTTCACGAATCAAGATTTCCGTGGTTTCGAACGGGGTCCTTTGTTCCCGCAAGACTTGCACTTCGTATGCCTGACTACTTTCAGTGAAACGGTACAAGGTTATGTAGCCTATTCACCGAAGAACCTGGATAACACATTGGGTGAAGTACTTGTGCAACAAAACAAGAAGCAACTGCGCATCGCGGAAACTGAGAAATATCCGCACGTAACGTTCTTCTTCAGTGGTGGACGTGATGAGGAGCTTCCAGGAGAAACTCGTATCTTGATCAACTCTCCTAAAGTAGCAACCTATGATCTTCAACCTGAGATGAGTGCTTACGAAGTGGCTGCAGCCTGCGTAGCAGAAATTGAAGCGGAAAGACAGGATGCTATTATCCTTAACTTTGCAAACCCTGATATGGTTGGACACTCCGGAATGCTGGAGCCAACAATCAAGGCTGTAGAGGTAACTGATGAGTGTGTAGGTAAAGTAGTGGACGCAGTAGTTGCCAAGGGTGGCGTTGCGATCATTATTGCCGATCACGGTAATGCAGACATGGTGTTTGATGAGAACGGTCGTCCGTTCACAGCTCATACCACTAACCCGGTTCCGTTCATCCTTACGGATGAAAATGTTGTATTGCGCGATCGCGGTATCCTTGCCGATGTAGCACCAACCATTCTGGATCTGATGGGACTTCCGCAACCTGCGGAAATGACCGGTCAATCCATGATTGCTAGTCGCAAATAAGGAAACAATACCTAAGATTCAAGCTTTAACAATTAAAAACCAAAACATTGTTTAAAGGAGATTAACTAAAATGACTATTATTTCTGATGTATATGCTCGCGAAGTCCTTGACTCCCGCGGTAACCCAACTGTAGAGGTTGACGTTTATCTTGAATCCGGTGCTAAAGGCCGCGCTATCGTTCCTTCCGGCGCTTCCACTGGTGCTCATGAAGCTGTAGAGCTTCGTGATGGCGATAAATCCCGTTACATGGGTAAAGGCGTTCTTAAAGCTGTTGAGAACGTAAATGAAATCATTGCTCCAGAAGTTATCGGTATGGACGCTCTTGATCAAGTGGGCATCGACAAATTGATGATTACTTTGGACGGAACACATAACAAAGGTAAATTGGGCGCTAACGCAATCCTAGCAGTATCCATGGCCGTAGCTCGCGCAGCTGCAGCAGCATTGGATATTCCTTTGTATGTATACCTGGGCGGATTCAACGCTAAAACTCTTCCAGTACCAATGATGAACATCATCAATGGTGGTGAGCATGCGGATAACAACATCGATGTTCAAGAGTTCATGGTTCTTCCTGTAGGAGCTCCAAGCTTCAAAGAAGCTCTTCGTACAGGTGCTGAAATTTTCCACAACTTGAAATCCGTACTTCAATCCAAAGGCCTGAACACTGCTGTGGGTGACGAAGGTGGTTTCGCACCAAACCTTGGTTCGAATGAAGAAGCAATCACTACAATTATCGAAGCTATCGAAAAAGCTGGTTACAAACCAGGCGTTGACGTATTCTTGGGTATGGACGTTGCTTCCACTGAGTTCTACAAAGACGGTAAATACACACTTGCTGGCGAAGGTAAATCTTACACTTCCGCTGAGTATGTTGACCTTCTTGCTTCATGGGTTGAGAAATACCCAATCATCACAATCGAAGACGGTATGTCCGAAGACGACTGGGATGGTTGGAAATTGCTTACTGAAAAATTGGGAGACAAAGTTCAATTGGTTGGTGACGACTTGTTCGTTACAAACACTGAGCGTCTTGCAACAGGTATCGAAAAAGGTATCGGTAACTCCATCTTGGTTAAAGTTAACCAAATTGGTACATTGACTGAAACTTTCGATGCTATCGAAATGGCTAAACGTGCTGGTTACACAGCTGTTATCTCTCACCGTTCCGGCGAATCCGAAGATAGCACAATCGCTGACATCGCTGTTGCGACTAACGCTGGTCAAATCAAAACGGGTGCTCCTTCCCGTACAGACCGTGTTGCTAAATACAACCAATTGCTTCGCATTGAAGACGAGTTGGGTGAATTGGCTCAATACAACGGCCTGAAATCCTTCTACAACCTTAAAAGATAATCTGCTTTTATAGCAGAGTACGAAGACCCGCCATTATGGCGGGGG
>NZ_NFVA01000085.1 GCF_002264395.1 Paenibacillus sp. VTT E-133291
AGTTATGCGGAATTTCTCCCTATAATACGGGGAATTTTCTAAAAACGATGATATCCGCTGAAATATAGGGAGAAATTCCCTATACTCCACCTGTACAACCCTAAAATGCAGAATTTTTAGGGAGGATTTCCCAATACTTTAATAGATCTATTCCATACTAGCTTTATGTGAGAAAGATAAGGATAATTTAATGCGCAAGCATATAATATTTTTCCTTTCAAGAAAAAAAGGCTGCCAAATGGCAGCCCTTTTCTTTTGATAACATATCATAATCCCGCCTACAATTCCACCGACTTACCCATCTCATTCCAGACAGGCTGTCCAATCAAGCCCACACGCCAGATTGCAATTCCTTTAAGACCATAACGTTTGGCAAGTCCAACTTTGGAATTTACTGAAGTTTCATTCTCACTATAAACGGAAATACCGAGAATCAGCTTATCCTTGCTCACTTGCTGAAGCGCAAGCCGGATACCTTCATCAACTAAACTCATCGGCTCTGGCATTTTTTTCTCCTGCAAATAATCATAAGCCATAATGACCAAATCGTCTGCGAGGCTGCCTAGCGTCTTGTAATCATAACCTTTATAAGAGCTGTTTAATGGATGAAGGATAACCGTGAGCTTAAGACCTGCTGCATGTGCTTTTTGAGACAGATTCTTCACAAACGCATTATAATCTGCTTGAACCTTAGCTTTATCTCCTGTGAGACCCAATCCCTCAAGATCCAGCGTGATGCCTTGGAATCCCTTTTGTGTAGCCAGATCAACGATTCCTGTAATCGTCTGCTCTTGAAGCACTTTATCTTCCAGGTTCTTCGTCAGCTCGGATGCAGTATCACCAGAAAAGACCATCAGATAAGGCGCTGTGCCCCCTCCTGCTGCATTTGAGATAATAGACTCTGGAGTTACATCCCCAGCCGCTTGAGGCCATCTAAAGTCAGTGCCTGTCGTGGTGAATTGTCCGCTTTTATCAATCCCGCTCCAACCAAAAGCTACAGCATCAAAGCTAGGAAGCAAGGAGATTTCGCTGTATGAGCTAAGTGCATAGAAGCCCAGCTTGTACATATCCGTCTTGGGTGAAGTGATGGATACCGTCTTCGTCGCTTGATCCCAAGCTACCCCCGCACCAAACTGCTGGCCGAAGAAGCTAAGCGGAATCATCGTGTTATTGCGGATCGTTTGGGGAGCAACCCCTAGCTTCACCACTTCGCCGTTTACGCCTGCATTTTTGCTGCCAAGGGTCAACGTTACCACTTTAGTACCCGCTGTATCCGTCTTGGTCGCGGTAATTTTCTTAAGCGCTTGATTCCACTCTACGTTGATTCCCAGCGCTTCAGAGATCGCCCGGAATGGAACCATCGTGGTTCCGTTCATCACAACAGGTTCTACTGGAAATGGTAGTGCATAACCGTCCAGCATAATACTAACTCCACCTGCAGGTGCTGCTTGTGTAGTATTTTGGAGTAATGCCGTGGTGCCACCTAGCGATATCGCCAGACATAAGACCAATTTACCAATCCGTTTGTTCATGACTGTTAAGTCTCCCATCTTCCATAATATGAAGTGTAATCTCTTAAACTCTTTATATGTCTTCTACCATTTTACCAAAGATTATCCAATTGTAAAATTAATAGATTGTCATTTATGAGCTTCGAAATTATTTTTCATATTAGTAGAGGTCAACAAAATTACATAAACACGCTCAAAAAGGTACCCACCGCTCGTTCAACATCTACATCCACAGCAACTTGTATGGGCTTACCCACTTTTGGCTGAGCCCGCAAATCCGCTACGACCATTCCAGATGTAAACTCACCTTTGTGCTCCACACGAACATTCATTTCTTTATAGGTTACTAGATCTGGTTGCAGCGCAACCATAAGCGCGAGTGGATCATGCAGCGGTGCACTGTTAATCAAAAAGTTCGCTTCACGATAGAAGTTAAAATAATGAGTGAGCGATTGTTCCATAAACGAAATGATCGCTTTATTCTCTTCACGTCCAAAACGGTTTAATAAATCGATATGCTCTTGGGTAATCCGCGTCTTAAGTGTAACGTCTAAACCCACCATCAGAACGGGAAGTCCAGATGTAAATACATGATCAGCAGCTTCCGGATCTCCAGCAATATTCGCTTCTGCAACCGGTGTTCTATTGCCGGGATTAAAGATCGTACCGCCCATCACCACTACTTTTTTCAAAGTATTCCTAATACCAGGGTCCAAATCAAGCGCCATCGAAAGATTGGTTAGATGTGCCAGTGTAACTAATACAATTTCTCCGGGATTCTCATTAGCCATCCGAACAATAAACTCAGACGCAGTCTCGCTAATGGGACGCTGGCTGGATGGAGCAATTTCCACATTACCAATACCGTTCTCACCATGCACATGAGTGGCGTAGCCTGAGTGCTCACGAACGAGTGCCTTGGATGCTCCGACGGCTACAGGAATCTCATACCCAGGCTTAGCAAGCTCAATCAGTCGCAGAGAATTGTCCGCCGCCTTTTCGACATCAATATTCCCAAAAACGGTTGTAATTCCTTCTACAATGACATTTGGAGCACGTAAGGCATATAGAATTGCCAGTGCGTCATCAATACCTGTGTCTGCATCAATAATAATTCGTGTTTTGCTCATTTATTTTCTCTCCCACCCTGTAATGTCGTATGGATTATCATATCATGGCCTACCCGTACGCTCAATTTTATTCCTTTGCTGTTCTTTAAAAATATGAATAAAGCTTTCAGGATCACACTCTACCAAATAAGTATATACGCCCTTACTCGTGTACAGATAGAACATCCCCTCTGAACCTCCCATTGAGCGATAGGACATATCTAAAATATCTTTTATTGGAAATTCACGATGACGAGTCACAACTCTATCTTTGTACAAATACATAAAGCGATTGCATGTAATACTTCGTTGTTCTCCATCCTTAATTTCTCGCTGTATCTTATAGTACGGAAGCTGAGCTACCCATTTCATTTGAAGTCCTCCTGCTTGACGTAATGGACTCCATTTTATTATTCTTTTTACCTTTTTGCAAAATAAAGAAGCTCGACGATCCCCTTAGAAGGAATCATCAAGCTTCAGGAATACCTTTTATTTCGCAGTATAAGCTACAGCTGCCCGGCAAAAGCGTTCTAACGCTTCAACTAGAGTAGATCTAGGACAAGCTAGATTGATCCGCAGATGACCTTGTCCCTCAGTTCCAAAGACAGAGCCTTCATTAAAAGCAACTTTAGCCTCTTTGTACATTAGCTGTTTAAGTCCATCAATATCCAGATTCAGACCGCGGCAGTCAACCCATAGGAGGTATGTGCCTTGCGGATGCATCACTTGGACCTGTGGCAAATGCTCTGACAGATAGCTAATCGCATAGTCCACATTGCCTGACACGTACTCTAAAAGCTCATCCAACCATTCTTCACCATCATTATAGGCAGCTTCTACTGCACCTTGGGCGAAGAAGCTAGCCATATGTAAACTCAAGGCTTTCATTTTTCGATCAAATTTAAGCTTTAATTCCGGATTGGAAGACACGATAAAAGAAGATTGTAACCCCGGTAGATTGAAGGTTTTGGTCGCAGCAAGTGTGGTCAGTGTAATATTCGCAATTTCCTCAGATAAGGATGCAAAAGGGATATGCTCATAACCTGGAAGCGCCAAATCACAATGAATCTCATCAGAGATTACGGTCACTCCATAACGCAGACAGAGCTCACCAAGCTTCAGCAGCTCTTCTCTTTCCCATACTCTACCACCAGGATTATGCGGACTGCATAAAAGCAGCAGCTTGGCTCCACCTTGCATCAGCCCTTCCAATTGCTCATAATCCATCTCGAAGCGTCCATTACGAATAACAAGCGGATTCTTGGCGACCTTGCGATCATTCATTTGGATGACATCATAGAAGGGATAATAGACTGGCGACTGTAAAATAACCTCGTCCCCTGGCTCAGTAAACAGCTCTACAGAAAAACTTAAGGAGGTTACGATTCCTGGAGAATCCGAAATCCATTCCGGTTTAATTTCCCAATCATGCCGTCTTCTGAACCACGAGGTGATAGCTTCTTTATAAGAGTCACTAGGTACACTGTATCCGTAAACCCCTTGTTCTGCGCGGCGCAGAATCGCTTCCTTCACTGCAGGAGGACTTTCAAAATCCATGTCTGCCACCCAAAGTGGCATTATATCCTTCTCACCAAACAACTTCTCGGACTGGTCCCACTTGTAAGAACGTGTATTACGGCGGTCAATTACGCGATCGAAATCATACTTCAATTAAAGTCACCTCATCCTTATAAACTTGTCCCTTATTGTATCATGAGGCGGAGGATATCGCACTCTGGATAAGAAAGAACGCACTTGTCGAAAGTGCGCCCTCTTTAACTCACGTACAGCTTTGTATCATTTCTGCAGCCACTCTACCAAGCGTGAAGATATAAATTCATGTCCCTGACAGTGACACAAGCCTACTCCTTAGCCTGAAAGCTCGCGGACAGCAGACCACTCACGCCAGGCTTAGCCATAAACAATCCTCCCGCATGCGGATACTGACAGATCTCATCTTCATTTAGACCTGTCCTTGCAGTCGTAATGTAAAGCTCTGTTAAATCACTACCGCCGAAGGTGCATGAGGTGACAAAAGGCGCTGGAACTCGAACCAGTCCAATCTGCTCCCCCGTATTCGGATCCCAGCGTGAAACACAACCCCCGCCCCAATGGGCGACCCAAAGCATTCCTTCGCTATCTATCGTCATTCCATCTGGCAAACCTGTACCATCAGGAATCTGAAAAGCGACTCTCCGGTTACAGATCTTTCCGGCCACTTCATCGTAGTCAAATACATCCACATGTCTCGTAGGCGTATCAATATAATACATTCTGCTCCGTGCGTAATCCCACGCCAATCCATTCGAAATACCAATGCCAGACAACACTTGGCGACAAAATCCGTCGGGCTCAAGGACATACAATCCTCCAACTTTCGGCTCATTATCCATATTCATCGTCCCCACCCAAAGTCGGCCTTGTCGATCGCATTTTGCATCATTGGATCTGTTACGTGGAAACTCTGGTTCAATCGAAATCATTTGGACAGGAGATCCTTCGAGAGAAGAGAGATAGACCCCATCCTCCATAGCTAGAACAAGTCCACCGGCAGTCGTTGGAATAACTGCGCTGACCATAAGATCAAAAGAGCGGACGGTTTCACTGCCTGTGACTCTGTCATATATTCTAAGCTTCTTACCCGTAATATCTACCCAATATAACTGGTTGAATTCAGCATCCCAATGTGGTCCTTCACCCAGCTCTGCCTGAGCATCGATAATCAATTCTGCCTGAATCTCTGTATACTCCAAAACGCTCACTCCTTCCTATTTTCTACACATTAATATCCAAAAAACCTACATCCGAACCTTTCAAAAGCAATGTATGCCGATCACACTAGTTGTGACGAGCACGTAAGGGGATACATGCATTATGACCTTTTCACCTTAGTAGCTCAACTCTTCCAGCGGAATAAGAAGACCTCTCCTATTTCTGTCCAAGAGCACTACAACATAAGTTGAGTAAAAAAACAGCCCCCAAATCCTGGGGGCTTCAAATCATCAATTATATTTTATCAATAGGCTTACGAATCGCTTCGCCAACCTTCACAAGAATATCAGACATCGAAGTCTCATCATTCACATCATAATCATCAATGTTCAAACGAAGCACTGGACAAGCTGTGAACTCGTTGATCCATTTCGAATATCTGCCATGCATATGCTCCCAGTAGGAAACATCCGTTTGAATCTCCATCTCACGGCCACGTTCATTAATTCGCGTCAGAATGGAAGGCAGACTGCCTTCAATATAAATCAGTACATCAGGATGCGGGAAGTACGGCGTCATAACCATAGCTTCATACAGGCTGGTGTAGGTTTCATAGTCCGTCTTGGACATCGTACCTTGATCCGCATGCATTTTCGCAAAAATACCGGTATCCTCATAGATGGAACGGTCCTGAACAAAACCACCGCCGAGTTCGAACATCTTCTTCTGCTCTTTGAAACGTTCAGCAAGAAAATAGATTTGCAAGTGAAAGCTCCATCTCTCAAAATCATGATAGAACTTTTCGAGATAAGGATTGTGATCGACCTGCTCTAGCGAGGTTTGAAAATTAAGTCTTTTGGCCAAGGCGCCTGTTAAAGTGGATTTCCCCACCCCGACAGTTCCAGCCACGGTAATAATGGAATTTTCCGGGATATGATATGAATTCATTTGATTAGCTCCTTTATATAAGAGACAATTTCAGTGAAGTGTTCCGGATTCTCCACGAAATCGACTGCATTTCCATCAATGGTAATAATTACGGTCGAAGGCTCCTGAATGGCTAGAGAGGCCATCGCGTCATCATAATCTTTAATTAATTGCTCCAAATACGCAGTATCCATTCCCTCTTCAAAGGGCCGCCCACGTTTTTCAATTCTGCTTAATAATGTATCTAAATTGGCTTTAATATAGAGAATAATATTTGGCTTTGGCAGGTCATCCGTAAGCACATGATAAATTTGCCGATACTTTTCACGTTTCGTTCCATTCAGCGTTCGTTCTCCAAAGATGAGGTTCTTATAAATATGGTAATCGGAAATGACCGGGATCCCTTTATCTATGTATTGTGTAACGGTATCTTCAAGCTGTTTATACCGGTTACAGAGAAAAAACATCTCCAGTTGAAAGCTCCAATCGTCCATGTTCTCATAAAATTTAGCTAGAAACGGATTCTCATCGACAATCTCTTTGATGATCGGTAAATTTAATTCTTCTGCTAGCATAGAAGCTAATGTTGTTTTTCCAGCCCCGATTGGGCCTTCCACTGCAATAAACGGTGCTTGTTTCATTGACGCTGACTTCCTCCTCAGATACAAACCTTTCAATAGCTAAATCAAGAATAAACGCCTTCGGCGTCCTTATAAGGACGGTAAGTGTTTAAGCGTGAAATATAAGGATAAAGTATAGCGTGAAACTTATACTCTCTTATATTTTAAAAAACAGACTAAATTATTGTATCACATGAGACCTTTCTTGTGAGTGGGTAAATATGAAGAAACTTTTCCAGTAGTTCTAGCGTCTATATGTAAGATAATGGATTATAGTGTAGACATAATGAAAATATTTAATAAGAAAAGAGAGGTATTCCTATGAAAAAATGGATCAGCATGGTTAGTGCTCTTCTCGTATTAAGCCTCGCCTCTAATGTAAGCGCAGTTGCAGCAGAGAAGTCGGTCACAACTACTAACCTCACTTCGTATGGAGCGGATTATCTGACCAAAACAGATGGTTCCTTCTGGGTATGGGGAGGGAATCGCTCTGTCCCCACTCAAATCCATGACCTGAATGAGGTACAAGCATACTTTGGTTCTCAATATGTAATGAAGAAAGACCTTTCGGTCTGGCAATGGAGAACATCGGCATACTCTGAAGCTGTTAAAGTGACACCCGTTCAAGAGTTAGACAATCTGGCAGATATGTTCATGGCGGGAAACAGAACGATAGCCCTTAAAGGAGACGGGACGATTCTAAGCGCCCCCCTTTCATCCGATGGACTCACTTCCTCCGCGTTCACACCGGTTTCCGGCGTCGATAACGTGGCAGCTGTGGGCGGTTACTATGAGTCTGATCTTCATAAGAGCTGGACACGTTACGTGTTCTTAAAGAAAGATGGAACTGTTTCTACTACACGCGATGACTTCGAAAGCTTCGAAACCATCCAAAAATTGACGGATATTATTCAAATCAAAAACAACCTAGCACTCAAGAAGGACGGTTCCATATGGAGTTGGCCAGTCCAAGATTATTACAAGAACCAAGGAGCTCCAATAGATCTATCTGCAACGCCTATTAAGGGAATCAGTAATATTAAAAGTTTAAAAGGAAATCAGAACAGCCTATTAGCCATTGACGGGGCCTCCCAATTATGGTTCTGGGGCGCTACCATTACAGGTTCCTCTGACGGAACAACTTACCATGAACAATCACCGGTTCTCCTTAAAGGAATCAAGAATGTAGTCGATGTTTGCATCGTAGAGCGGACTATTGTTGCATTAACTGGGGAAGGAAATCTCTATCAGACTTCTATTGAAAACGAGAGTATGTCCTCTGATTCAAAATTCACACTTCTTGATACTGAGGTAAGCAGCATTAAGAATGGTGCACGACATATCATCATGCAAAAGAAAGACGGTTCCCTATGGGGTTGGGGTGTCAATAAGAACGCACAGCTAGGATACGGAGACTATGAATTCACCCATGAAGCACCCGTCCCAGTTCAAAAGCCAATTTCTATCTCCCTAAATGGTGAATCCATCCCTCTTTCCAATGGTGTTATCACTCGAAACGGGCAGAATTTCGTCCCCCTCCGATCTCTGTTCGAGAAATTAGGCGCGACGATTACCTTTAAAGAGAACTTAACTGCAGCCAAAACGGTAGATAAACAAATCATGATCACTCGTACAGCTTCAGATAAGCCCGCTCTCGCTATCGGTATTAACGGTGTAACAGGAGCGACAATGGTGAACAATAAATCCGTGAATCTCCCTACACTCCCCTTCATCGTAAATGGATCAATGTATCTGCCGCTTCGATTTATCAGTGAACAACTTGGCGCAAAGGTTGAGTGGCTCCCACAGGAGGAGCGCATCGCCATCACAATGCAATAAGGAGTAATCAAAAAAAGGTGTCCCATCACGGGACACCTTTTTATTAATCTTAAGATAAACGTTCGCTGAAATCTTCGAAAGCGAACTGTTTGATCACTTTGATTCCCTCTTCTTCATTGTAACTAACAATAGAAGGCAGGTTCACACCGTTAAACATATGGTTCTTCACCATGGAATAATGGGCCATATCAAGGAATACGAGTCTATCTCCGTATTTCAAAGGCTCCTTAAAGGAATAATCTCCGATAACGTCACCCGCTAGGCAAGTCATTCCACCTAATCTGTACGTATAAGGAAATTCCCCAGGTTGTCCAGCATCAATAATGTTCGGACGGTACGGCATGGCCAGTACGTCCGGCATGTGGCACTCTGCCGAGGTATCGAGAATCGCAATATCCATTCCGTTATGCATCACATCGAGAACGGTAGCTACCAGATATCCGGTATTAAGCGCTACTGCTTCACCCGGCTCCAGATAGATTTCCACACCGTAAGTCTCTTTCATGTGTAGAATGCACTTGACCAGGGTCTCTAGATCATAATCAGGACGTGTAATATGATGACCGCCACCGAAATTAAGCCATTTCATTCCTTTGAGATAAGGTCCGAACTTCTCTTCGACTACCTTGAGCGTACGCTCAAGGGTATCCGAATTCTGTTCGCACATTGTATGGAAGTGTAGTCCATCAATGCCTTCAAGCTCTTCCGGTCTGAAGTTAGGGAGAGTTACTCCCATTCTGGAATAATTATAGCACGGATCATACAGCGGAACTTCGATCTCGGAATATTCCGGATTCACACGAATGCCGCAGCTGATATGCTTCGGTGCATTCTTAACGCGATCCTTGAATCGATTCCACTGGTCAAAAGAATTGAACACAATGTGATCGGAATATCCAAGAAGCTCATCGAACTCACTATCTATATAAGCTGGTGCGTACACATGAACCTCTTTGCCCATCTTTTCATAGCCAAGTCTGGCTTCAAACAAAGAGCTTGAGGTTACGCCATGCAAGTACTTTCCAACTAACGGATACAAGGAATGCATGGAGAAGCCTTTTTGTGCGAGCAAAATCTTTGCTCCAGTACGTTCCTGTACAGAATTCATAATCTCAAGATTACGTGTAAGCAATCTTTCATCTACAAGGTAACAGGGTGACGGGACCGCGCTGATATCTATATCCATTATCGCGCCTTAGTCTAACAGCGTTGGCGAGAAATCTTCTTGCCAAGGCAGACCATGTTTATTTAAAGCTTCCATGAATGGATCTGGATCGAACTCTTCAACGTTGAATACGCCCGGTTTCTTCCAGATTCCTTTTATAATTAACATCGCTCCGATCATTGCAGGAACGCCTGTAGTGTAGGAAATGGCTTGGGAGCCAACCTCTGCATAGCACTCTTCATGATCGCAAACATTGTATACATAATAAGTTTTTGGCTTTCCGTCTTTAGTTCCTTGGATGATACATCCAATGTTCGTTTTGCCTTTTGTTCTTGGTCCCAAGGAAGCCGGGTCAGGTAAAATCGCCTTCAAGAATTGCAGAGGAACGATCTCTTTTCCTTCATACATGATAGGCTCGATAGAAGTCATGCCCACATTCTCAAGCACTTTCAAGTGAGTCAGGTAATTCTGCGAGAAAGTCATCCAGAAACGGATCTTCTTCACACCCTTGATGTTAACGGCCAAAGACTCTAATTCTTCATGATACAAAAGATAAATATCCTTTGGTCCAATTTCCGGAAGATCATATACTTTTTTCTCGGAAAGCGGTGCTGTTTCAATCCACTCGCCATTCTCGAAATAGCGGCCATTGGCTGTAATTTCACGAATATTGATTTCAGGATTAAAATTTGTTGCAAATGGATATCCGTGATCACCAGCATTGGCGTCTACAATATCAATAGTATGAATTTCATCAAAATAGTGCTTTTGAGCGTAAGCTGTGAACACGCCCGTTACACCTGGATCAAATCCACTGCCTAGCAACGCGGTAAGACCTGCTTTTTCGAATCTTTCTTTGTAAGCCCACTGCCAAGAGTATTCAAATTTCGCTGTATCTTGTGGTTCATAATTGGCAGTATCCACATAGTGCACTCCTGTTGCCAGGCACGCATCCATGATTGTCAGGTCCTGATATGGGAGAGCGACATTAATAACGACATCCGGCTCAAAGCTCTTGATCAGTTCAATGACTTCGTCCGTATTATCTGCATCGAGCTGAGCAGTAGAAATCTTCGTGCGGCCTCCGGCTAATTTATCTTTCAGAGCGTCACATTTCGCGACAGTTCTGCTAGCTATGCAGATCTCTTCAAATACATCCGGGTTCTGGCAGCATTTGTGAACAACAACACTGGAAACACCGCCAGCGCCAATAATTAACGCTTTTCCCAAAATAAAAACCTCCTAAAATTCCATTTGCAAAATCAACAAGGCTGATTATACATAATATTTTTGAATAAATCAATAAAAACCGACAAAAAATGATGTTTATTGTGTAAAATCTTCAAAGATTCTTGTTAATACTCTTGAATACTCATATTTCCTCGATTATCCACCTATATATCTTATGAAAATCGCTGGAATGGAGTAAATTTCCGGAAACTAGGACAACTAGATTATTCTATCACAATAGGGGGCTACTTCATACGATTTATTTTAAATTCAATGTGAAACCTCACCACCCTTTCAACTCCGCGTAGAGACGTTCAGTTTCAGTGGCATCCTTATTGTTGTAGAGCACATATACATCCGGCAATTTAATCACAATATATGGCGGAGAATTTTTCACAAGATAGACCTTACTCTTCCCAAACCCGTCAAACTTAAAGTTTCCAATGGCTACTGTATCCGTCGCAACGCCATTTGTTCTTCGGCCTCTTGGTAAGCTGTCCACAAGCGTCAGTTCTTGCACATCCTTCATGGCGAAGCTGTAATTATACATTGGATATTCAATCGAGACCCTTCCTTTTGTGTCTGTAGTTAAGGTAGGTGTTGAGAAATCAGTCTGAACGCCCATCCAACCCGTCCCGATCAACAGCAATATAACGAATACAAAGAGGCCGTAGTATATACCCTTACCCGTTTTTGTCCCAATATTAATCGTAGTGCCGATCCCAAGACGCTTCGGAACCATAACAGAGCGATCATTGGGGTTATTATACGTTGTCCCATTAATCCAATATTCATCATCATCCGTATACAATATCTCATGATCACCATTTAGCAGCGCAGCTTCAAGTTTCTTCAATTTATGATGTACATAAAAAATACCTGTCACCGGAATAACGGAGAACAAGAAGATACCCAAACTCCATACTATAGTTGAAGCCGCTCCATTTAAGGATAAGGCAAACACCGAAATTACGGCGATACAGCTATTGATGATAGCCATTCCAAACCATAGCAAGGACCAATATCTACGATTAGCCTGGTTAAGCAGGATATTAGTCTCGCTGTTATTCGTGTAAATTTTAGTCTTCATTCGATTAAAGGAGATAGCAATAATACAGAAAAACACGGTCAGCCCTAATGCTGTACCACCAGCCATTCGAACAATTTCAATATTTTCCTCCGGAACTGGGATCATAAAAGATAACGTAGCAATTAGTGCAGGAATTATGTACCAGTATAAAGAAAGACTCATTTTCTTTTTTAGCAGAGATAGCTTGGTATCCATTCGAACCATTCGCTTCTCTCCCACGAACCACTCATTTTCCCGTTTCAGTTCTACCGCTGCATGATGTGCCTTAATGAATGGAATTCGAAGCAGAAGCATCATAACACTCGTCCAAACATAAAAAAAGATCAGTGTGAAAGAGAGATAGCCGCTCAAGAACAAAATAGGAATCAAAGCCAGAAATGATAGGAGTCCATACTTTTTATATCTCTTCTCAGTTGAAATTTGCAGTTCGCGCAGACGTTCATCCTCAAGAGCAAACGCCGGAAGACTAACCCCAAACCACAGATTATCCTTCAGCTTCAAAGTACTCCTATACGTAAAAAACATAATAACTAAAATAACTATAGCTATACAAAAGAAAACGATAGCCATCTGAGTGTCCCCCTATTCCGTGATGGATGTAGACTTAAACGATACGGATGAAAAGATTCCAGCACACATTTGCATAAACTCCTCCCGGCCAATCCCTTTTACACTTGCCTCCGAGATGACTAACCGTAGTTCATTTTCCAGCTTCTCCTTAAACTCTGGCTGTCCATTCCCTATCGGAGCAACTGTAGCACCATGCCTGCGATCTATCGATATGAAGCCTTCATTCTTCAAAATCGCGTACGCTTTGTTCACGGTCATTGCGTTTATCCCTAAATCTTCAGCCATTTGCCGCACTGTTGGTAATTTCTCCCCATCCGCCAGTTCACCTGAGCCAATTCCAATCACGATCTCATTACGAAGCTGTACATAAATTGGTGTATCACTTTTAAAATCAAGCGTTATGATCATATTATCCATCCATTCAAAAAAAGTATTATTTGTATTAGTGATACTAATACAAATAATACTTAATGTCAAAATACCCCTATTTAATTCGAATGGATTTGAACAGCATAAGCTTCTGCATCCCACTCTACCTTAGCGCCTAACATTTCACTCACCAGTCTTAAAGGTACATATACACTATCATTAATAAAGACTGGCTTTTGATCTGTGGCTATTACTTTTCCATTTACAGTCGTTTGTCCATTAACCGAATTTAAAATCAGCGTAGTAGATGTAGATTTCTTCACAGCAATAACTGATCTCGATGGAACGTCCCAACGTACATCCACTCCCATTTGCTGAAATATTCCTCTTAAAGGAACGTAAGTAGAATTGTTGAGCAATAAAGGAGGCATGGTCAGATCCATTTCACTATTGTTCAACAGGACCTGTATCGATTTTTTCACGGGCTGAGGTGTGTCAATCATAAAATCTCTAACCCCCAACCCAGTCTGTCCAAATTCATTCGTTCCCCATGCAAGAACGTGACCGTCTTTTAAGAGCACATAATGATTTCTGTTCCCGCTGGTAATCGAAGCTGCATTTTGAATACCACTAATCTGCTTAACATTCATTTTATTTTTATCATCAACGGTCCACTGCCATACGGTCCCATCAGCTTTTACTGCAGAGTCCGTTGTCATCGATACGACATCAGTGAGTCCTGGGAGCTGAATCGGCTGTAACGTTTTACCCGGATAACTATCTGTGTAATTACCCCATAACCAAACGGTGCCATCCCATCTCAAAGCTGCTCCATACTGCCCATTAATATCTACAGCTTTATATTCCCCGTTCCCCTTAATTTGGGTAGGCTTTAAGACCGTATCCTTTTTAATGCCTATAGTTTTAGATGAACCCCACACCCACACCTCTCCGCCGTTCCCAAGTGCCACTGAATTATTCGATCCTGCAGCTATAGCTAAAATAGAAGGTAGTCCTTTCACCTGCACCGGTGTTAGCCCATTTTTCCCTGAATCGTCACCCAGTTCTCCTTGCTCATTGCCACCCCACGCCCAGACCGTCCCGTCTTTTCGAAGAGCCAAGCTATGTGAGCCTCCTGCCGAAACAGAAATCACGTCCGTTAATCCCTTCACTTGAACCGGCTCTACAAGGACCGTCAAGGATTGTACGCCAGTGCCAAGTTGTCCATGTTCATTCCTACCCACTGCCCACACGGTTCCATCATCTTTCAGCATTAAGTTATGCCGATCTCCACCTGAAACTTGCTTCACATGATCAATATGCATTTTGACGGGAGTATACGCCGGCGTAGTAGCTCCATTACCAATAGAGCCGTATCCCCCCCCCAAGCCCAGGCTGTTCCATCTGCAGTGATGGCATAAGCACTTCTATCCCCCGCATCCAGCCCTGTGATGCCAGACAATAACTTCTTTTTATCCGGGAAATTCACTACACTGTCCGCCTTAACTATTAATGGAGAGACGGCAGCTAGGATAATTGCTGCCCCGACAACCACACTACCTATTCGTCTTATCTGAATTTTAATGCTTGAAATTTGTCTTCCCACTTAAGATCACTCCTTTTAGAATCGGTAGGGTTAACCTATTGATCTGCACCAATAGAGACCCATTGTATTCACTCTCCTTATATAGACTGTGGAATATTATGTAAAGTTGCGAAAAACTGTAATTTTTTAAATCAATTTATACGCATTTAGCCTGTAGTTTAGGATTGAAGCTGGTTTTAACTGTTTATATGGCATAAATCGCTTGTTGCTGCGCTCTAGGTCTCTCGTCCGTCTTTTGACACACGAAAACTTCAAGAGCATAATAGGCATCGGCATATTGCAACGGATTCCCACAACATATAGGGTTATGCAGGGTTATAGTGTGTTTTGCACCAGAGAGGATGATAACGAGTGAAAAAAGATTTTCGGATAAAAAATAAGCCCTTTCTAATCTTTAGCTTCGTCCTGCTCTTAAAATGCGCAGTGGCCTGGTTCGTGGTATTTAGTGACGGACCTAATTGGAGCATGCTGCTCACAGAGATTCCGTTCTTCTTTATCGTATTTGGACTCATTGAGTGGATGGCTTCCAAGCGGAAGTTTCTGTATTACATGATTGCGAACTTATTGATTTCAGTAATTTATTTTGCTGTCCTTATGTATTACAAGTATTACGGAATCATTGCTACCTACCACGCCTTACAACAAGCGGATAAAGTTACCAAGGTTGGAGAAAGCACATATTCTTTGCTGGACCCTTATTATTTGTTCATTTTTGTGGATATTGTAGTCTTCATGTTCTTTATGTTCCGTCCCAAATATATTGCGGCCTGGAAAGAAAGAGGCATGAACCGGCGTATGAACCGAACCGCCTTGCTTGGGATCATTAGCGTTTCCCTGGCGATCTGTGTCTTTAATGTTTGGCCGAATCATGCCAGTATGAACGAGAATAAAAAGGCAGAGAGTATGGGGATTCTCAATTACGAGGTATATACCATCTTTGCTGACAGCACAGAAAAGCAAGAAATGATCGACAGCAAAGAAATTACGCAGCAGGCAGTGGACGCTACAAAGGGGATTACGGAGCCAGTCTCTCCGAAGTATTGGGCAGCGGCTCAAGGTAAGAATCTCATTGTAGTGCAAATGGAATCTTTTCAGAATTTCCTGCTTGGCTTAAGCATCGACGGACAGGAAGTGACTCCCAATCTAAATAAGCTTATAGCAAGCGAACATTATTTCAATAACTTCTATACGAATGCGGGGCAAGGTACAACATCAGATGCAGAGTTTGTAGTGAACACCTCGCTATATGTTCCTCATCACGAAGTAGCTACTTCCTCCAACTATATGACTAAAGAACTTCCCAGCCTGCCTAAGCTGATGAAAGCTAACGGATACAATACGGCCACCTTTCACACCAACAGCGTAGAATTCTGGAATCGCAAAACTTTATATAAGGTGCTGGGCTTTGATAAATACTACGATCAGTCCTTCTATGGAGATGATGATCATATCGCATTTGGTTCCTCCGATGAAGTGCTGTTTGCCAAGACGGTTCCTGAATTAAGCAAAATGGATGCTGAAGACAATCCTTTTTACGCGATGGTCATCTCTATGAGTGCTCATCACCCTTATAAAATGCCTGAATCAAAATATAAGATGACGCTGCCTAAGCGGTACGAAGGAACCTTAGTCGGCAACTATATTTTAGCCCAAAATTATGCGGATTACGCCATGGGACAATTCCTAGACGAACTGAAGTCCAGCGGGTTATGGGAAGATAGCGTGATTGTCTTTTACGGAGATCATCAAGGTGTATCACTGTACTCTCTTGATGGCAACGAGAAATCTTTAATGGAGGAAATGGTCGGGCATGAATATGGATATACCGATATGTTCAATGTTCCTTTCATTGTTCATGCCCCAGACTTAGATCAGCCTACTGTGTACACTCAAACCGGCGGTCAGATTGACATCTTACCCACTGTAGCTAATCTGTTAGGCATTTCTATGAAGGATCAGCTCCACTTCGGAGAAGATCTGATGAATCAACAGACCAACCTGCTGCCGGTTAGACATTTTCTTCCCACTGGTTCTTTTATTAATGACACAAGCTTGTACTTGACGGGTGTCGATTATGATGATGGAAATAACTATAATCTAATCGATGGATCTGAAACTGAGGGCGGTTCGACAAAAGAACAATTCGATGCCGTTCAGCGGCTGTTGAATATGTCTAATAGTTATATTCTGCAACGGCCGGATTTATCTTCTACGGAGGATGGCGGACAGAGCAAATAATTGATATAAACGCAAGAATGCCCTTCAGCCATTGGCCGAGGGGCATTCTTGCGTTTATTAAAATAATTAAACCGTTGTTGCAGGTACACTTTCACGAATTGCCTCTTGCTCTACTGGTGCGTTAACCAGCATATACACACGAGATTCGTAAGGGCGTAATGCCACTGTCTCAATCTTCTCGGCAGGGTCAGCTTCATAGTTATTCAACAGCAGCTCACTGGAGTCAAATTCCAAGTCAAACGGAAGATCGAACAGTGCTTCCTCTGAAGTCAGGTTTGACATGACCAGTAATTTCTCATTGCCAAGTGTACGAGTATAAGCGTAGATTCGTTCATCCTCCGGCAGGATCAAATCATAGGTACCATAAACGGTAATAGGATTAGCAGCCCGAAGTGCGATTAGTTTTTTATAATGATGATAGATGGAATCAGGGTCCTGCTTCGCACGCTCCACATTGATCTCCGTGAAATTAGGATTAACCTTCATCCAAGGCTTGCCGCTGCTGAAACCAGCATTCTCAGAGTCATTCCATTGCATTGGCGTTCTAGAATTGTCGCGACCGTTCTTCCAAATAACCTCCATGACTTCTTCATGTGATTTTCCGGCTTCTGTCTCTAAACGATACAGGTTCTTCATCGCCACATCATCATAATCATCCATCGAATCAAATCGTACATTGGTCATTCCAATTTCTTGACCTTGATAAATAAATGGTGTTCCTTGCATTAGGAAATACATCGTAGCCAGCGATTTGGCCGATGCCTTCCAATACTCCCCATCATTTCCCCAAGTGGAAACTGAACGTGGTTGGTCGTGATTCTCGATAAAGAGTGCATTCCAGCCTCTACCCTCAAGACCTTTTTGCCAACGCGAAAGTGCTGATTTCAGCTGCAGAACATCCAAGCCACCTGTAACACTCTTATTCCAAAGGGCTAAATGCTCGAATTGAAAAATCATATTGAATTTGCCCTGCTCCTCGCCTACCCACATTTCCGCTTGATCGACACTGACACCACTGGCTTCACCAACGGTCATAATGTCATAACGATCAAATGTTTCCTGTTTCAGTTCCTGTAATAAATCGTGAATGCCTTCCCGATTCATATGACCCGCACCGGAGGAAACGAACGGAAGATGATCTGGATTTGGCAGATCAGGAAGACCTGAAATTTTCTTAATATGTGAAATAGCATCCACTCTGAAGCCGTCAATCCCTTTATCTAGCCACCAATTGACCATACCGTATAATGCCTTACGTACTTCAGGATTTTCCCAGTTGAGGTCAGGCTGTCTTTTGGAGAATACATGCATGAAATATTGCTCTGTAGCGGGGTCAAACTCCCAGATTGAACCGCTAAAAATACTCTCCCAGTTATTCGGTTCCTTTCCGTCCTTAGGATCTCTCCAAATATAATAATCACGTTTAGCATTATCCTTGCTTGAACGTGCTTCAACAAACCAAGGGTGTTCGTCTGAAGTATGGTTAATGACAAGATCCAGAATCAGCTTCATGCCCCGTGCATGAACCTCGCTTAATAGCTGATCGAAATCGGCCATACTGCCGAACTCCGCCATAATATCCTGGTAATCTGAAATATCATATCCGTTATCATCGTTCGGGGATTTATAAATAGGACAAATCCAAATGACATTGATGCCAAGGTCCTGTAAATAATCAAGTTTTGAGATGACTCCTTGTAGATCTCCAACACCATCGCCATTGCTGTCCATAAAGCTCCGTGGGTAAATTTGATACGCTGTGGCTTCTTTCCACCATGTTCTGTTCAATGTATGCAGCTCCTTCGTATTCATATACCCTCTTAGGAAAATATTTTCCTATTCAATTCACGAATTAGTGATTTTCATCATAAAATTTAAGATTATCGACTAAAAACTATCTATTTAGGGTTTATTTAAGGAAATTATTTTCCTATGCGATCATTATAGGATCTTTTATTTTCCTGGTCAATAACAATCTTTTGGATTCTTGAAGCTATCCGTGATATGCTTGCGATATATTCTAGAACGAATACAAGATTGGAAAGTTATGGTGATATTCTTGAAGGTAAAAATTAAAGATATAGCCAAAATGGCTGACGTTTCAATAGCTACCGTATCAAGGGTTGTCAATAACAGCAAACCGGTAAACGAGGAAGTTCGTAAGCGTGTATTGGAAGCCATGAAACAATTGAATTACCGTCCTAATGTCATCAGTTCAGATGCAGGCAGATCGGATACACCTCTGATTGGTGTCATTATTCCACAGAACAGTAATACCGTGCTTGATTATTTCAATATTGGCATACGTGATCTCGCCGAGCTATATGGTTATGATGTTTTGGTCGGGTTAACAGACGGAAGTGTGAATAGTGAACTTCATTATTTGAACTTATTCCACCATATGGGGACTGAGGGTTATATATATGTAGGCTCGGTTCCGAGTAAGGAGCATTTAGAGATTATTCAAAAATCCGGGTCACCTTGCGTGTTAGTCGGAGAACATTCTCAGATTGATTCGATCCCTTCTGTCCATCTGGATAATGTCACCGCTTCCTATGAAGCCGTTACTTATCTGATTCAAAAAGGACATAAAAGTATCGGCATGATCCGGGTATCTGGAGAGAATGCGGTGGGTGGTGCTCGTTATCGCGGATATCGACAAGCGCTGATGGATGCAGGAATAACCTTAAGGGAAGAATGGGTAGTAGAAAGTGGAATGGCTGTAGAAGATGGAAGCGACGCGATGCGCCGGATTAAGGATAGCGGGGAGTTGCCTACTGCGGTTTTTTGCTCCACAGATTGGATAGCTGTAGGGGCGATGAATTTTCTGATCGATAACGGCATTCGGGTGCCAGAGGATGTTGCGGTGTTCGGATTCGATAATAGCTTTATTGCTTCTGTCGTTCGTCCCAAGCTGTCCTCGGTGGAATATTCCGGAACGGAGATTGGAATGACTGCTACCCGGACCTTAATCAAGCTGATTAAAGGGGAGACTGGTATTCAGCATCATGCAAATGTAGCTCATTATTTGGCGATTCGCGAAAGTACGGGTTAGGGAAAACTTCCCTAACCCTATTTTTAAATCTGAGAATGGTTATTGTGTAAATCCTACACGGGCGCGTTCCCGTCCTTTAGTATCTAGTGTGATGGAACAGACGGAAGTTATGGGAATATAAAGCTCCTCGAATTCTGTCCGATATTTAATGAACTTCTCAGTTACCGTTTCCAAAATGCCTTTTCTAGCGTTAGAGCCATCTACAAAATAAATGGTTACCTCTTTGCCCTGCAAAGCTTCCAGCATCACTCACTTCACTCCTTCGTCCTACAGATTTGTGATGACTTTGTCGATAATCCCGTACTCCACTGCTTCATCAGCTGACATGTAATAATCCCGATCCATATCTTGCATTACCTTTTCCACCGTTTGTCCGGTTCGGTCCGCTGTAATTTGAACAAGCACTTCCCTTAGCTTCAAAATACGTTTGGCTCTAATTGCAATATCACTAGCCTGACCCTGCGCTCCACCATGCGGCTGATGTATCATGATCTCACTGTTTGGCAGCGCATAACGTTTACCCTTGGCCCCTGCTAACAATAGAAGTGAACCAAAGGAAGCCGCCATCCCTGTGCAAATCGTGTTCACCTGTGGTTTAATAAGCTGCATCGTATCATAAATACTGAGTCCCGCCGTTACGGACCCGCCTGGACTATTGATATACATGTGTATATCTTTATCTGGATCCTCAGCTGATAAGAACAACAACTGAGCAACAACACTATTCGCCAATTGATCCTCAATCTCCGCCCCGACAAATACAATTCGATCCTTTAGCAGCCGTGAATAAATATCGTAAGATCTCTCTCCTTGATTCGTTTGTTCAATGACATAAGGAATGTACGCCATGCGTATCTGACCTCCATCCGTTAATATTATTTTGAAATCTACCCTGTAAACGGATTAGTCTTTGGAGAGGATACGGGATGTGGGGAAAATATTATTTTTATGATTGCGTATCTTATTTTCGAGCTCATTCGTTTATTATTAGAAGTAACCGAAATCACTTTACCGGAAAAGGGGTTATGCAGAGTGATCAGCCTTGAGAAGCTTAACGCCGGCCATGAACCGGATGAGAATCATACCATGTGTTTGCAAATGACCCTGAAGCGGTATTGCCTTGCACTGACACAATCCCCGTGGGAAGCCGAAGATTTGGTTCAGGATACGTGGGTCAAAGCACTGGGCTATATGAAGACTTCCGAACATTCGAAGCTGAAGAGCGATGATATGAACGATACAAGTCAAATGAACAACAATACAGATCATACAAGTCGTACGAATTTCAGCTCGCTAACGAATCATCCAAATCCTGAGGCGCTACTCCTGAGGATTGCCAGAAATACCTGGACAGATATTATGCGGCGAAAAGCCACGTTGTCACGGGTGCTGGAAATGGATCAACCACGGACAGAGGAAGCAGCAGGGTATGGTTTATTTGAGATTGAGGCTGCTTTTCAAGCCTTACAGAAGCATCTGTCTCCACTACAGCAAGCGGTCTTCCTGCTTCGCGATGTCTTCGAGCACTCCGGACTCGAAGCTGCGAAAATACTCGACACCACAGAAGGAGCCATCAAAGCTGCTCTGCATCGCGCCCGGCAAGCTCTCCCTGCAGTCAGACAAGAGCTTCTTCAATCTACCGGACCCTCCATTGTGCAGGATACGGAATTACAGATTGCCTTGAATCGCCTTGCGTCCGCCTATGAACAAGGGCAAATCGCCGAGCTGATTGAGCTTGTCCTTGCGGATGAAAGTCAAGAAACTGTTATGGCCGTGTCCAGCCAAAGCTTCCAAAGCTTCCAGAGCGTTCAGCCTTTCCAATCTGACGGATTCAGCTCTATGGGCTGGAACTATTCCGAGCCAGGAATGCGGATGGTGGCTTAGCCTTTCGTGACGCTATTTCGTAATACTGGACTACACTTAGCTAAATGAAGCACATTACGTTACGTTATAACCGAACAAATATTAGTTTTGAAAAGTGTGAGTTTGATGAGATAGGTAAGTTTTGTGAGTCAGGTCAGTTAGTTGTATAGTTGGGTGATGTTTTAGCTTTGAGCTAGTGACGTTGCAAAATGTGCAACAGAATCCATGAAATCAACGCTAAAAAATGAATCTACTGCACTATCTGCAATAGATTTTTAATATAAGTGACTTTTAAGGCGATTTCTCATCTTTTGATTGTATAGAGTGCAATAGAATTAAACTCTGTCTTATTTAGTTTAAATTCTATTGCACAAAGTACAATCACACGAATGAAATCTCCTTACATACCTTCATGCATAATTCATAATTCATCATTTATTTATCATTTATCATTCATCACCTAACACCTATCACTCTTTAGGCACACCCCTGCTTTTAAAAGGAAGACTTCATTTAGACTTATAAATATACATTAGTTGGTGAGGAGTGGCATGATATGAGAAAAATTCTTATCTTAGGCGGCACGCGCTTTTTTGGAAAAAGGTTAGTTGAACGATTACTACAGGATTCCGTAAACGACGTAACGATACTTACACGCGGGGAAACTAGCGATTCCTTTGGAGATCGCATCCACCGGATCCATGCGGACCGTTTCCAAGCCAACGAGCTCGCTCAGGCGGTAGGAGATACACTATGGGATGTCGTGTTCGATAATATTTGTTATTCACCGGACGAAGCGGATCAGGCATGCCGGATTTTTGATGGTAAAACGAAACGGTATATTCTCACCTCAAGTTTATCCGTCTATGATTTCAGCGAAGAAGCGCTGACCGAGGACATTTTCGATCCTAAAGCTTACCCTATCCGCCACGGAGGGCGAAATGATTTTACCTATCAAGAGGGAAAAAGACTGGCGGAAGCTGTCTTTATGCAGAAGGCCACCTTCCCAGTCGCCGCGGTTCGCTTTCCAATTGTGCTGGGAATAGATGATTATACGCGAAGACTTCATTTTCATATTGAGCATGTCCGTAATGAGTTGCCTATTGGTATACCGAATCCCGGAGCATATATCTCCTTTATCCGTTCAGATGAAGCTGCTGATTTCCTATATTGGCTCGGATGTAGCTCTACTATGACAGGACCGTTCAACGCCTGCTCAGACGGTACAATTAGAATTACGGATATTCTCACAATGATTGAAGAAGAAACGGGGAAGCACGCCAGCATCCAGAGCCAAACCGCGGACGAGCATATGTCACCATTCGGAATTGAACAATCCTGGTTTATGGATACGACCAAAGCCCAGTCGGCGGGGTACAAGTTTCTCAATCTAAAGAACTGGTTCCCAGAGCTAGTCAGCTCTCTGAACAAAACCTACGAGGAATAACAGTCAGCACCTTAATAGACCCCTTTCACTCACTCATCATCTACGCAACAAAAAAGCTGTCCCTTAGTAGATTTTTCTATGAAGGAGCAGCTTTTACATTGTACAAAACCTCTGCAAATGTTCAGTTAACTGCACGCTATACAACTAAATCAGGCCGGCCAAGTTTATGTTCGACTTTAGTTGTATTCAGTGCAATTAAAGACTAGCTAAACACCACTGACAGCCATTTCTCGGAGAAATAACTGCACAAAGTACAACTAAACACACATAGAGGAGATCACATCCTTTAATAGCTGTATTGAATACACTTAACGCACAAAAAAAGGTAGTTAGAAGGATCTCCCCTCTAAGCTACCTTTTACGTTACAGAATTAGTGAATCAAGTCGCTCCGATGTGCGGGCAGTCAATCAAACCTTCCCCTATGCGGAGATTGTCAAATAAGAGCGCTCCTCAGGCGTTTCATCGCCAGGTGAGTCACTGTCATCCCCAGCGATAATCTCGTCTACTATGTCCGAATTAATCTTAAAGACGTTGATTTCCTTGAATAATTTTTGTGAAATCTCATTAATCTCAACGGCTTGACGGGCAATGTCGTGGATCGCGTTGTCCTGTTGCACGCTAGAGGCATTCACTTCCTGAACCCCTGCCGCAGTTTCCTCAGCAATGGATGCCACGTTGTGAACAGACTCTGCGAGTCTACGATTCATAGTCTGTGTCATATCTACCTTGTCATGGATTTGCCCAATCTGCTTACTAATCTCAACGATCGATTCATCTATCGCTTCAAATGAAGACAACGTTTCTGCCACTTTTTGATCCTGCTCTTCAAGGTTTCCTTTGGTCTCCAGCATATATTGCTGGAATTCATCCATCCCTGCTTGCAGTTCGTTAATAATCTGACTGATATGTACGGAGGATTCTTTGGTCTGATCAGATAATTGTCTCACTTCATCAGCTATGACGGCAAAGCCCTTTCCATAAGCTCCCGCCCGCGCTGCTTCAATCGCTGCATTTAGAGAGAGAATATTGGTCTGGTTTGAAATGTTTGTGATCGATTTGGTAATTCTGGAGATATCCTTCGATTGGTCGCTCAATTTGGTTAAAGCAAGATATACTTTATTCACAGACTCACGGGAGTGCTCTGATACCTCTCGCAAAGCAATGACCGATTCTGAACCTTTCCGTGTATTGTGATTAGCGGTTTGACTTGTTGAGAGCATAACCTCGGTATATTCCGTAATTTCATTAACTTCCCGTTCCAGTTCCTGAATCAAGCTTGCGCTCTGCTCAGATTGTCCGGCTTGCTGCTCAGCGCCTACAGAGATTTCCTGTATTGTGCTTACGATTTCTTGATTCGTATGAGCGGTAATCGATGAAGATTGTTGAAAAGAGTGCGAATAAGTCGCGAGCGAAGAAGCTACGGATTGAGTCTGCTGAAGCATCTCTCGTACCCGCAACACCATATGGTCAAAATGATGACTTAAACTTCCAAGTTCATCATGATATGGCGAATTAATCTGCTGCCGCAAATCACCCTCAGCAATTTTACGTAGAGCCGCTTGCAACTTATTTATAGGATTCAGAAAGGACCGAATAAGCATAACCGCAATAACAAGTGTGAAAACAAATACTAATAATGCGGCATAAGTCCCCATAGAACTGGTCAGATTTAACAAATCAAAAGAATAATCTTGGGCTCTTTCTGCGTTCTCTGCTGCTGCGATGTATAGTTTCTCATTAGTCTCCAGCATCTCTTTATTCATAGCCAATGCTTTCGTATGTAATTCATCTATTCGTTCCAGTACGGCCATGGGATCAAGCTGCTCGTCCTGTATCGTATTCACTAATCCGTCAAAATAACCCGTATACCCTCCAATTTGATTACGTAGCTGTTCTAACTCCTTAGACGCTGGCGAATCTGCCTCAAATTCCACTTTACCCAATTGTTCCATTAATTTTGTCTGTTTGTCCTTAAAGGGTTGGGTAAACTCTAAATCGCTAGAACCTGCTAGAGAGGTTTCCACACCGTTCATTTCTTGAAGCAGTTGAGTAATGCTGGATACTGTAATTCTTTTTTCCATCTCCATTTTTTGTGTTTCCATAGAGATTTCTACTTGATTGATTTTATAATTTTGGTATAGCGCTACCCCTAGAAAGAATAGTACCACGGCAGAAAAACTCAAGATCAACTTCCACTTCATTGATAGATGCATAGACCTAGCCTTCAACAATATCATCCTCCGTATAAAGCCTCATATGGCAATAGGTACTTTTTACTAATATCTAAATTGTAGAAGCTGTACATTAAATACCGGACACAGTTTTGTATGAGAAATGTAAATTTTGTCGAGTACACGTTCACAACTATCCTATTGCCATTGACGTAACGTTAAGTGCTAAAATACTTCTCATAGCGCGCCTTATCAATCTTTAGAACAGAAGTTGTCTATGAGTGGATTTGTACCATTGATAAGCTTTCTACACAAATCGAGCTGAAGAGTCGGACGTTGCGTCACACTGGGAAGCACAAGGATTATTTGAAAGTCACCGTGAAGCTAGCTCGGGTTGGCGGATTTATGATGAACTCGCAATCCTTGCTATCCATATCACCGCTTTATTAAGAAAGAGGTAACGATAGTCCCAAGGGTAGCTGAAATGAGTATGTATTAAATCTGCTCGAACCTATAAAAAAGAAAGCATAGAACAAAACGCTCTCCTTTGCCCATCATGGCATTGGAGAGCGTTTTTATCCTCATCAAGAAATACGATGATAGCTTATGATTGACTCAGCTTTAACAGCTTCGCTAACACTCGAGCTATTTCTTTACGAGTCGCTGCAGATTTGCGTAATGGTGATGTAAACATTCTCTATGCAGTAGCTGGAGTAATTTTCACAAATATAAATCGTGTAAGAGGCCCGACTAATAGAATTTGCAGTGGAAGTGCAACCATGAAATTCTTACCTATTGCAGACAGATAAGCCATCGGTAGTTCCGAGGTGAACCCTACATGAAGAACTGCGCCATAGAAGGACATAAACAGCACCATTCCGGTTACCATAAAAAAGGAGATGAACATGATTTTTTTGATCATCGGATCATTCTCTTTTACCAGCTTATATGCGATCCCTTTCGCAACTTTACCTACAACAAAAACATCCAGAATAAATGCAATTACAAACGCAGGTATGTAGCCGATGATAACATCTTTAACTAATGTACCTGACCAGCCCTCCATCAGAGCTACATTGTAAATACTCATACCCAGCACCATCAAAGCACACATGATGAATGTAAATAATAATGCTTCTTTTTTGTTTCTTCCCATCTTGTTCTCAGACTCCTTAGTGTTCCCTTAGTATTGTTATATTGTCAACTCGGATTACAATATCACAGTGCCTTAAACTAAGTCAACCAAGTTGACAATAAATATATATGACTTATACTTGGATTAACGAGCGATGATTTAGGAGTGTTCACATGGATAACCATCTGCAAGAAATGAATCTAATTGATTTACTCAGCGAGAAGCATCTAGCCTTACGTAAAATAGTGACCGACCAAGACCCTGACCAAATCAACAAGACTGAATCCCATATCCTAGCAGTTCTTGAAACACATCAAATGCTCTCGATCTCGGAAATCAGTAGAATTATTCATATTTCAAGACAGGGTACGCATAAGAGCATTCAAGGACTGTTATCCCGTAACTATGTGGAAGCCGCCCAAGTCAAAGGAAATCAACGTGATAAAAACATCATCCTTACCCAGAAGGGGATTGAATGCAATCAAAGAATGATGATCACCAAAATCGAATTAGAGCAAAAAATCTCTAACAAGCTTGGGGCAGCTAACGTAGAGCTTCTCAAATCTTTGCTAAAAGAAGAATGGATTTAATCTCCAGCAAAAAAAAGACGCAGAGTTGCCCATGATATGCTCCCATCATAGTAGACAGTAG
>NZ_NFVA01000245.1 GCF_002264395.1 Paenibacillus sp. VTT E-133291
CTTATTTTGGACGTACTAAAAAGAGCCGCCTGATAACGGACATCCCTGCGTTTATAACGATGTGGTTAGCGTAAAGTTAATAGAATATAGCGCTCGGTTATTCGCGTCAGGCCCGAGATACCACGGCGCCGACTGGTCCGCCAGACACTTAACGACGCGCGTAGTTCCGATCATAAATTCCGCCTTACCGTGGAGCGCTTCGAATATTGCGTTTGCCTTCGCTTCTGCCGTTGCGGATGACTTCGCGCGAATGACGACTTGAAATGACGGATAAGCAACGGACGACCATTCTTTCGGTGGTGGTCCGCCCGTTATCCGCGTATAAGCGCAATCATCCGGATTTGCCGTTGTAAACTCGTTACCAACTACGGTAAATCCCGGAACGATTAAGCGGACGGTTGCGTTAATATCTGCGACTGTTAATAGCGCCATTATACGTCCACCTCCGTTA
>NZ_NFVA01000031.1 GCF_002264395.1 Paenibacillus sp. VTT E-133291
TTTTTTTTTTTTTTGTACGAATATATGCTGATCAACAACTAGGGAAAAACTCCCTGAAATTCGGAGATTTCTGCTCGCAAGACTAACAATCAGGGAATTTCTCCCTGAAATTCATCAGATCTGGTGGTGAATTTGGAATTCACTCTCGTTATTAGGGAGGAATTCCCTCATTTCATTGGAATATAGTGTTTTCTGGCTTTTTTTAGGGAGATTTTCCCTAATCTATCTCTTCTAGCTATCACAGGGATTCACAAAATGATCTATAGCGGCAATGGAAATATGTGGACCTGTGTGGCAACTGAAAAACACTATTATCGCAGAGTGAGTAAGAGGGAAACGGAGTGTGGATACGAAAGATGCGAAATGGTTAAGCGTAAGCAGTATTTTTAGCATAGGCGCTTCTTCTTGTTCAACCTGAATATTTCTTGAGTAAATGCTTACCGTCCTTAAAAGGATACCGAAGGCGTTTATCTTGAGTTGTGTTAGATCACGGTATGGATCGGTAGATCGTTGTATAGAAAACGCTTTATCTGATCTTTATAATGAGGGCATACTTGGGGGACACAGGTACAGAGCCTGCCGCCTTCAAGGTCCAAAACGCAGTAACAAGGAGGCAAATCATGCTAACTGATAGTGCTACAACGGTAAAAGTGAATACGGACACAGCATCTCTTATCCGTGTAACCAATGATGAGGTGAATCTAGAGATTGATCTCGGGACGGGTGAAGCATCCGTTGCCCGCGGAAACACTTCTCATATAAAAGGGATTCGCAGCGCATTCCGCTGGCAGGGCCGGGAATACAATACAGAACATTATCAGAGCCACACACTGAAGTCTCAGGAAGTAGTAGTTCGTGAGGGCTTTGGAAAAGGTGTTCACGTAGTCATTTTGCACGAAACGTCCCTGCTGCCACAGCTGGAGCAGCATTTCTATATTTATGAATCTTCATCATTTGTGTTGATGCAAATCGTAATCACAAGCGCAAGCGACAAGGAGATCAAGGCAAACCGGATGGCAGTCCTTCAGACCCAATCGGTGTCACTTGGCGGGGAGTCAGGGCAACCCGAAGAACCAAGCATTCTGCGTGTGCCGTACGACAACGACAAGTGGGTCAGATATACAGTAGTGAAGCCGCCGATGGATACGGAAAGCTATGAAGTAACTGCATTGTTCGCGCCGGAAAGCCGGCAGGGAATTATTATGGGTTCTATTACGCACAAGGTGTGGAAGACAGGGATTCGTATCAAAAGCGAACGGAGCGGAGGGATCGAGGAGCTGGATCTTTACGGCGGCGCTGTAAGTGAAATGACCCGCGATTCCCAGCCACATGGTTATGTGAAAGGAACACGGGTAGAGTCACCGCTCGTTTTCGTAGGGTTTTATGATGATTATAGAAAAGGGCTTGAAGCATACGGTCAGGCTAATACCTGGATAGAGGCTCCTCTGTCATGGGATGGCGGCGTTCCTATCGGCTGGAATAGCTGGTCTGCGGCAATGGCTGAGCTTGATTACGATCTGTATACGTCCACCAGTAATTTTCTGAAAAATGAAGTGCAGCCGCTAGGATTCCAGAATGAGGACACACTGTACATCAACTTTGATGCTTTCTGGGACAATTTCACACCAGAAGAAATGAAGAATGCACTGGACCTGGTTCGGGAGAACGGTCATAGACCGGGAACTTACTGGACGCCTTTTGCCTTCTGGGGAAGTCCGGCTCAGTTTGGGGATCTCGTGGAAGGTACAAACGGCAAATACGCTTATGGTGATATCTTGCTGCGAGACAGCGAAGGAGAAATTTTGCCGGATGTTGATGGAGGGCTGGCCATTGACCCGACACATCCAGGCAACCTGCAAAGAATAGATTGGTACACGAATAAATTCATCTCGGAAGGCTTCGAGTATGTCAAGCTCGACTTCTTGGCGCATGGTGCACTGGAAGGGCAACATTACAATCCGGAGATTACGACGGGAATTGCGGCATATCACTATGGGATGACTTACTTGCAGAACAAGCTCTCACCAGAGGTGATCGGTCGGCCGTTCTTTATCAATCTATCCATCGCGCCATTGTTCCCTTATGCCTTTGCACATAGCCGCCGGGTATCCTGTGACGTCTTCGGTACACTGCACGATACAGAATATTTGCTGAATTCGTTGACACATGGCTGGTGGATGAGCCATACCTTATATCGTTACAATGACCCGGATCATTCCGTGCTGTACAAGAGCCATAACCAAGATGCCACGGGCTGGCATGAAGGTCGGAGTCGGCTGACCGCTTCAGTCATCGCTGGAACGGTGCTGCTGTTAGGAGATGATTTCCGAAAAGAAGAAGCAGCCACCCGGGCCAAAGCGTGGTTGGGCAATAAAGAGATTATGAATATCGCCCGCCTAGGGAAGACCTTCCGCCCTGTCGAAGGGGATCTTGGCAAGCAAGCTTCCAATGCTTTCGTACTTGAAGATGCAGAAGACAATGTATTCTATCTTGCGGTCTTCAACTATGATGCTGCGAATTCCGCTCATAAATCGATCTCTTTAGAGCGTGCAGGACTGAATAGTCAAGTAGCTTACCAACTGCTTGATCTATGGGAAGGCACACAAGGGCAAGCAGCGGGAGAGCTTGCGGTTATGCTCGAACCGGCAGAGTCCAAAATCTTCAAATTAACGGCAAAGTAGAACTGATTATACACATTGAAAAAAGAATACGCGCAACCGCTTCTCGCGGGTAGCGCGTATTCTTTTTATTGAAGTCTTACCTTCGTATTCGGCTTTGTGGATGAATGCGGTACTGTGTGGGATTAATGCCGTAGCAGGTACTGAAATGTCTGGAGAAGGGGTGGATGGAAGGATAGCCCAGCTTCTCAGCAATCGCAGTCACACTAAGCTCACTTTCCAGAAGCAGCCCTGCCGCCCGCCTCATGACTAAATGATGATGATAGACGCGTGGCGTCATTCCGGTCTCCCGTAGAAATAGCTCATGGAAATATGTCCGCTTGAGCCCGCAGAACTGTGCCCAATCTTCGATAGATTTACCACGCTCGGGGTGGGTGTTCAAATATTCGAGCAGGCGGACAATACGATAATCACTTGGCTGATGCTGATGGAGGGCGTTATACCAGCTCAAGATCCAGCCGTACAGATAACTATTGGCCGTCTCATTACGATAGAACAGCGCGTCATTGTAAGACTTGGCAATCATCACAAGACTATCGTATAGCAGGGGATATTTAGCTAGTGGAAATACGCAAGGCAACTCGTTCAGCTCGGCACAGGGTGCTTCGGTGGCTTTTTTTTCAAAATGTAAGCCTTCAGGGGCGTGGATAAATGAAAGGTTATTAGATACTGGAGTGCGGTTGTCCCATAAATCAAAATAGATGTTGTAGGACGACAGTGGATGAGAAGACATGATATGAAAAGCATGGGGTTGACCGGGACGGAGAAAGACAAGCGTCCTCCGTTCAATCGGATAACGTATTCCGTCGATCTCCATCTCACCAGGGCCATCAGTAAACAAGTGGAACGCGTATGCATTACCGACTCTCAGATGCTCATTGCTGCTGCCGTCGTACACATAAGGCATGATTGCGCCGACATACGGAGTTATTTCAGATAGTTTATTCATGTGGCCCCTCTTTTCTTATCTTACCGTACAAATCGTCAAATAATCGAACGGGTCAACAAAGACAGTGGTTCATCCAAATGGTACGATAAATACAATGAATCCGCAACATATTGGATAGGTTTAAGAAAGAATGATTCATCATGAAAGAGATGGAATTATGAATAGGTTTACACTATTTAGCGGATTATTTAACAACGTTTTTAGAGGGTTAACGCGATTGCACAGATTCTACTATGGACAGGAGAAAATAAAATGAGCGATTTTAGATTATGGTATTCTACCCCTGCAACGGATTGGTCACAAGGATTGCCACTGGGCAATGGAAGAATAGGTGCAGTAGTGATAGCTGCTCCGTACCGTGAGGTATGGAACATGACCGAGGTTACCTACTGGTCGGGTCAAGCGGAGTCAGAGCCTGCTCCTTTCGGAGGCAAAGCTGCGCTGGAAGAGATGCGGAAGTACTTCTTTGCTGGCGATTATAACAAAGGTGACCGTCTAGCTAAACAACATCTGCAGCCGAAGAAACGAAATTTCGGTACGAACCTTGGTTTATGCGAGGTTGTCATTGGCTTTGCAGAACAGGACAGGGATTCCGGGTCAGCAGCGGCTATCGAGCGAGAGCTGGATTTGACCTGTGCGGTGGCTCAGACAGTGGTTCAAAGTAGAGGAGCAACGCTGCATCGTGAGATTTTTGCCTCTCATGCTGATGATCTGGTGGTCTCAAGAATTTGGAGCGATGAACCGGGAGGTGTATCCTTTACGATCGGTCTGGAGGGTGGTTCAAAGTCGTTTACGACTCAAGTCGTGAATGATGACACTATTGAATTCAGAGGACAAGCCACAGAGAATGTGCATAGTGATGGCACTTGCGGGGTATGGGCAAAGGGACAAATTAAGGTAAGCATTTCCGGTGGTACGATGTACAGAGGGGACGGTCAATTGAGAATTGCCGGAGCCAATGAGGCGCGAATTTATTTTGCCGTCAGCACTGATTACAATCGTAGTAACTCGGAGTGGGAAATGGAGAGTAGCAGCACATTACAGCAGGCTTTGATTAAAGGATATGCACAGTTAAAAGAAGATCATATCGAAGATTATGAGCAAGAATATGGTAAGGTGGATATCCAATTAGGTACCACTGGGAAGGCGAATCTGCCGACTGACAGGCGTATTCGATTACTGGCACAAGGCCAGGAGGAGGATTCGCAGTTGTTCGCGTTGTTCCTGCAGTACGGACGTTACCTGACTATTGCTGGAGCTCGGGCAGACTCCCCGTTACCGCTGAATTTACAGGGAATATGGAATGATGGCGAGGCTTGCCGTATGGGGTGGAGCTGTGACTATCATTTGGACATCAATACGCAAATGAATTACTTTCCGACTGAAGTCGTAAATCTTGGGGATAGTCATTTACCATTAATGCGCTATATTGAGGATTTGTCTCAGGCTGGAAAGTCAAGCGCTCGCGATTTCTATGGCAGCAAAGGCTGGGTAGCACATGTGTTCTCGAATGTCTGGGGCTTCACGGCTCCGGGCTGGGAGACATCTTGGGGGCTGAACGTTACAGGTGGACTATGGATTGCGACGCATCTGATGGAGCATTATGAATACAGTCAGGACCGTGTATTTCTGGAGCAACAGGCCTATCCAGTGCTAAAAGAAGCCGCAGCATTCTTCCTGGATTATATGACCATTCATCCAAAATACGGCTGGCTGGTGACCGGACCTTCGAACTCGCCGGAGAATCATTTCTATCCTGCGGATAGCAGCGATGGCGCACAGCAGCTATCAATGGGTACCACTATGGATCAGATGCTGGTGAAAGACCTTTTTGAGTTCTGTTTGAAGTCTGCGAAACTACTGAATACGGACGAGGAACTACAGGAGCAGCTGGAGCAAGCGATATCCAAGCTGCCACCGTTTCAGATCGGCAAGAGAGGGCAGCTGCAAGAGTGGCTCGAGGACTACGAGGAAGCGCAGCCGGAGCATCGGCATTTGGCCCATTTGTTCGCGGTATATCCAAGTAATCAGATCACACCAGGTAAGACACCTGAACTTAGCGCTGCGGTGAGAGTAACACTTGAGAACCGGATGGTTCAGGAAGAACTGGAGGATGTGGAATTTACCGCCGCATTGTTCGGTCTCGGCTTTGCCAGATTGTATGACGGGGAAAAGGCCTTTAATCATATTTCTCATTTGATTGGTGGACTCAGTTTCGATAATTTATTCAGCTTTTCCAAATCGGGCATTGGAGGAGCGGAATGCAATATTTTTGTGATCGATGGGAATTTCGGGGGGACGGCTGTTATTGCCGAGATGCTGCTGCAAAGCCATGAGGGTGAGATTCATCTGCTGCCTGCGCTTCCAAAGGCATGGGGTACAGGATCGGTATCAGGACTGCGGGCCAAAGGAAATGCTGAGGTTGATGTAGCTTGGGACACTGGTCAATTGGTGGAAGCAAGGGTCCGTACCTACTCGCCAGGAAACGTGACACTTCGGCTGGGAGATAGAAGAGCTACTGTTCAAGGCGAAATAGGAGGAAGCTACTATTTTAACAGTCAGTTAGAGTTGGCATAATGATTCAGCGGGGGGGATATGAATCCCCGCTTTAATTATGCTAGGTGATTAGCGCATAATTAAAGGGCTATCCGGTCTGTTATGGACCGGATAGCCCTTTTGCCGATATCTGCAAATTAACGATTCATGCCTGAAAATAACTTTCATTTATTTGGACCATAGTAGCCTAAGGGGAAAAGAATATAATAGAAGAAACAAAAAGCAGACAACAAAGAGGAGGGGACATCCGTGTATAGTATTTTTCTAGTTGATGATGAAGAAATAGGCCTTGAGATGATGAGAGATTATATCCGCTGGGAAGAAATGGGTATTTATGTGGTCGGAACTGCGAGTAATGGTAGAGAGGCTCTAGAGAAGATAGAGGCCATTAGACCTGATATTATTCTTACAGATGTCCAGATGCCGATTATGAACGGTATTGAAATGGCTAAAAAAATACATGAGAGCTATGACTGGATGCAGTTAATGTTCCTGACTGGGCATGACGAATTCGACTATGTAAAATCGGCATTAAATGTAGGTGCTGTTGGATATTTACTGAAGCCCCTCGACTTGAATGAAATTGGAAGCGTTATCGCAAAGGTGAAGCAGCGCTGTGAGGAAGTTCAAATGAAGAAGCGTTCCATGGAGGCGGCTAAAACGAACCTTCTTAAGGAGCTTTCCTATGAAAAAAATGCGGAACATGCCGCTGATCTGGCGACCAGCTATTGCAAGCTTACCCGTGAGTCTGAGAGGAATCGCTACACAATGGCGCTGTTCAGTATCGATCCGATTGAGGCAGAGGGAGAACAGCAGAGTCTGGAGGATTGTAAGAACCGGTTGGTAGCTTTTCTGGATCATTTCTTCAAGTCAAAGAATATAGAGACGGTATTTGTGCCCTACAAAGATGGGGAGGTAGGTGTATTTATGGAAGCACGCCAACAGCCTGGGTATTATGCGTGGGAGGATTTGGCAACGGCTATCCGAAGCGGACTGGATTTCACAGTGACGGCGGCAGTCGGTGCGCAGGAAACCGAATTAACAGAGGTACATTGTCTGTATAAGCAGACGCGTGAAATCCTGAATGAGCGTTTCTATAAAGGGACGGGTTCAATTATTCATGCCTTGGCGATTTCAAACCAGTTCGATAGTGAGCATGTGCCACCTTTTAATAGAAAAGAGTGGTTTGAAGCTATCAATCAGCTAGATTTCGAGCAAGCTGCACAGAAGTTGCATCAGTATTTCGAGGGACTAGCCCAACTAAGAATCAAGAAAAAAAATATCTGCGAATGGGCGATTGATCTTGTCGATGAGCTGCTGGAGCAACTGCATCAACCTGTTCCTGAAGGGGTTAAACGGGCGGAGTTATATCATTCCATCTATAATGCATTGACTTTAAATGAGATTGAGGATTTGATCCTGGGCACTGCCGGCAATGCCATGAGCTTGCTGGGTGAGCGTCTTATGGACAAAAACACGAAATTAGTTCACAAGGTCCGCAGTATGATCGACCAGAATTTTGATCAGCCGATTACGATCAATAGCTTATCTGATCAGGTTTATTTGTCGCCCAACTATTTACGCTCCATTTTCAAAGATAAGACGGGTATCACGATTCATGATTATTTAACACGTATCCGGCTCGGTAAGGCTACAGAGTTGCTGGCTGACGGCTCGCTCAAAATTCAGGATATCGCTCAAAGAGTCGGTTACGAAAGCACGTCTTATTTTATCTCCCTATTTCTGAAGAACCAAGGCGTTACACCTAACGAGTACAGGAAGAGTCTATGATTGTGCAGCGCTTCAGTTCGGCAAATAGGAAATAAAGTTACTTTCCCTTACGAATAGTAAACTTGCGATATGGATATTAATCACTCTGCTTTTTACAATTAAGCATGTATTATAACTAGCACATGTGAGGGGCTTCATTCATCAAGGCAATCAAAGGAGTTTTAGTTCATCGAAAATCGGTAGCGCTTTCAAGATGCTTCTTAACCAACTCCTTTGATGACTTGATGGACAGATATAGCCCGAATATCACAAAAGTGCAAGGAGACCTACAAACGGAGGGATTAAATGTTTGGGAAAGCAATGAAAAGAGGATTTTTGTTCTTTGTCATCATCTGCTTGGTAATAGGCAGTGGCGGTCAGCTTGTCAGTACGGTTTATGCCGATGATACGGAGAATACTACCTATGAAGCTGAAGCTGATGGAAATGCTATGACTGGCAATGCTTCTATTTCTGAACACCCAGCGGCTTCCGGGGGGCAGAAAGTCGGAGGCATGTATCAAGGAAGCACTTTGCAGTTCAATCATGTGACTGTAAGTGTGAGTGGGAATTATAAAATTACAGTATACTATTTTTCTGGCGATTCGCGGCCATTCAATATCAGTGCCAATGGCGGCGATAAGCAGTTTGAAGAACCACCCAAGACAGTGGATTGGGATACGGTGGGAGCTTATGATGTGACACTTCCGCTGAATGCTGGAGAGAACAGTATCCTGATTGATGACAACAACTGGTATTCTCCAGACATCGACAAGATCGTAATTCGTGGACTGGACGACAGCGAACCAGGTGAAGGATCTGGAGGCGACTGGAAGGAGAAGCTGCATGGTGCAATCATAGAAGCCGAAGCGCCTGAAAATATAATTACAGGCAACGCCAAAATAGCGGACAGCAGCGTTGGTTCCGGTGGCAAAATTGTAAAGGATATGAATAAAAACAGTACTTTACAGTTCACAAATGTCACTGTGCCGGCAGCGGGAACGTATTTGATCCGTATTTCCTATATTTCCGGTGACCAGCGGCCTGTCTATATACAGGTGAATGATGGACAGGATGAATTGGTTGATCTGCCAAAGACAGCAAGCTGGGATACGGTAGGGACTTATGATGTAGAAGCCTCCCTGCAGGAAGGGTTGAACACGATCACTTTCTCGGATCATGACTGGTACTCTCCAGATTTCGACCGGATTGAAGTCATTCCGTATACGATCAGTTATGAAGCGGAGTCTCCGGTCAATGATTTAACTGGAGAAGCACGAGTTGGCGATAGCCCGAATGCTTCTGGCGGTCAGAAGGTAGGGTACCTGAATGGAGGTAGCTCTATAACCTTCAACAAGATTACAGCTCCAATGCCAGGTGATTACCGAATCACGGTAGCATACTTTTCAGGAGACCCACGCAGTTTCTATGTAAGCGCCAATGGCGGAGTTGAACAATATTATGAGCTGCCTAAGACGCCGGACTGGGATACAGCTCTCACATATGAGCTTACCCTGCCCCTGAACGAAGGCGAGAATACAATCAAATTCTCAGACGGCAACTGGTATGCGCCAGATCTGGATCGAATTATTGTAGAACCGGCATTGGGTACAGATCCTAATCCTCCAGTTGAAGAGGAGGGTGATCTGGGGACACCAGGGACTTCGAATAACTACGGGGCCATCACCGTTACCGAATATACTTATGGAACACTCGTATCGAATGGACAATATGAAGTGTCTTATAATACGAAGTCTGGATATGCAAGCTACAAATGGACGGATGGTCAGAAGCTGCAAGGAATCTATAGCAGCATTAAACTCGGTGAGACTCTCGTTGAAACTAAAAACTATGAGAATCATACAAGTGCTGGTGCTCCGGTAGAAATTCAAGATGGCTTCGGTAAAGGAGTGGAGCTTACTTTTGTTCACACCTCAGCTGGACAGCCAACACTCAAACAGGTTTACAAGTTTTATGACGATCAGAAGTATTTCTTAACTCGTCTGGATGCCGTTAACGATACGGCGCTACAGACGAATTATATGTCACCTATTACCGTAAAACGTTCAGGTGGAGTAGATATCGGTGCCAGTGCAGATAACCGAGTGCTGACCGTTCCTTTTGACAATGATGCTTGGATTCGTTATAAATCTCAATCTGTGAACCGAGCGGATACCAGCTATGAAATGACGACTATCTTTAATAACTCGACACGCAGCGGCCTTGTGCTAGGGTCGGTCACTCATGATACGTGGAAGACTGGGATCGACTGGAAGGGTTCTTCTAATCGGCTCAACGAACTGGTGGTTTATGGCGGCGCTGCAAGTGATGTTACCCGAGATACACAACCTCATGGCATCCTTACAGGCGCAGAATTGTCTTCGCCGCTGATTATGGTGGGGGCATTCAGTGATTACCGCACAGGACTTGAGGAATACGGAAAAGCTAATGCGATCATCACACCTCCACTGTTGCTGAATCCTGAGTTGCCGCAAGGCGTGCCGGTTGGCTTTAACAGCTGGGGAGCTTACGAAGGTACACTTTCATACCAAGACGTTGTGGATGTCTCCAATTATTATAAGGAGCACCTAAATGATTTCAATAATAACGGTAATGTATTTATTAATATGGATTCCTATTGGGACAATTTGAATGATAAGCAGCTTGCTGACGCTGTATCAGTCATTAAGGGTAATGGTCAGCATGCAGGTATCTATTGGGCACCATTTGTCTATTGGGGCAACAATATGAGCCAGCCGGTAGAGGGTACCGACAATAAGTATACGTATGGCGATATTGTCCTCAAAGATGCTGAGGGTAAACCGCTGCCGACGCTGGATGGGGCTTTTCCTCTGGATGTGACACATCCAGGTGCTAAGCTGCGCATGAATTATTTTTTGGACAAATTTAAGGCTCTGGGCTTTACCTTCATCAAATTGGATTTCTTGACGCACGGTTCGCTTGAGGGACAACATTTCGATTCAACCGTAACGACAGGGATTCAAGCTTATAATGAAGGAATGCGTTATGTGAACGAACGTTTGGATGGAAAAATGTTCATTAGCGCATCTATTGCGCCAATCTTTCCAAGTCAATATGCACACAGCAGACGTATTTCCTGCGATACCTACGGTAAGATCAATGAAACGGAGTACATGCTGAATTCGTTGACTTATGGCTTCTGGCAAAATGGCACGATCTACACCTATACGGATCCCGATCATTTGGCGTTGGCCCGTGCTTCCAGCTTAACTGAAGCTCGCAGCCGCATGAACTCTGGCGTCATCGCCGGTACCGTACTTCTCGGCTCTGATGATGTTAACGATCCAAAAGCACAAGAATACATGACTGCCTTGTTTAACAACAAGGAGGTTCTTGAATTAGCGTTAAAAGGAAAAGTGTTCAAGCCGCTGGAAGGAAATACGAATGCCAATGCAGCGGATACTTTTGTGATGAAAGACGGCAACGATTATTATCTAGCCGTATTCAACTACAGCGCCAATGCTTCTGCAGATAAAACAGTGAATCTCGGTCGCGCTGGACTGGACGCAGCGGAATCGTACACGATGCAAGACCTATGGACGGGAGAGGTTTCGACGATTTCAGGAACACTCGCATTGTCCTTGCAACCGACTGAATCGAAACTGGTAAAATTAACGGCCGCTCCAAAGAAAGTAACAGGTGTAAAGCTGGATAAGACAGAGCTAACATTGACCGCTGGTGAAACCGGAAAGTTGACGGCTACGCTATCTCCGGAAGAGGCGGCGAATAAAGCGGTGAACTGGACTTCGAGCGATACGTCTGTAGCCACTGTAGTATATGGAACGGTAACAGCTGTAAACGCTGGGAAAACCACAATTACTGTGGAAACAGTAGACGGCGGCTTCAAAGCTACGGCAGAAGTTACAGTCAAAGCGGCCCCAACTGTAGAACCGGGAAATCCTGAAGTTCCTGCGAATCCGGGTAACAACAACGGTACTCCTGGTAGCATTGTAGACCAAGAGAATGGCGCGGGCACTCTAATCCTTACACCAGAGATGCTGAAAGTGAATAGTGCATCTGGTAATGTCATCGTGGAGATTAAGGGAGATACACAGCAGATACAATTATCCTCTGATGTAGTTCGTCAGTTGGCGAATCACACACTGGTTCTGAAGTCCGGTAAGTTCTCCATGAAGGTGCCTGCCGATCTGATCCGCCAGTTGCAGAGCAAGCTACCGGAAGGTCAGCGGGATGATAGCACTATAACCCTGAAATTAGCACCACTCAGCAGCAAGGCTAATGAGATCATTGCTGCAGCGGAGGGCACTACTCAAGCACAGGTTAGACTCAAGGGTGATATCTATGAGTTCAGTCTGTCGGTGACCACGAAAACTGGCACAACAGAAACGCTTTCTGCGTTCGATCAACCCATTACGCTAAGCCTGACAGTGGGAGCAGGTTTTGATTTGAGGCGTGGAGGCATTTACTATATTGCGGATAACGGTAAGCTGGAATATATCTCTGCGAATTATGCTGATGGTGTATTGACAGCACAAGTTAATCACTTTAGTAAATATGCTGTGCTGGAGCTTAAACGGAGCTTTGTCGATGTGCCAGCCCATCACTGGGCTAGTCCTGCAATCCAAGAACTGGCGGCCAAGCTGTATGTTCAAGGGACTAGCAAAGACAAGTTTGAACCAAACCGTGCGATTACGCGTGCTGAGTTCACCTCTATGCTCGTTCATTCCCTTGGGCTGACCACAAGAGGAGAGGTTAGCTTTGCTGATGTTGCACCGTCTGCTTGGTACGCGGAGTCCATTTCTATCGCTTACAAGGCGGGCATCGTGAGCGGCAGAAGTGCAACCAAGTTCGAGCCGTCTGCACAGATTACCCGTGAAGAAATCACGGTCATGTTAATGAAAGCCTATGAGCTGAAGAATGGCAAAGTGACTGTTGCTTCAGCTGACGTGGCATTCAAAGATATGAAGCAAGTCTCCTCTTGGGCAGCATCTTCTGTAAAGGGAACAGCCAGCCTAGGACTGGTTCAAGGTCAAAGTGAAGGTCTGTTTGCACCAAAAGGGATCGCTTCCCGAGCAGAAGCGACCCAAGTGATCTATAACTTGATTATGAAGTAAAATATTGCAAATATAGAAATGAACGAAGGAGTTAAGCGATCTCTAGATGCTTAGCTCCTTCGTTTTTGGTGTTCACTGAAGCTTTATTAAGTAGCTAGCGTCCTAATGATAATGGTTATATCGAGGGGCTCGTGGCAACTAGGCTAGGTGAGAGCGATTAGGGAAAATCTCCCTAAAAATAGCCGGAAAATTCCTGGATGCAATGTAATTAGGGAAATCCTCCCTAATAATCGGGCGAATTCTGAATTTACCTCCAAATCAGCAAATAATCAGGGAGGATTTCCCTGATTATCAGTATAATGAGCAAAAATCGCCAAATTTCAGGGAGAATTTCCCTAATTGTTAATCAATATTTCTGATTTCTCAATAAGCTTTGCGATTATTCAGATGCGTCGTTCCTTACAGTTCCTTTTGCGGCAAGCGAATTTGCACAGTGGTACCTATTCCGAGTCTGCTAAACACTGTAACGCCGTAATGCTCCCCAAATCTCAGTTTTATCCGTCGATCTACGTTTGAAATCCCATAACCTCGTCCGGGCTTATCCTCAAGTAAAGCGTGAAGTGTCTCACGACTCATCCCCATACCATCATCAATCACGGATAGAAGAATATCATTATCTTTTATTACTCCTTTGATATGAATATTTAGCGGGCTTTCCTGATTCCACACAGCATGAAGCACCGCATTTTCTACAAAAGGCTGCAAGGCTAGCTTGACTGTAGAGTAAGGTAAGATCACTTCATCCACATGGTAGGTGATGTTCAATTGTCCTTTGAATCGGATCAGCTGAATGGCATTGTAGCTTTGCGTCAGCTTCAATTCTTCATTAATAGTTAAGATGCTCTTTCCTTTATTCAGGGAAATGCGATAAAACTTGGCGAGATGAAGCACCAAATCCTGAATACGGGTATCTTGATGTTTTAGGGCAAGAGACGAAATGGAGCCCAGTGTATTGTAGAGAAAATGGGGGTTGATCTGAGCCTGAAGCAGGTCAAGCTCTGCCTCCTTATTCTGTAGCTCCTTCTGATACACTTCGGTGATTAGGCTCTTTAAGCGTGTAGTCATTTGCTTGAAGGCAAAATGAAGCTGGCCAATCTCATCATTACCTAAATACTCATCATTCGTAGGGTTGAAGTCACCACGTTCAAGCCGCCGGATCATTCGGATTAACGTGCGAATACGTTTGCTGAACAGCGATGCCGTAATATATATCAGTATTAATGCTACGACTATAAAAGCTAAAGAAATTTTGATGATGAGCTCGGACAGTGATTTGGCATCCTGAATGATACTGTCATAAGGAAAGATAGATACGGTTTTCCATCCGTTTTTTAGCGTATTGTAGACGGCGAATGCTTTTACCCCATTATATGTAGTATCAAATCGGCCAGAAGGCGATTCATCAAAGCTCTGATCAAGCATTTCCGGCAGACTTGTATTTAATAAGTGCTTGTCAGCAGCTGATAATATAAGGCCCTTGTCATTAACAATAAAAATATCTTTGCCACCCGTCTCTTCCTCCATTAAAGAATAGATCACCGATTCGGATATTTCGAAAACCAGAATACCGTAGGGATATTGATTGCGATTATTGTTCAGTAACCTGGCTAGTGTAAACATCGCGGGATTATCTTGTGACTGCGGTGAGGATAGATGAATAATATTCCCGTGAGATTGCATCAGCTGCTTGTACAGCGCTGTATTTTTAACCTCAGGTGTCACAGGCTTGATATAATAATCATCTTTGGGAAGTGATTCATTTTCCGAATAAATGAAAACGCTACCAAAATCGGGATAAGCGGCCAGTACCGTGTCTATACGATTGCCAATATATTGATAGACGTCTAGATAGGATGGATCATCCTGGTATTCGCTTGTGAGATAAGTGGCCAGTCTGTTATCCAAGTAAATGGAAGCGGAAATATGCTCATAACTGTCCAGTTTGTTCTCCAGGTTCTTATTGATCTGCGCCGTCGAATTCATCATATTGCTGTAAATCTGATCTGTTAATTTTGATTTTGTTAACTCGTAGGAAAGGTAGGCTAATAACATCATTGGAATAATGGTGACCAGAACGAACACAAGGAACAGCTTGGAGCGAAAGCTAAGGTCAATAAAAGGCATATAAATATACTTTTTGTAGAAATGACGCATCGTAGAAGTCCCTTCTTTACTGTGAATTCACGGAAAGCCAAGTTTATCATATCAGACTGAATATCGAAATCCAATGCTCGAATGTTAAGAAACTCCTTTAAAAAGCGCTATCATTCGGAGGATTGAAGTATAGAAAGGAGTTCTATACGGACTTAAGATAAATAGGAGAGAAGTTGAATCGAGATGTAGCAAGGCATGCTGCACGAAATAAAAAGGGAGGGTATTTGATGCATAAAGCAAGCGCTATCAAAACAGTCAGGGGCAATAATTTTTGGTACAGATTAAAAGAGCAGAAATGGTTATTTTTGCTAATGCTCCCTGCCATAATTGCGACATTGCTATTTTCCTATGGACCTATGTTTGGTATGTATATGGCATTTACAAACTATCAACCGGGTGGAGGAACATTTTTTCAACAATTTTTCCATGCCGACTTTGTTGGCTTTAAGTGGTTTGAATATTTCTTTACCACAGGAGACTTCTACCGTGTAATGCGTAATACGCTTGCGACAAGCCTCTTGACCTTGTTATTCGGATTTCCGGCGCCGATCATACTCGCGCTTGTGCTGAATGAAGCAAAACAGGGATTTTTCAAACGCTTTACGCAGACGGTTTCTTATCTGCCGCATTTTATCTCATGGGTTATCGCCGCTAACATTGTAATTACACTGCTAGCTTCCGATGGGATGTTCAACAATCTTCTAGTAACGCTCGGGATTGTGGACGAACCAGTAGCTTTTCTACAAAACGGACCTTTATTCTGGTGGATTATCGCCTTATCTAATATGTGGAAAGAAATGGGTTTTAGCGCCATTATGTACCTTGCTGCAATATCCGCTATTAATCCGGAGCTTTACGAAGCCGCAAGAGTAGATGGAGCTAGCCGATTCAAGCAAATGTGGAATATTACGCTCCCTGCTTTACGTCCAACTATCGTGATATTGGCGATTCTCGCAGTCGGAGGTATTTTGAATGCCGGCTTTGAACAACAATATCTGTTGCAAAATAACACTGTGCTTGAGTACTCGGAAGTTATCGATATTTATGCATACAAATACGGGCTGCAAAACAGCATGTTCTCATACGGGGCTGCCGTGGGGGTATTCAAATCCGTTATTGCCTTCATTCTTGTTGTAATCGTGAATCGAATTTCTAGAAAAGTGAACGACCAAGCGTTGTTCTAAATAACAAAATGGAGAGGAGCGCTTGAGATGTTTTTGAACAGATACGGAGATCATATCTTTAAGTGTTTTGTATATTTGATTCTTATTCTTGTATTGCTAGTTACCTTCTTACCTTTTTGGAATATTCTCGTGCTTTCATTAAATGCTGCTGAGGATACTGTTCGTGGTGGCGTCTACTTTTGGCCAAGAGATATCACCTTTGATAGCTATAAACAAATTTTGAAAGATACCGAAATTATGAATGGGATATGGGTAACGGTTAAACGGACCGTAATTGGTGCACCACTGTCGGTTCTTGTGATTACGATGCTTGCTTATCCGCTAAGCCGGCGGAATTTGATGGGACGCAAGGGCTGGAACCTTTACTTCGTCTTTACGATGTATTTCGGAGGCGGTTTGATTCCTTATTACATGGTGCTTAAAGCCCTGAATATGATCGACACTTTCTCCGTTTTTATTCTGCCAGGCTTGATGAATGTCTTCTATATGATTATTGTCCGTACCTTTATGGAGGGATTGCCTGGTGAGATTGAGGAGTCAGCGAAAGTAGATGGAGCGAACGACTTAATGATTTTCTTCCGGATTGTGCTGCCGTTAACAACACCAGTGCTCGCGACAGTGGGCCTCTTTCAGGCAATATCACATTGGAACTCGTGGTTTGACTCTTATGCCTTTACTTACAGCTCAGACCTGAAGACCTTGCAAGCTGTACTCGTCAAAATACTGAGTCAATTCCAGACCGGAGGTATGGTATCGCAATCGCAAATGCTGGCAAACTCCGCCAAGCGAAATGCGGTTTCAAGCGATACGATCCGGATGGCAGCGACGATGGTTGCAACATTGCCTATCGTTCTAGTGTATCCGTTCCTGCAAAAGTATTTTGTTAAGGGTATGACTTTGGGAGCTGTTAAGAGTTAATATGGTTAAATAACCGAACGCCAGCCGGAGAGGAGTTGTCCAGCTGGCGGCCCTGAAGGGGGGTGAGCGGACAGACTTGCTTGGTTGCTTGATAGACTTGTGACGTAACTTAATTAATGGGAGGAATTAGGGTGTCTATGATAAAGAAAAACAAATTGTTGAGCGTAAGTATGACAGCTGCATTATCTGTGGGTCTATTAGCGGGCTGTGGCTCTAATGATGGAACAGACAATACAAACAAAGCGGCTGGAGACAATACAAAACAAGAGCCGATTACACTTACATGGTTTGATTCAAATACTAAGGGAGAGCCTTTTACTGATGCTGTCGCCCAAGAAATCACTAAAAAGACTGGCATTGAGATCTCCATTCAGCAGCCAACAGGAAATCCGACAGAGAAGCTAAGCTTGATGCTTGCCAGCGGCGACTATCCAGATGTGGTCGTGATGAGCCGCGGGGATGCTTCACTTGATAAATACATCACAAGCGGTGCCTTCATTCCACTCGATGAGTTGATTGAGAAGAATGGTCCTGATATCAAGGAAATGTATGGCGACACACTGACCAAGACGCGTTATAAAGACGGAAAGAACTATTACTTGGCTAACTGGTATGGATTAGATAGTGACCCAGTCTTTGGGATGCTGATGAGAAAAAATCTGCTTGCAGGTCTGGCTCCGGACAAAGCAGATGGCAGAGCACCGCTCACAACAGATGAATTAGAAGCAATTTTGAAGGATTTTAAAGCGAAAAATAAGACGATTGATGGAAAAGAATCTGTTCCAATGACCATGAACGGTGAGAATATGGGAGCCAACCTTGGAACGTTCAAGGGCATGTGGGGGCTGAAAACCTACTACGATAATAATGGGAAATTGCAATATGATGTTAAGGATCCTAAGTATCGTGAAATGCTGCTCTATGTGAACAAATTATACAGAGAAGGTCTGATCGAAAAGGAATTTGCCATTAGTAAAACACAAACCTGGATTCAAAAGCTGGCTACCGGCGCAGTATTCTCTACTCCAGGCGCATATTGGGACCCAGGTAACGCGAATGGTACTTTGAAGAAGGATGGCGGCGAAGATAATCAATTCTTCCCTTATAAGGTTGTGGCACCAGGCACAGACCCTACCCAAACGACATCTGGACCAAGAAGCTCACTGGGATGGGATGCCATCGCTATCACTAAGAATAACAAGCACCCTGAAGAAACAATGAAGCTGTTCAATTTCTTGGCGAGTGATGAAGGGCAGCATTTACTGCTGTGGGGTCAAGAAGGCGTTCAATACACCATGGTGGATGGCAAGAGACAACCAGACCCTGCAATCTTGGATAGCTTCAAGGAAAATTGGGATGACACAGTGAAGAAAAGCGGTGTCCGCAAATGGTTATGGTTTATTAAAAATGGTCTGGATGCCAATGAACAGCCTTACGATATGGCGGTTAAATATCAACGCAGTGAAGTAGATCAGTTGGCGATCAAGAGTCTTGGGGACTCCGTATGGGATACAGCGGAATATGACAACCTGACCCCTGACGGGGGAACACCTGAAGCCCTGACTGCACAGAAGGTAAAAGATATTATGGATCAAAGCATTACGAGAGTGATCATTGCTCCATCGGAAGCCGAAGCTAATTCCGTATTTGACAAGATGCTTGCGGATATGAAAAAGGCTGGGGATGAGAAAGTAGAAGAAATTATTAACCAGAAGTACGCAGAACGTATGGAATTGTGGAATTCAAAATAATTAATGTAAGGGCTTCCTCTCTGCATTCAGGCAGAGGGGGAGCCTTTTGTTATGGCATGCGTATTTTTGCGGAAATCTAGCGGGGCCTGGTGATAGTACTTTTTGAATTGATGATAGAAATGGCTGACATTCTCAAAGCCGGATTCCAGGGCGATTTCGACCACACGCAGTTCAGTAGTAAGTAATAGATTACGTGCCACGTTGAGCCTAAGTTGATTGATATATTCTGTCGGTGTCTGGTTCAAATACTGGCGGAAGGCCCGGTTGACATGACCGGCACTTCTGCCCGACAACTCGTACAGGGTATGAAGACCTTTGTTCAGGTTTTCTTTTAGATGCATCTTGGAAACGGCATGTTCGAGCCACAATGGGAATTCAGGCTGCTCGATGGTTTCTGGAGAGAAAAAATGCTGGGTAAGTGTATCTACGAGTATTCCTTTCAGATAAATCCTGGACTTTACTTTGTCTAAGGTAGAGAGCATTCGGATACGGTCAAAAGCACGAATGAAATCATCCATCTCCAGTTGAGATAGCATGGCGATTCTAGGAAGCGGAGTATTTAACAGCCCGTGCAGGAATTCTTCTTCATTCAGGTAACTAAAGGCATCATTAATGAGGCTTTTTCGGCAGGGAATATTGAGAAAGCGGCAATCGTTATCCCCGTCAGCTTCATAGTGATGAGTATCATCGGGCCGGATGAAGACGAGGCAGCCAGATTGAAGAAGCTGGGTAGCCCCGTTGACAATATGCCGGCATCGGCCTTCAGTGAGTATAAAAAATTCATAAAAATCATGCGTATGTTCTGGGGATACCTGACTCAGAGATTCTACCCAGAAGGGATCAGCTAGCAATTCGGGGTTGATGTGGCTTGCCTCGGTGTATTTGATCATGCTCTTCCTCCAGCGTTTGATGATGTTAAAATAGCACACTATTTTTGCGAACACAATAGAAGAAATGTATACATATTACTGTTAAAATTTTAATACAAGAAGTCAAAATAGCACATCTGTGGAGGCGAAAATATGCAACTTATCGATCTAAATGGAAAATGGAAAATGAAACGGCTTGATGAACCAAATTGGCTGGAAGCCAGTGTACCAGGCTCTGTCTACCATGATATGTTGAACGCCGGAGCAATGCCAGATCCGTTCTACCGCGAGCAGGAGCATGAGGTTCTGGAACTGTCCAATTATGATTACGAATATCAGCGTACCTTTCAGCTGGAGGCGGGAGTGCTAGAGCATGACCACATCTTTCTGCTGTGTGAAGGGCTGGATACGCTTTGTGAGCTTTACCTGAATGGAACGAATATTCTGAATAGTGACAATATGCACCGGACCTATGAAGTGGATATTAAGTCTGTATTGATACCCGGTGAGAATATCATTCATGCTATTTTCCGCTCCCCCGTAGAGTTTACCCTCAGGAAGCAAGCGGAGTTGCCGCTTAGTGGATGTGCTGATGCGGTAGAGGGGATATCTCATCTGCGCAAAGCGCACTCCATGTTTGGCTGGGATTGGGGTCCGAAGCTGCCTGATCTGGGAATCTGGCGGAGTCTCTCTATTCAGGGTTATAACAGCGCCCGCCTTGAGGATGTTTATATTACACAATTTCATGAGAAGGATAAGGTCACGCTGGATGTTCGAGTTAGGACAGCGAGCTGGCTGGAGGCTGATCGGGAGATTGTGGTTAAAGTTCATTCACCAGCGGGTCAAATTCGGGAGCAACGTGTAATTGAGACTATTGGAACAGATCATCATATTACACTGGAAATTACCGAGCCAGAGCTGTGGTGGCCGAATAATCTCGGTGCTCAGCCGCTGTACAATGTAGAGGTTGTACTTGAGGAAAAGGCGCAGGAGTTAGATCGCAGAGAACTGCGGATTGGACTCAGAACCATTACGGTGAAGCAGGAAGAAGACCAGTGGGGAGAATCATTTGCATTTGAAGTTAACGGTGTGCTTATTTTCTCTACAGGTGCTGACTATATTCTGGAGGACAATCTTCTGCCGCGTGTGACTAGGGAGCGTACAGATCGCTTGCTTCAAAGCTGTGTGGCTGCCAATTTCAATACGATTCGTGTATGGGGTGGCGGATATTACCCGGATGATTATTTCTATGATCTCTGCGATGAATATGGTCTTATCGTCTGGCAGGATCATCTCTATGCGTGCGGCATCTATGCCTTGACCGAGGCTTTCGAGGAGAATATCACGAAAGAGACCATTGATAACATGAAACGTCTTCGCCATCATGCTTCGTTAGGCTTGTGGTGCGGAAACAATGAGCAGGAGATGGCTTGGGACGAATGGAACTGGGAGAAGCAGTACTCTCTACAGCTTAAGGCGGATTATATTAAGCAATACGAGGTGCTTCTACCGGCAATCGCTAAACAAATTGATCCAAATACCTTCTACTGGCGGGCTTCACCATCCTCCAAGGGCAGCTTTGATAAGCCGAATGACGAGAATTACGGAGATATGCATTACTGGGGTGTCTGGCATGGGAAGGAGCCATTTACTGATTACCGGAAGCTATATCCGCGCTATATGTCTGAATTCGGGCTACAGTCCTTTCCGGGCTTGAAGACCATCGAAACGTTCACGTTGCCGGAGGATCGTAATATCTTCTCTTATGTTATGGAGTCTCATCAGAAGAACAATACCGGGAATGAGAAAATTCTCTACTATATCGGAGAGACCTACAAATATCCGAAAGATTTCGAGTCTGTGCTATATGCCTCGCAGCTGATTCAGGCAGAAGGGATGCGCTGCGGCGTTGAGCACTGGCGCAGACATAGAGGTCGCTGTACGGGTGCATTGTATTGGCAGTTGAACGACTGCTGGCCGGTAGCTTCTTGGTCCAGTATCGACTATTATGGCCGGTGGAAGGCTATGCATTATGCGGCTAAACACTTCTTCGCGCCGATCCTTGTTTCTGCCCATGAGGAAGGAACGAAGGTCTCCCTTCATGTCTCTAACGAAAGCAGAGAACAAGTTATTGGTGAACTGAGTTGGAGACTGCTCACTGCGACATCTGAGGTCTTACTGGAAGGCACAAAGCCAGTGGAGATTGCCGCATTAAGTACTGCTGAGTTCGAACAGCTTGATTTCGGTCACATATTGGATACGAAAGGGAAGAAACGTGAGACTTATCTGGAATACGCTTTTGAGGTAGACGGGGAGAGGAAGAGCGGCGGAACGGTCCTGTTTGTTAAGCCGAAGCATTTTAGCTTCGTTGACCCTGAGCTTGATGCGGTGCTTACCGAGGAAGAAGAACAATTCATAATTACTGTGAAGGCCAAGACCTATGCTCGTTTCGTCGGCTTAGACTTCAAGGAAAGAGATGCCATCTTCAGCGACAACTATTTTGATATGTCGGGTGGTACAACTAGGAGTATTACCATCGCTAAAAAAGATCTCGACAAGCCAGCTACGGTGGAGGAACTTCGTGCACAGCTTACTGTACACTCCGTATTTGATATTTAAATAGGAGGATTCACAGGAAGTAGGCCCTTAACTTGGGCCTCTTTTTTTATGTATTTTTTTTACTATAGCCGCTAATAATCATTTATTGTTTTGCAAAGCTTAATAACATGAAATTGAATTTTTTATAGATCAATATTTTACTAATGAAGGTATAGATATTCAGATTGTATCCCCTTCCAATTATCTTTAAAATAGACTTCAAACAGCAAGATCTGAAAAGAAGAGTAGGAGGATATTATGAGTATTTATTATGATGACAGCCGCAAGGTATTTCATTTACAGTCTGAGCAATCCAGCTACATTATTGAACTCGTCAGAGGTGAGCTTCCAGCGCATGTTTATTGGGGTCCTAAATTAGAGGGAATAGTGCAAGCGCTGAATTTGGTGGAACGTTGCTCCTTTAGCCCGACCTACACGATGGAGGATAAAAAAATCTCCCTCGACACCCTTCCAAGTGAATTTCCGTCTTATGGAAACGGCGATTTCCGTGAACCCGCGCTTGAGGTTCATTTAGTAGATGGTACGAGCGTTACAAATTTCCTGTATAAGAGCCATAAGATTAATAAAGGAAAACCTGCATTAAAGGGTTTGCCATCCACCTATGTTGAAAGCGAAGCAGAAGCAGAGACACTGGAACTGTATCTTCAGGATGACAAAACGGGATTGATTGCTGTATTAAGCTACACTGTATTTAATGATCAGGATGTAATCACACGTTCCGTGCGAATTGAGAATCAGGGTAAGGATAATGTAGTGCTGAAACGTGTATTAAGCGCAAATGTTGATTTCCATGATTCGGAATATGACATGTTGCAATTATCCGGGACTTGGACGAGAGAACGCCATATCTATAAAAGACCACTTGTACCTGGTATCCACCGAATTGACAGTAAACGCGGTGCCAGTAGTTCCACGCAGAATCCGTTTATGGCCTTGCTTGCAAAAGATGCAACAGAGGATCATGGTGAAGTATACGGGTTCAGCCTTGTGTACAGTGGAAGCTTTCTTGCGCAAGCGGAAGTGGATCCATACGGGATTTCCAGAGTGGGCATCGGCATTCAACCGTTTAATTTTCAATGGTTGCTTGAACCGGGAGAATCTTTCCAGGCTCCTGAAGCAGTGCTGGTAAGATCCAGTCAAGGACTTGGTGGATTATCAAGAACATACCACCGTCTGTATCGGACCCGGTTATGCAGAGGTGAATTCCGTGATCGGAAGCGCCCTATTCTCATCAACAACTGGGAAGCGACCTATTTTAATTTCAACGCAGATAAAATCAAAGAAATTGCTCAAGCAGGCAAAGACCTTGGCCTTGAACTGTTTGTCTTAGATGACGGGTGGTTTGGGAAACGAGACAATGATGATAGCTCCCTCGGAGATTGGGTAGAGGATCGCAACAAGCTTCCGGAAGGTCTCGGAAAACTCGGGGAAGACATTACGGCAATGGGCATGGAATTCGGATTATGGTTCGAACCGGAAATGGTATCGCCAGAAAGCGATCTTTATCGTGAGCATCCGGACTGGTGTCTTCATGTACCAGGTCACAAAAGAACGTTAGCCCGCCAGCAGCTTGTACTGGATTTATCCCGTAAGGATGTATGTGATTATATTGTGGATTCGGTTAGCTCTGTGCTGTCATCGGCTCCGATTACTTATGTGAAATGGGATATGAACCGGAATATGACGGAGATTGGATCTGCTCTTCTTCCTGCAGAACGTCAACGCGAAACAGCTCACCGTTATATTCTTGGACTTTATGATGTGCTGGAACGTATCGTCACCCGTTTCCCTCATATTCTGTTCGAAAGCTGCTCTGGCGGTGGCGGACGATATGATCCAGGAATGCTGTACTATATGCCACAGACCTGGACCAGTGATGACTCGGATGCGATTGAAAGATTGAAGATCCAATATGGAACAAGCATGGTGTACCCTGCAAGCTCTATGTGTGCTCACGTATCGGCTGTTCCTAACCATCAGGTGCACCGTATCACCCCATTGGAAACACGAGGTCATGTTGCGATGTCTGGTAACTTCGGCTACGAACTAGATATGACCAAGCTCACTGAAGCTGAACGCGAAGATATCCGTAAGCAGGTTTCTGAGTACAAAGAACTGAGAATGCTGATTCAATTCGGAGATTTCTATCGACTGCTTAGTCCATTTGAAGGCAATCAGACGGCGTGGATGTTTGTTTCGGAGGATAAAAAAGAAGCTTTTGCCACATATTTCAGAGTTCTGGCTGAGCCTAATGCTCCTCTCCGCAGATTGCGGTTGAAAGGACTCGACCCCGCTAAGAATTACAAACTTGAGTTTAATGGTGAAGTGTATAGAGGGGATGAGCTGATGCACTTCGGACTCACTCTTCCACAGCTTGAGGGCGATTTCAAAAGTTTGCTATTTGTACTCAAAGAGGTTTAATAAAAAGAGGAGCAAGCCACGGGTTTGCTCCTTTTTTATATGAATTAATTTTCGAAAAATACATGTTTGGTGAGGAACGCTAGATCCTGTTCGCGGTAAGTCGAAGGGTTGACCCCAAAATAGGACCGGAAAACCTTTCCGAAATAGCTGGCATTATCAAATCCGGTTTCCGTCGCAATCTGGTTGATACTCAAATCTGTTGTTTTAAGTTTAGAAGCTGCTAACTCAATCCTCCGTCTTTTTAAATACTCAAAGGGTGAAAGATTGATGTTTTTTTGAAATAGTCTGCAAAGATGATGCTTGGAAACGCCAATATGAGCGGCAACATCGTCTAAGCTTAGATTATTATTATGCAGATTATCCTTCATGAATTGAATTGCGGCGTGAAGCTTGTCATTTTTTATATAGGTAGTTAATAAATTTGGTTTCCTAAGGTATTTCTCCATGGACAAGATCCACTGAAAGACTTTTCCCGTTAAAAGATGCAAATCTCTTTCTTCATGAACCTGAATGTCCTTGAATGTATTCCACAATAAATCTATTGAAACCGATTCCTGAGGGAGTTCTACAATGGGACCGCAATGAGCAGCGAGCTGGTTCCAAAGTGAAATCGCTAAAGGCCCCCGTAGATTGAGCCATAAAACTTCCCAAGGCTCGGTGCCTTCTTCCGGATAATAGTACCTGTGTATGCTGGGGACAATCACTAAAAAAGCTTTGCCCTTCGTTAACCGATGAACAACCCCATCTATTTCAATTCTACCTTCTCCCGATAATGTGTACTGAAAAATAACACAACTTCTCTCCGTCCGGTTCTGGCCGTTGAATGAATAGGCAGGTGAATCGAGTAGTTCCCAGCCGATAGAATCAAACAGAAGCATTGAAGCTTCTTCTTCCGAGCGAAAGGTGTAGGAGGAACGGTACATTAGCAACTTTCCTTTCTAAAAAAAGCTTTTGAGAACAGATCAATAATTTACTACTGTTGTTTACTCTATCAAAGTGTAAGCTTTTTTCGTTCTCTGTTCAATCTTTGTTGAATACGCAAGCCTCAGCTCTAAAAAATAAGAGCTGGTGTGGTGGGGGAAATTACCTCACCTTTTTTGTTGCTTAAAATTCCCGATTACGCATATAATACAAACAAGTGTTCTTATTTTTATGGAGGCGATCGCATGCAAATCAGCATCGGCCAAATAATTGAAATTATATATCTGGATAAAGCGAGAAATATCAGCCAGCGAAAAATTGAAATACACAGTATCCGTGACGGCCGCATACGAGCAAGCTGTCTGACTACAGGGACGCCCCGCATGTTCTTGGCAGCAAATATTCTTTCATGGCAACCCGCGCAGGAACAACGTCATGCCTAAGAATCGCGTTATTCTACTGTCTGATTGCCAGGCGTTTTACGCCTCTGTGGAGAAAGCTGCCCACCCTGAATATCGAGATAAACCTGTTGCAGTAGGGGATCCAACAAGAATGAACGGGATTGTGCTGGCAGCCTGCCCGCTTGCAAAAGCAAAGGGGGTAACAACGGCCTCGCGTGTAGGTGAAGCTTTAGCAAAATGCCCGGAGCTAATCGTAATAAGGCCCCGCATGGGGACTTACATTAAAGTATCACTCTTGATATCAGAGATTTACCGAACATATACCGATCTGGTAGAACCCTACAGTATCGATGAGCAGTTTCTGGATGTCACAGGATCTCTTGCGTATTTCGGAGGATCGCTGCAGGACATGATTCATAAAATTCAGCACCATGTATTACTTTCGACGGGAGTCTGGACACGGGTAGGTATTGGATCTACTAAGGTTATGGCAAAGATGGCGACAGATAACTACGCCAAGAAGATGAAGGATGGGATATATGAACTTTCTTTTGACCAATTAGAGACGACCCTTTGGAAACTTCCGGTGCAGGATATGTTTATGGTAGCGGCTAGAATGACCAAGAATTTTTGGCGTATGGGTATATCCACAATTGGAGACATTGCGCGAATGGAACTGTCAGAGTTTAAGCAACGAATGCGAACCACCATGGGTAAGCAAAGTGATATTCAAGCGGAATATTATTGGCAAACTGCGCGCGGGCTGGATCCTAGTCCAGTGGTCACAGGAATGCGCCATCAGATCAAATCTGTGGGACACGGCAAGGCTCTTCGCTGGAATTTATACACCCGGCATACAGATATTGAGGTTGTGCTGCTTGAACTCGTCATTGAAGTATGCCAGCGAGCCCGGCGGTATGGTTATATGGGATCGGTAGTTTCTATTTCAGTTTTAGAGACGGACGGAGAGCGTTCAAACGCTTACGAGCGTCAGATGACATTGCCCGAACCGACATCACTAACACACGAAGTAGCTGCTGCTGCGCAAAAATTATTTGCAGACAACTGGTCTGGCCTTCCCGTAGGTCGATTAGCGATTTCCTTGTCTAACCTATCAGATGATAGCGTCATCCAACTTACACTCTTTGATGACAGGGTTCGGGCTTACAACAAAGAACGTGCAATCGATCAAATAAAAGCCCGTTATGGCAGTAAAGCTCTAATCAGAGCTTCATCTATGCTGGAATCCGGTGTTGCCCTAGAAAGAGCTGAACAGATTGGAGGTCACTATAAATGAGTAAACTTGAGGGTAATGAGCGCTGGAAAACGAAAATGATCATGACCGAACATGTTGAGCAGTACGAGGAACAGCAGCGTGTGAACCCAGATAAAATGATAACTATGGAGGAGCGTACGATGGTTCGAGATCTCATTTTGCTTCCCTATATAGATACCATGGTTAGCAAGAGCTTGAAAGAGATCGAGCCCTCCAGCAACATTCTTAAACGCGCCTATTTGATGGCTGGGCAAGCCATTCAACGCCGGATCATGCAGGATACTTATCGGCTGCAAAAAGAGCTGAAACAGCGGAATATCAGGGTGCTGGCAGATGAACAGGAGGAATTCTTGGTGTATTACAAAATCTTTTGCCGGGGATATCAGGAACGCTTTGGATTAACCCGAGATGTTATGCGTACAGAGATAAGCTTAAGGTTGACGAAATACACTGCTGAACTAGGAGCAATATTAAAAGATCACTTGAAATAAAACAAGGCTTTGTCAGGGATTATTACTGGCGTGGTCTTGTTTTATGTGAACCAGAAATTAATCCCGGAGATCTTCTTCTGATGGAATAATCGCCCAGGGATATGATAAGCTCATGTAGAGTTATCATATCCCTAAACAGAGGAGGGAAATCTATGAGCCGTTTGATCACAGGGAACACTTATTATGGATTTCAGGTCGTTAATGAGGAATTTATCCGGGAGAACGAATCCAACGTATTCACGCTGGAGCATCTGAAGAGCGGCGCCAGGCTGCTGTTCGTGCAGAATCAGGATGACAACAAGGTATTTAGCATAAGCTTCAGGACCCCGCCTGAAGATAGTACGGGGGTCTTTCATATTTTGGAGCATTCCGTATTATGTGGTTCAGAGAAATATCCGGTCAAGGAACCTTTTGTAGAACTACTGAAAGGTTCAATGCAGACGTTCCTGAACGCATTTACGTTTGGGGATAAGACGATGTATCCAGTAGCGAGCCGGAACGATCAGGACTTCTCCAATTTGGTGGAGGTTTATCTGGATAGTGTTTTTCAACCGAATATTTATAAGCAACAAGAAATTTTTGAGCAAGAAGGCTGGCATTACGAGCTTCAGCATCCCGAAGATGAGTTAATCTATAAAGGCGTGGTTTATAACGAGATGAAGGGTTCATATTCCTCGCCGACTACGGTTTTGATGGACCGAATCAAAAAGTCATTATATCCGGACACGATTTACCGCCATTCCTCAGGTGGAGATCCACAGGAGATTCCTGCGCTAACGTATGAGCAGTTTCTTAGAGCGCACAGCAATTATTATCATCCGTCCAACAGTTATTTTTATCTCTACGGAGATGTTAATATTGAAGAAAAGCTGCAATTTATAGACCAGGAATATCTCAGTCATTATGAACATAACAGCTTCGATACTTCCATTCCCCGACAACAGCCCATTGGAATGACGGAGCTGGTAGCGGATTATCCGATTCTGGAAGCAGAAGCAGCCACAGACAAAACTTATTTGAGTCTAAATTATGTGATTGGAGAGTCTACAGATCGGGAGCTGAACCTCTCCTTTGATATTTTAAAAAGCATGCTGATGGACAGCAACGCAGCTCCGCTCAAGCAAGCCTTGCTCGAAAGCGGACTGGGCAAAGACGCGTTTGCTTTTTATTCCGACAGTATGGTTCAACCGCTGCTTGGTATTACGCTGACGCATTCCAATGCTTCCTCCAAAGATGCCTTCGTGGAGCTGGTGAAGACTACATTAAAGCGTTTGGCGGAGGACGGACTAGATGAGAAGCTGGTGCTGGCAGCGGTCAACAGTAAGGAATTTGAACTGCGGGAAGCGGACTTTAACCAGTATCCGAAGGGTCTTACTTACAATATCGAAGTGATGAAGTCCTGGCTCTATGACGGTCAGCCGACTACTCACATGCGCTATGAAGAGGTGCTCACGGCCATTCGGGAAAAGCTTGCGGACCGTTATTTTGAGAAGCTGATTGAGGACTATTTACTGAACAGTGATCATTGCAGTGTGGTGGTACTGAACCCGTCCAAGACGATCGCAGCGGAAAAGGAAGCAGCTACTCAGCATCAATTGAATGAATACAAAGCGTCACTGAAACCCGATCAGCTGGAGCAGCTTGTTCTGAGTACACAGCATCTTCTGGCGCGGCAGAGTCATGCGGATGCAGCTGAAGACTTGCAGAAGCTACCGAGCTTGTCTTTACAGGATATTAACCGCAGCGTAGAACCACAGGTGCCGACCCATGAACAAATCCATGAGGGCATTAAGGTGATCCACCATGAGGTAGCTACCCATAAGATTGCTTACTGCAAACTTTATTGGAATACGGATGTTGTAGCTCCTGAACGAATTCCTTATATGGTGCTACTGGCAGAGGTATTGGGCCAAATGGAGACTGCCTCTTACGCCATTAAAGAGCTCACCAGTGAAATCGGGATCAAAACCGGAGGCATATATTTCAGAAATGAGCTGTTTGGCGCTGCAAAAGCTGCGGGGGCGGGTTATCAGCCTAAATTCTCTGCGCTGGTCAAAGTGATGGCGGGGCATATCGGTGAATCACTGGACCTACTGCGAGAGATACTCTATACAAGTGCGCTCGACAATCTGACTAAGCTGCAGGAAATCGTCCGCCGGGAAGCCTCGCAGATGGAATCGATTCTGAATCAAAGAGGGAATGAGATTGCGGCCAGCCGCCTGATGTCCTATTTCTCGGATATGGGAGCATATCAGGAACAACAGGGCGGCGTTACTTATTACCGCTTTATACGGGAGCTTGCCGAGACGTTCGATCAGCAGGGAGCTCAAGTAGCAGACATACTGAAGGACATTTGTGGGGATTTGTTCAATAAAAACAATCTGATCATCAGCGTGACGGGAACACCTGACTTGTATGAAGAATTCGTCGCTAATGCAGCGAAGCTGGGTATCCAGGATCGGCCAGTAGTAAATAGGCCTAAGATTACGGCGCAGGGACATGCGGACAATGAAGGATTCATGTCTTCCAGCCAGGTGCAATATGTGGTTAAGGGATACGACTTCACTAAACTAGGATTCACATATTCAGGGAAAATGCAGGTGCTCAAGAAAATCATGAGTCTTACCTATCTGTGGAATGCCGTGCGTGTGAAGGGTGGTGCGTATGGCGGGAACCTGGTTCTGCGCAGAGATGGGATGATGATGTTCACTTCCTACCGTGATCCGAATTTGCAGGAGACGCTGGAGGTTTATGATCAGGCGTACCGCTTTGTTGAGGGATATGAAGCAGATTCCGACGAGATGACCAAAGCAATTATCGGCACCTTGTCCATGCTGGATCAGCCGCTGAGTCCCAGTGCACAGGGACGGCGGGCGGACAGACATTATTTTGAACAGGTGATAGAGGCCGAGATGCAGCAAGAACGGGATGAAATCTTGTCGACAACACCGGAAGATATCAGACAGTACACCGATTTACTTAAGGCTGTGACGGAACAAAATTATTTCACGGTGGTCGGCAATGCTTCAAAGCTGAAATCGTCAAAAGCATTATTCGGAAGTTTAGAGGAGCTTGTGAAGTAACGCTCTCTAATGACTCCTCTTCAGAACCTGTCTACTCGACAAGGGCTGGAGAGGAGTTTTTTTATGTTGGACTAAAAAACATTTTTACAAGGAATAGTGGCGTAGGGGAATTTTGGAACTGTAGGAGCGTTAGTGACCGCCTTTGTCACCGGATTTCAACTGTGGAGCGGTATACAATCCGGAAATTTGGGGACAACAGCGGCCGGAAGTCCAAACATTCACCATAGTCACGTACTCACCTTGTTGGAAAAAAATTAAAGTGAACTCATTTAGTTAGAACCTTGACAGTTAGGGTTCTAACTATTATGATAATGATGTTACTTAGAGTTCTAACTAATGCGAATGCGGAGGAAATAACAATGAGAAAACCCGTTGAAAACACACCATTTTCTAATTTGATTCGAGAGATCGGGATGAAACTAAAAAGTACAGCTGATGCCAGGCTGAATGAGCTAGGGCTGAATTCTCAGCAAGGACGCATGATTGGCTATATTTTTGAGCATCAAGAAAAAGGTGTGATCCAAAAGGATTTGGCGGAAGTCTTTAATCGAAAAGGAGCGAGTATCACCAGTATGCTTCAAGGGTTAGAAAAGAAAGGCTATATCAAGCGTGTCACACCTGAGAATGATGAACGGCAGAAGAGTATTTTTGTTTTGGAAAAGGGTGCGCTTTTGGTCGAGGAGTTCAATGAGATTTTCTCTGAGGTAGAAGCAAGCATTACAAAAACACTCCGTCCGGAAGAAACAGCTACCTTAAAGTCTTTACTACAAAAAGTTAATTCAAGTCTATAAACGTTCGGAGGATTAATCATGGAAACCGAAGTCTCCAATCAATATTATTTAGAATCGGCGCCGATCAAGAAGGCAATAGCTCATTTATCCATTCCTATGATGATCGGGATGTCTGTAGGTACCATCTATAATGTAATCAATGCTTATTTCATTGGGTTACTCCACAATACTAGTATGCTGACTGCCATTACGCTGGGTCTACCCATTTTCACAGTCTTAATGGCCTTTGGGAATATGCTTGGCGTTGGTGGAGGAACATTTATTACAAGGCTAGCGGGGCAAAAGGATACGGAGAAGGGGAAGAAGGTTGCCGGATACACTTTTTATGGAAGCATTATGGTTGGTATTCTTATTGCTCTACTAGCGATGTTAGCGATGGATCCAATTACGCGATTACTAGGCGCAGATGCTGCTACTCTAGCCTTTACTAAGGCTTATGCTTTGACTCTTTTTGCCGGTGGATTCGCCATTGTGCTTAATTTTGCCTTGGAACAGCTAGTCCGTTCCGAAGGTGCCTCCAAAGAATCGATGTACGGGATCTTCATCAGTACGGCTTTAAGTTTAATTTTTGATCCACTCTTTATTCTTGTGCTGAAGTGGCATGTGGCAGGTGCTGCGTTGGCGATGGTTTTAGCGAATGTGGGTTCCGCGATTTATTATGTGTATTTTTTAGAAACGAAAAGTGAGCATTTAAGGGGATTTTTGAAGCATTTCAAGATATCTGTACGAGATCAATTAGAAGTATACAAAATAGGAGTATCGGAGTTATTGCAATTTAGTTTTGTGATTGTGAGCACGCTTTTGTTAAATAACTTCGCAATTCAATATGGAGAGAATGTGGTTGCTGGATTTGGTGTGGCCTTAAGAATTGTGCAAGTTCCGGAATTTTTATCCATGGGCTTATTCTTAGGTTTGATTCCACTATTTGCATTTAACTTTGCTAGTCAAAATATGGCGAGACTTAAATCAACGATTAAACATGCTTTTGCCTATATCGGAGGCATTGCATTTGTCTTTGTAGGTCTAGTGTTTTTGTTTAGAGGAACGATCTTGCATTTCTTCTCTAATGACCCTTCCGTGTTAAGTATGGGAACTTATATTTTGGTAGCCATGTTAATCTCTGCTTTATTTAATGGTTTTACAGGTTTGTTTATGAGTGTTTTTCAAGCGACTGGACAGGGGATACCAACTAACATTATGGCCATCACACAAGGCGTATTGTTTATCCCTATGATTATCGTGTTACATTCTGTCTTTGGACTTCATGGCGTGATCTGGTCAATGACCATAACAGAAGTTATAACGAGCTTGATGGGTGTCATCTTGTTTATTATTTTTAGTAAAAAGCTTAAAAGCACGGGTGGGGATGGAAAAGATATTGTAGAGGTTGCGTCGGTGTAACAAAAGCTTTGCTTTACGTAAAAGCATAGAAATATAGTGGATGGCGGGAGCGTGGCTCGCGCTTTTTTGCAAATATAAGAAAGTATAAGTTTTACAATATACTTTATGTCTTATATTTCTCGTATAAACACCTTTGGCGTCCTTATAAGGACGCTAAAGGTGTTTATACTTGGTTATCTAGAAGGTTTCATGACCGAAGGATCGGTAAAATTAGTTCCAAAATGAACAATTATAGTTCTTATGATCAATGCTTACTTTTTCTACAATTAGGGATAAGTAAAGGAGGAGAACTATGATACGTAAATTTCATCTTAAAATGGATACGCGCGAAGCGATCGCTGGGTATTTATTCGTCACTCCACTGATGTTGGGGCTGATCATCTTGACCTTGATCCCGGTCCTGGGTTCACTATTATTAAGCTTCACGAACTGGAACTTTGTAGCTGGTCTAGGGGGGATTAAGTTCGCGGGTTTCGATAATTTCATAAGGCTGTTTCATGATGATGCCTTTATGAAAAGCTTGCTGAACAATTTGCTCTTTATTATTACAGTACCGGTTACGATCATCGTTGCTCTGCTGTTAGCTATCCTGATTGATAAACAGGTTTTCCTGAAGGATTTATTTAAAGTGATTTACTTCCTTCCCTACATTTCCAGTGTAGTTGCCATCGCTATGGTTTGGCAGGTTATGTTTCATCCTTCCCTAGGGCCTGTCAATCAATTTCTGATGTCGCTGGGATGGGATTCTCCACCCAAATGGCTGGCTGATATCCATTATGCGCTGCCGTCGCTGATGATGATCCAGATTTGGATTCAGCTCGGGTACAACATTATTATTTTTATCGCGGGTTTACAGAGTATTCCGAAGGATCTTTATGAAGCGGCTGATATTGACGGTGCCAATGTCTGGCGGAAATTCCGCAACATCACGGTTCCCTGCATTTCGCCAACTACCTTTTTCCTGCTGGTTACAGGGGTCATCGGCTCCTTTAAAATCTTTGATCTCATACAAGTACTGACACAGGGCGGACCGGCTAACTCCACGACCGTTATTGTCTATGAGCTGTATGACACTGCCTTCAATCAATTGAAGACGGGTTATGCTTCTAGCATGGCACTTGTCCTGTTCCTCATCTGCCTGATCATTACAGCCCTGCAGATGTTAGCGCAAAAAAAATGGGTCAATTATTAAAGGCGGAAAGGAGAAATTACAGTGAGAAAAGAGCTTCTATCCAGAACCATCTGGACAATCGCAATGGGACTGCTAGGTATCGCATTTCTTTTACCCTTTCTATGGATGTTATCCACTTCCTTTAAACTGGAGAAAGATGTGTTTAATTTTCCAATAGAATGGTTGCCTCAGCAGTGGAATCTTATTGAAAATTACAAACAGGTTTGGTCCGGTGATTTCGCTCGTTATTACGGAAATTCCATTTATATTACGTTGGCTACGACTATAATTAATGTGCTGATATGCGCATTGGCGGCTTACGGGTTCTCCAAGCTGCGTTTTCCGGGTAGAGATGCAATGTTTATAGTTGTATTGGCCCTTTACATGGTTCCTCCACAGGCTTCGCTGGTTCCGCAGTTTCTGCTGTTTAACTGGTTGAATCTGATTGATACACATTTAGGGTTGATCTTAATTAACAGTTTTAGTATTATTGGTGCGTTTATGCTCAAGCAATTTTTTATGGGGGTAAACAACGAGTATCTTGAATCCGCGCGGATAGATGGAGCAGGTCATTTTCGTTCGTTTCTACAAATTGCCTTTCCGCTGATCCGTCCTGCTGTTGCTACTTATGCTATTCTACGTTTTATCTGGACCTGGAACGACTATCAGTATCCACTCATTTTTTTGAAGTCTAAAGAACTGTTTACTATTCAGTTAGGTATTAGGTTGTTTGGGGACCAATACGGGGATGTCTATTCCCTTATGATGGCTGGTGCGGTGTCCGCAATACTGCCGCTGCTGATTATTTTTGCTCTTGGTCAGAAGCAGGTTATTGAGGGGATTGCCCTCGGCGGTGTGAAAGGATAATAAAAGTCAAAATAGTTTCTCTTCGGTAGAATATGAGAACTTTCCTCATCTATCCTGCATGTTAGGATGTTCTTGTAAGCAGTTACATAGCACTAGCTGTAAGACGAGGTATGCCCAACACATTTATAGGAGGGTCTATATGAAAAAGAAATTATTATCCGTGCTTATGATCTCATCAATGGCGTTGTCACTCACCGCATGCGGTGGAAATGCGAAAACAAATAATGCAGGAGCGACAAATGCGCCTGACACTGGTGGAAATAAGGAGCCTGCAGCAGAGAAGGTTACGCTGAAGCTGAGCACCTGGCAGACAGAAGCTAAAGCGAAGTGGAGCACGATTATCGCAGAGTTTGAGAAGGCGCATCCCGACATTCATGTAGAAGTGGATCTGCTAAATGAAAAAGGCGACTCTGTTGCCTCCATGCAGAAGCTGGATTTGATGGCCGCTGCAAGTGACCCGCTGGATATTGTCGAATTGCCGTATACCAACTATTCGCAGCGCGCAGATATCGGTGTGTTAGCACCGATGGACGAATATATTCAGAAAGAAGGGTATAAGCTCTCCGATGAATATCTAGTGGATACTACGGTCAATGGCAAAGTCTATGCGTTACCGTCATCTATGCAGCGCTGGTTCGTGCTTCTTAACAAAGAAATGCTAGATGAGGCGGGCCTGCCGGTTCCGACCGACTGGACTTGGGCGGATTTCGAAGAGTATGCCAAGAAATTGACTAAGGGTGAGGGTGCAACGAAGCGTTTTGGCGCATATCTGCATAATTGGCCGGATTATTTCCAGCTCCAGCTAATGAGTAAACCAGAGGATAATACTTTCCTGAAATCTGACGGAACCTCCAATGCCCTGGACCCGCAATTTAAGGCTAATCTGCAGATGATGAAGAAAATGATGTACGAAGATAAGAGTGCTACTCCTTACGAGGATATTATTTCGCAGAAGCTTGCCTACCGGAATCAGTATTTTAACGGTTTAGCAGCGATGCTTCCGATGGGTGACTGGATGGTTGCGGAATCGGGTGGAACGGATGCCATTCCAGCAACTTTCGTTACCGCGTTTGCGCCGATCCCTCGACTGGATAGTGAGAGCAAACATTACTCACCTGTTCAGCCAACCTATATGGGGATAGCTGCTAAATCCAAGCATAAGGAAGCTGCTTACACCTTTGTACGCTGGTATACCTCAGAAGGGCTGGAAATCGGCGGACGTGTCTTCTCTGGCTGGGCGAAATCGGACACGAACAAATTGGTCGATACGATTGTAAGTGGTTCTAAGGATCCATCTAAGATAGATGTTGATTCATTGAAATTTACAATGGAGAACTCGAATCCTGGTGCGACGCAAGTTCCGGCTAAATATGCGGATGAAGCTAAGAACAACGTTATTCCAGAAGCGGAGATGTATCTCCTTGGCCAACAGGATCTGGATGTCACTGTTACCAATATCGATAAGAAAATTTCGGAGGTCGTTCAGAACAACAGCGGAAAGTAGGCGGAGACTGATTGTACGCTTCCCCAAGGGGGCTTATAATGTGGGGGCAGGAAAGCATTTCTGCCTCCTGCTCCAAATTTAAAACAGATATGGGGCCTGTCATCCGTGTTTAGAAAGCATCAATCACTTCGAATGAAACTTGTCTGGTCTTCAATGATCTGCGTACTGATCCCGCTAGTCTGCATTTACATGGTTACAGATTACTTAACCCGGGATCTGATTTTGGAGAAGGCCGTTGGCAGCGCAAGAGAGTCTCTCAATGCGTCCAGTGCCAATATGAATGCCATTTTTGAACAAACGCTGGAGCAGTCCAATTTTGTGCTTCAGAACAGCGAAATTAGGCAGATGATGTCTGCTGATCCAGAGACACTCCGTTCAGCGAAGCATATCATCCAGTATAACCGTATGTCACGGATGCTGGATGATATGTTCGTTCTGACAGAATATTTGAAAGTAACGCTAATCGGAAAGAATGGATTTATTTATACCAGCTATCCTTATAGTGACTTTAATCCTTCAACCTTTTATAACGAGCAGTGGATGTCGCTTCTGAAAAAAATTCAACCGATCTCGACCTATTGGAAAGCGGAACACGATACTTACTATAATTACTCGGATAAGAGTTCAGTGGATTGGGTAACCATTGCAAGACCCATTCAATCAACCTCCAGCAGCACGATCGGATATATGATTATCAACATCAATGAGCGCAAACTCCGCCCTTACCTGAACAATGACAATGGCAAAGAGATGATGCTTTTGGATGACAAGGGAACTGTAGTCTCGCATGCTGACAAGGCCCGAATAGGTGAAACGATGACGTGGCGGAAAAAGGATGGCGAGCTTGATACTGTCGAAATTAACGGGGAGAAATTCTTATATGTAGACCAGGAACTGAGCAGTAACAAATGGCGGATGGTAAGCATTATTCCATTGAAGGATGCCTTATCGAAGAATAAGCAGATTTTATTTATCAGCTTAGCCGTGCAAATTCTATTCTTTACCTTGTTTTCCGTTCTCTTAACTGTTCTAATCTCTAAGCTGACTCAGCCCATCGTGAAATTAAGTGCTTTTGTAAAGCGAATAGGCCGTGGTCAATTGGATGAACGTTCACTAATTCGTGGGAATAATGAGGCGGCACAGCTGGCCCGTACCATTGACCAAATGCTAGATCGAATCGAGTCCATGATTGAACAGATCACCTATGAGCAAACAGGAAAAAGAAAAGCTGAACTGGAAATGCTGCAGGCACAGATCAATCCGCACTTTATGTTTAATCTGTTGAATTCGATCCGGTTAAATATTCTGATGCAAGGAGACAAGGAGAACGCCGAGTTGATTGGTTCGTTGTCGTCTTTGCTCCGTATGACCTTTAACAGAGACAATGAGTTTATCCCGCTTCGTGAGGAGACAGATACGATATCTCATTATGTGACTTTGATGAATTTTCGCCATGCCAATCAGGTCAGGCTGGAAATGGATTTAGCAGATGGAACTGCTGAAGCACTGGTGCCTCGGTTTATGATTCAGCCTATGATCGAGAATGCGATCATCCATGGTTTCGAGCAATTTGGTGGTGAGATCTTTATTGAAGCTCATATTGTGGCAACTTCGGGAATGCTGGTTATCACGATTAAGGATAATGGCATCGGCATGTCAGCGGAGAATTTAACAAGACTTCGTGAAACCGCATACAGCAGCGAGCAAATTGCAGATGAGGACAGAAGAGGGTTCTCCGGCATAGGCTTACGCAATGTGGCCCAACGCCTCAGTATGATTTACGGCGCTGCTTTCAAGCTGAATATTCAAAGCGAACCTGATGTAGGGACGGAAATTTGTTTGGAGTTTCCTCTGGATGATGGAAAGGTGGGTGTGGTGAATGCTGACGGCAATTTTGGTGGATGATGACTATCCGGTGATCCGTTATTTGTCGCAGGCTGTGCCTTGGAGTGAGCTCGGGATTGAACTCATAGGGTGTTATTATAGCGGTCTCGAGGCTTGGGAAAAAGCACAGCAGAATCCACCGGATCTGATTATTACCGATATTGGAATGCCCAAGATGAACGGACTAGAGATGCTTGAGAAATTCAGAGCGGTGAACCCTGGAATCCGTGCGATCATTCTCTCCTGCCACAACGAATTCAAGTACGCTCAGCAGGCACTTAAGCTTAACGTGGGGGAATATATTTTAAAGGAATCTCTGGATATCGATCAGCTGCAGCATGCCCTTAGAACCCTTGTAACGGAAGTGGGCCTGAACAGGCAGCGGCATACGGAGATGCTGGTATATAAGCAAAAACAGTCTCAAAACCGCGCCGCGCTGAAGGAAAAGTTTCTAAAAGATACCTTGTACCAGTCCTGGGACAAGGAGGCTTGGATCGAGCAAGCCCGGTCAAACGGAATTATGATCCATGCTAAGAACTATATTCCGGTGCTTATTGTGATTAACCGCCCTGAGGAAGTTTCGAGGGTACGCCGAATGAGTGAATATACGATTTCTTTTGCAGTTGAGAATATCATGCAGGAAGTGCTTGAGGCTGATCACAGTCTGTTTATTTCGAGATATAGTCATAAGGAAATTGTCATTCTTTTTTGCAGTGACAAGCCTTCTAAAGACCACCAAGTGATCTATCATTCAATGCAAAATGCAGCTGCAGCCGTGCAAAAATATCTTAAGCTGTCTGTCTCCTGCCTATTTGGCGCTGAGGCGCGCAGTCCTGAAGAAATTCGTGGGACATTACAGCGGATGCTAAGGGAGAAGACCCAACGCTTTTATCTGCCAACAGCAGGAATTCACCGTTTTGAAGAGATTTGCTTTTCAAAGGAAGATATTTATGCCCAATATGGAAGCATTTACGCTGTTATCAATGATGATATTGCCTTGAACAGGGAAATAGAGCTTCGTGTTCATATCAAGGAATGGAGAGAATGGGTGGCCTCGCAAAAGTTCCATCCCAATGAAGTTAAGGAATGTGTGCTCCGCTTGCTGATGGACTTGCAAATGAAGACGAAACAGCTGTTGCAATCTCCATTGCCTATGGCTGAAGAGAAGCTGTTTAATGTGGTGGGTGACATTGAAACCCTGGAGCATTTGGAAGATTGGCTGGTTCAGTACTTGGAGGAATTAGCACGGAAAATAAGTATGTTCTCCATCAAGTCCAAACGGAGTGAGGTCATCAAAGCCCAGCAGTTCGTGATTAGTCATGTAACGGAGAAAATAACGCTAGAGGACATGGCAGGACGCTTGAACTTGAATGCCAGCTATTTCAGTCGCCTCTTCAAAAGGGAAACGAACCAGAATTTCATTGAATATGTAAATATGCTAAAGCTTCAGAAGGCAAAAGAACTGCTTAATCAGTCTGGAAAGACTGTAGAAGAGATTTCCGAATATCTGGGATATGCGAACAAAAGTTATTTCATCAAGCTGTTTAAGCGAGAAATGGGCATGCGGCCTAGTGAATATGCGGCTTGGCATTGAGTTTGGATTGGGAGGGACCATTACTGTGGAACTGAAGGGTACTAAAAATGAATTACAGCTGTTCTTAAATGATCTGTATGCTCCGCTAGAGCAACGATTTACTGCTGGTCATGCAGGAATCGAGATGGGAGCTACAGGATCTATATATAATGAAGCGACTGCGCTTATGGAAGCCTTTGCCCGTCCTTTATGGGGGCTTGTTCCCCATGCCAGCGGTGGAGGAGAAAGTGCGCTCTGGCCGATGTTTCTAGAGGGGATCATTAACGGGACTGACCCGGAGCATGAAGAATATTGGGGTGAATTCTCGACCAAAGACCAGCGTATGGTGGAACAAGCCGTCCTGGGACTGGGGCTTGCTCTTGCGCCGCATAAGCTGTGGGAACCATTGAGTGATGTTCAGAAAATGCAGGTATATAACTGGTTGAACCAGATCAATCATGTGGATCGCTCGAATCCGAATAACTGGCTGATGTTCACGGTTCTTGTCAATGTGGGCTTTAAGAAAGTCGGATTGCCCTACGATCAAGAGATCATGGATGATTATCTGGAGAAGATTGACACCTACTACTTGAGTGATGGATGGTATTCCGATGGGCTGACCGATCAGAGAGACTATTATATTGCTTTTGCTATGCATTATTATACGCTGATATATGCTAAATTGATGGCGGAGGATGATCCTCAGAGGGCTGCAGTTTACCGGGAAAGATCCGCACAATTTGCCAAGGATTTTATGTATTGGTTTGCTGAGGACGGAAGTGCGATTCCTTTCGGACGTAGTCTGACCTATCGTTTTGCACAGGTCTCTTTCTGGAGTGCGCTGGTGTATGCCGAGGTGCTTCCTTTCTCATATGGCGTTCTCAAAGGAATTATAATGCGCCATTTTCGTTGGTGGTTTGAGAAGCCTATTGTGGGAATAGACGGATTACTAAGTATCGGATATGCTTACCCGAATCTGGTAATGACGGAGAACTACAATGCCCCCGGATCACCGTATTGGGCCTTTAAAGCTAATCTCATTCTAGCCTTGCCGGACGATCATCCTTTCTGGCAGGCAGAGGAAGAGCCGCTACCTGAATTGAAAGAGCTACGGGCTCTCCAAGAGGCGCGTATGCTGGTGAGTCGTCCGGAAGGAAATAAGCATGTTATTGCCTATACCTCTGGTCAGATGGCGAACTTTGATATGGCCCATAGCGCAGCTAAATATTCCAAGTTTGCTTACTCTACGCTGTTCGGCTTTAGTGTACCGAAGGCGGGTTACGGGTTGGTTCAAGGCGCTTACGACTCTACGCTGGCACTGTGCGAATGCGATGAACATTACCGGGTACGCAGATTTTGTGAAATGTGGGAAATTGGAGAGCGTTATGTATATTCCCGCTGGCATCCCTGGAGTGATGTACAAGTGGAGACATGGATTATTCCGGCAGGTTTATGGCATGTCCGTATTCACAGCATTCATAGTGCCCGGCATCTAGATCTAGCAGAAGGTGGATTTGCTATTGGCCAGTCTGCTGGCTTCTCACGTAGTGAACGGGAAATCATTAATGTAACTAACACGGCCGTTTCCGTGCAAATGCCTTGGGGAATAAGTGCTATACATATGCTAAACGGCTTTGACCGGGCAGAGTGCGTGTATCCTGAACCCAATACCAACCTGCTGAAGCCGCGGACACTTCTTCCTAGCTTGTGTACTCGATTGGAGCCCGGAGATCAGGTATTGATGTCTGCTGTCTTCGGAGCAACGAATACGCCAGAGAACCAGTCAGCACTAGCTTTGCCACCAATTATTAAGCAGCATTCGGATGGAAGGATTTCTGTATACGATTCCTGTAACGGTGAACTGCTCTATACTGCTGACTTATCGGAAAGGAGAAACAAAGATGTGGAATAAGGCGATTGAGGATGCGATTCACAAAATTAAGAGAAATATTGCTAACCATCCGGGCAAACTGCCTCATATAGCAGAGGGACAACAGTACGAATGGGGAGACAATGATGATTGGATAGAAGGATTTTATGTAGGGATGATGTGGCTTGCTTATGAATATAGCAAAGATCCAAGCTATAAGGAGGCGGCAGCCTATTGGTTAGGTGACTTCAAGCATCGTTTGGATCATCATATTGCGCTGGATCATCATGATATAGGTTTCTTATATTCACTTACTGCTGTAGCGGAGTGGAAAATAACAGGCAGCGAAGCGGCACGGGCTGTCGGTCTACAAGCTGCGGATACGCTATGCAAGCGCTGGCGTGAACCAGCCGGGATTCTTCAGGCATGGGGCTTGGAGAATGACCCGGAAAATGCGGGACGAATTATTATTGATTGCTTGATGAATTTGCCGCTGCTGTTCTGGGCGACAGAGGAAACGGGGGACAATCGCTATTATGATATAGCTCTCCAGCATGCGCTAAAGAGTCAGAAATTTCTTGTGCGCGGCGATGCTTCCTCTTACCATACGTTTTATTTTGATCCGGTCACTGGAAATGCAATTCGTGGAGGAACACATCAAGGCTATGAGGATGGGTCGACTTGGACACGGGGGCAAGCCTGGGGAATATATGGATTTGCTCTAGCTTATCGTTATACACGAGAGGAAGACTTTCTTAATACCTCTAAAAGTCTGGCCCATTACTTTATCAGCCATCTTCCAGAGGATAATGTGGCGTATTGGGATTTTGATGTGCCAGTGGAAGCGGGTACGCCTCGCGACAGCTCGGCTTCGGCCATTGCGGCTTCCGGTCTAATAGAGCTGCTGGATCTTCTAGATGCAGATGACCCGGATCGCGCTATTTATGAAGATGCCTTACTCCGCAGCATGAAATCCTTGGTGGGACATTATGCGACCTCTGGAAATCCGGAGGCGGAGGGGCTTCTAAAGCATGGTTCTTATCATGTCAGAGGTGGACGTGTGCCGGATGGTCACATGATTTGGGGAGACTATTATTATTTGGAAGCACTGATCCGTATGCAGACCGGAATCCGCGGGTATTGGTAGTAGATGAATGGAACAACGGTTCATTCACGTAGTGACCACAACGAGCGTCAACATACATCCTAATCTGAAAATAAAGGGAGAGTTCCACAGCCGTTTCATGGCTTGTGGGACTCTCCCTTTTTGTGATGTGCGTATATTATTCTCCATACAACATTCCTGTCTATAAGAACTGATTATGTATTGGATGTTGTGTGGATTCCCTAATGATCAGATGGGTAGGAAGGAGAATTTCTATGAAAGGCTCCTCGGGATGATCGATGCGCCAGAAGAGCTGTTCTATAGCTTTTCGTCCAAAGTAAGAAAAATCTACATCCATCGTTGTAGTCAAAGGAGTTGTTATCCGTGATAACTGTCCATTATCAAAGCTCACAATAGATACATCTTGGGGGATCTGATACCCAAGCTTGTACATCACGGAATTGATCAAGAACCCCAAGCCGTCATTGACACAGAACCAAGCCGTAGGCTGCTCATCCAACTTTTGTACAGCGTTGAACACATCATCCATTTCTTCAATGGCATGATCGAACACCCATAATGGGTTGTATTCAATGGCAGATTGGTATAGAGCCAGGCGATAACCTTCTAAACGCTCGTAATAGCTTGGTGAGAATTGAATATTGCCGATGAATCCAATACGGGTATGTCCCAATCCAATTAAATGCTGCACCGCTGTATAAGCGGCATAACGATTATTGGTGAGAATACTATCGGCCTTAAGATCAGGGTGATGATGATCAATTAACACGGTGGGAATCCCTGTGCCCGTCACTGCTTGAATATACGGGGTCGTAATATGGGACAAAATCAAGATTCCTTCTACAGAAGGATCAAATAATATAGGAGGCAGAATCAATTGTTCGGAAGCGTGATGATCAATCGATTGAATAACCATACGCTTATTCCGCTTCGCTGCTTCCTTCTCAATACTCAAATAAATTTCTCCAAAAAAATTACGTTTGGAAAATGCAAATTCTGATGCCAAAATGACAAAGGTTCCAGCTTCTTCTTCTGTGCTTTTGCGCCCTCGCGAATAGGTGTAACCCATTTCATTCGCAGTATCGATAATTAATTGTCTCGTTTCCTCACTCACACCGTCTTTACCGGAAAGAGCCTGAGAAACAGAGTTCTTCGATATATTCAATCGATCGGCGATATCTTGCATTGTCACCTTCACCTTCATGCGAAGATACGTCCTTTCTAATTAGAAGTGTAATGAATATTCTTCCATACTGTCTCTCATAATACTAAAGATTATGCTGTAAAACTACATTACAACTATAAATTATTTTAACATTACAAACTATATAAGTAAAGGTAATTTGTAATGTAATTAATTGTGTCTTTTTCATTAACACTCGAATAACAGGTTGACATTTTCGCTAAAAACTATAATAATAGCAATTGTAACGCTTACAAAGTTACTTACAGGTATATATTTATTAAATTTTGTAACGTTACAAAATTATATCTAGGAATTACAAAATGCTGCACTGATGTGCATCGATACTCAGGGAGGGTTTATTTTATGAAGAAGAAGCTTTCAGTAATGCTTGCACTTACGCTTGTATTCACGATTCTTGCCGGTTGTGGTTCAAAGAGCGGTAGTTCAGGCACTTCAGCTGATGGAGTAACAACTATTGAGTTCTGGGCTGCACCTAACCCGACTCAACAAGCATATTGGCAGAAAATCGCCAAAGAGTATGAGACTGTTAACCCTAAGGTGAAAATTAACGTAAGTGCGATCAAGGAGTCCCCTACTTCTGAGGCAAGTATCCAAGCCGCAATCGCGGGTGGAAGCGCTCCGACGATGACTGAGAATATTAGCCGTGGTTTTGCAGCACAACTTGCGAACAGCAAAGCGTTAGTTCCATTGGATACGATTGCTGGCTTCAATGATATTGTGACAAAACGTAATATGACCAAAACGATTGAGCCTTGGGAATTTGCCGATGGTCATCAATATGTTCTTCCAATCTACTCCAATGCAATGTTGTTCGGATGGAGAACGGATATTTTGAAAGAAGCTGGTGTGAACGAAGTTCCGAGAACATACAGCGAAGTGATTGAGGCAACGAAAAAATTAAAAGCGAAATACCCGGATAAATATCTTTGGGCGAAACCTGACTTAGCAGACCCTACCTCTTGGAAAAGATGGTTCGACTTCTTTATGCTGTACAATGCAGCTTCAGATGGCAACAAATTCATTGAAGGAAGCCAATTTGTTGGCGATGAAAAAGCTGGTGTAGACGTTCTTTCTTTCGTGGACAATCTTCGTAAGGAGAAAGGGCTGTTGTCTCAGAATGTAACAGAACCTTTTGAAAATGGAGTGGGCGTATTTACGGATGTAGGACCTTGGACATTCAGCACATGGGCTGAGAAATATCCAGAGCTTCAGTACAAGGAAAACTTTGAAGTAACATTGCCTCCTGTTCCTGACGGTATGGATCCAGCGAATGCAAAAACATTTGCGGATGCTAAAGGAATTGTTATCTATGCTTCGGCAAGTCCAGAGCAACAAGCTGCTGCAATAGAATTCATCAAGTGGGTTTACTCGGATGACAAAAATGATGTTGCCTTTTTCCAAGAAACTAACTTGCCTCCAGCACGTGATGATGTAGGTACAAATGAAGTATTTAAACCAGTATTTGAAAAAACGCCTGTATTGCAAGAGTATGCAAAAGCAATCCCGAATGCTGTTCCATCCATGGACAATCCGAAATTCAACGAATTGCAAACCTTTATTGGTCAAGAGGCCTTTAACAAAATCGTTCGTGGTGAGATTGATCCAAAAACGGGTTGGGACAATATGAAGAAGGCGATTGAAGGGGAACTTCAATAATGATTGAAAAAAATAATAATCGGTTAGGCTGGCTTTTTGCCAGCCCTTACCTTATTTTTTCGACTGTGTTTTTCTTGGGCCCGCTTATCTGGTCTTTATATTTGTCTTTTACTAACTGGGACTTGATTTCACCAACTTATGATTTTGTTGGATTCAAAAACTTTACCAAAGCATTAGGCACACCAGGGGTAAGATCGGCATTTTGGGTAACGTACAAATTTATGATCGTATTTGTACCGATTGTCACAGCCATGTCGCTTTTTGTAGCGGTAATTGTAAAAGGCTTACCTAAATTAAAAACGGTATTTCTTATTGGATTCTTCTTGCCTTACCTATCCTCAGGGGTTGTTGCATCCCTTATTGTTAAAGGCTTTTTGTCACATACAAGTCCTGTTCAGACGTTTCTAAGGGAACGGTTAGGTCTTGATATTGACTGGCTCGGCGGATCTTTCTCGGCATTGTTCGTCGTTGCGATGATTATGGCTTGGAAATTTACCGGTTACTATGCGTTAATTCTTACTTCAGGTTTAGAAAGCATTGATCAGGAAGTATATGAAGCAGCGGCAATTGATGGCGTGAAGGACAGCCAAAGGTTCTGGAAGATTACGTTGCCTTTGCTTTACCCTGCGATTTATACAACCTTAATTTTATCCTTCGGTGCAACATTCGGTATCTTTACTGAGGTCTACCAATTAACAGGCGGCGGACCAAACTACGCAACGAATACATGGCAAATGGAAATATACAGTCAAGCATTTAAGAACCTGCAGGCAGGTTACGCGTCAGCTATCGCGATTATGGCTGCGGTTGCGACATTTATATCTATATTCGTAATCCGAAAAATTCTGGAAATGTGGGGTAAGCGCAATGGTTGGGTCTAATTCAAACATCAAGCTCCGGCTGTCGATCCGCTATCTGATTGCGATCGTACTGCTTGTGATTATGGTATTCCCCTATTTATATATGGTATTGAATTCACTTGCAGATTGGTCACAGGTAGACCGGAAGCTGATACCGACGAAATTTACGCTGCGCTCGTATCAATGGCTCTTTACAGGTGGTGAGACCGGGATTACAAGACCATGGATTCACGCCTTCTTTAACAGTGTGTTCGTTTCTTTGGTATCTACAGCCTTAATGATGATGTTCGCGATTATGGTAGCTTATGCGTTGGCGAAGCTGAAATTCCGCGGGAGAGACTCTATTAACAACTTTGTGTTGTTTCATATGTTCTTCCCGGCAATCATTCTGATCATCCCTAACTTTTTGATTATTCAAAAAGTAGGACTGTTCGATACGTATTGGGCGCTCATTATTCCCAAGGCGATGAGTTTATGGGGGATCTTCATGTACACCAACTTCTTTAAGGCGGTGCCCGACGCCTTCATTGAAGCCGCCAAGCTGGATGGGGCATCCGATTTCAAAATCCTGTATAAGATTATGATGCCGATGTCGAAGTCCATTACGACCGTTGTATTCCTATTCCTGCTAATGGAACGTTGGACAGAGCTCCTATGGGATATGATCGTCGTCCGAAGTGACGGCATGCTAACATTGAACGTTTTATTATCTCAGATGTTTGGTCCGTATCAATCGTATCCGGGTCCGATGTATGCCGGTGCAGTGATGCTCACCTTGCCAATCATTATTTTGTTCATTATTTTCGGCAAGAAGTTCCAGGAAGGCATGCAATTTAACTTGAAATAGGTCTGCACAGGAGGGGTATCGGTTGGAACAGCCGTGGTGGAAAGGGACGGTATTCTATGAAGTGTATATGCCAAGCTTCTGTGATAGCAATGGGGATGGGATTGGTGATTTCGAAGGTCTTACTTCCAAGCTGGATTATTTGCGGGAACTTGGCATCGGGGGGATTTGGCTAACGCCGTTCTATAAGTCTCCTAAAGTAGATAACGGGTATGACATTGCAGATTATTGTCAGATTGATCCAGACTTTGGAACGATGGAAGATTTCGAACGGTTTATTCAGGAAGCGAAGGCTCGCGGGATCAGCGTGATTGCCGATCTTGTCCTGAATCATACGTCTTCAGAGCATGCATGGTTCAAGGAATCGCGATCTTCAAGGACGAACCCGAAGCGGGATTGGTACATTTGGAAGGACGCTGTGAACGGCGGCGTACCTAATAACTGGGAATCGTTTTTTGGTGGAACCGCGTGGGAATGGGATGCTGCAACAGAACAGTATTACTATCATGGGTTTGCGAAAGAACAGGTCGATTTGAACTGGGCAAATCCCGAAGTTAAAGAAGCGATGAAGGATGTTATGGCTTATTGGCTGGGCAAAGGCATAAGTGGCTTCCGGTTAGATGTTATCAACTTCTTATCGGTGTCCGATCAATTCCCGGATAACCCGATGGATGGAGTAACGGGTGAGCAGAAGCATGTACATGATCAGAATCAAGATGGAATTATGGATGCCATCGAGGAAATTAGCAGGTTTGTTCATGCGCATAGCGGAATGTTCATGGTAGGTGAAGTCGGCTCTGAAGATATGGACATGCTGAAGCGTTACAGCGGAACGGGTAAGTTTGATGTGGTCTTTAATTTCAATCTGGGAAGCCAGAAGGAATTTAGTCCAGAGAATTTGTTCGCCGAGCTTAAGACGATGGAGAAGATGCACCGTGCAGATCAGATTCCAACGTTATTCTTCGGTAGTCATGATATGGACCGCGTAATTTCGCGTTTTGGTGAAGGGGACGCGGAGATTGAGGAAGAACGGGCCCGCCTTATGGCAACGTTGGCCTTGACCGCAAAAGGGGTACCTTTCTTATATTTCGGTGAAGAGATTGGGATGCGGAATTTCGTAGCCCATAAGCTGGAAGATATGCGGGACATCCAAGGATTGAAGGCATATGAAATCGCACTACAGCGGGGGACAACTCCAATGGAAGCCCTGGAAATTGCGAATGCAAAGGGAAGAGATGCATCTCGCTCCCCAATGCAATGGAACGCAAGTCCACATGGCGGGTTTACGTCAGGAACACCATGGATTGGCCTGGGCCCAAATTATCAGCAATTAAACGTGGAGTCCGAAAGCAATCAACCGAATTCATTATTACATTATTATAAAAAGCTTCTCCACTTGCGCAATACACAGGATGTATTTCAATTCGGGGATTATGACGTGCTGGAACGCAGAGGCAATCTTATTTTATATGTAAGAACATTGAAAGAAACCAATACCAGAGCGCTCGTAGCCTTGAATTACGATAATCAGAGCATACAGATTGATCCTAGTGAGCTGCTGGATGGGCAAGCAATTAATATATTATCGAGCCGCCGAGAGATAGTGAGCGGCACAGACTTGGTAACGCTGTTGCCGAATGAAGCCGCAATATGGATGCGTGCGCCGCTATTATTTGACTAGAGAGGAATTTTATTATTATGAAACTGCTCAAGAATGCTGTGAAGACATGTGAACAACTGCTTATGGAATACGCGATGAAGGACGTATCCGTAACCAATACACAGAAGTTAACATTCACAGGTGTAGATCATAAAGATGTCTACAATATTACAGCTCCATTCCAAGATGAGGGTGAGTGGGTGATCGCGGGTCGGGTTGAATCCCGTGACAGCGAGCATTCCGATGTCGTCTTTTTTGTCGAACGTGATGGACAATGGGTACCCTGTGAAGGAGCGCCTACCCTTGAACTTCAAGATCCTTTTTTTACGAAAATTAATGGCGAATTGATAGTTGGCGGCGTTCAAATTTATCCACATCCGGTAAAGGCTGATGCCTTAATGTGGCGTACAGTATTCTACCGCGGGAAGAACATCGCGAGCTTAGAACCATTCTTTAAAGGACCGGATGGCATGAAAGATCTGCGCCTAGTGGATCTGAAAGATAGCATCGGAGTACTGACCCGCCCTCAAGGAGATAAAGGAGGACGCGGTAAAATCGGCTTTACCCGCATTGCATCGTTAGAAGCGTTATCCATTCCATTGATCGAAGAAACACCGTTATTGGATGGACAGTTTGTTGATGAAGAGTGGGGCGGTGCGAATGAAGCACACTTGCTAAAGAACGGACTGCTCGGTGTTCTTGGGCATATCGCTTCTTTTGATGATGCGGGCGATCGTCACTATTACCCGATGGTATTCGCTATCGATCCGGCAACGGGTGAATATTCAGATATTCAATTAATCGCTGTACGCAATCAGTTCTTGCCAGGTGCCACGAAACGGCCTGATTTGGAGGATGTTGTATTCAGCGGCGGGCTCGTACGTCATGAAGACGGTACAGCTAACATATATGCAGGAATCAGCGATGCGGAAGCACAACGTGCGACAATCCCTGATCCATTTTCTCAATTTGAAATTTTGTAAACATGAAATCCATTTGGTTAAGGGAGTTATTACAACATGAAAATCTATCGTTATGAACAAAATCCACTTATTACACCGGCGGACGTTAAGCCGTATCACGATGACTTTGAAGTGATTGGTGCATTTAATGCCGGTATTGCTAGCTATAATGGTGAAATATTAATGTTTCTCCGTGTAGCAGAACGCCCAATTAGCAAGGATCCAAAAATTGTGAAAGCTCCGATTTATAATCCGGAGACCAATGAATTGGATATTTTGGATCTGGATACAGATGATGAGCGCTTCGACTTCTCTGATCCGCGTGTGATCAAAAATAAATCCGCTAGTGCTACATTTCAGTACTTGACTTCATTATCTTATATCCGAATCGCTCGAAGTAAGGATGGACATCATTTTACGGTGGATGAGAAGCCATTTGTGTACCCTTCCAATTCACTGGAGACCTTCGGGGTAGAAGATCCTCGGGTAACCCGAATTGGGGATACCTATTATATTTATTTCTCGGCAGTCTCCCCTGTGGGCGTTGGAGAATCGCTGGTATCCACTAGAGATTTCGTGAATGTAAATCACCACGGCATGATCTTTGGGCCGGATAATAAAGATGTATTGATTTTCCCGGAGAAAATTAACGGCAAATATTATGCATTGCACCGTCCAACAACGAAAAGCACGGGAGATCCGGAAATATGGATCGCAGAATCGGACAACTTATTATATTGGGGTAACCATAAGCACCTGATCGGTTTGCGTGAGGGGATGTGGGATAGCGGCCGGATTGGCGGCGGTGCGGTTCCATTCAAGACTGATAAAGGCTGGTTGGAGCTGTATCATGGGGCCACGCTGGAACACCGTTATTGCATGGGGGCAGTCCTATTAGATCTCAATGATCCCTCGAAGGTGATTGCACGTTCCAATGCTCCTATCATGGAGCCGGAAGCGGATTATGAGAAGAATGGATTCTTCGGCGATGTTGTATTCTCTTGCGGTGCACTCGTGGAAGACGATGTTGTAAAAATGTATTACGGAGTCGCGGATACATCAATGGCTTGCGCAGAACTTAGTGTACAAGAAATTTTAGATAGCTTGATATACGTATAACAATAAAACGTCAAAACCGAAGTGGTTTTGGCGTTTTAATTTGGGAGAGAGGATGAAGAGAATGAACATTAAATTAACTGAAAACTGGAAACTTCGTGATTTTCATGTAGGGGAAGCCCGGGATCTTGAAGTTGCATCGCCAGAGTTTATTGATTATTTCTGGATGACCACCTCAGTGCCCGGTGACATCCATACGACGCTTCGGGAGAAAGGCATTATAGATGATCCTTTCTTTGGCCACCAAGATCAGAAATGTCGTTGGATTGAAGAAAAGGTATGGTGGTATCGTACGGTCTTTTCTTACGATTCTGATCTTAAACCTGGTGAGAAGATGGAGCTATTATTCGAAGGGTTAGATACCTATGCAACCGTATATCTCAACGGTGTGGAGCTTGGATCAACAGATAATATGTTCATTAGCCATTCATTTGATGTAACCCGTGAATTAAATAAAGGGAAAAATACGCTTGCCGTAAAATTTGATCCTATTCATGTACATGCAGGTGCTAAGGTCCAATATTATTGGTCAGGCTTTAGTAAGAAACGGATCTGGACACGTAAAGCGCAGAGTCATTTTGGATGGGACTGGGGTCCGCGTCTGGTCTGTGCAGGCATTTGGAAAGAGGTGCATTTGATTAAACACCGTCATGCACATTTAGATCATGTGTTTGCTCGAACAACTTCGGTAGAGGGTCAAGTGGGTGTTGTTGATGTGGATTTATGCGCACATGCCTTTGATCGCGGATGTTCGTATACGGCGCGTGTGGAACTTTTAGAAGGTACAGAGCGTGTTGCGGAAGAACATGTCTCTTTGGATAAGATTGGAGGGATTACAGTTGACGGTGCGATTACAGCGCGTACGCTTCATCATTCAGTTACCTTGCAAGTGACGGATCCGAACTTATGGTGGACCCATGATCTAGGAACACCTTTCTTATATCATCTACGCGTTACGTTATTTGCTGATGGGGAGCAAATAGATACCTATGAGCAGCCATTTGGGATTCGAAAGATCGAGTTGATGCAGCTGGATGAAGAAGGGCACCATGCTTTCACTTTTGTATTGAACGGGGTTAAGGTTTTTGCTAAAGGTGCAAATTGGATCCCTATTGATAGCTTTATTGCGACCGTGCCAGACAGCCGCTATACACATCTGCTTCAGATGGCCAAGGATGCCAATATGAATATGATTCGCGCTTGGGGTGGAGGCATTTATGAGCGGGATATTTTCTTTGATGAATGTGATCGGTTAGGAATTTTAATCTGGCAGGACTTCATGTTCGCTTGTGCGTTGTATCCAGATTACAATCGTAATTTTATGAATAATGTTCACCGCGAAATTGAGCAGGTCGTAAAACGTCTTCGGAGTCGTACGAGCCTTGCTCTATGGTGTGGGAATAACGAGAATGATTGGTTGTATGAGGCACTGTCCTCTAACGGCGAGATCACACATCCCTTTTATGGAGAAAAAATTTATCATGAGCTCATGCCCGCAGTACTAGAGCAACTTGATCCATCGCGAACGTTTTGGCCTAGCTCGCCTTTTGGCGGCAATGATCACAATTCACGTGATGTGGGTGATACTCATAACTGGCAAGTCTGGCATGGGAATAATGAGCCGCGTCAGTTTGGTGAACCGCAGACACAGGATTATAGTGTTGAAGGGATATCGTTCAAACGATTCAAGTCAGACTTCACGAAATTTGCCAGTGAATTCGGGCTGCATGCCGCTTCCAATCGTTACACCTTAGCAAAGAACATGCCGGACAATCAGTTCTATTGGGATAGCGATGAAATGAAGTATCGTAATAAAGATGTCCATTATCCTAAGGGCATTATGCTCATGGAAGGTTATACAGGCGTTCCGAAGGATATCAATGAATATATTCAATTCTCCATGCTGACCCAGGCAGAGGGATTGAGGTATGGGATTGAGCATTACCGCCGTAATAAGCCGGATACAAGCGGGGCTTTATTCTGGCAGTTCAATGATTGCTGGCCGGGAACAAGCTGGTCTGTTATCGATTATTATGGTTTACCAAAGGCGAGCTACCACTATGCGCGTAAATTCTTTGCACCGGTACTCTTATGTGTGGATCATGATCCGAATGGACTGCTGCAGTTATGGGCTCTCAATGATCGCTGCGAAGCTTATCAGGATGAGGCGGAATTAACGATCTATCGGATGGATGGTACAATTGTATATCAGCGTACATTCGATGTTACCGTTGATTCGAACAGTAAAGTTAATTTTGCCAAGTTAACTGAAGCTGAGGTACTGCAGCAACATAGCGCTGGCGAGGTTGTGGTCGTACTTCGTTCGAAGAAACGGGTAACAGAAGATTATGTACTCTATTTAAGAGACTATAAGGATATGGATTATCAACCCGCACATGTTCAGATCTCCGTGGATGAAGCGAAAGGACATATCCACTTGATCTCAGATCGCGTTGCCCGGATGGTGATGATCGAACTGGATGCACCTTGGGTGATCATGGACGATAATTTCTTTGATCTGATTCCGGGTGAGGAGAAGACAGTTCGTGTGCATCATGTGGATGCCGGGGCACTGCCTTGGGAGACTTTACGTGTAACGGCAATGAATGATGCGGGTTAACAAAAACTTGGATTTAAGGAGATGAGTTAAGATGAAGGCGGCTGTATTTCAAGGAACTAAGCACATTGAATTTAAGAACTGGGAAGCTCCGGCTGTGGGCTCCAAAGAAGTTAAACTTCGTGTGAAATGCTGCGGGATCTGTGGTACAGATCAGCATATTTATCATGGATACCCAGGGTCTGCTGAAGTGACAGCTCCGATTGTGTTAGGACATGAGCTTGCGGGCGAAATAGTGGCTGTGGGTGATGAGGTTACGACCTTGCAAGTGGGGGACCGTGTATCGGTTGATCCGAACATCTATTGTGGAAACTGTTATTTTTGCCGGAATGGAAAGGTACATTTATGCGATAACTTGCAGGCTGTTGGGGTGACTCGTGACGGTGGCATGGGCGAGTATTGTGTTGTTCCTGTAGCGAACTGTTACTTGCTACCTGATGAAATGAGCTGGATCGAAGGAGCAATGATTGAACCTCTAGGTTGTGTGCTTCACGGTTATAAGAAGCTGGATATTCGTCCGTCACATCAAGTCCTGATTATCGGCGGAGGTTTTATTGGTCAATTGTTCTTGCAGCTCGTCAAAGCTGCGGGTGTTAAAGGGATTATTGTCAGTGAGCCAGAGGTGTTCAAACATGACCGATTAGTCGAATTAGGCGCGGATGAAGCCGTATCTCCTACAGCAGAAGGTGTGATGGAAGCTCTCCATCATCAATTTGACATTGTCATCGAATGTGTCGGCCGGGCGGATTCCATGGAGCTGGCGGTTAAGGCATCACGTAAGGGTGGACAAGTATTAATGTTTGGTGTTGCTTCCCCGGACACGTTGATTCAAGTCTCACCATTCGAAATTTTTACAAAAGAGTTGAACATCATGGGCTCGTTCATTAATCCATATACCCATGAGGAATCGATTGCGTTAATTGAAAAGGGGATCGTTCAGATTGAGTCGTTGATTAGCCATCAGTTTTCGCTGAAAGATATACCGGAAATCATGGGCGAATATCCAAAACTGCGTGTTTCTAAAGGGGTTATTATGCACGAGAGGTAGTATTGAATCATAGTAAGCGTACAAGAACGATGACTGTTGGCTATTTGCCATAGGTCATCGTTTTTTTGTGCGCTTTAAGCGGGTCCCCGATAGAAGGAGTTAATAAATATTTAATAGATAGCGAGTAGAATGGCAATACAACCTCAGACATAAAGCTTTGATAAATGTCATACATGGAGAGGAAGCCTATGAACAAAATACTATTGATAGAAGAAAAGCAGAGTTCAGCTAAATGTATGGAACTGAAGTTGTCACATGAATCGTACTCCATCACTGTTACGCACGACGGACTTCAAGGTCTGCAATTAGCTCGAGAAGAAGAGTGGGATATAATTTTATTGGATGTAATGGTTCAAGGCCTTAGTGGCGCAGAGATGTGCAAAAGAATAAGGGAAACTAAACAAACACCAATCATAATCCTTGCAGAAGAAGCGGGGCTCGCGGATAAAGTCAGAGGTCTGGATAGCGGAGCGGATGATTACATTCTGAAACCATTCGCTATGGAAGAGCTGCTGGCACGAATGAGATCACTGTTAAGAAGGGCAGGTACTTTTAACACAGGACGGATGCTAATATTTCGCGATTTGGAGATGGACATTGACGGCCGAGCGCTGAGAAAGAAGAAAATATTTGTTAATTTAACGAAACGGGAATTCGAAATACTATTAGTGCTAATGGAGAATAGGGGCAGAGTAATGACCCGGGAGATGCTGCTCGAAACCGTATGGGGATATGATTCCGAGGTGGATATTAAGGTAGTCGACGTGTATATCAGCTACCTTAGGAGTAAAATTGATGAGGTGGGACAACCAAGCATTGTGCAGACGATGCGCGGCCTCGGATATGTGATTCGTAAATGAGTTACTCCGTAGATTTGATGAACGAGAAGACACTTCCATAGGTCCCTGTATATACGGGCTGCCCGAATTTTTGTGACCATTCATTAAAAAGCTTATGTGAGACTCCATTGCCGGTAATTACATAATCGGGATGATCATAGTCTACAATTTCAGGAAGATACTCAGAGAACCCGTACATGGAACGCTCAAAAGCAGTCCAGCCCAATGTACCAAGTGAAGCCTGCGTAACGAAGGGGTCCTGTCTGCCATCACACAGCACATCTCCACCTCGAAACATCACATACCCGGATGAACCATAGCGGGCAAGAACCTTTGGACGAGTACCTTCAGGGGTATGCTGCATAATATAGTTCATTTCATTCACAGGATAATTATTTGCATCAATAACAGGGGGTACAAAGAATATATACACAATATTTAGGAGTAGTCCTATCGCAAGCCATAGTCGTAAGGTGCTTTGACGGAACAGAACAACGGGTTTACGGAAGTAAGGAAGCGCATCAAAGAACACGGCCGCAAAATAAGGAACAAATAGCCACATAAACAGGTTCTGCTTGAAGTTCGATACGCCGAGATAGAGAATCCCAAGCATGAGAAAGAAGCGGAATGGTTTACGTTGGAGTGCGAAAGGAAGCGTACAGGCAAAGAACAGAAGCAAGAGTAGAATGGGTAAATTCTCCAAGCTATTGAACTGAATAGGCTGCCATTCGTTGATCAGCAGGTTAAAGTTCTTTTTCGTAACAGTCAAAATAAATAAGAGGCTTTTTGCACCTCCGGGATTTAGAAGACCAGCTAACCAGACTAGAACAAAGACTGTGATTTTACGCCAATGGAGCGTTTTATTAATCAAGGATTCTAGCAGAGCCATTCCTGTAAATACAGCTGTTACAAGCCATACCCCTGCATGAAAGTTGGCGATAGCTATAGAAAGTGCAACCATTGCAGCGGCGTATTTCTTATGAGCTGTCATCTGGTATTCCCGTAAATAAACGAAGAACCAGACAATCATAAACGAGGAGATCATCTGCGGACGACCCTTGAAATAATTGTAGTAAATCCAGCAGGTAATTAGCAGTACAAAAGGGAGCATCAGCACATGGTCTTGTTGAAGTCCTAGCTCTTTGCGGGACACTTTCCCTAACCGAAGCAAACCGAGTACTAAAAAGAACAAACAAACAGCGGTCAAAATATACACCCCTGGCCATCCAAATGCAGCATAAAGCGGAGCAACGAGTAGTTGGAATCCGAATTCATGAGGGACATAAGGCAGCTTATCTCCATAAAAAGTATGTATGGCATGATGCAGGATTTGTCCGTGCTCTATCATATATTGTCCTAGCTCTATGTGCCAGAAAGTATCAGGATCATTATAAGAGAATTTGGGAATCATCAGCAGTATAATAGCTATTACGAATAGACCATATAAAAACTTAGGTGATTGTAATTTTTTCATTATGGTACTTCCCCCGACTTTTAGTTCAATTATAGCGTTACATTCTTAAGGAATAGTAAAATTTATGAAGCGGAGTGAACACTCATGCATCAATTATTAACTTGGATATCTGAAACTGCGCTCCACCTTGTCAATACGATGGGAATTTGGGGCATATGGTTAGGGATGATCCTAGAGAGTGCCTGTATCCCGATTCCCAGTGAAGTGATAATGCTCAGCGGCGGTTGGCTGGTTGCGCAAGGCTCACTTACTTTTATGGAAGTTGCTGTCGCTGGGATATTTGGAAATCTAATAGGTTCCATCATTGCTTACTATATTGGGAAAGCCGGAGGTAGGCGGTTATTAGAGAAATACGGTAAGTATATTCTCCTGAATGAGCATCATCTGGAGCAATCCGAGCGATGGTTCGACCGTTATGGTGAGAGTACTGTGTTTTTCACACGTATGTTACCCTTTATCCGAACATTTATTTCACTACCCGCAGGAATTGCTGGAATGAAGGCATGGAAATTCATTGTATTTACAGCGTTGGGCTGTATTCCATGGAATCTGGCGTTAATCTATCTAGGTTACCGATTAGGAGACAATTGGAGTATTGTAGAACAATATATACGTCCGATTAGTTATACCATTTGCGGTATTGTGCTTCTCCTGCTCATATGGTGGTTAGTACGGAGATATCGTACGATAAGCTCATCAAGAAACAAGAAGAGGTAGGGTGAGTATTGCATTATGTCTATACGTTGGAAATTTCTTCTATCCTATGCGGCTATGCTTGTAGTTCCACTTCTTCTCCTTATCATTACGGCTATGTTAATGAGCATTGTCTATCATGGGGATGTGCAGAGCTTAAAGAGCACGTATGAAAGTAAATTTGAAGGAATGGAAGAGAACGATATCCGCAATCTTATTAAACATACTTTTTTGCAAAATACAGATTTACTTACAGATACTGCTTTCCTGAATGAATTATCCGCTGATATGACCAAGAGAAATACGTCTGTCTATATTCGTTCGGAGGACCAGATCCTGTATGCTTCAGAGGATCTGAAGCTTAAACAAGGATTAACCGATCATTTGCCTGGATACAAAGGAGACAGATCGCATATAGAACCTATTAGACAGCAATTTAATAATGAATGGTATCAAGTAGGCCAGTTTGATCTGTTATCCAAGGATGCCAAGCCAGTAAGTATATTTTTTCTGACGCCAATCGATCCTCTTGTCCAATTTGTGCGAACGTTCTTTCCGACGCTGTTTTTGATTACGTTGGTTATTCTGGTGCTGACACATACATTGCTGACAAAATATATGTCCAGACGGATAATCCGTCCCTTGCTGGAACTTCGTAAAGCGACAAAACGAGTCACCGAAGGGGATTTGGATTTTCAGGTGGAGATTAGTGGTAAAGATGAGCTGGGCCAGCTAGGGATGGCTTTTGAGGAAATGAGACACAGGCTTCAACAGTCTATTCTTGTACAGCAGCAATATGAGACGAACCGGAAGGAGCTAATCACCAACATTTCACATGATTTGAAGACACCGATCACTGCCATTAAAGGATATGTGGATGGAATTTTGGAAGGGATAGCGGATTCTCCGGAAAAAAATGAAAAATATATGCGAACGATTGCTGCCAAGGCTGGAGAAATGGATCATCTAATTAATGAATTGTTTCTATACTCCAAGCTGGATATGCAAAAGCTGCCATTTTCTTTTGAGTCCGTAAGAATTATACCCTTCTTAAATGATTGGGCAGAGGAACTAAAGGTAGAGCTGGAGAAGCAAGAGGTCGCCCTTAACATAGAAATGACAGGTGGCGAGGAAGTATGGGTCTCTGTAGATCGTGATTCCTTTAAGCGCGTTCTTGGCAACATTATTCAAAACAGTCTCAAATACATGGATAAGCTTGAAAAGAAAATCACAGTACACAGCTGGCAGGAAGAAACACAGTTTATTCTGGCTATTGAAGACAATGGACCAGGAATTCCTCCAGAAGCAACGGAGCATATTTTTGAACGCTTCTACCGTGGGGAGCAGTCCAGAAACACACATACTGGCGGAAGTGGATTAGGTCTGGCGATTGCTAAACAGATTATCACTGGGCATGGGGGAACGATTTATGCGAATAGCACGGAAGGAATAGGAACTATTATATATATTGCCTTGCCGATTGTGAAAGGAGACATCAGAGATGAACCGAAGCATACTGATTGTTGAAGACGAGCCTGTTATTGCTGAGCTGCAACGTGATTATTTGGAGATGAGCGGGTATCAGACGGAAATTGCAAAGGATGGAGAAAAAGGCTTGGAGATGGGCTTAACAGGAAAATTTGATCTGATCGTGCTGGATGTGATGCTACCCAAGTTGAATGGATTTGAGGTCTGCAAGAAAATTCGTGAGGAGCTGGATATTCCGGTTCTTATGGTCACCGCCAGACTAGAGGATATTGATATTATTCGTGGGCTGGGCCTTGGCGCAGATGATTATATCACAAAACCATTTAAGCCAGCCGAGCTTGTTGCCAGAGTGAAAGCACATCTTTCGCGTTATGATCGGCTGAAGGGACGTGGTTCCTCAACTAACGAATTGGAAATCAAGGGGCTGCGTTTAAATCCTGATTCTAGACGTGCCTTTGTAAGAGATGAGGAGGTAAGCTTAACGACCAAGGAATTTGATCTGCTGTATTTCTTGGCGCTGCATCCCAATCGCGTGTTCAGTAAAGATCAGCTCTTTGAGCGATTATGGGGGATTGATTCTCTGGGTGACACGCAGACAGTGACGGTCCATATCCGTAAGCTCCGCGAGAAAATTGAGGAGGACTCTGCAAATCCACTCTATATCGAAACCCTTTGGGGTGCCGGCTATCGCTTTCATGTTTAGAACCACTCCAGCGATCACGTCTATTCTGACCCAACTACTTGAGGTGTCTCAGTTAGCCATTTTAATGGCTTCTGGGACATTTCTTTTTTTAATTATAAGAAAGTATAAGTTTCACGCTATATTTTATCCTTATATTTCCGCATAAACGCTTACCGTCCTTAAAAGGACGCCAAAGGCGTTTAAGCTTGTAAAAATACAAGGAGTTAAGAATTATTTAAGGGTCTGTTCACGGGCATTTTAGATTTACGGCTTAGTCTAATATTGCAGGGAAATGGAGTTGTTAAATGGAGGACAAGAATTGAAGTAAAGGGGGAACTGAGATGGAGAGCATAATCAAGCTAACAGGAGTGACCAAAGAATTTCGTAATGGCAGCGGGATTAGCGGGGTTTCTTTGGAGCTTCGAAAGGGGGATATCTACGGATTACTTGGACCGAATGGTGCAGGGAAAACAACACTCTTAAAAGTAATAACGGGTCTGATTTCACCCAGCTTCGGCAGTATCTCACTGTTCGGGCAAGATCTGGGTTCATCCTATTCATCTAGTATGAGGAAAGTAGGCTGTATGATCGAATCGGCTGATTTCTACGACTATCTTACACCTGTACAATATTTGAAGCTGACAGCCAGCTTTTATCCGAATATTCGTCCAGAACGGATCACCGAGGTATTAGAGGCGGTAGGTCTCGCCTTGTTCTCCAAAGAAAAAATCAGACATTTCTCTACAGGAATGAAGCAAAAGCTCGCCATGTCTGCCTCTATCATCCATCACCCAGAGCTAGTGATTTGGGATGAGCCGACTAACGGGCTGGACATTGAGGGGGTTGTTCATTTTCGTGCTTTAGTTAAAGAGCTTTCTGCTAATCAGGGAATTACCTTTTTCATCTCCAGCCATATGATTCATGAATTGGAACAGCTATGTAATAGAGTAGGGATTCTGAATCAAGGTGTTCTGATTCGTGAGGGGGAAGTACAGGAGCTACTGACCGACAGCTTATCCCTTGAGGAGTTTTACATTACGGAGCTAAAGAAAGGAAAGGAGGTGCTTGAGAATGGAGGGATTAAGAGCGGGAATTAAAAATGAGCTTCTACTGATGATTTACCGCAAAAAGACCCTAATGTTCTTTATTGTTTCTGCCTTTATTCCACTATTATTGATGTTATTATTTCAGGCGCTTCACCCTATTCTGGGCATTGTGGCTGTTGGTTCCACGTATCCAGTCCAGGTGCTGGGAATCTGCACAACATTCTTAATTCCATTGTTTATGTTCTTAGAGATCTCTGAGCTATTTCCACAAGAGGTGTCCTCTCGTACCTTAAAGCTGACGTTACTCAAACCGATTACGCGATTGGGAGCGTACACCGCTAAGTTCCTTGCGCTAGGGCTTGCGATCGGAGGACTACTGTTTCTATTAGGGATAGTGAGCACGTTATGTAATATTCTGTTTGGAACTATCCATATGGGGAACGTAGGTATTATTAGCTTGATAAAAGCTTATACAGCAGCATTTCTCTCGATGTGTTCACTGGCAGCCTTGTTTGTGTTCATCGCTCAATTTTTTCGCAGCACAGGTGGGTTTCTAATGTTCTCGATCTTTGTCTTCGCCGGAGGTAAGGCTGTGCCTTACTTTATAAGTGGATTCTCTTCCTTTTCTATAATTTCTTATACGAATGGGTACTCTCTATGGTTAAGTCATGCAATTTCCGCAGGCAGGCTTGCCACAACTACCTTGTTCTTACTTTCAGGATTATTGTTATTTCTATCAGTGGGCTATTTCTTCTTTGATCGGAAAGAGGTTTAGCTTGAGCGCTACTTTTACTTCTCGGAGTATCAATTGTGTTGCTAAAGGAAGGGGAAATGATTGGTGAAGGAAACCAGTTCATTATTATCGGAAGATCGGAATGTATGGAATAAGGTGCCACAGGTGACTGTTTTTTTCTGGATCATTAAGATTATGGCGACCACTGTTGGAGAAACTGCTGCGGATTTTCTTAATTTCAACCTCTTTTGGGGGTTATCTAATACAACCTTGGTGATGAGTGGACTGCTGATTGCAGCACTATACTTCCAGATGTCAGCATCAAAATATGTACCTGCTCTTTACTGGCTTGCTGTTGTATTAATCAGTGTCGTGGGTACGCTCATCACTGACAATCTGGTGGACAATCTTGGCGTATCACTGGAGGCGACCACTATAGTTTTTTCTATCCTCTTAAGCCTGATCTTTGGAGTCTGGTATGCCAGTGAGAGGACGTTATCTATCCATTCGATTACTACCAAAAAGCGCGAGATGTTTTACTGGCTAACCATTCTATTTACCTTTGCCTTAGGCACAGCCGCTGGAGATTTAGTTGCAGAAAGTCTGAACTGGGGATACCTGCTCTCAGCAATTATTTTTGCCGCTCTGATAGGCGCGATAACACTCGCTTACTATCGCTTTAAGCTAAATGCAGTAACTGCCTTCTGGCTTGCATATATTCTGACTCGGCCATTAGGAGCATCACTGGGTGACTATCTTTCACAGGACCGGAGTGAAGGCGGGTTGGAACTGGGCACGACAGGAACAAGTATTATTTTTATTGTTATTATTCTCGGGTTAGTGATCTATTTAACCAAGACAAAGAAAGACGAGGTAGCACTTTAGAAAATATTGAAATTAATACTCAGTTAAGACTCCCATCACTATCCGTTTACGATTCAGAGTTAGAGTTAAAGGAGGCCATGAGAAAAGGAGCTTTGTCATGAACACAGATCCTAAAGTACTTATTGTTACTTCGGCATTTGGAGACGGGCATATGAAAGTAGCCGAGGCCATCGAACATTCATTTCGACGTCAGGGCATTAGCCGGATTACCACCTTGGATCTATTCGCTGCAGTTCATCCTACCTTGAATGAGCTATCCCGAAGATTCTATTTGAACAACACAGGGTATACCCAAGAATTTTATGGATTCTTGTACACAATGACGAGTAAGATGAGGCCAGAGCAGTTCATGGGTAGACTCATCCATTCTATGGGCAAACGAAAAGTACAAAGGATCATCGACGTGATACAGCCGGATATTATTATTCATACCTTTCCTTATTTGGCTGCAGCTGAGCTAGCATCAACAACAGGAGGTCGGATGCCTCTATTCACGGTTATGACGGATTATGTAGTTCATGGCAGGTGGCTTCACCCACAAACGACGAAATATTTTATCGCTTCAGAAAGCATGAAGGCGACTCTGATGGCAGCAGGGATTGCTGAAGAGAAGCTTGTGGTCAGCGGGATCCCTATTCGCGAGGCTTTTGAACAGACTCAGGATCGTGGAGCACTTTTACGCAAACATGGGTTACATGGAGATCGCCAATATCTATTACTAGCAGCAGGGGCTTACGGCGTATTAAGTGATATTAGCAGTTTAATAAAAAGAGTACTGCTTCAATCAAGCTTCGATGTCATTGTATTATGCGGGAATAATCATAAGCTTCGAACAGCTACGGTGGAGCTTTTTCAAGAGAACCCTCGTGTTCACATTTTGGGCTATACGGAAGAAATGCAGGAGCTGATGTGCATAGCTTCCTGTCTATTGACCAAAGCAGGCGGGATTACCTTGACTGAGGCGATGGCTCTAGCACTTCCAGTTATCGTCTATCGACCACTCCCCGGTCAGGAGGCAGGCAATGCAGAATGGTTATCTGGGCACCATTTGATAGAGATCGCACGAAATGAGGAGCAGTTAATAGAGCAGCTTCAGCGATTGGAGCATATGGCGTACAGAGAGGAAAGGGAACAGCATATGAGGGTCTTTTCGCGGAAATCAGCCTCGGATGCTATTGTTACCGAAGCCTTAGAGGCTATTAAATTGCGTCAGTCCTCTGTTCCCGCAGTAAAATCCATGCTTGTTGAAGGGCAGGCGAAGACGATTCATGGATATTATTAGGAAGAAAGAAAGGCAACAGCAGACGTTTACCCGCCTTGCAATAATTCTCTTTTTTATAGAATGGATAAGAGGTGCTGTCCTAATCACGTTCTTACCCACTTATATATTGACGAGCTGGGGGCTTACAACGTCAGTAGTTGGCATTGCGGTCTCCGTACACTATTTAACGGACAGCTTGATCAAAAGCTTCATTGGCTATCTCTTGGATAGATATCCTGGGCGTACCGTGCTTCATGGAGGCTTCTTTCTTGGGCTCGTAGGACTGTTAATGATGGTGACAACGCATAGTCCATGGATGCTTATTGTAGCCTCTGCTTGCTTGGGGGCTGGATTCTCACCGATCTGGATCCTATGTATGAGCCAGGTATCAGAGGAAAAACGAGCACAGCAGATGGGAACCTTGTACGTATACTGGATGGCTGGTCTAGGTCTGGGTCCCGTAATGATGAATTTATTAATGGGTGGTGGACTGTCACTGTCCCTTGCTGTCATTGGATTATTTTTTGTAGCGGGCTGGATCATGGTAGGTCTTGTGAAGATGAACAAGGTCTCGGTGCAGCGTGTGAATATATCCGTAGGCGAGCAGTTTGTATCTCTATGGAACAAAGTGAAGAAAGGGGGATTTCTCGTCCCGGGCATGCTGCTGCAGACTACAGCGGGCGGGATACTGGTCCCTTTTCTAACCAGCTTTGCTATTTCTCATTTAGGTCTGTCCCATTCTCAGCTGTCGATCGTGTTATTTATGGGAGGAGCAGGTGTAGTTCTATTTCTTGTGCCCATGGGAAAATGGTTTGATCAAGTTGGAGGTAAATGGTTCCTTGTGATTGGGTTCGGCGTATTTGCGGTTGCCTTGTTCGGCTTAACTTCTATTAATTCCTTCTCCGCCGCCATTGGACTCTCGCTTCTGCTGGGATGTGCTTATGCTGCTTTACTTCCCTCTTGGAATGCTTTAATGGCCAGTTACATTCCCGAAGATTCCGTAGGGATCAGCTGGGGCTTATTGTTTTCTATAGAAGGTTTAGGGGTGGTTATTGGTCCGCTAATTGGAGGCTGGCTGGGAAGCTCAGGGAATCAATTGCTGCCATTTCAAGTCAGTGCCTGTTTGTTTGGATTGATTAGTGTTGTCTACTTACTATCCCCTGCCCGATTATTTATTCACAGAAACAGAGTAATCGAGAAGCTTCCAAATGTATCGTAGTTAAGATTTATTTAATAGACTCTTCACAACGAATTTAGGAATTGCACCTAAGCTTAATATGCAAGACTAAATAAGTAATGAAGGGAAGGAAAAAGAATGAAGAAGAAATGGTTACTCACAGGAGGGGCAGCAGGGATTAGCGGGGTTATCATGCTGGCTACCGGACTGACGGCGTTTGCGGGAACCTCTGGGTATGAGGATTATAAAGCGGCACTTAAGAATACTGCAGAGAACATGCAGAGTATTACCGTACAAGCTGATGCGATACTTAAAGATAACGGCAGTGTTCTTAGTCAGGCACAAGGAAGCTTAAAAGCAAACTTGGCGAATGAAGCCGTTAGTGGGGCTGTAAAGATTAGCGGGTCACAAGGTTCCCATGTACTTAGCCTCTATAGTCAGCCTGACGGACAGGTCTGGAAGAGTGATGCTTCCGATATCTATTACGTAAAGCAGGATGTAAAGGATAAGAAGGATCAGGAATCAGGAACAGAACCCAAGGAAGCCGTTTGGTTAAGTAGCCAAGAAGAGACAATCATGGATGCTTTGATCGGTAATTTGAAGAATGAGTTCACATCTACCACCGATAAAGACGGTGCCAAGCATATCTCGCTGCAGCTTGATAATGCGCAAATTCCGGCAGTGATGCAGGCTTTAGCCCCAGTTTTGTTCAAGAATCTTTCAGAAGAGAAGGATCATGAGTCCAGTAAAGACACTGCTGTAGATTCGAAAGATCCAGAAGATCTTATTCAGCAGAACCTGTTTGATTTTCAAGCCATTGATATGACGAACGGCGTACAGATTCAAAGCATCCGTCTGAATGCTGATATCACTCCAGCCAATGCGCTTCAGCACCAGCAGTTAGATCTTACGTTTGTGGGTCAGGATGAGCAAGGAGCTTCCCATACGTTGGCTGCTAGTCTGGATGTTCAACTCTCTGCATTCAATGCGACTACGACAGAGTCTATTGACCTGACAGGTAAACAAGTGCAGCAGGTGAAAGAGGATCATGAACACGGACATCATGATTAACGTTGTTGTGATTAAATAAGTGTGGAACAAGTAAAAAGTCTGCAAATAGAAAGTCTCTATGATGTGAATGAACTGTGACCGTATTTGTGGAAAGTTTA
>NZ_NFVA01000102.1 GCF_002264395.1 Paenibacillus sp. VTT E-133291
CGGTTATAAGGATGAGGATATTGCAAAGATTATGGGTGGTAACTGGCTGCGCGTATTTGAAGAAATTTGGGGATAGGGGATAAATAGATGACGACATACTTGAACACTACTGCATTTAACTTCTACTGTTCTGGCATTTATTCAGGGAAAATACATTTCACGGAACAACAAATTATGCTTGCTAAGGTTGATCCACGCAGACGAACACAAATGCAATATAATGTGCTGGATAGCCAGTTCAAGACCGTCCTTCCATTTCAAAAAATCCACGAATACATGGATGCTTACGCTAAAGCAGAATGGGTCAATGATGAGGTAGTCCTAAGTAATGGTGATCTTTATCAAAAGCATATTCAGTATCAGGCTGTATTGGATGGACGTGAGCTTACTTCTCAAGTATGGGCGCTACGAAAAGAGACGGCTCTGGATATTGTGACCTTGGATGGTGAGATTATTGCTTTTCTTACGCCGAACCGGTATGGCATCGAGCTGATTGTTAAAGCAGGATATGAGAAGCTGACGCCTCTGGTTGTTTATGATGATCCCTTTTTGTCGAAGCCAGAGTATGGTGTGAATGATTTGGGTACGGATCTGATTCCGATGCGTGATGGCGTGAGACTGGCTACGGATGTGTTTCTTCCTGAGGGCATTCAGCCGGGAACCAAGCTGCCGACGATTCTTGTGAGAACCTGCTATGACCGTAACGGCAAAAAAGAGATTTTTATGAGATGGGCTAACAAAGGTTATGCAGTGGTGTCACAGGACGTTAGAGGTCGGGCGGATTCGGAAGGGGAATTGATTCCTTTTTATAATGAACGGGATGATGGCTACGATACGATCGATTGGATTATCGCGCAGGATTGGTCAGATGGCAATGTTGGAATGTGGGGAGCGTCCTATCTCGGCTTTGTGGTTGTCTCGGCGGCGACCAGTGGACACCCTAATTTGAAGGCTGTTGTGGATGAAGTGAATGTTGGCTCACCGTTTGTAGATACAGCGCGTAAGGGTGGAACGCTTTGCTCTTGGCCGCTCTTGTCTTGGACGCTTGCACAATCTGTGGGTACCCGGACGGATTTTGATATTTTTGGGGGCATAACGGTGAACCCAGAAGCGGCCGTCGATGCGAGACCGATTAAGGAGATTCCACAGCAAATGATCGGCAAAGCATCCGAACCGTGGGATTTATGGAGCCAGCATCCGGAGTATGATGATTTCTGGAGAAACTGTACCTTTACGGAACGCGGGGATCAGGTGCAGGTCCCTATGTATGTAATCTCAGGCTGGTATGACGGGGACAGCCCTGGGGTATCAGAGACATGGAGAATGCTGACTGAACATGATGTGCCGAACCGGAAAATCCGTCTGGGGGCATGGGAGCATGGACCCAACAGAGCCAGAGACTATGAGGGGTTAAGCTTTGGCAATGATGCAGTGGTTTATGATTACGATGTTTCTGTCCTGCGCTGGTTTGACCGTTTCTTGAAAGGTATTCCGAATGGAATAGATCAGGAGCCTAGAGCCTCTTATTATGTCGTTGGTGAGAATCAGTGGAGAACATCGGAGGATTGGACACCTGCTGAAGCAGTGACTTCTCCTTTCTATCTTTCCAGTGGGGGCCGGGCTAATTCAGGACAAGGTGATGGGAAGCTGCTCACAGCACCAGAGGAACACTCTCCCGAAGATACTTACGTCTATAACCCAAATGATCCGATGAATGATAGCGGTGAGCGAGAGCCTGAAAATTTACGGAAATACGAGCTGCGGAATGATATCCTTGTGTACACCAGTGAGGTGTTGAAGGAAGAATTGACTATCGCTGGGGAATTGTCAGCTGTGATCTACGCTGCTAGTACAGGTAAGGATACAGATTGGGTAGTTACGCTTAGCGATGTGAATGAACAAGGCGACTCTATCCGGTTATCTAACTATATTGTTAGAGCTAAATATCGTCATGGATTTGATGCACCTGAACTGCTCACGCCTGGCCAAGTAGAGGAATATGATATTTTCATGCCCAATATTGCCCATAGATTTGCAGTGGGGCACCGGGTTCGGTTCTCGATCACCTCGTCCAGTAAATTCGTTGCTTTCCCTAATACGAACACAGGTAATAATCCATATGAAGATACAGAAGCAATTACTGTTCTGCAGACCGTTTACCATAATAGTAAATATCCAAGCCATGTGAAGCTGCCGGTTATACCAAACGCTTAAACTGCAAGGTCAACCTTATAATTGTAATAAAATATCGATTATTCACAGAAAAGCGCATAAATGATCCCTTCTCAGGTCACAATAGGGAAAAACCAGAATGAAGGGATTAACGTGTCGCGCATAAAAAAACAACTTTGGCAGCGATGGAGACGTTGGAAAAAGGCGCTTTGGGTAGGGGCAGCTTGTTTAGCTCTTACTGTACTGGCCTGGCGCAGCATGCAGGTACCTGAGGAAATCAGTGGCCTGCTGACAGATTCTAGTTGGACGGATAGTGCCGAAAGTGAGTTGGCCGCAGCTGTATTTAAAGTAGGCGTGGACAGCGGTGAGGAGAAAGAGAAGGGCACCATAAAAAACGAACAACTGTTGCAGACGATCGCTCAAAGCGGACTCAGCAGAACCGTTCATTTAAAAATATCGTATGTATCTGGAGAAGAAGTTCAGACATTGCCAGGTGTAAAGAACCCGCTTCAGCTTAAAAAGATAATTCACGAACACTCTGCATGGAGCGGTTGGATTAGCAGCGATGGAGATTTGTGGCTGGAACAAAAAGTGAATGATCTATCGACCCTGACGAAAAAAGAAGCCTATATCGGAGTCGATGCATTTGGGAACTTGAAATTATTTAAAGGGCCTCCGGTACAGGAAAAGGTGCTGAAGACTTTTTTTCAAATGGATATGGGTTCCTTGAAATCCTCTCTGCCGGAAAGTATTTGGAAAGAGCTTCATGAGGGCATTCGTGTACAAGATATTGAAGAGTACAATAGCGTATTGTCCACCTTCAGTGACTACGCGCGTGAGGCTGCAGAACATGTCATGCAGAATAAGCAATAGCATCCTTAAGCATATCAGCTGTCCTAAAGTCATTATTAATGGCTATAGGGCAGCTTTTTCTTTGCAAATATAAGAAGTTTTGAGGTTCTCATTATAGGCCTAAAGTTGTCATTTCGCATCAGAGGGTAAACTTTTTTTCTCCCGGAAGAGGTATTTTTGCTATAATGGTTTGAAGGAATACATATGTTCGCTTCGTAGCGGAGTAATGGATGAAAACGGTGGAATAAACTGCCTGTTATAGAGGAGAGATCGTGTTTGCGCATTTTGGGAATTGATCCGGGGCTGGCGATTGTCGGTTTTGGCTTTGTGGATAAGGAAGGTCATAAATTGACCCCAGTCCAATATGGTTGTATCCAAACCGAGGCTCATACGCCTGAGGAAGAACGTCTGCTGCATGTCTATGAAGGCATGGGTCAGCTTATTGATAAATATAAACCTGATGCTGTAGCGATTGAGAAGTTGTTCTTCGCACGTAATGTTACAACAGCATTGCCAGTAGCTCAGGCCCGCGGAGTGACGATATTAGCTGCTGTACAGCGTGGCTTACCCGTATCGGAATATACACCTATGATGGTGAAGCAGGCAGTAGTTGGTTATGGTAAGGCTGAGAAGCGGCAGGTACAGGAAATGGTGAAGCTGTTGCTGAAATTATCGGCGATCCCTAAACCGGATGATGTGGCCGATGCACTAGCGGTAGCGGTATGTCATGCCCATTCGAGCAGTCTTAATTCTAAATTAAATGAGGTATTGCGAAAATGATAGATTTCTTAAGAGGACCCGTCGTTCATTTAGAGTCGGAATATGTGGTGCTGGATGTGCAGGGCGTAGGATACCGGGTATTCTGCCCGAACCCTTATGCTTTTGCTAAAGTAGAAGGACCTGTAACGATCTATATTCATTATCAAACACGTGAGGATGCGACGCTTCTGTTCGGGTTCCCGACTCGGGAGGAGCAAAAATTGTTCCGCAAGTTGATTGAGGTATCCGGGATCGGTCCGAAGGTTGCGCTCGGAATACTGACAGGTGGGACTCCAGATCAGTTGATCTCGGCAATTTACCAAGAGAATATAACCTTCTTAACGAAACTGCCGGGCATTGGCAAGAAGACGGCGCAGCGGATGATCTTAGATTTGAAGGACAAGCTGGACGGACTCAGTATGGCTTCGATGCAAACGGGATTATTTGCAGTTCCAATGGAAGAAAGAGCGGATGGATTAGCTTGGCAAGAAGCTAGAGATGCCCTTAAGGGATTGGGCTATACCGAAAGTGAATTGGACCGTGTATGGCTCGCTATGAAGAAAGAGGGCGCAGAGACAGGGACTGTAGATGTGTTGATGAAGAAAGCACTTGGGCTATTATATATTGCTAAGTAAAACCGAACACATCCTGAAGAAAGGGAGCGATAGGAATGGATGACCGGATTATATCCGCTAATTTAATGATGGACGAGCAAGCCGTAGAATTAAGCTTACGCCCTCGTTATCTGGGAGAATATATCGGACAGAATCAGGTGAAAGAAAACCTGAAAATATATATCGAAGCAGCCAAAATGAGAAGTGAAGCGCTGGATCATGTGCTGCTCTACGGGCCTCCAGGTCTCGGTAAAACAACACTTGCGAACATTATCGCCAATGAGCTGGGTGTGAATTTACGAACAACATCCGGTCCTGCTATAGAGCGGCCGGGAGATTTAGCCGCCCTGCTGACGAACCTGCAGGAAGGCGACGTGCTGTTCATTGATGAAATTCACCGCTTACACCGGACGGTGGAGGAGGTAATGTATCCGGCGATGGAGGACTTCGCGCTGGATATCATGATCGGCAAAGGGCCAAGTGCCCGTTCGGTACGATTGGATTTGCCGCCTTTTACACTTATAGGTGCTACCACCCGTGCTGGCCTGCTGTCAGCGCCACTACGAGATCGTTTCGGAGTGGTCAGCCGCTTGGAGTTCTATACGATAGATGAGCTAAGCTTCATTGTTGCTCGAAATGCAGATCTTTTAGGGATTGAGATTGTCGGAGATGCGGCGGAAGAGATAGCGCTTCGTTCCCGTGGAACGCCGCGGATTGCGAACCGGCTCCTGAAGCGAGTTCGTGATTTTGCTCAAGTGCGCGGCGATGGGATTATAACCCCGGAGATTTCCGGGGAAGCCCTGAAGATGCTGCAAGTAGACCCACGTGGGTTGGATAGCATCGATCATAAGATGTTAAGAGCAATGATTTCAAGCTTTCGTGGCGGTCCTGTAGGTCTGGATACGATTGCTGCTACAATTGGTGAGGAAAGTCAGACGATTGAGGATGTTTATGAGCCTTACCTGCTGCAGATTGGGTTCTTGCAGCGGAGCCCTCGTGGAAGAATTGTAACCTCGGCCGCTTATCATCACTTAGGCCTTCCGCTCCCTCCGGAGCAGCACTGAGTCAGTAACTACATTTAAAAGGAGGATGCTGGATGAAGCATACGAAGATGAAATGGGGAGGAATATCTCCACTAAGCAAAGGATTGCTGGCAGCTGCGATTGCTGTGGGAAGTCTCTTGATCCCTGCGGGCGCCAGTCATGCCGATTCTAATAGTACGATTCGAGTTGCCCTTTATGCCGATATTGGTAGTAAGTATAAATCTACCGTGCCAGTAGTAACTATGCAATCGACTCAAAGCTTCACTTTGATGTCAAACCAACCAGGGAGCACTCCTTTGTTATCGGTGCCTGCCCTGAGCAGAATACGTGTTAGTGTGGATAGTTATAGAGTAAAGGTTATGGAGACTTCAAGCTGGAAAACAGCTGCTGACGCGGCTAAAAAGCTTCAGTCTACCTCTGATAAGCCTCAAATTTATATGATTTCTAGAAATGGAACCAATGTGTATCAGTTGTATACTGGTGTCTATGTCAGTGAAGCTGCTGCCAAGGATGGGCTTGCCCGTGTAGTAAAGGCAGGACTCGGCATTCCTGCTGATCAAACCCCTGCGGTGAAAGGGGATAAGCATTTATCGGCGGGTCGCTATTCTTCGGAACAAGAAGCTGATACTGCTCTGAGTAGTATTACAGCTGCTGGTTTTGATGCCTGGAAGGTGTTTCTTTCAGGAAGTGATGGCAGTGCCCAGTTTGAGGTATGGGTAGGCGAAGCTGCAAACGACAAAGATTTGGCTGCTGTTCAGACCACAGTGTCTGCAGCATTGCCACAGCTTGCTATGTCCGCTGCAACTTCACCTGGGTTAATCATGCGTCTGGATGCTGGGCTGGACCTTAGCAGCGAGACACAGGCTAATCATTATATGGTTTCCGGAAATGATGCTAAATTTTTGGCCGTTGGCAGTGAGGCTGGAATTCAGCTCGAAGAAAGATCCAAGCGTACCTACCGTGGAAATATGGAGCTAAGTAATTTGAGAGGTTCCCTTGCGGTTATCAATGAAGTGCCACTGGAACAATATTTGTATGCAGTGGTTGGAGGAGAGGTTTCCTCCAGCTGGCCGGATGAAGCTCTAAAGGCTCAGGCTGTCGCCGCCCGAAGCTATGCAATGGCGCAAGGCAACCGTTTCGAAGTAGCGAATGTAGTAGATTCTACATTGAGTCAGGTATATAACGGAATCGGATCAGAGGCTCCAGTTATTATTAAGGCAGTGGATGCTACTGCCGGTGAAGTATTGATGAGTGGTGGTAAAGTTATAGAGGCTGTATTCTCCTCGAACAGTGGCGGAGTAACCTCTGATCCATCGGAGGTATGGGGCAATGGTGGAGATGCGTTTGCCAGCGTTCCCAGCAAAGAGGATGTCGCAGCTACCGCGGCCGCTAAGAAGTGGTATTATTTACTGCTCGCTAATGGAACCTCTGGATATGCACGTGAGGATAACATTAAATTGACAGGAAATAAAACAGCAGCGGGACTGGATATAGCGACAGCTACCACTAAAGATGTCAATGTGCGCCCCCTTCCTGCTGTTGAAAGTAGTGTAAGTGCGGTAGGCAAGTTGAATCCGGGCGAGAATGCTGTTGTTCTAGACAAAGTCTATGAGTCCGGTAGTTATAGCTGGATCAAAGGACCATATACCTCTGCCGACCTTCTAAAAAGCTTGCAGGGTAAAACAACTAGCACGCTCCCTTCTAGCATCCTTAATTTGCAGGTCACTCAGCGCGGCCCTTCTGGAAGAGCGATTCAGGTGAAAGCAAATGGTCAGGCACTGGATGTGAAATATCCTGATATGTTCCGTTCTGCGTTCAATGGATTGCCAAGTACATTGTTTGATATTGTACCAGCCGGAAGTTATACTGTATTAGGCGCTGACGGTGCTACCAGCACGATTGGAAGTTCACAGAGCGCAGGTGTACTCTCTGCATCAGGTAAGGTTAATGTGAACGGTAGTGGAACTGTAGTGATGGGGGGGGATTCCTCAGCCAGAGCGATCACTAACAGTTCGGGCTTTCTGTTCATTGGCCAAGGATACGGTCATGGTCTAGGCATGTCGCAATGGGGCGTGAAAGGCATGGCTGACAGCGGGTATGATTACAAGCAGATATTGCAACACTATTATCAGAACGTTACTATAGTTAAGGAATGAAGACAGACCATGAATGTAGACGCATATGATTTTCATTTACCGGAAGAATTAATTGCCCAGACACCACTCTCTGACCGTAGCTCTTCTAGACTGCTCTTAGTAAATAAGGAGGATGGGGAGCTGGCTCACCGGCATTTTACCGATATTATTAATTATTTTCAACCGGGAGATACGCTTGTTCTGAATGATACGAGAGTCATTCCTGCCAGATTGTTTGGGGCTAAAGAAGATACGGGGGCTAAAGCTGAAGTGCTTCTCCTTAAGAATCTGGGAGACGATCGATGGGAAGCTCTTGTAAAGCCAGGTAAAAAGCTCAAGACAGGAGCGGTTATCATCTTTAGTGATGAGCTTCGTGCGGTTATTGAGGATGAGGCTGATATGGGGGGACGAACGCTTCGGTTCATTTATCAGGGTATTTTCCAGGAGATTCTGGACAGGCTGGGAACAATGCCACTGCCTCCTTATATTAAGGAAACACTTGATGATCGGGAACGATATCAGACCGTTTATGCTAAGCATGAGGGATCAGCTGCTGCTCCTACAGCAGGGCTTCATTTTACCAAAGAACTGTTGGATCAGATTGAAGCCAAGGGTGTGAATATTGCTTATATTACACTTCATGTAGGTCTCGGAACGTTCCGTCCGATGTCTGTTGAGAAGGTTGAAGAGCATGTTATGCATTCAGAGTATTTTGTAATGTCTCAAGAAACAGCAGATACTATAAATGCTACCAAGGATCATGGTGGTCGCATTATAGCGGTAGGGACGACTTCTTGTCGGACACTTGAAACAGTCGGAAGACAATGTGAAGGCGGTCCATTAGTGGAATGTAGTGGCTGGACGGATATTTTCATCTATCCGGGCTATAAGTTTAGTGTAGTTAATGCGTTAATTACTAATTTTCATTTGCCGAAGTCTACTTTGGTGATGTTGGTTAGTGCTTTGGCAGGTCGGGAACATATTCTAGCTGCTTATGAAGAAGCGATAGAGCAGAAGTACCGGTTTTTTAGCTTTGGAGATGCAATGTTTATTTACTAAGGTAAGAGGATGGGTTAACTTATGGCAGCAATTACTTATGAGCACATCAAAACGTGCAAACAATCCGGAGCAAGACTTGGAAGAGTCCATACTCCACATGGTGTGATTGAGACACCAGCATTTATGCCAGTCGGCACACAAGCTACAGTCAAGACAATGAGTCCTGAAGAACTGAAGGAGATGGATGCTCATATTATTTTGAGCAATACGTACCATTTGTTCCTGAGACCGGGCCATGATATTGTTCGTGAAGCAGGCGGACTGCATAAGTTCATGAACTGGGACCGCCCCATTCTAACGGATAGCGGCGGGTTTCAAGTATTCTCGCTTAGTGACATGCGCAAGATTACCGAAGAAGGCGTTCATTTCCGTTCCCATCTAAATGGGGATAAGAAGTTCTTGTCTCCTGAAGTAGCTATGGAAGTTCAGAACGCACTTGGTTCTGATATCATGATGGCATTCGATGAATGTCCTCCATTCCCAGCGGAATATGACTACGTGAAAAAATCACTGGAGCGTACCACACGCTGGGCGGAAAGATGCCTGAAAAGTCACGCCCGTCCAAATGATCAAGGTCTATTTGCTATCGTGCAAGGTGGTATGTATGAGGATCTTCGCCGTCAGAGCGCAGCAGATTTGACTTCCATGGATTTCCCGGGGTATGCTATTGGGGGGCTCAGCGTCGGAGAGTCCAAGCAGCTAATGTATGAAGTGCTGGATTATACAGTTCCCCTGCTGCCACAAGGCAAACCTCGCTATTTGATGGGCGTTGGTTCACCGGATGCGCTGTTGGAAGGATCAATCCGGGGAGTGGACATGTTCGACTGCGTTCTGCCTACCCGTATTGCTCGTAATGGAACAACGATGACCAGTCAGGGAAGACTCGTTGTACGCAACGCAAAGTATGCCCGCGATTTTGGGCCGCTTGATCCGGAGTGCAACTGCTATACATGCCGGAATTATTCCCGCGCTTATTTGCGCCATCTAATCAAAGCCGATGAAACCTTCGGACTTAGATTGACGACATACCATAACTTGCACTTCCTGTTGGATTTGATGCGTAAAGTGCGCGAAGCCATCAAGGAAGATCGGCTGCTTGATTTTCGCGATGAGTTTTTTGCTAAATACGGATTATATGATAATCTTAAAGGCTTCTAAAGCTTCGTTGAGGTCCATGTTTTAATGTGCTTTGAAAGGGGGGAGAAATATGTTTCAATATGCAGCAGCAACAGGCGGAGGTAGTATACTGGGTCTCGTAGGTCCATTCGTACTTATGTTTGTAGTATTCTACTTCTTGCTGATTCGTCCGCAACAGAAGAAGACCAAAACACGTAATGCAATGTTGAAGTCTCTGAAAAAGGGCGATAAAATCGTTACTATTGGTGGTCTTCACGGTACGATCATGGAGATTTCCGATGATATCGTGGTTCTACGGGTCAATGATGTAACTAAACTGACCTTTGATCGCGGTTCCATTAGTCACTCCGTTGCCACGGACGTGGAGGAGAAAGTATAGTTTCGTTATTAATAAGTACATAAAAAGCGGTGTCTTCTCGTTAAGAGAGCGACACCGCTTTTTTGACGTTCATCTTTCATCGTGATCTAAGGGTTTAACGCATATCCGTTATTCGGCTGCGAACTGTGAGCGATTCTTCACGTCCCCGTAAGGTTAATTTGGCAAGCTGTACACCAACTGTTGAAGCTAGAACTGCTAGCAGAGTGCCGCCTATCATATCTGTAAGCCAATGAATGCCCAGATAGAATATACCAAAGACGATTACGACTGCGGAAATACTCGTAATGACCATCCACCGGCGGTTTCCAGAACGGAATGCCAGTAAAGCCATCGTAACGGAAATGGACGTATGTAGACTCGGGAAGCAGTTGTTGAGACCGGATAGAGGGCGGTACTCTTGCTCGAACTTAGGAAATACATCCAGCATAGTAAATCTAACGCCTGCAGGTACATAGGACCATACCTCATTTACAGGGAAGTATAGGTAGAATGGAATAGCTACAGCATAGTTAATGATAATAGCATAGCAGGTGGCGTACAGCATCACACGGTTCTTATCTAACAGATAGACACCTAGAGAAGCTGCCAGTACAGATTGAAGCATGAAAATGTAGAAGAAAACTATGATAGGCGTTAGCCATGGACTATAGAATATATCCTGAACAGCTTGGACAAAATGTCCCTCTAGTCCAAATACAAATGATGTATAGTCTGAGGTAAGATGCATTTTTTCTTCAATTTGTAGTTCATATTTATTCAAGACCAGTACACCAAACATGCCTACCATCAGTAGCAGAAACTTATAGGATCGCAGCATCTCTTTCCCAATTTCAACTAATGCCATGATTGGATTTCGACGAGCGCCAATCCATACTAATATCACTACTAATGCAACTGTGTACAAAACAATATGATTCATTGATTGGTAAAACAAAGCATTCGAAGCCTCCTTGATTCTCTTTATGAAGTCAGATGATCACAGTTTAACATATTTCCAAGGAATGTTTCGAATTTAATGGAATAATAATTTTAGCTTTTCTGTAAATTAACCCCAAACATTCCACCAAGTGCACCAATTGCTGCTGCAGCTAGAACCCAAAGAAGGTCAACACCAGAGGGTGAGCTATCCAGTGCAAGAAATCCAATTAACAGAACGATAATCCCGTAAAAGATTCCTGTAAGGCTTCCTTGATACCAGCCTTTGTTCGTGGCTCTGCGACCGGCGGTTAGTCCTCCGAATGCTGCGGCTATGCCGTGTACTATATAAGTGTACATTGAGAGATCCTGCTCCTTCAGACCGCTGCCCCATAATAAAAGAGAGAGGACAAACGCGCCAAGCAACATCCAAAGGAATGATCGACACAGGCCAGACAATACAGGATTGGCTATTCTCCATGAGAACAGGCGCCGGATTAAATACATGGTACAACCTCCTAAAGTTTTTTTAGAAAAATAATCTACATAAGTTATTATTCATTGTATGGGGAGGCTTGCCCCAATAGTACAAGAATGGGCATTGCAGCCTTTTTACCATTAATTAATAGGTGAGCTTCCGAATGTTCCCTGTGCTGAGCGGTCAGAATAGGGTTACATTAATCCGCCCGAGAAACCAACTCTGCGGGTGAGAGTGGAGGGGAGCGAAGCTATATGTTCCAGCATATCACTGCCTATATTCTCCTGACCGTGCTGATGTATTTCTTCATATTCCTGTGCATGCGAATTATGGGAAAGAGGGAGATTGGAAAGCTGTCTGTATTTGATCTAACGATCTCAATAATGATTGCTGAGATTGGTGTTTTTGTGATTGAGGATATTCATCGGCCGATCTATGAAGGGTTAATTCCGATGGCAACATTGGTTATCATTCAAGTGCTGGTTGCAATGCTCAGTCTCAAGAGTAGGACAGTAAGGCTTATGATGGATGGTAAACCGAGCATACTTATTTCTGGCGGTAAGCTGCACCGGGGTGAGATGCGAAAGCAGAGATACAATATTGATGATTTGCTTATGCAACTTCGTGGACAGAATATTGCTAGTCCTGCCGACGTTGAATTTGCCATTCTAGAGCCAAGTGGACAGCTTACTGTGTTCGAAAAAGAGAAAGGAAACTCAGCTTCAAATGATTCAGGCAATAGTAGTTCTGGTGATGAGAACGATAAGAATGGCGAGAATGCAGATGAAAGTAGCCAGACGATTAAACTGCCTAAGAACAAAATCAGATATGAAGGACTTCCTATTCCACTGATAATGGATGGTAAGGTCCAGGATCAAAATTTAGAGATGATAGGGAAAACAAGGTTCTGGCTAAGAACTCAGATCCGCCAAAAGGGAGTATCCGATTTTCGGGATGTTTTTCTTTGCTCCATAGACCATAAAGGCCGAGTTTATGTTGACCGTTTGGATAATCGATAACCATTCTAAAGCCAACGCTTAATGAAAGGCAGTCGATCCAAATCACGAAGGGAAATAAGGCCAGCTAATAGACTGAGACCGAAATACAGGGCCATTCCTACCGCAGAGGCAAATAAAAATTGAATCCATTGTGCTTCTGCAACGGGAATGGAGATGTATACATAACGCACGCCTGCTCCCATAATGATCATTGCACACAAGGTTTTAATGGTATCGGTTATTCGTAAGGATAATGAAATTAGACTGACTACACTGTACCCGTGCAGAAGAGTAACAAGAACGCTGTTCACAATAATGGCGATGATTGCGCCGTAGATTCCGTATTCTGGCTGTGAAGCCAATATAACAATCAGAATGATTTTGACTACTGCCCCAATAAGAGTATTGATGAGTGCCCTTCCAGGTCTGTCCATAGCTTGAAGTGCAGCTTGTAAGGGGGCTTGAACATAGATGAACAAAGCGAAAGGGGCCATTAGTTTTAGCATAGGAGCAGTATCCGGATTTCCGTATAACAAGTTGCATAGTGGGACTGCTAGTACATACATAAGAACAGCAAAGGGAGCCCCTGTAACAAGAGCTAGTCGAAGAGCTTGATGCATTCGTTTGTGAATGGTAGGCAGGTCCTTTCTCGCGGCAGCCTCGGACAAGGATGGAACCAAAGAAACCGCGAGCGAGGAAGTTAACGCTCCGGGAAGCAATAGTAAGGGAATAACCATTCCCTGTAAAGACCCATATTGAGCAGTCGCGGCGGCTGTTGCGATTCCGGCTAGTGCAAGACTACGTACGGTAATTATAGATTCCAGTAGATAGGAAAAAGAACCGACAAGCCGGCTTGCCGTAACAGGAATTGATACACCTAGTAAACGCCTTAGTATGGGAGAAGTTGATTTTACGTTATCTGGATCAGAAGGTATAACTTCCTTCTCAATCATTTGCTGTTCTAGGATGGGGGTTGTTTTTTTATCCCTTTTCGTGATGACATAATATTGCCACAGAATGGCTAACATTCCGCCAATCTCTCCTACCGTTACGCCTAGCATCGCCCCTGCAGCTGCAAAAGCGATTCCTTTGGGTAACAGCAGCCAAGAGAACCACAGCATAAAAAATATTCGCACGATAGACTCAAAAACTGAAGAAAGTGCAGAAGGAATCATGTTCTGCCTACCTTGAAAATAACCGCGGTATATTGCAGATACAGCAACAATTCCAATCATTGGGATCATGGCAATGAAAGTATAATAAACTCTGTGGTCTGTTAAGATCACATTGGAGACCCATGAAGCACTGACCAGCGCAACAATGGTAAAGAAGATTCCTAGTCCGACACTAAGAGTAAGGCCAGTCCGTAAAATTTGCCGCGATTTCTCAGGGCGGTTCTCTCCCTCTGCTTCGGCTACCATCTTTGCAATTGCTAGGGGAAGTCCGCCTGTAATAACAGTAACCAACACGATAAAGAATGGGTACGCGAGCTGATATAGACCCACACCTTCTGCTCCAATGATGCGTGGCAAAGCAATTCGGGGTATAAATCCAAGCATTCGATTAATGATGCCGGCGGCAAGCAAGATTAAAGTTCCTTGTATAAAGCTCTGTTTCCTCAAAGGTCACGCCTTCTTCCCCAAATGAAATGAAACGCTGGCCAACTTGTCTATTCTTATGGATATGCTATACCCCTGTCCCGGCATGCCTTGTTTTAGTAGTTGTAACTTTTTGTGACGGAAGGAGGAAAGCAGAGAACTTGGGTCGAATACCTATGGTAAGCATACGAACACGAGCGTTCTTTGGAGGTGTCATCACGTGGAATCGGAACAGTGGAATCATGATCAACATAGCGAAGAAATCGAAGCCATGTGCCGCAGCAAAGCTGAAGAATTCCGGCTCCTCGGCTATGAGTATGTAACCAGCAAGGATATTTGGGATTGTATCAGTCGTAATTATGATAAGGACGGAATGCCCCCCTTGCATAAGCTGGTAAATGATATTTATTCCTTAAAAGCCAATAGTTACATGACTTATTTGACTCTTGCAGCTTATCGGGGGTTGAACTGAACAATAAACATCTCGCTTCTTTTCTTTGCGAAAAGCCTTATAAAGCAGTAAAGTAAGAGAATAATAATAACTTCACATCTCCTATATAAACGGATGTCTTGCTGATATGGGCAGGGGCGGCCGTTTCTTTGTGTGAGTATAGCTATGACTATGCTGTGAATTGACGGTCATTTCACGTGTAGCTATAATAGGAATATTGAGTGAATGAAAGGGGAACTAGCTAGAGCATGAAGAGACTAATGGGCTTTATTATTACCGTGCTCGTTTTGACAGGCGTCATGGCATTTACTACTCCTGGACTGCTGGACAAGGTTAGACTTGGTCTTGACCTGAAAGGCGGATTTGAGATTTTGTACCATGCAGAGCCTATGGAAGCGGGAGCAGCGTTGTCCCGAGCTTCACTGTTGAAAACAGCAGAAAGTTTGGAGAAACGGGCCAATGCGCTCGGAACCAGTGAACCAGAGGTTACAACTGAAGGTACTGACCGTATTCGTCTGAAAATTGCAGGCGTTACTGATGAAGCCGAGGTTCGTAAGAAGATGAAGGAGCCTGCAGTTCTGACTTTCCGTAGTGCTGCTGAAGGTGACGCTGAAGGTACTTACAGCAAGATCGAACTGGTAGGTAGTGATTTTGTTGAAGGTGCGGCAGAGGTTGGACGGGATAACCTGAATCAGCCAATCATCAGTATCAAAATAAAGGACAAGGATAAATTCGCAGAGATTACGAAACGACTCTTAGGAAAGAATCTCGCAATTTATTTGGATGAGAACAAGCTATCTGACCCTACGGTACAAGCAGTACTTACCGACGGTAGTGCGTCTATTTCCGGTCAGTATACAATTAAAGAAGCACGTGAACTGGCTGACACTATTAATCTGGGTGCGTTGCCACTGAAACTTACTGAGAAATACTCCCAAAGTGTGGGTGCAACACTTGGTAAACAATCGCTTGATCAAACGATCAAAGCCGGTCTTTTGGGTTCTTTGATTATTCTTATCTTCATGATCGGTATGTATCGCTTGCCAGGTCTCTTGGCTAGTTTTGCACTGATCTTGCACACATGGCTGCTAATTGTAGTCTTTGTCTTTGCAGACTTCACATTGACGTTGCCTGGTATAGCCGCATTTATTCTGGGTATAGGGATGGCCGTCGATGCCAATATCATTACAAATGAACGGATAAGGGAAGAAATGCGCAGTGGTAAAAGTGTGCTTTCCTCTGTTAAAGCAGGTAATAAATCCTCTTTCCGGACAGTAATGGACTCCAATGTCACAACTGTTATTGTGGCAGGTGTCATGTTCGCCTTCGGTACAGGTGCAGTCAAAGGCTTCGCATTGGTGCTGATCGTAGAAATCGTACTGAGTATTGCCACGAATCTTTATTTCTCCCACTGGTTGCTTAGCCAGCTTGTTAAAGCCGGTAAGCTGAACAAACCGAAGAGTTTCGGTGTTAAGGAGAGTGATATCCGTGCGCTTTAAGAAAGAGCTTGATTTCGTACATTTGAGTAAATATTTCTATATTTTTTCCATCGCCCTTACAGTGGCAGGTTTGATTTTCTTAGCAACGTTTGGATTGAATTATAGCGTTGATTTCAAAGCGGGATCTAATGTTGATATCTCTCTGTCTAAGAATTTGACATTGGAAGAGGTTAATTCAGCAGTTGAAAAATCTGGGATTTCAAGTGAGCCAAGCATTACGTTAGGGAGTGAACGGGTCAACGTTCGTTATGATCAAGTGCTCGATGAGCAACAAGATGAAGCTCTTAAAACAGAGATCTTGAAGCTTGACGATAAAGCATCGTTTGAGATTAACACTGTGGATACAGAAATGTCTAAAGAACTTGCACGCAATGCGATCTATGCGGTTCTCATTTCTTGTCTAGGGATTATCATTTATGTAAGTATTCGTTTTGAATGGCGGTTTGCATTGGCAGCTATTGTTGCATTGCTTCATGATGCTTTTATGGTCGTTGCTATCTTCTCCATTTTCCGCTTGGAAGTGGATTTGACGTTCATCGTAGCGGTGCTTACGATTATCGGTTATTCCATCAATGATACGATCGTTATCTTTGACCGTATCCGTGAGAATTTACGTTTTGGTAAACAGAAAACTTACGAAGATTTGAAAGAGCTTGTGAACAAGAGTGTGGCTCAGACCCTTATGCGCTCTCTCTACACAGCATTTACCGTATTTATCGCGGCGTTCTTCCTGTTAATTCTTGGAGGAGAGTCCATCAAGATGTTCTCGCTTGCGATGGTAATCGGATTGCTCTTCGGAGCGTATTCCTCAATCTTTATTGCAAGTCCGCTCTGGTTACTGCTTAAGAAGCGTGAGAAGATAAAGGTAAAAAGCCCGGCTAAAGGGTAATGTCTCAAGAAAAATAACATGGCTACACTTGAATGAAAAAAACATCAACTTTATAATTTAAGAAAGCCGCGTCAAATGCGACGCGGCTTTCGAAATCTTTGGGGTAGTATGTCATGTGTATTGTATCATCATGAGATTACTTGCTAGTGGTAAGGGGGGCCTCGTATGAATAAAGAACGATCACCGCAAAGCAAGACGGTTGCTTGGACAGGGATCATCAGCGATGTTACTTTGGCAGTAGCTAAGGGGAGTTTTGGCTATATTTCAGGTAGCAAGGCATTAATGGGCGATGCATTATATTCTGGAGCAGATGCTGCAGCTAAATTGGCGGATATTCTCCCTTGGCGCTCTGAACAAAGCAGAAAGAGCAAGCAGCGGATAGAAGAGCGACGAGGGAATAAGGAGCCGCTTTTAGCTATACTTTTTTCGGTATTAATTCTTATGGGGGGGCTGCAGATCGCCTTCTCTGCAATCCGTGACTTAACCGAGGGACAGTCATCCACTCGCGGAGAACTTGCACTTGTAACTGTCTTGCTATCTATTGTACTTAAAGAAGCTGTATTTCAATATCAATATCGGTACTTTAAAAAAATAGGGGATGGCAGTCACGCTGCTTATGCCAATAGTCATCGTTTCAGTTTGTATACTTCTATCACAGTATTAGTAGGGATATCGTTATCAATGGGGGGGACCTATTGGCATCCTCTACTCTACATGGACCCTATTGCTGCACTTTTAACAGGATGCTTAATTCTACGTAAGGGTTATCTGCTCATTGTTAATACTGTTAGTGTTAAGAATGCGCAGGAGCTACCTTCTGAGGAAGCAGCTAATTTTATTGAAACCGTACAACGTGTTCATGGTGTTATTCGTGTAGAACATTTGAAGGCACTTGAGCAAGGGAATTATGTGAATCTGCAAGTGAAGATCAGTGTAAATCCGCGTATTACGGTGATGGAAGCACAGGATATTTCAGAATGTGCAAGAAAGTTGCTGCAGCACAGGTTTGTTCATGTTGGTGAGGTACATATGGACGTAGTTCCTTATGATCCCGGTTATCCATACAAAAGTAATTATGAATTGGCGGATAATGATATTCCGACGCTGCTTCAGTAGTCCGCAAGGTGAAAGAAAGGTGAGCGCTATTGCTTTATTCAAAAACAAGATGGCAATCTCCGGCAGCCGATCCCGACGTCGTAAGGGATATGGCCCGGAGCCTTTCTATTTCTCCGCTCTTATCCTCACTATTAGTGACTAGAGGAATTGATACGCCACATGAGGCTCTATCGTTCATGGATGGCGGTGTGGAAGCTCCACATGATCCGTTCCTTCTAAAAGGGATGGCCGAAGCGGTTCCCAGAATTAGAAAGGCTTTAAAAGAAGAAGAACATATTCTGATTTACGGTGATTATGACGCTGACGGTGTGTCCAGTACAGCATTAATGATTCATTTGCTGCGTTACTTGGGCGCTTCCTTTGATATTTATATCCCGCACCGTTCTAATGAGGGCTACGGGCTGCATAATCATGCATTGGATTGGGCTTTACAGCAGGGGGTATCCTTGATCATTACTGTAGATACTGGCATTAGCGCCTATCATCAGATTGCTTACGCTAATGAACTCGGGATTGATGTGATTGTTACGGATCACCATGAGCCACCAGAGCTTCTCCCAGAGGCTTATACGTTAATCAATCCGAAGCTGCCCGACTGCCCCTACCCGTTCAAGGGATTAGCAGGTGTAGGTGTAGCTTATAAGCTCGCCCAGGCTATGTTAGGGGAGGAAACTCCCGAAGAGTGGGCAGAGATAGCTGCTATAGGTACTGTAGCGGATTTAATGCCGCTGCTGGGTGAGAATCGTGAGATTGTTCGAAACGGTTTGGTCAGTATGCGAAATTCTCGATTCCCAGGTATCCGTGCTTTACTCGGTGTTAGCGGCGTGACCATGAGTACTGTGAGTGCGGTTAATATCGCTTTTGGAATGGCGCCTCGTATCAATGCGAGTGGCCGTCTGGATCATGCTGGACGGGCAGTGGCGTTGCTTACAACTGAGCATGCTGATGAGGCTGAGCAACTGGCTGGGGAGCTTGATCTGCTTAATAAAGAACGCCAATTGGTTGTAGAAAGAATTGTAGTGGAGGCCACTGCAAAACTGGAACAGATGACTCAGGGTGGAGAAATACCAGACATCATAGTTCTTGCTGAACAAGGCTGGAATGTGGGTGTGGTAGGTATAGTGGCTTCCAAACTACTGGAGCGTTACTATCGGCCAGTGATTATTCTGGATATTCATCCGGAGACCGGCATGTGCAAAGGTTCTGCCCGCTCTATTCCTGGACTTGATATATATGCGGCGTTATCCTCTTGTTCTGACTTAATGGATCATTTTGGTGGTCATCCAGCAGCCGCGGGAATGAGCCTGCATCGGGACGGCTTAGAAGCCTTCGCTGCGGCATTAAATGAATACGCTGCTACTGTGTTGACACCGGAGCATTTCGTGCCTGTTACTTCTGCTGATGCAGAAGTGTCGATTTCCGATTTGTCCCTACAGACCGCGCTTGAATTGGAAAGGCTTGCACCTTTCGGGATGTCGAATCCATTGCCAAAGTTCATCATTCGCGGGGCTACAGTGAAAGAGACACGCACCATGGGGCAAGACGGAAAACACTTGAAAATCGTCTTGCAGCAGGGAAAGAGCACGATCGAAGCCTTAGCTTTTGGTAAAGGGGATTTGGCTAAGCTGCTCCCTGTGGGCACCCCGATCAATGTGCTGGCTGAACTGTCGATCAACGAATGGAATGGCTCGAGGAAACCACAGCTTCTGCTACAGGATTTATCAGTCCAGGATGCTCAATTATTTGATCTTCGTGGTGCTGCTGACGCTGTACGGCAGGCTGCGCATATTAGAGAGCTGCTGCTTCCCTATAGTGGTGCTGGCCCATATCGTGCCGCAGCAGTGTGTCAGAGTGGACGTACGTCTCCGCAGACTGAATTGATAGGAATGTCCTTCTGGGTATATGATAAAGAAGCTGGCATTAGCGCCGCTATTAAGGATGATTCGATTCAGGAATCAGGGCATGTCTCACTGTTATGCCTACTGGATATGCCGGAGACTCCTGAACAACTTGACGCATTACTAAAGGCTTTTCCTAATGCTGATAATATTGCGCTTTTGCATTCTATAAAGGATGGCCGAGAACGACTTATCATTCCGACACGGGATCATTTTAAAATACTCTATAAATTGCTGGCTTCGATCACTGCTGTTGCGACGCCAGAACATGAAGTGCTGCTGCGGCTAAGTCGACAATCCTCATTAAGTATTCGAATGCTTAGTAATATGCTAGATGTGTTTGAGGAGCTTGATTTTATCGAAAGAAGTCAAGGAAGTGTGACCTTTATTATGCAGCCTGCAGCTAAAAGCCTTACAGCATCAAGACATTTTGTCAGACTGGGGCAGATTGCGGAAATGGAGCAGTATTTCATGGAAGGTAGCTTGTCTGAACTGCAGGATTGGATGTTATCACGCCGTTTAGGCGTATCATAATTACGAAGTAAGTTTTGTCGAACCGAACTC
>NZ_NFVA01000094.1 GCF_002264395.1 Paenibacillus sp. VTT E-133291
ACTGTACACTTGACAGGGAGCACTTCAAAAGATATAAGCACCTTTCTTTTGTCCAAGCTCTAAATATATTGATATCAAAACTAAAACAACCTAAGGTATGAACCCTAGGTTGTTTTGATCGTATGATTCTTTAAGTGTTATAACATTGCAGCATATTGGTATATTACGCGTAAAATTTAGAAACTCATCTTATTAATTGCTGACAGTTACCTTAATAGTATCACTTAAGGTCTCTCCCGCTGCATTGACCAGCTCCGCTCGGTATTCATATATGCCGGAAGCGCGGCCAGTGACGTCAGTCGTAGCGATCTGCGCCGAAGGGGTGTTGGCGTTTAGCGCTTGTGTGTCGATCAGCTGCCCGTTCTCATAAAGGCGGTACTCTGTGGCGTTAGTGCCCCACCACAGATTCATTGTTACTTTATAAGAGCCGTCTCCGTCCCAGTTGTCATGGGCCAAGACTGGCTTGCCCGGAGCGGCGTCGCGGATCGTCACCGTAAGCGGCTGGCTCTTCGTTGTTCCGTATTTGTTGGTAAGCTCCACTGTGTATACATAAGTGCCGTTCGGTTTACCGTGCAGCGCTGTGCTTGCCGTCTGGGCGGACGGAGATACATCCTTCAGCGACTTGGAATCGATTAGCGTGCCATTCTCATAAAGCTTGTAGCTGGTAGCATTATTGCCCCACCAGAGGTTCATGGTGACGGTAAAGTTGCCGTCACTGAGTCCATAACCGTAGCCGCTGTTCGAGGACAACACTGGTTGTCCAGGTTTGTCAGTTGCGAGTGCGGCTCCACCTGTAATTTGGAATGTGTAGCTCTTTTCTGCAGTGTTGCCAGCGGCGTCGATCACTACATATTTTACAGTATGGGACCCGGCACCCAGCTCCGCAGCATTCAGGGTCTGTCCTTCGGCAATGGGTTGTCCATCGAGCAGAAGCTGCTTGGAGGCTACGCCGGACAGGTTATCTTCGGCAACCAATACAAACTTAAGCTGGGCTTCCTCCTCCACATCGACGACTGCATGACCGGACTCCGTCAGCTCCGCTGTCGGTGAAACCGTGTCGATATTAAGGCTCAGTGTCTTGGTTTCTTCGATCTTGCCCTTACCCGAAACTGCATGGTATGTCAGCGTATTTCGTCCGTCTTTACTTACGGACAACGGAGTGCTGTATACAGCTTCCACGCCGCCATTTAGCGAGTAATAAACCTTAGCTGTACCGGAGTTGGCTTTCAGAGTCACTTCGGCGGGCTGGTTCAACCAGCCCGCAGCATTCGGATTCGTCGACAGCGTTGCCGTCGTTACCGGAGCTACCTCTTCTTCCACAACGCTGAAATCTCCGAGACTTCTAGGCTTGAGTTGGTATACGCCTTTGAAGATCGCGGCTGCGCCCGTAATATCGAGCTTCTGGCCTTCTGCATAAGGGAAGCTGTCCTTCGTGATTCCCGTCCGGACATCCACACGGATGTGATTGCTTGTCCCGCCTTCGGCGATAGCGTCAAATTCAAAGGAACCGCTTGGAGTGGCGTTGATAATATTCGTCACTTTCACGTCTTTAAGCTTGAGCAGCTGGCCTTGATTGGTATCGTTCACCGCCGGCACGACAACGGGCTCTGACAGCTCCGCTGTGCCGGTTTTCTCAATCTTCACAACTTCGGTCAATTCTAGCTCCGAATTGTACAGCGCCGTGGAAGCTGTTACCTTAACCGTATCACCGGCATGGAAGCCACTTTGGCTCTGGAAGATATAAAGACCACCGGTCTTATCTTGCAGGTAAAAGGCTTGCCCACCGAAAATACCCGGCTCAGTCGTTACGATACCCTCAACCGTCACCAAGGATCCAACGATCTTGGTCCGGGCTTCGCCGATGGAGACGGTCGCCGGAATCGGATCTTCCTCATCTGGTAGCGGTTCTGCTGGGACGTTACCGAGCGTTACCGATTCTGTCTTCAGGTTCGTTCCGTTCTGGCGCAGCCGAAGGTTGGATGCAGCTGTGGTGCCAGGTTTGATCTGCACAGTCAGATCTTTGTAAGCATGGCCGTTCAGATCTGATGTCAGGCTAAAGTTGGCGCTGTAAGCATAGCTGCTTGGCCAAGTGCCGTCACTGTTCTGGATCTTGGCGATCTGGGCGCCGCTGCTCACCTGGTAAATGCCCAATTGGAAACCTGATACGCTGGTGTTAGCAGGTAGATTATCTGCACTGACGCGAATCTGGAAATCCTGCGCGTTCGGCAGCACCGTCTGGTGCGTCATATTGTACACCGCACTTGCAGTAGCTGCCGGTCCGCCGTAGGAGCCCGCTTTGAAGGTAGTGCGGTCAAACCATTTGTAGCCGGCATTCGGCGCGGCCCATGGTTCTGGCTGCGGCTCGGTGGAAAGTGCCGGCTCTTCGAACGGCAGCAGCTGCGTTGGCTGATCCAACGTCAACCCACTTACCTGGGTGAAATTTGTATAACTCTCCTGTTCGGCGAGCCAGTTAACGGTGTTTACCAGAAGCTCAGCATCGTCAGCCTCCTTGAAGCCGTCGTAAGTCGTTTTCTTGGCACCGGTATCCTCGCGCAAATACTTCGGCGTTGCATCTTCGACCGGGGAGGAGTCACCAATAAAGGCGGCTTTGCCCGCGCCTTTTTTCGCTACGGCCACGTAAGGACCTTCCGCTACGCCGCCGCCATTGTAGACGCCTTGGTCCACCGCGTTGCCCCATGCATTGTTGGTTTTCGGCAGATAGACGATACCCTTCGCCCGGGTCGGGTCGAGGATTGCCAGCGTGGAGCCGGCATGCATGGCTATACTTGATACTCCTGATGTAATACCGAAGGCCTGTGCGGGAGCCACGATGTTGTTTGCGTTAATATCACCGAGGGCATTGAAGCGGAATCGGACGCCGAATTCTTCTGCCAGCCAATCGGAGCTAACTACGCCTTGCATTGCCGCGGAGCCAGCCTCTTCGGCGCTCATGCCTTTAGCTGGATTATCCCAAGCTCCACGGCGGTAGCCGTTGAATGCCTCGCTTCCGTCCCAGCGGTTCTTATTGCGGTCCGCATTGTAATGATCGCCAATGAAGAAGATACTGCCGCCGTTCTCCACGTATTCCGCCATTGCTGCCTGTTCGCTGGATTTATATGGAATATTTGATTCAGCTACGACGTAGACGTCATAGCTGGAAAGATCGCCCAGCGTAATTGGAGTGGTCTTACGAAGCTCCTTGACGTAATAGCCTTCCTGCGCAAGCGCATTGCCAAAGTCGGAAAAAGCACCGTCGATAACCCAGTCAGCCGCTCCGGCCGTCTGTGCGTGGGTATTGTCGAACAGTATTTTCTGGCCTGCATGCTCGTTAACCACTTTGGCTTCAATGAATGGTGCGGGATCGCTTGCCCCCTCAGCGTGTACCGCCGTATCGGCTCCGAATGCGAACAAATGCAGAGGTACGGCAACAGATGCAACCAGCATGCAATTTAGCAGTCTTTTTTTCCAACCTGAATGCTTCTCCATTATTTCCTTCCTCCTCGAGATATAGATCGGCGGATTTCCCCATAGTTGTCCACCGCTTTCGTCTAATATGCTATCTCATAAGGATTAGGAAAAACATAGATTTATGTAAAGTGTTGTAAATTTATACTTTCGGCCTATACTGTGGGTGAAAACAAGGTCGAATCTTGGAAATAAGCTATGAAAAAAGTCTTAGTAATGTTAGCGTTTTGTTCCGGAATGTCCTGGAAAAGAAAAATGGTCAAACATAAGAATCAAAAAAAATCCCCCCATGGATGCAGGAAGAGTTCACGATCATGTGATCTCTTATATACCTGTCTAACATAAGGGGATTGTTGACTTAAACGCAGGCTCTGCTTGATACAGCGCATGCTTCATCCGATTATTTATTGAAAGTAATTTTCTCCAAACCGTTCTCAAGAATGATCGAAGTGTTCCGCGGCTGTGTTTCCGCGATTTTGCGGCCGCCTCTGAACGAATAAAGCACTCCGGCCTGTTTGCGAATGGTCTCGTACTCGTTCTCTGCTTCAAGAACGATGAAGTTGGCTGGTTTACCTTCTTCAATGCCATACATATCCTCGATATTCAACGTTCTTGCGCTATTTTTCGTAATAAGATCGATTGAATTTACGATTTGATCGTATCCGAGCAACTGGGAAGCATGAATACCCATGTGCAGTACTTGAAGCATATTACCTGTGCCTAGCGGATACCATGGATCAAAGATGTCATCGTGACCGAAGCAGACATTAAGTCCGGCTTCCAGCAGTTCTTTGACGCGAGTTAATCCTCTTCTTTTCGGATACGTGTCGAAGCGTCCCTGCAGATGGATGTTAACCAGAGGATTAGAGACGAAATTTAGGTCAGCCATCTTCAGCAATCTAAACAGTTTGTACGTGTATGCATCATTGTATGACCCCATCGCCGTCGTGTGGCTTGCAGTCGTGCGGGAACCAAGCCCGCGCTCGTAGGCTTCTTTGGCTACGACTTCCAAGAAACGGGATTGCTCGTCATCGATTTCGTCGCAATGGATGTCGATCAGGCGGTCGTATTTTTCAGCGAGGTCAAACGCAACTTTCATCGAATCGACGCCATATTCTCTTGTGAATTCGAAGTGTGGAATACCACCCACAACGTCAACACCCATTTTCAACGACTCTTCTAATAATTCCACGCCGTTCGGGAAGGAGTGAATACCTTCCTGTGGAAAAGCGACAAGCTGGATGTCAATAAATGGTGCCATTTCTTCCTTCACTTCAAGCATTGCTTTAACAGCAGTCAAGCTTGGATCAGTGACGTCTACATGTGTTCGTACATGCTGGATACCCTGCGCGATCTGCCATTTCAGTGCAGTTTTGGAACGTGTTTTAACGTCATCATGTGTCAGGGAGGCTTTGCGCTCTGACCAACGCTGGATGCCTTCGAATAGTGTTCCGCTCAAATTCCATTCCGGCTCACCTGCCGTTAACGTTGTATCCAAGTGAATATGAGGTTCAATGAACGGTGGCAGCACAAGGGAGCCGCCCACATCAATGACTTCCTCATTCGTAGTTGATTCCAGGGACTGCGTGATAAGATCAAACTTCCCATCTTTCACAACAATATTCCATAAACCTTCTTTACCCCGCAATTTTGCGTTTTGTATAATCATTTGTATTCCCCATTTCTTTGGATTTTTTCGTAGATAGGATCAGCATCAATGCGGTGTATACAACCGCTGTTCCGATAAGTGCGTTTAGTGGTGTTATTCCTGGGGCTAGCTGGGCAAAGGCCACACCTATTGCCCAAGCAACCATCGCTATCCAGTTTACATTCTTGAAAGTCATGTCGGCAAATGGTTTATAGTTTCTACGCTTCACAATAAAATAGTCTGCGATGATTATGGCCCCGATGGAAGGTATCGCCGCGCCCAGCACATTCAGGAAACCGACGAAATTGTTGTACATCCACATGGCAAATACGGTACCCACAATGCCGTTAATGATGACGAAAAACTTTTTAGAGATTTTTGTGATATTTGCGAAGCCCAGCCCTGAAGCGTAAAGTGCGTTATCGTTGGTCGTCCAGATGTTCAGCCCCAGAACGACGATTGCAGGAATGAGCAATCCTTGCAAGAACATAACCTCTGAGATATCTGCCAGATTATAAGCCATTGCGCCGACTGCGCCGAATAGGAACATAAGTGAGTTCCCCAGAAAGAACGAAATGACTGTTGCAGTAACCGCCTGCCGGGACGTCTTGGCAAACCGGGCAAAATCGGGCGTCAGCGTTCCGCCGCTAATGAATGACCCAATACAAATGGTCAAAGCTGCTGCTGTGGTGAGCGACTGAGTCGGTGTGTAATCAAGCAACCCTTGCAGACCTCCCAGCGTGTCTACTCCTTCGAACACGGAGTAACCACCAAGAATAGCAATAGCCGGAACCGCTACATAGCCCAGAATGACGAGCGACTTCATGCCGAAGATGGCTGATGCCGTCATTGCGAGACCAAATACGAAGATCAACAGGTACACATTCCAATCCATCGCTCTGGCGACGGGTACTGCGAACATGGCCACGCCGACACCGAACCATCCGACCTGTGTGAAGCCGAGCAGGAAAGAAGGAAGGTAGGACCCTTTTTCACCGAACGCATATTTTGCAAGCAAATGCGTGGAAAGCCCTGTTTTGGCAGCGATATGTGCCAGCGCTCCCGTATAGATGCCTAGTGCAAGATTACCTGCAAGCACGATTCCAATGAACTCCATGAATGTCAAGCTGACACCTAGCGTCCCCCCTGCCAGCATGCTTGCCGAAAAGAAAGTGAATGCCAACATGACGGAAAATGTCTTCCCAAAATGATTTCTCTGCGTTTTTGGCACTGCCTGCCACGAAAACTCTTGATCTTGTTTACTCATCAGAATACCCCCAGTATAAAGTGTCCTGATACCAAAAAAGCAGAAACAAAAGAGGCTACTTGTCAAGTTAAACTGACAAGTAGCCTCTTTTGTTCATCATAACCCGCGCCAAGATACAGAGCATCCCTTGACGGAATATGCCCTGCTTCTCGCGTGATTATAAAAATCCGCTGTCCTTGTCAGCCTCTCTGGACTGAATTAAAGGTACCAGTATTCAATTACATTCTATTATTTTAGAAAAACCTATGGATGTCAATGTCATTAATATCCATAGGTTTAAATTCTCTTTTAAATGCTGCACATGGAATTTTTATGGGGCGGATGTTGAACATGGCACTTGCTCCTAGCGCAAAGCCTTATGTGGTAAAGGATAACCTCACTTTTGGAGTGTCTCCTCTTCGAATCAGAAACGCCCTGATCCATAGTCCAAACGGAGGGGTATTTAATTAATAAATTCACAATTGTATCAAGCTGAAGCTCTAATGAAAAAGGGTCCTCCATTACGAAATCATCATGAAAGTTATCACCATCGCCATTATATACAAAACATAATCCCCTGAAAGCACTTCGAGTGAAATCGATTCAAACTCCTCCGCCATATTTTTCGCACTTTCTGTTGGTGGCAGCTGCAGCGTGTCAATTGCGACGAGCCGTTCGCTCTATACCATCAGCGATTACTTTGTACAGTTGGTGCGGTAAGTCGTGTCCCATGCCGTCAATCAACATTAGCTCAGCGCCCGGAATGGCATAAGCCGTGTCCTCGCTACACGCCGGGACGAATAGGGGATCGTCCACCCCATGAATGACAAGTGTTGGTACTTTTATGGTCGCCAGCCGCGGACGACGGTCACCGTAGACAGCGATCGCAGCAATTTGTCGTCCAATACTGCCTGGATAGTAGGCTCGCTGGACTTCCTCCAGAATGAGTGCTCGATAAGCGTCCTCTTCAAACGGATAGCCGGTGCCGGCGATACGTTTAGCAAAAGAGACGCTGTGCGCCAAAAATCCTGCTTCATCCTCAAATGGGTTCGGCGCTGGTTTAGTCATCATCGCCATGACATCCGGGGAAGTTTGCGGAAGTGTTGGATTACCGGAACCGGACATAATGGAGGTGAGTGATAAAACCCGTTCAGGGTACTCACTGGCAGCAATCTGGGCAATCATTCCTCCCATCGACCTGCCAACGAAATGTGCCCGGTCAATTGAAAGGGCATCGAGTAGTCCGATAGCGTCGTTGGACATGTCATCGAGAGTGTAAGGGATGTCCGGTCGCTTTCCCGACATGAGAGCCGTCGCCAGTGCGTCAAAATCCAGCGTCGGATATTGGCTAAAATGCGTCGAGCAACCTAAGTCGCGATTGTCAAAACGGATTACGTGAAAGCCCCGCACTGCTAATATCCGACAAGACGAATCCGTCCATCGGATCATCTGGGTTCCAAGCCCGGCGATTAGGATAATAGCTTCGTCATTTTCGTTACCAAAACTGTCATAGGCAATGCGACGCTTTTGACTTTCAGAATGTTCATGATTATGTTCTCCTCCAATTAATTCGGTATTGTAAGTTCTGTCATAGGCAGAAGGCGTGAATCTTCGATCGCGGCAGTCCGATGCCCGATACCGGCCATGTAGTCTTGATGACTTGAAAAAGCAAGAAACGACTGCGCGCTGCTCTGGCGGATCATCATGACAAGATCCCATCTTTCGTCTTCGGGTCCAATAAGAAACTCTCCGCCATCGCCAAGAAACATGATTTCACCTCCGCTTTCACGGAGAAATGGGAGGGTGTGCTCGATATAGCGGTTGAAAGCTTCGGCACCGCTGATTCGAACCTCCGGTGTTAGTTCAGGATTGGCTGTGTAATCGGCAACATCACGAATACGCATGAGGTTCAACATGACGATGCTGCCCTCGATACCTCGCTCCTTTCATCGTTCCTTTTTTTTATTCTAAATTCCTTACGCCTACACATTTTTTCGTTCATTTGTTCCCTTCGGGGAATGCATCAGCGGCTAATTTTTTGATATGGTTTCTGATATCAGGTGCCCAGTTATCGATCAAGTGGTAAAAACGATCCGAATCATCAGCATACAGTGCCCGCAGAGCTTCTTCGTATTGATGGAAGTTCCCGGCCATAGCTGTCATAAAGTAATATGTTGCTTCTTGTGACTCTCGTATCTTGCTCTGTTTTCCTCCAGCACGGCGAGCATCACCAACGAGTTTTCGTAATGTTACCGACGCCCCTCCAGATTGACTTTTCAGCCATTCCCAATCTTTTGGTAATAATGTATGTAACCTCACCAGATACAACCCCCAGCTTGGGTCGACCGACCCGCCGTGTAGGCTGGTTATTCATTTCCATATCGGGCAAATCGCCAAACTGTTCTCCTAATCGTTTGAGCACGTCATCTGTCTTCCCACGGAAATCAATATCTATTTGCTTCCCCGTGGTATCGTCAAATATAAGCAGCTGTGTGAGGTCTCTGTCATCCAGAGCATCCTTCACTGTAGTAACAACGTGCTGTAACGAACCACTGGCGACGACTCCCACACCCAAAAAATGCTGTGCAGCAAAAGCGCGTTTGATCATCTCTCATTCTATAGATCCTCCTCTGAATGCTTCACTAATATTACCCGGGTAAAATATATTTTGTCGTTGGTTATGGAGGGATTAAATGCAAAAGGCGCGGCCTAAGAGAAACCGCGCTGTTGAGGGTTAGTGTTTGCTTTATGTTGTTCATGCAGTGTTTTGATGTTGCGTTTTAACATATCGATGAGTATATCCTTATTCGCATCATTTACCTCACGCTTTGTTTGCTTTGGAGTGGGTGCTTGTGATTGTTGACGGCGTAAGGAATTCGATCCTCTCGCAGATGGCTGTACGGTCATAATTAACCATTTCCAGCACTCACCTTTCTTTTTAAACGGTCTTGTCTACCGAAAATGTTGTTGCCTTCTTGAAGGTTAGTTAGTATCCCCTGATAACGTAGCAGATTTTTCTCGTTCTTCTCAGCCATATCTTCACGACCATGTTGTTTTGCTGCCTCAATAGCTTTTGATGTGGTTTTAATATGCAGTTCACTTTTTTTTTCAAATAACACTTGAATTAGAAACTGATCTCTGATATTTGTTGTTGCGTATCAACATGTAACGTTTGTGTTATCCTGTAGGATAACTTCTTGTACTCGCATCGACCTTCCCTTCCAATATTCTGCTAAAATGTAGTTAATGTATAATGCAAATATCCCTCATGAACAAAGGAGAACTGAAAATGAGAAAACTTGTTCTATTTCTTCACGCATCGCTTGACGGTTTTGTAGAAGGGCCGGATGGTGAAATGGACATTGGCTGGGTTTCCTACGATGCTGATTTGGAGAAACATGCGAAAGAAATTCTGAGTACTGCCGACACTGTCATTTGGGGACGTGGGACTTATCAGATGATGCACAGTTACTGGCCATCTGTGCCTTCGAACCCATCAGCTTCGCAGCATGAACGGAATCATGCCGAGTGGATCGAAAAGACAGCCAAAATCGTTTTTTCCACGACGCTGGAGAAAGTCGAATGGAATAATTCGAGACTCATCAAAGAAGATGTCGAGGATGAGATCAATAACCTCAAACAACAGCCAGGCAAGGATATGGTCATCCTCGGCAGTCCTAGATTCGCACACCAGCTTATGCAGCTTGATTTAATTGATGAGTATAAAATCACAGTTTCTCCCGTTCTGATCGGTAAGGGATTGCCGTTATTCCAAGGTCTCAAGGAGAAGATCAATCTCAAGCTAATCGAAAACAAGACCTTTGATTCTGGAGCCATAGGCCTTGTTTACCAGACGGTAAGATGACCTTCTCACTTAAGGTGATTACCTTAACGTGGAACGTTATTGGAACGACAACTGCGGCAGTCTAATACTTTATTTTCACCAAACAACAGGACAAGATATTTATCTGAATAACAACAATCCGATCACCCTACAGGGAGCAATCGGATTGTTGTATAATAAATTATTGTTCAGCCGCCAATTGCAGAAAATGATCTGCAGCCAAACGGACAGCCAGAATACTTGCGCTGTTTAGTGAATTATCAAAGATAAGAACATGATTGTTTTTCACAGCTTCCAGTGAGTTCCATGCCTTTGAAGTTTCCTTCTCCTTGATGGCCGCCTTTGCGATATCCATATCATGCTGAATAATAATATAATCGGGATTCATGCTGTATAGCCCCTCCAGAGAAAGCGCTCCGCCCTCCTCGGGATATCCCTTTGGTGGCAACAACCCAAAGCCCGCTGTTTGATTGTAGTACATCGTGTTTTTAGAGCCTTGAGCATTGAAATTGGCTTTTCCATCGACCCGTAGCAAGGCAAAGGTCTTATTTTCAAGACTATTTAACTGTTTTTTCGTATTGGAAATCATTTCTTGGGTTTCCTTAATGGCTTGTTCCGCTAACGTTTCTTTTCCAACGATCTGAGCACACAGCATCGTCGTTTTTTCCCAGGTATCGGTGTAGTCAATTAAGATGACTGGTGCAATCTTATTCAACTCATCATAATTGCTATCAACAGAACCCTTGAAGGTTACAATCACATCAGGCTTTGCATCCATGATCATTTCCAGATTCGCATTGCTGTTGCCTAAATCAATAATCTCAGCAGTTCCGGCATAAGGCTGTAAAGTAGCGAAATCTTTCATTGCTTCCACTGCGTTAGTTGATGCGATTGGTGGAGTATCTAGAGCAAAAAAATAATCTAAATACAAAGGATGAAGAACCGCTATCCGCTCAGGCCGTGTCTTGAGCACCACTCCATTGTCGCTCGCATCTGCAATTGTTCTTGGCCATCCCGCTTCCTCGATCTTGCCGACTACAGGTGCAGGTGTGACTGAAGTTTCGGAACATCCAGCCAGTAATCCAGCAAGTATAATGAAGGATGCAATCCATCCAAATAATCTATTCATTTGACTCCTCCTTGAGTTGTTATCATTACTATCTGTATAAATGTTTCATTAAATCACGGTTTTTCTGTATGAACAGGTCATTGTGTGAAGACACCATCCCGGTCGAATTTGCCTCCGGCGTGATGTATTGCTTGGCCTGGTTTACCGCATTGGCAGAATCCTGGAACGCTCCCGCTATCAGGTGCAGCTTTCCTTCATGATGCAGAACATCACCTGCCGCATAAATGCCAGGCACGGATGTCCCGCTCATTGCTGATCCTGAAATCCGATGTTCCCACAGATCTAATTTAATTTCACTGTTCAACAGCAGTTCTTTGTCGCGTTCATAACCGTGATTAATGATGACCTCATCAACGGACAGCTCAAATCCTTCTCCGTTGTCATTGCTTTTTAGCAGAACAGTCCCTATTCTTTCGTGATCCGGCGTGGCAATCAATTTTTCGATTGAAGTATTTAACAAGCACACTACGCCATTGTTCGCCAAACGCGAAATATCGGCTTCATGCCCCTTTAAGTTCTCTTTCCGGTACGTTAAATACACTTTCTTGGCAATCGGAGCCAGTTCGTTCGCCCAGTCAACAGCAGAATGTCCGCCACCCGATATTAGAATAGTCTTCTCTTTGAAGCGGGCAAGTGACTTCACCGTATAATGCAAATTTGTGATTTCAAATCTTTCGGCACCCTCGATTTCAAGCTTGATTGGCTGCAGAATTCCTCCTCCAATGGCCAATATTACAGTTTTAGTGAAATGCTTCTGGTTTGCGGCCGTGTGTAATACGAAGTAACCTGCTGCATCTTTCGAGATGGATGTGACCTTTTCGCTATAAGCAACCTCCGGCTGGAACGTCATCCCTTGCGCAACCATTTGTTCAATAAGCTGTGAGCCAAGAATAGGTTGTATGCCTCCCACATCCCAGATCATCTTTTCCGGATAGACATGCACCTTGCCGCCAAGTACAGGCTGAAATTCAATGATTTTGGTCTTCATTTCGCGGAGTCCACTATAAAATGCTGCAAATAATCCGGCCGGACCACCGCCAATAATCGTAACATCAAACATTTCCTCTTCATGCATTGTTCAATCGCCTCAACTCTCTTTTTTAAATCCCTAGATGCTCACGAAAAGTGCACCCCGTATATTCACTTCGGAACAAGCCTCTCTCAACCAGCTTCGGTACCAGTTTCGCAAAAAACAGTTCCATAGATTGTTCTGAACCTCCCGGCAAGGCAATGAAGCCATCCATAGCCCCCGCATCAAACCGCTCAATAATATCGTTCAGTACATCCTCGACTGTCCCGACAGATACCCAATGAGCAGATCCGACAACCTCCGGCCTGTCCAGGATCTCTTTCACTGTAGGCTGGTTTTTGATAATATACCGCCGCAATAGTTCGGCATGTGTCCGGCTGCGGACGGCTTGATTGGAATCGGGTAACATATCGGCAGTTACTTGCACACCTAAGGGGTACCCGCTTAAATCAAGACCCAACACAGATTTAAGCGAAGCATGTCTGCGTTCAAGATGTAAATTCGCATGTGCAGCCTTATGTAATTCAAGTGCTTCTTCACGCGTATCGGCCAGGAAAAAATATAATCCCGGCAAAACTCTGATAGCATCCGGATCACGGCCCTGCTCAGCCGCTCTTCTTCTCAGATCATTCCTTAGCTCCACTCCTGATTCAATATCCGGCATTGCTGCAAAAATAGCATCTGCAACGGAAGAAGCGAAATTCCGTCCAATATCCGAAGCGCCGGCTTGAAATAGCGGAGGCGTTCCTGACCTGTGAGCAGGTAAAGTTAGCGGTCCCTTTACACTGAAAAATTCACCAGAATGATTTATAGCAGTCACTTTATCCTTATCCGAGAACATACCCGACTGACGATCGATAACAATTGCTTCATCCGGAAAACTCTCCCACAGCTTGCATACAACATCCGTGAACTCTTTTGCCTTGGCATATCTCTCTTCCGGTGAAGGCATAGGTGAATCGCTGAAATTATCGGCGCCTTCAATAGAAGTGACAATATTCCAGCCGGCACGTCCATTGCTCAGCCAGTGTAAAGACTGAAGCTGTCTTGCTACAACATAAGGTGGATTAAAAGTGGTAGAAATCGTCGTCACCAGTCCGATCCGCTTGGTTTCACGGGCTATCGCTGCAAAAAACAATGCAGGGTCCGGGCTGCCGAAATTAGAGGAATCCCCTAACATCTGCGGGCTAACATACAGATAATCAGCCCTGAATAGAAAATCGAGCTTAGAATTCTCCGCCATTTTTGCCAAATCAATATAATATTCGATAGACCCCATCTTTTCGACTCCGCTATCCGGGTGCCGCCAGCCGTCTCCTTTCATCCAGGTTGCATTTAAGGACAACCCAATACATAATTGTCTGTTTCGTGTCATATCTCCCAGCCTTTCATTTATAAATCAATTTACTGATAATGATTCTCAGTTACAAGGGTGAGTTTATCAAAAATTTAAATGAATTCAAATATACAAATCTCAAATTCTACATGCATCATTATTTAATCTAAATAAAAAAGTCTGCACTTCTGGTTCATCACCAGTAGCTGCAGACTTCAACTTCATTCAAGTATAAGTAACTCGATATGTATATTATCTATAGGCAGAGGGAGAAACGCCGAATTTCTTTTTAAATAAACGGCTGAAATACAGCGGATTGTCATAACCGACGCGCTCTGCAATCTCGTGGATAGGAAAATTTCCTGCTTTAAGAAAGTCACAGGCTCGTTCCATACGATAATTAACGACATAGTCGATTGGACGCAGCCCCGTATATTTGTGAAAGAAGTAAGAGAAGCGGTTTATACTCATTGCATGCCGTTCCGCTAACTCACCGAGTGTAAGTGAATTCATATAATGGAGTTTAATATATGCAAGGGCTTCGTCAACCATCCTTTGATTCGGTGAACTGTCGTTCTCTCTGTCACTGCAAGCAATCAGAACCTGATGTATTAGGCTTAAGAACAGCTCTTTGATACGCAGCTTTCCAATTTCTCCGGACGGATGGGTATTCTGATGAAGCATGATTAGTAATTCAATAATTTTTAGATTGGCTCCTGGCTCCAGCTTGAAATGAGAGTCGAATTCGGTAGTACTATTCATTTCTTCTGGCATATCCAATTTATAAAAAAGTGAGTAATACTCAAGCTCTGATGGTCCTATAACCTGCGAATCCATCTGCATGCCTGGAGCCGCATGAAAAACTGAACCTGGCCGTAATTCATATACCGTTCCATTCACTCGTATCCTGGCTCCCCCGCGAATGATAAACAAAAATCCATGCTTAACGGTGGTAAATTCACTTAATAAACTTTTGGGCTGGATAACTAACCTGCTTCTGTCTTCTATATCATAGACACCTTTAGTAAATGCCTTTGCTAATTTGTCCAAATTTATCAATGTTCTGCACCTGCCTTCTAACTTCAAATCGTATAGTCAAGTAGAAACGGCACATAATACCGTACAAAATTAAGGATAGTAAACAATTCCTAGCAAGTCAATTTAACCATGTTGTTAAAAACACAGTGTTTTCCGTCATAATGATGATCACCATGGGCAGTAGGTAAGGGCGCTTGGATTCGAACTATGCTATTAGAATGAAATAAGAAAGGTAAGGTCCTTGGATTTCCCAAGAGCCTTACCTTTCATAGTTGCTTAAATATTAAATTCAATTTCTTCCTTAATAGCCCAATTATAACGGTAAGTCTTTTCCCTTAAAAATTCGTATCCCTAATACATAAAGAACAATGCCTATTACACCAAGTGAAATAAATTGTATGGAGTAGCTTCCACCATTTAAGATGGCATTCGTGTCGAATAACGCATTCATAGAGATATATTTTAATTTTTCCAAACTGCTGTCAACATCCCCCATTAATTTAAGGAGAAAAAATGCCATTGGAATCCCTGCGCCCCATGCTAATGAGTTTTTGGAAAGATTGAACACACAGGAGAAAAAGAAGGATATGCCACTTGTTGCAAACATTAGAAGAAATAAACCTAAGTTAAGGGTTAGATAATCGGTTTTGTTCAAATCCATATCCCCTTGAAATACAGATATGGCAGTAAGACCAGCCAGGCTAATGATGGCGATCATAATGATGAGTGACAGAATTAAATAGATGGCTTGCGTACGAACTACCGTACTTCTCTTCGTCGGAGTAGAAAGTAAATAGGCCATTGACCCTCTATCTACCTGAGATGCCACGAGACTGTTAGCCGTCATAATGATGAACACAATGGGCAATAGTACACCTTGAATGCCATAAAAGGTTTTGGCGAGCATTCCAAGGAACGTCGCATCCCCCATAAGACTGGCAAGTGGGGTGTCTTTAACCATATTTGACATGTCGCTAAGGGTGCTTGGATCGAACACTGCGATTAGAACGACATGAAAAACGGTCATGATTACTGTAAAGATGAGCCATAATTTAAAATTGGCTTTGAGTGTTTGTTTGAAAATCGGTTTGCTAAGCATTAGATGTTTCCCCCTCATATAATCCTTTGAAGTAGTCCTCAAGTGTGTACTTTATCTCTGCTATAAACTTGATGGGATACCCTTTTAAAGTCCTAAATAATTGGTTGATCTCTCGGTCATTCATTTTTAGAAAGACTTGGTTCTGACTGTCTCGCTTCTCTGCAAATTCATATGGTTCACACAAAAAGCGCTGATAATCCTCATGGGACAGGAACTCAATTTTATAGACTTTATCTTCACTGTGTTTTACTTCAGCTGTTGCTTTTACAGCAATCAATTTTCCGTCTTTAATTAAAGCGACCTTGTCACAGGTATGCTCAACTTCCTCAAACATGTGACTAGACATGAAAATCGTCTTGCCCTTTTTCTTCTCTTCATTCAAAATGTTAACGAACTCAGCCCGCATAAGTGGGTCTAATCCTGTAGTAGGCTCATCCAGAATTAATATCTCGGGATCGGCCATCAATGCTGCTACAATCGCTGTTTTCTGTTTCATCCCTTTCGACATTCGCTTCAAGTTGGCTGTGGGATCAAGCTGTAGCTTTTTAATGATACTCTCCGCATAGGACATATCCTTTAATCCCAACAATTCCGCTTGTCTTCTTAGAAACTCTGTTCCTGTAGGCGCATCTGGAAAGGCAATCTCTCCTGGAATATAACCAATAAGCTTTTTAATTTCGGCAGAATTTGTCCAGCAATTCATACCATTAATGGTCACAGCGCCGCTTTTTGGTTTCAGAAAACCCATCATATGGCGAATGGTCGTCGATTTACCGGCTCCATTTGTGCCTACAAATCCAAAAACCTCACCTTTCTCAATAGAAAAATCTAGGTTAAACAGACCTTTTCCATCTCCAAAGTCTTTAGTTAAATGTTTAATTTCGATGTATGGCATTAGGTTGGGCACCTCCTGTTGCGTTTGAACTCCGATCATAAAACTTCATGAAATAGTCCTCTAAGGTAAACTTTTTCTCCGAGAAAAACTTAAGATCATAGTCGGAAATAAAGGAAATAAAACGATTGATTTGATTGTCGTTGATACTTACTATAGCTTGATGTTTGTGTGGCAACAAAGATAATACTTCAATCTCCTGCTGAGCATTTACATCAACGTTAAAACCGTTAAAAGCTTCTTCAGATTTGAATTCGAGCTTAAAGGTTTTGATCTCGTTGTGTCGCAAGTCATTGGCTACAAATGAAGAGATTAAGCGGCCATCCTTGATAATGGATATCTTGTCACAGGTTGCATCGATCTCGGAAAAAATATGACTCGATAATAAAATGGTTTTACCTTTTTCCTTCTCTTCCTTAATGAAATCAATAAACAGAGCTTGCATCATCGGATCTAAGCCGCTGGTGGGCTCATCAAGCACTAGTACTGCGGGATCGTGCATGAATGCCGTAACAATGGCGAGCTTCCGCTTCATGCCTAGTGACATCCGTTTCAAGCTGCCCGAAGGATCTAATTCAAATTTCTTAATCAGCGCTTGCGTGTGTGTCATATCCGTGATGCCTCGCAACTCTGCCATCATTTTGATGAATTGTGTCCCGGTCAGAGCCTCCGGCAACGCGATTTCTCCAGGTAAATACCCCAACTCCCGTTGGATATCGCTTGCTCGCTCCCAGCTATTAAGCCCATTTACTAAGGTGTGTCCTTGCTGTGGACGGGAAAAACCCATGATATGACGGATAGTTGTTGTTTTTCCAGCTCCATTAGGTCCTAAGAAACCATATACTTCTCCCTTATTAATGCTAAAGGAGATATCGAAAATCCCTCGATTATGACCATAATCTTTGGTCAAATGCTCAATCTCGATAACAGGCATTATATTATCCACCCTTTCTGCTCAACACTCAAAAGAACAACGTGTTGTTTATCTTTATATTTTCAATTATAATCACAATGAAGACATTCAACAATAATCAGAACAGTCGAAAGTGCTGGATATCCAACACTAATTGGGATTGTGTACATTATAAAGATCAAGGAGATGACTTTTGATGCGAGAAACGGATAAGGATTTGCGAATTATTAGAACAAAGGAACTCATTCGGGAAGCATTAATTGAATTAATTGAGGAAAAAGGGTTCGAAGGCATTACCGTTAAAGACATTACAACTAAAGCCAGAATTAATCGAGGCACTTTTTATTCACATTATCAGGATAAATATGACTTAATGAACAGATGCCAAGATGAAATTTTGGCCGAAATGAAAAATATTGTTAGACAGAACCTTGTTGAAGTTATTATGGAACGTGATACAAACATTCCCCAAGCCGCTCCCTTAAATATTCTTGTTGGTTTTTTTAGACATCTTGAGCTGAATAGAAAGTTTATGAAAGCACTATTTAAGGCTGATTTAAATTTTCAAACGAAGATGAAAGCATTCATGTGGAAAACGCTGTTTGTAAACAATGAATTTCCTCTTATTAAGCAAGAAAATTTACTTGTCCCTAGTGAGTACCTAATTGCTTATTTAGCTTCAGCACATATCGGCGTACTTGAGCAATGGTTGAATGGTGATGGAAAAGAATCTCCTGAGGAAATGGCCAGAATACTGTCTACGATCACGATCCAAGGTCCATTCACTGCAGCAGGTTTGAAAAACTAAGCCCAATTATTAATTCACTCAACACCTAACCTGTCATTGTTGATTGATTAGAAAGAACCTATATTTTAAGATATAGTCAGATCAACGATCAACACGTTGTTCATTAAATAATCTAATGAAGAGGTGTTTAATATTATGAAAGCAGTAAGATATCATCAATACGGTGCAGTAGAAGTACTTCGATATGAGGAAGCTCCTACTCCAGATGTAAGTGCAGACGAAGTATTAATTAAAGTTGCGGCAACTGCCTTCAATCCTGCAGATGCGATGCTTAGAATGGGTGTTATGAAGGATATTCTGCCACTAGAATTACCTTTTATTCCAAACGTGGATGTATCAGGGGTTATCGAAAAAATAGGTGAATCCGTGAATGGATTCCAATTTGGAGATAAAGTATTTGCTTTTCTCGACATGACCAAAAATGGTGCGGCCGCGGAATATGTAGTCTGCAAAGCTGATGATGTAGCTTTAGCACCTGAAAATATTGATTTACAAGATGCCGCAGCTCTTCCCGGTGGTGCGATGACAGCTTGGCAAGGTTTATTCGACCACGGTAATCTTCAATCCGGCCAACGGGTATTGATCACAGCAGCAGCTGGTGGTGTAGGCTCCATCTCCGTTCAACTTGCAAAATGGAAAGGTGCTTACGTCATTGGAACGGCTTCAGAAGAAAGTATCTCCGCTCTTCAAGACCTGGGGATTGACGAAATCATCAATTATAAGAATGAATTAATAGAAGAAAAACTAACTGAGAAGGTGGATTTAATTTTCAACCTCTCCCCTCTTAGCTCAGAAGAAGTGACAAAATTACTGCTTTTGCTCAAAGATGGAGGCACCCTCGTCTCAGCTTACAATCCGGCAGACGAAGATGTAGCTAAAAACTTGGGGGTTCATGTGGTGAGAATGGGCGTGCAGCGTAATGCTAAGCAATTGTCCCAAATCGCAGATATCGTGGATCAAGGACATGTAAAGCCTTTTATTACGGAAAGATTAGCACTAAAAGAGCTTGCTGCTGTTCACGAGAAAGTAGGACAAACGCGTGGAAAAATCTTGCTTCTAGTAAATGATTTGGTGTGAGAATAACTACAAACCGGTATAGTTAGTATCTCAAAAAAAGAAGCGTTGCTGCTCTCAGCTTCGCTTCTTTTTAGTTCGCCTTACAAATTCATCCCGAAAAATTTGATCTTCACATAAATGATTGCCATTTCTTCAGGGGATTGTTTCATGTCACTATTTAACCAGTCCTCAATAATGCCAAGATAAGCTGAAGTTGCAAATGCCGAAAAATATTGTTTAGGGATCGACTCATCCTGAAAGCTATCGATTAATCCTGCAAAAATACCGTTTTTCAAAAACGACTTCAATTTTTGTGAGAAAGCAGGATCTCCTTTTGCACCTAATAGTCCGCTTAAAATCCTTCCCTTTTGTTTTAAATATTGAAAAACTTGAACCAACGGATCATACGGAGTGTTAGCCTTATGGCATTCCAACATCTCTTGATAATTCAATATGTGCATATACTCTTCTAAACCTTCCAGTAATTCAATCTCCATTTGTTCGAGCAAGTCATATTTATCCAGATAATGGAGATAAAATGTGCCACGGTTTATTCCTGCCGTAAGTGTCAAATCTTTAACTGTCACATTACTAAATCCTTTTTCCTCGATTAATTGCATTAATGATTCTTTGATTAATTGCCGCGTTCTTTCAGCCATTTGTTCATGGATTCTCTCTGTCATATTCATCTAACCCTTTCGAAGACCTTTCATTTAGAATAACATCTTATTACATAAAAAGTATTGGCTATAATATTAAGGTGAGTAATTACTCACTTTTTATTGACAGATAACCACGATGCCGTTAAAATAACAACGAGTAAGTAAGTACTCACTTTTTATCATTAACTTATCATCAAATCCTGAAAGTGGTGAATTGATTATTGAATATTAACAACCTGTTTAACGAGATTTTAATTTCGCAATCCACAAAGTTAACGGCAAAACAACAACGGATTGTAGAGGCAGCCATTCGATTATTTGCTGAAAAGGGTTATTCCAATACTTCTACTGCAGAAATTGCTAAGTTAGCCGAGGTGTCAGAGGCAAGCATCTTTAAACAATATGGAACAAAGGATAATCTGTTATTATCTCTTACTGTCCCCTATATTAAAGAATTCTTCCCTTCTCTCGCGAATGAGGCAGTTGATCAGATAATAGGGAATGCTGATTCGACCTTTGAAGGATTCTTAAGGGCTTTTCTTAAAAATCGGATTGAATTTATCACGGAGAACAAAGAAATTTTCCAGGTTCTCATCAAGGAGATTATTTATAAAGAGGAATTGAAAAATGAATTCCTTCCTTATTTTGCAGAAATAGTAAAGCCGCGAATTGCTAATTTTATTGAAATATTCATAGATCGAGGTGAACTGAAGGACATCCCGATTGACAGACTTCTAAAATTAATTTACTCATTCATTGGCGGATTCATTGCTACTCAGTTTGTATTGTTAAATAAGGATTCAATCAGTGACGAGGAAATTGAGGATGCGATCCATTTTGTAATGGATGGAATTCGGAAATCATCTTCGGATCATTAAGATATTATAAAAAGGAGTGGGTTAACCATGAAATTCTTTAAAAACAAGCTCGTACTGATTTCGCCAATTATGGCATTCTTGGTCATCTTTATTTTTTCACTTGCGCTTTTCCCTTCCGTTCAAATCAAACCAAAGAACATGCCAATCGCTATCGTAAATGCAGATCAAGGAATTGACATCCCCAATCAAGGGAAAGTTAATATGGGGCAAACGATTGTTGAGATGATTCAGAAAAACTCGTCTCCAACCTCCGACGAGGAGCCAGCAATCAAATGGTTGGAAGTAAATAATATCGAGGAAGTACAAAACGGTTTAAACAAACAGAATTATTACGCGGCACTTGTCATTCCGGAAGACTTTAGTGCGAAGCAAGCCTCTTTGAGCAGTCCAACACCTAATTCACCTGAAGTTCAGATTTTTATTAATCAAGGTATGAATACTGCGGCTTCCACAATGGCTGGGCAAATCCTGAACGGTGTTGTTGATAACATGAACAACAATGTTCGTACTCAGATTGTAGAAGGGTTGAAAAAGAAAGGTGCAACATTGACGGTGGAGCAAGCTTCCGTTTTAGTAAGTCCTATAACCAAGACGGTCACTAATGTGAATGAAATCGGCACGAAGAGTGCTAATGGAAATTCCCCTATTTCCTTATTTCAACCGCTTTGGATGGCAAGTATGGCGAGCGCTGCGGTTCTCTTTCTTGCTGTTAGCAAGATGAAGACAACGACTCGAAAAGACGCATTTGCTGCGAAGTTAACACAGATTGTTATGGGGGCTGTTATTGCGTTAGTCGTTGGCTTTGGATTAACTTGGCTCGCAGAAAGTATGATAGGTCTTCATATCCCTCAATTTATGGATACAGCACTATTCTTAACCATTACATTCTTTAGCTTTTTCCTTATGATATCTGCCGTAATTTCGTTCGTAGGCATCAAAGGAATCGCTATCTTCGCCTTAATCCTTTTCTTTGGTGCACCATTACTTGCATTAGCCCCAGAAATGATGTCTCCATTCTATCGGGACTGGGTGCACTCTTGGTTGCCAATGCGTTTTATGGTGGATGGTCTTCGAGAGCTGTTCTTCTTTGGTAAAGGATTAAGTTGGAACGATGCCGTATCCACACTCACTTGGATTGGCCTAGGGAGTACGATCGTTATTCTTGCTTCTGTTTTGAAACCTGGAGCAGTAAAAGCTCCACAAAAGCTTGAAGGGTAGTTATAATCATTTTCTAAGCCGATCCAGAAAAGGATCGGCTTTTTTTAAAAGTCAGTCTTGTCTGTTTTCAACAGATTTCATGCGGTTTTGATCGTCAGGTACTCGATCATTACTGAATTCCTGGCCAGCTTCAACTTCACCATGACCGGAAGCACTTCGAGCGAAATTTGTGAACTGCCTTTTTTGCTCGTCTAGCTTATGTTTACTCTTAAGAAGCTCCTGCGGATCCTGATTTGTCATAATACTATCCTCCCAAAATGGAATCATGCTATTTATTTGCACAACAGAAGTTTTCCATAAAAGAATGGTGCTTATGCAAGAAATTCAAATTCCTATTTTCAACGAAAAATTTCTATTACTTTATTCAAAACAAGGTATTCTAAAACAACTAACCCAACGCAAATAATAACAAAAAACTGAAGTCTTGCAGTATTCATTCTATCCTTCCAATACTCTCCTCGGAATAATGAAACGATGTTAGGTGTAAAAGTATGTCTAATCGTTTCGTTATAATCATCATTATCCACAAAGAACACGCGAAACAATACTTTATATATTGGAATATTTATTAATAGTAGAAAAATAATCATCACAAGATCAAGACTCAATTTACACGCCTCCCCATATTTAGTTATCCTAATTTTACCACATAAATAACTGTAGACTTGGGAGGAGGATGAATTTTATATCGCGTAAAAAAGGGGTATCCCACACTGGGATACCCCTTTTTAAGCTTAGCTTATCGTTTCACCCTTCGTGCAAAATCCACGAACTGAAATTTATCCAGCCTATGCCTGGACTCGGTATATTGGAAAAGCACTGTGTTCTCCAAATAAACATAGTTTCGTACTACTACGATATGCGTGTAATTCTTCAAATCGAGCAGTCTATAATCCTCCTCTGTAGAAGGCTCAACGGATATCAGCTTCTTCGCATAACTGATTTTAAGTCCCAACTCCTGCTCCAGATATTCATAGAGTGAGCCTTCAGCGATTTCTTCGCTTAGGAATGGAACAATATCCGCTCGGAAATAATCCTTATCCAAAATGATCCGATCGCCTTCAATCTCTCTGGCACGAATAACTTTCCAAACCAGGGTTTCAGGCGGAATCTGCAGATGTCTGGCGAGCGCGGAGCCTGCCGGTTCACATATCGTCCGCTCTACCAGTGTCCGTGAGGCAGTACCCAGTGTATCGGCCATCTCTTTAAATGAAATCAGACCGGTAACGGGGAAATCCATTCTCGTCATATCAAGCACAAAGGAGCCTCTGCCCTTAATTTTGTGAATGTATCCTTCACGGAACAGCAGGTTCAGCGCTTTGCGAACAGTCTCTCGTGAAGTGCTATATGCTTCAGCAAGTTCACTTTCAGAAGGCAGCTTGGTTCCCGGCAGCAGTTGTCCAGAAAGAATTTGGTTGCTGTACTCATTATAAATTTGCAAATATTTATTTTCTCTCAATTTTGATCACCGCCCTTTATTGTATCACGTCATGCCTTTGGAAGCATCGATTCAATTAGAATACGGCAACAAGGAGAAACGATTTTGTTATCCTTTAAAGACGATAACCATTTCTCGTGGAAATATAAGAAAAATTTATAGCGTGAAACATACAAATTCTTATATTACAGAAAGACAGCCCCTAGGGGC
>NZ_NFVA01000135.1 GCF_002264395.1 Paenibacillus sp. VTT E-133291
GTTCGCCTGAAAGCTTTCCGAAGGAAAGCTCGCATCGGAAGCATATGCTGTCTCCGGATGTTATCCGCTGATAGCGGAAAAATCAAAAACATCTGGAGACAACAGCGACCGAAAGTCCAAACATTCCCGCAGTTACGCCCCATCACCATATTCATCACCCTACCATCAATTCAGCTTCAAGATCGAAGCATTATCAACAAAAGTAGCTGTATTAAAAAGCATCAATACATCCTTGATCTCATTCTGAGCCATATACTCACTGATACTTCCGTTATAATAACGAATGTCGATCACGTGGATTTCCGGTACATGCTGAGTCAGGAAAGGGATCACACTATGTGCATAAGAGTCTTTGATGACAAGCAGCTTCTCCTGTTTGACCACTTTAGGATCAAGCTGGCTTGTGATTTTCATGAGAGCATGAACGCCGCCAAGGAAATAAGAATACTTATCTTTTTTCGCCAGATAGCTTGGATCGTACATACTTGATAAAGTCTCATTAGTATCCACAATGTGCATCTTGGTGGATACATCATGAACAGGTTTATACATTTGAATGGAATCTGGCGCCACTCCGTTAAATTGACTCCGCGTATGGTAGCTTCCAAGGAACGAATCGCTTACCGTCTCAATCTCGAATTCGCTCTGGGACAGAGGTTGCCATCCCATACTTTTAGCATAAGCTACGTAAGCCAAATAAGCACCGTAGGTTGTCCAGTGATGATCGGTCCGATAATAAAGGGGCTCTGCGGCATGTGGAGCAAGAACATCAAATCCATTAATAAAAGTTAAACTATCCCCTACATCCTTAGCAATCGTTTGATTCACCTCGGCTTGCGAATATACGGGTGCTAGCCAGGGCAGACGTTCGTTGTACAAGCCTACCGATGTCGGCGCAAGCAGAAAGGTCATTTTGGCTGCTGCATTTTTATCGGCAAAACGTCTCACAGCCGCTGCATATTGCTGAACCTTATTGTGATCAGGTGCCTCGAATTTTTCGAATAAGTAGCCGTCTTTCCCCTTATAAATTCCGTTATTCTCTTGCTGCAACCTCATTTGCTCCACTGCCGATTTCACCCATACCCATTTGGCTCGAAAAGGGAAGTGATCGGTTACGAAGCTTTCCGCCTCTTCCGCGTAGGTGTGGGATAATAAATTGTCCCATGTCAGTTGGGGAGCGCTTTGCAAATATCGGTTTTCTAGCTCAGAGAAACGTTGAACTGGCAATAAGAAAAAGGTTATACCCACCAGAAACAGCGTCGCGACAAATCCCGCCACTAGTATTCGATCCGTCCTCTGCTTCATAAACAATCACCCCCTAGAATCGGAAATATAAGAATGGGTTAAAGGTAGCATCCACTAAATAAGCGACAGATAGGAAGAACAGCATGCCATACCAAACTAGAGAAGGAATCGATCTATCATCCATACGCTTGGAGAGTTTCAAAGGTACGGATGCTAAAGTTAGTACCACAAGTAGAATCGCGTTTGTGTATGTAAAGTATAAAGTAGTGGTATTCCACAATGGCTGACCGTTAAAGCCAAGCATCGCTTGCAAGTAACTAAGCACCAATGGAAGTTCTTCAAAGGCGAACAAGACCCATCCGATGAGAATAAGCACAATGGCATAGAGATGCCTAACCCATTGCGGTAGGCGGCTCAGTAGCTTTAAACCCCACCATTTTTCGAAGATAAGAATAATCCCAAAGTATAATCCCCAGAGTAGAAAATTCCAGCTTGCTCCGTGCCAGATTCCCGTCAACAGCCAGACAATGAGGATATTGCGCACCTGAATGCCTAAACCCCGGCGGTTGCCTCCAAGCGGGATATATACGTAGTCACGAAACCAACTGCTAAGGGAAATATGCCATCTCCGCCAGAAGTCGGTAATGCTCTGTGAAATATAAGGTTTGTTGAAGTTCTCGTTAAAGCGGAAGCCGAACATAAGTCCGAGGCCAATCGCCATATCCGAATATCCACTGAAATCAAAATAGATCTGAAAAGCAAATGCAATAATGCCAATCCAAGCGGTTAAAGCAGGCATGGAATCTAGATTGGAGCTGGAAACGGTGTGCCAAAGCAAACCGATGTTATTGGCAAGCAGCACTTTTTTGGCTAGTCCGATAATGAATCTTCGCACACCCGCTGCGAACATGGAGATATCCACCGAACGCGCTCGTAATTGTTCTGCAATGGTGTTGTATTGAACGATAGGCCCGGCTACTAATTGTGGGAACAAGGCTACAAACGTACCGAAATCAATCCAATTCCGCTGTGCTTTAGCAGTTCCTCTGTAAACGTCAATGATGTAGGACATGGATTGAAAAGTATAGAACGAAATCCCAATAGGTAGTGGTAAATCAGTTAATGGGATATGAGTACCGAGGAGTTCGTTTACATTTTGGATGAGAAAATCTGCATATTTGAAATACGACAATAAGCCCAGGTTAATAACCATAGAGCTAACCACAATCCACTTGCGCTGTACCGTAGTCAGCTTCGGTCTACTAAGAAGTAGACCAAAGCCGTAATCGGTAATGGTGGACAGCAACATAATTACAATGTAGACCGGTTCGCCCCAAGCATAAAACACCAGACTGCTTAAGAACAATATGAGGTTTTTGATTCGCCAAGGCGAAACATAGTAGAGTGCAAGGACAGCCGGCAGAAACAGGAATAGAAAGAGTAGGCTGCTGAATACCATCGCTAGTTATTTTTTAGTAAACAAGGTATCAAATTCAGTCACCAGCTGATCAGCACTCTCCGAAATCACGAATAAGATGTAATTTCCTTTTGTGACCAGCTTATAATTTTGGGCGTTCTCATACTGATCCGGAAGATATTGTTCGAATTGCTTTTGAATATCAGTCGCACGCTCTTTGACGGCGGTTTCGACAGTAGAGATATCTTTTGCATCTTTAACTTTTAAAATGGCAATTTCGTTACTTTTCACATTCATCATTGGCATTCTAATGCTATAATCTTCAAGTAATGATGGAGCTAGATGGTACAGCTGAGCCACCATATCTTCTTCAACTTCCATTAATGAAGGCTGTTCCACTTTTGCGAGCATCTCGTCGATCATTTCTTTCGGCGTCAGATTGGTTTCGACAACGGCTTCATTGTTACCACTGGAACAGGCGCTAAGCACTACACTTAATACAATAGTTAACGCTAGAATGAAGGTATGTTTTTTCAATTAGGTCACTCTCCTTGGTGTGTTTGATCTATATTTCTCTAGTTAACTAACGTAAAGAGCCTATAGAATGTTGCGGGACACTATCTTTCGAATACTTTACCCCAATTTAGTGGAAATATGTTCGAAGAAAAAGGTCATGCAAAGATCTTCCTCTCTTAGCTTGCGCAATGGTTGGTTATACTGTTAATGTTAGATAGATAGTTTTGAATAGAAGGGGATTGAACGGAATGATCGAAGAACTGAACAATAATGGACTACCGGAGAATTACGAGGAATTAAAGAAAGCTGCCAACCGCTCTGCGGATTGGAGAGCCCGTCTAGAAGCTGTTGAAGAACTGGGACAGACTAACCACAAACAAATTATCGATATCCTGACGCGTTTAATGGAGAGCGATCCTGTATATACAGTTCAAGAAGCAGCTTACCTTAAACTGAAGGCATTCGGCGAAGATGTTAAAGCACCGTCCAAGAATAAACCGGAGCTAGTAAAAGGCGTATCCAAAATACTCCTGAGAATCAAGAAGAGCTTGCCAAGAGATCATTCGTACGAAGATTTCAAAGAGAAGCTGAAGAAGATGAGAATCGACGTGTACGATATTTACGAAGGCGAAAAGGGCGCTGACTTTGACGCTTGGCTGATGAAGATGTGGAATTCCTCGAACAAGTAAAGGATGACAACATGCAAATTAACAAATTAATTGAACAATTTCAAGAATACCTTAAGCTTTCCGCTGAATTACGTCCTGACTATATTGCAAGCTTAGGCCAAGGTGATAATGAAGCGAAGATTACGTCGGTTTTCCCGGAAACCCCTGCACTGCTGAAGGCAATTTATAACACGGTTTCAGGCACAAGCAGTGAGGAAGAAGAACCAAGTCTGATCGAATTTATTCCAGGGTATCGTCTAATTCATATTAATGAATATGAAGCAGAGATGAAGATTTTAGCTGGAATATTGGAGGAAAAAGGCCATCAAGTGGATGGAGTTATCTTGCCGATCTTAACGAACTACGGCAGCGACTTCATTTGTTACTATAAATCTGCAGATGGTGTGGAGCGCGTATGTGACCTGCTGCATGATTTTGGGGATCTGATTGTCATGTATGAATCACCTGAAAAGTTCCTGGAGACTTTATGTGAGTTCTACAAGCAGGAGGTTTATTTCCTGGATGAAGAGGGTTACCTCGATTGCGATTTAGTAAAAGAGGGCGAAGTAGGCGCGGCTCTAAACCCCGATGCGAAATATTGGTCTGAGTAACAAGCTGGTACCCTATAAAGAAGAGCAGCAGTCCTATTACGGACCAGCTGCTCTTTGTTTATTCAATATCTACTGTTATGTTACTCCTGCGCGGCACGTTTCTCCTGCTCACGAAGCTCTACTCTCCGTATTTTTCCGGAGGTCGTCTTCGGAAGATCTGGAATGAACTCGATTTTGCGTGGATATTTATAAGGTGCGGTCCACTCTTTAACATGGGATTGCAGCTCCTTCACAAGCTCTGGAGAAGCGGCGGTCTCATCTTTTAGTACAATAAAAGCTTTAACGATATGTCCGCGGATTTCATCCGGACTTGCAACGACCGCGCATTCCTTAACCGAAGCATGTTTCATAAGGGCTTCTTCTACTTCGAAAGGACCTATGGTGTAACCCGAGCTAATGATAATGTCATCTCCACGGCCCTCGAACCAGAAATAACCCTCTTCATCTTTCCGTGCCCGGTCACCAGTTATGAAGAACTCGCCGTGAGTAGAGCTTTCTTTTCTGCCGGGGTCTTTGTAATAGGTATGGAATAACGCTGGCATACTTAAGTGCACTGCGATGTCTCCAACAACTCCAGCAGGTAACGGAATGCCGTCCTCATCTACCACTTCAACTAGACCCGGAGCAATAGATTTACCCATAGAACCTATTCGAATTGGAGTATCTTTGAGAGTGCCGATTATAAGCGTACTTTCTGTTTGACCGTAACCATCACGAATCGTGATATTGAATTCACGCTGGAAGGTGTTGATGACCTCTTGATTCAAAGGCTCTCCAGCGGAAACCGCGCAGCGAAGGCGGGACAAGTCATACTGATTGAGATTTTCTAATTTGGCCATCAAGCGATATTCGGTTGGCGTACAGCATAATACCTCGATGTTATGATCTTGTAGCAGCTGCAAATATTTTTTGGGATGAAAAGATCCGCTATATACAAAACCGGTCGCCCCGTTGCCAAGGACGGTTAGGAAGGGGCTCCAGATCCACTTTTGCCAGCCTGGTGCTGCTGTCGCCCAAACGGTGTCGGTTTCTTTGATATCGAGCCATTGAGGCGATGTGATTCGTAGGTGAGCATAACCCCAGCCATGACTGTGAACGACTGCTTTAGGGTTGCCAGTTGTGCCAGAGGTATAGGCCAAGATCGCCATATCGTCCCGGTGGCTTTCGACTGCTGTGAATTTATCGGACTGATCAATCATTAGGCCTTCCAGATCTAGCCATCCATGACCGAGCTCTTCAGGGTCGCCGGATACGGAAAGACGGTAATCCAGAGCAGGCAGATCGTCCGAGATTTTATTAACTTCATCTGTGACCTCAGACCAGGCAATAACAGCTCTGGCTTCGGAATGCCGTAGACGATAAGATAAATCCTTGGCGCGAAGCATTTCTGATGAAGGGATAATGGCAAGTCCTAGCTTCAGACATGCTAAATAAATGACATAAGCGATGATTCGACGGGGAACCATTACGAGAACACGATCCCCTTGCTGAAGGCCGAGTGCTGCGAGCCCTCCGGCAAGTTGGTTAGCTTGCTTGCGAAGATCTCCGTAAGTGATCTCCTCGTAGTCTCCTTGTTCATTCAACCACTTAAGCGCAATCTTTTCCGGAGTATGGCGTTCCATTTCCGAAGTGAGATTGTAGTACTCAGGTGCGATCCACTGCTGATTATCCAATATGAACCTCTCCTATATAAAACAAGATGTGTATAACGGTTATGCTTAGTATAGCACGTTATCCTAGTACCAGGTACTAGTACCTTGATGCTTAAATTTGATATCATAGGGTTTAGAAGGTTAAGATAACTTGTGTAAATATAAATCCAGAAAGTGAGAACTATGTTATGAATCACACAACTTTTGATGAAATATTCGCTATTATGGAAGCCTCTTTTCCTACCTCCGAGATCAGAACCTATGAGGGACAACAGGAGTTATTGGATGTTCCACATTACCGATTGATTACCGAAGTGAATGCTGAGGGGAAAATCATTGCTTTTATAGCTTGCTGGGAGTTTCCAGGATTTCGATTTGTAGAACATATCGCAGTGGACCCAAGTATTAGAGGTGGAGGCGTTGGTAAAAAGCTGATGGAGGAGTATATCCGTCAGTCAGGCAAGCCTGTGCTTCTTGAAGTTGAACCGCCACTGGGTGAAATGGAGCAACGGAGAATTGGCTTTTATGAGCGACTGGGCTTCCACTTAAATCCTTATGCGTATGTGCAGCCCCCTCTGCGTGAGGGAAATGCTGACTTACCGCTTCAAATCATGACTTACCCTAACCCTGTCGATGAGGAAGAATTCGATCTTTATCGAGAAATTTTATATACAGAAGTGTATAAGGTTACAACACCGTATCAAGGCTAATCTCTAACAGCAATCCATACGATCCTTTTTAGGATAAGTGGGTTGCTGTTTTTATTTTATATAAATGATTGATTTCATGATTTTTTTCTTTACAAAATGGGTACAAGTTAGAAACAACTTAGAGACATAATCTTATTTCGTTTGAGCTAAAGTAAGAACAAAGATTGAACTTCTAAGGAGGATTTACTTATGAAAAATAAAAAAATACTTATAGCAACAATGGTATTTGGGATGGCAGTCACAGGATCAGCTGGTGTGTACGCGGGCACTAAACTTCAGAAAATTACGGCATACCTCAATCACAGCATTGGATTTAAGGTGAATGGCACAGCTTATACACCAGTAGATAATAAAGGAAACTCATTAGCGCCAATTACTTATAACAATACAACCTATCTTCCTGTACGTGCGATTGCTGATGTGATGAAGGTGCCAGTGACCTTTGATGCGGTGAACAATCAGGTTATTCTGGGTACTGGAACTGTGGTGCCGGATAAAGATACATTAACACCAGTACAGTACAGCAACGCTCAAAAAGAACAAATTTCTAAAGCTTTTGCAAATTTCGATGGGTTTAAAACGGTTTATGCACCAGCACAAATGGTGAGTGGTGACGCTTTTCAAAAAGCAGCTAGCTCTGAAGATGGAGTGTACTTATTGTTCAACCATATGAGGGTGAACGTTTCTCCACGTGACTACTCCTATGATTACAAAGGCGATACCGTAAAGCTTTCCAATGGTACAGAAGCCAAGTGGTACAGCCCCTCCAGTGACTCGTTGTTCTTGACCTATAAACTGGATGATCGTTTTGTTACGATTAGTTCCCCGAATAAAACACTGAGTAAGACGCAATTAGAAAAAGTAGCAGTGAATGTAGTGAAATGGACGAAATAAGCCCTCATTAGCACCTATCTTTGTGCCTTAAAAAGTAAAGCAGCAAGTCTCCCGTAGTTGGAGTGGCTTGCTGCTTTTTTTGTCGTGTTTGGGAGTCAATGATTTAAACGCTTTTACTTACTGTGCTGTTTATTTGGCAGCTTTTGACTTGGTGTACTTTTACCATGGTTTTCTTTATTCTTTTCAGCTTTCTTTTGGGTGTCATGTACTTTTTCTACAAAAGCATGAGTATCGTCCATGTTTATCCTCCTTGAATGGCAACCTTGCCGTTACTGTAACCACTTTTGCAGGAATACATACACGATGTACTTTACAAACTTCTATGTTTATAAAGACATTGCGAAAATATTTAATAGTTACTATAAATGGATGCAAGCATTTCATAGAACAGTAAGGGAGACTGATTATGAACAGGTTATTTAAACAAGCTGTATCCATGACCTTAGCTTTCGTTATGGTACTGGGAATTACATTCACAGGAATACCAGCTTATGCTGAAGACAGCAATGGGGATGCTGGACTACTGCAATTACAATCGTTAGAGCCTGTTACATTATTGGCAGGGAATTCTACGTGGAAGTATCTAGATCACGGAACAGATCAAGGGACGGTATGGCGGTCCGTGTACGACGATTCAACATGGGCGTCTGGCCAAGCACCGCTTGGGTATAAAGATAATGGAACCGGAGTCAGCAGCAAGCAATTTGGTGCTCTGAACACAAATATAAGCTACGGTTCTAATAAGAGTTTGAAATATCGTACTTCTTACTTCCGTACAAACGTAACGGTGAATAAGGAAGAGATTGCGAAATCCGATAAAATCTTGGGTAATTTCGCATTTGATGACGGAGCAGTACTATATTTGAACGGTAAAGAAATCTACCGTGAGGCTATGCCAGCGGGCGAAATTAATTTTCAAACAAAGAGTTCAACTAACTTAAGTGATCCAAACGAATATACTAAGGTAGACCTTACCGAAGTAGTAAAGGCTAACTTGAAGGACGGAAGTAATGAGCTTTCAGCTGAGGTGCATCAGTCGAGTGATGGTAGCTCTGACCTCTATTGGGATATGAACCTGATTGCTTATCCGGTAGTAGAACCTGTAGAACCTGGTGTTGGTAAGCCTGAGTCCATCGCACTGACTTTTAACGGAAACCCTCAGACTAGTATGGGATTCAACTGGTATGCACCTGAGAGTGTGACGGGTACCAAACTGGAAGTAGTAGAAGCTTCTAAATTAGTGGACGGTCAGTTCCCGGTAGGTGCTCAAGCTTACGAAGGAACATCGGTTACAACAAGCGTGTATATGACAAAAGCGGATAAGTCAGCTAAAAAACCAGTTGTACTGACTAGCCATAAGGTCATTGCTGATCATTTGCAGCCGGGAACGGAGTATGCTTACCGTGCTGGGGATGGACAAGCTGACAATTGGAGTGACATCGGAACGTTTACAACAGAAAGCTCCAGTAATCAGGCATTTAAGTTCTTATATACAACGGACTCTCAAGGAACAACTGAAGGTGATTTTGATATTTGGAATCATACCCTTCAAGAGGGCTTGGCTAAATTCCCGACAAGTGAATTCATTCTGAATTCCGGTGATTTGGTAGACAACGGTGATATTGAGGAGCAATGGGGATGGTTCTTCAATAAACCAAAGGATATTCTAGCAAATATTCCATTGGTTCCACTGGTAGGTAATCATGAAAGTAAGAGTTATAGCAATTACACAACTCATTTTAATTTACCTAATGTCTCGAATACGGGGGCAAAACCAGACGGCTCTGTATATTCTTTTGACTACGGTTCAGCACACTTTATGGTTATTAATACAGAATACTATGGTGCTAGCTCGAATCTTGAGAATAACGAAATTTACAATAAACAAGTAGAGTGGCTGCGCAGTGAAGCTGCGAAAAGCGATCAGAAGTGGAAAGTTGTGCTCTTGCATAAATCGCCTTATTCTGTTGCCAGTCACACAAATGATACAGATGTACTCTATTACAGAGCTAATTTGACAAAGGTATTTGATGAGCTTGGTATTGACATGGTTATCGGAGGACATGACCACACCTATACTAGAAGCTATCAAATGTACAACAATCAGCCGTTGACGGATATTAAGCCGGATACAAACGGAGTGGTAAATGATCCTAAAGGTACGCTATACCTGATTACAAATGCAGCGGGCAATAAAAAATATAATGTCGGCGCAGGTCCGTTTCCTTTTGCCGCTAAATACGAGCAGCCTGGTAAGGAAATGTTCACAGGAATGACTGTAACGAATAATGAATTTTCATACGAAGCCTACACCACGACAACTGGTGGAACTACCGACTTGTATGATAAATACAGCATTCATAAATCTGACGTAGCTGTTAAACCTGTGCAAAATGCAAAAGCTACTGTAGCAGATGGCGGTAAAATCACGTTAACTTGGGATGCGCCTGCATCTGGCGCACCAGTGTCAGGATATCGCATTTATGAGCAAAATGATCTGGTATCTGCAAACTGGACGGTCAGTGTTCCTAATACGGAAGGTCAAACTTCTTATAGTTACACTGTAGAAAATACTAATCCGAACCAAACCTATCAATTTGTTATCAAAGCTGTAAGTGACAGAACGAATTCTGAAGCTACTATTGTTTCTACAGATTCGATCAAAAAAGTTACAGTTACCTTTCATGGTGATCCAGTAAGTGCAAAAGGATTCACTTGGTACACAGCGTTGAAATCTGCAGGAAGCGACTTGCAGGTTGTAGAGAATACGGGCGTTACTCCAGACTTTACAAAAGCTGCTGAGTTTACAGGCCGTTCAGCTGTTTCCAGAAATTCAAAGGATGAATTAGTTCATAAAGCTGAAGCTTCTGGCCTTAAGGCGGATACGAAATACTACTTCCGTGTAGGTGATAAAGCACTAGGGTTGTGGAGTGCAGTGGGAACTTTCGAAACGGCTGCTAAGACAGGTGCATTTACTTTTATCGACCTGGCGGACACACAAGCTAAGACGGAAGATGAGGCTATTCTTTCTGGAGAAACGATGGCAAAAGCACTTACGACATTCCCGAATGCTGAGTTTGTGGCGATTAACGGAGATATCGTAGATACTGGAACCAATGAATCACAATGGAATTGGTTGCTTGGCCATTCACAGGAAACCTTGCTCAATACGACTATTGTTCCGGTTGCGGGGAACCATGAGGATAAAGCGAATGCCTTCTATGAGCACTACAATATTAAGGAAGCCGCAGGCTCACCAACAGAAACGGGAGCATACTATTCCTATGATTACAGCAATGCGCACTTTGTAGTCTTGAACACGAATGAAAATTCGGATGAATATGCTAACTTCAGCAAAGCACAGTTGGATTGGATGAAGGCCGATGTAAAAGCAGCGAAGGCTGCTGGGGCGAAGTGGATTATCGTCGCTATGCATAAAGGACCATACACAACCTCTAACCACGCTACTGACAAAGATATTATGGGTGCTAATGGAGAAAGAGCGAAGGTCGCTCCAATGATGGCTGAACTGGGTATTGACTTGGTTCTTCAAGGCCACGACCATATTTATGCACGGACGAAGCCAATCAAGGCTGACGGAACTGCAGCAGACACAGTAAAGATCAAGGAAAGCTTTAATGGTCAAACTGTGGAGTACACAGTAAACCCAGATGGAACGATCTATCTGATTCCAGCTACAGCAGGAGCAAAGGTTTACTACAAGAACATGAAACCTGAGTTGGGAGATGCGTATTATAATCTCTTTGAAGTAGCCAATGAGAATACAGCTGCTAAATACGGAGCGGACCCAAGTGATGCTACGCGTCCAATGCGCGGTCAAGTTCAGACCTTTGTGGGTATCACTGTAGATGCAGGGAAGCTGACAGCTGTATCTTATGAGATTGATCAGAATGTTAATGAGGCTAAACCATATGTTCTTGAAGAGTTCGGTATTGTTAAGGGCGATGAGAATGGTGGAGTTACACCGACACCAACGCCAACAACAGAGCCGACAACAGCACCAACAACAGCACCAACAACAGGGCCATCAACAACGACACCAACAACAAAACCGACAGCAACACCAACACCAACAGTAGCGCCAACAGCTACACCAGCACCGACAACGGCACCTTCACCAACTGCAACGCCAGTTAACAAGCCGACTTTAACGGATACTAGCAATCACTGGGCAGCAGCAGTTATTGAGAAAGCAGTAGCAGCTGGCTTCGTTAGCGGGTATCCGGATGATACTTTCCGTCCGAATCAGAAAGTGAATCGGGTTGAATTTATCACAATGCTGGCACGTGCATTACAATTGCCGGACAGTGGTGACACATCAAGCTTTAAAGATGCTGCGAAGATTCCAGCATGGGCTAAGTCTTTTGTAGCACAGGCTGTATCTCTGCAAATTATCAGTGGCTATGATGATGGGACATTCCGTCCTACACAGGAGCTAACACGTACAGAGTTAGCAGTTATGGTTGTTCGTGCTCTTGGTATTACATTAGATCCGAAAGCGACATTAACCTTCAATGATGCTAAGGATGTACCTGCATGGGCTGTACCGTATATTGCAGCAGCAGCGAAATCAGGCCTTGTGAATGGTATAGGGCAGAATAAATTTGCACCTAACCAGAAGGCAACAAGAGCAGAGGCTGTTACCATAATCCTTGCATTATTAGAAAAAGGGCAGAAATAATCTAGTAACAGGGTGAAAAGAACTTAAGCTCAATAAGTATTGAACAAAGGGGTCTCAGCATATCGGCTGGGCCTCTTTTGTGTTTCAATAACTTTTTACAAATAACACTTGCAATGAATCTCTATACATGATATATTC
>NZ_NFVA01000142.1 GCF_002264395.1 Paenibacillus sp. VTT E-133291
GGTTAAAGTCGCCGCTGTTGCGGTGAGGCTGTATGCTAGAGTAGGTCCTAGGTTTAAGGTCATTTTGGTAAAATGATCTCCCACGACCTTAAAATTATTACCATCATAAATGATGCCATTAAGATTAGAGGTAAGATCTGATGTTTCCTGAGTCCACGTGGATCCATCTGCCGAAGAGAATAACTCACCTTTTAATCCAACAGCCAGAAAACTCCCATTACCAAAGCTGATATTATTTAATGCATCAGCTGATATTGTACCCTTCGTAAAAGTTACCAAATCTTCTGTGGTTAGAATTACCGCCTGCTGGCTAAGTGTATCTTCTCCAACCAGAATATAAGCTCTACCATCATAGGCAATTCCCTTTAAAGAGGTATTTGGAAAACCAATCTCTAAGGGCGTACCCCACTGTACACCATCTGATGATTTTGCTATAACAACATTATCGGGCTCATAGGTACTAGGATTGTAATTCATCCCGAGAGCTACAAATTGATTATTCAAGTAGGTTACTGTATTAAACGCATAATCCCCGTTCTTAAATCGCTCTGTCCATGCGTTTCCATTTACTGAAGAGTAAATTCCACCATAATCAGAAACAGCAACGTATTGATTTGCGCCAAAAGCGACGCCGCTTAAATTGTCCTGCACACCGCTATCTGTCACCGTCCAAGTGTCACCGTTAGTCGAGGTAACCACTTTGGCATTAAGATTGTAGTTTTCTTTATTTGTAACCGCAATAAACTTCCCTGCTCCATACGTGACCGCATTCATTCCCGGCAGCTTTGAGGAAGTGACATCATTCCATACTGCGGAGCTATTAGATTTGTAGATAGAACCATATTCCCCGGATGAGACGGCAATATAATTACCATCACCATCCTTAGCAATACTTTTCAGATTGCCGCTGACATTACTCCACGCCGATAGGTCAGAAGAAACCAGCAATCCGCTGCCCCCTGAGGCAACATATTTGCCATTTCCGTAAACCATATTATTCACCATCATTGTTGTATGGGTATCCGAAGATGTCCACTGGGTGCTGTCCAACGGAGCCGCAGCAGATTTATAAATTACCCCTTGTCCATATAACAAATAGCTCCCATTTAAAGAAGCCCCCCCATAAAATTGCTTATTATCCCATGAAGCATCAACGGTCCAGTTAGCGCCGTCTGTAGAGGTAAATACTTTTTTAGCAAAAGGAGTCACGATATAACTAAAAAAACGATCCTTTAAATACATTACATTCATAACAAAAGGCCAATTCGAATTATAGTGGTCGATCACTAGATTGGTTAAGGTAACCGTTGTCCAGTTGATCAGATCTGTTGAGGTGTAATAGACTGCATTGTTAGCAGAGACTACGTATTTGTTCTGTCCGTAAGCAATATCCGTTAACATTTGCATACCGAATATTGTATTGGTAGAAGTAATTCTTGTATCTGTCCAGACAACGCCATCCGAGGATTGCAGAAGAGTTACATCATAAGAAGGTGGATTGGTACCATTTTTATATACTGACTGCCATACAAAGAATTTTCCATTAACCGCTTTCAGTCTTTCCGGAGTGATCGATAACGTAGTTTTGGTCCAGCTTTCACCATCGGCTGACTTATATACTGCCTTTTCACTGCCATCGATAGCTAAGAACAGCCCATTAGCGAACACGATTGAGTTAAGCTTGGGACTTCCCACCTTTTTAGAGATAGACCAATCCACACCATTCGTTGAAGTAGATATTCCTCCTTGGCCCACCGCAACAAAAATACCATTGCCAAATGCAACACTGTTCAAATCTCCAGCTGATGTGGAACTTTGATCAATGATATTGCTATTGCTGGGTGCTGCATCTGTTACTCCAGGCATAAATAGAGAACTTACGATAGAAAATACTAAACTTATTGCTAATAAAAGATTGCCACTCCGCTTAAACACAAGTTTCCCCCTTTGGCATTACACCATAATATAAATCAACAGTTCCACCATATGGAAATTGAATGTCTTTTCTAAGCTTTTTAGCCATTTGGTTTGTTTTTTATATCGGTATAATCCGAGAGAATTATTATGAATTTAACATTAAATTTTGATTAAAAATGAAGAATCTTTTTATCGCGCACATGTGATTTCCATGACTTTACAAATGAGAAAAAAACCTATTAAATATCAGGTCTTCATCCTGTATTCAATAGGTTTTTTATGAGAATGCACATAGCTTCTTATATTTTATTGTTAAAGAGAAATCGCTGCTTCTAATGCAACTTCCATCATGCTGTTGAAAGAATTTTGTCTTTCTTCGGCCGTGGTTACCGCATGAGTCACTAATGAATCTGAAATAGTAAGAATACATGCCGCTTGTTTACCTAATACTTTCGCATTATGGAACAATGCATAGCTCTCCATTTCTACACATACACAGCCATGTTCATTGTAAAATTCATTGTGGCCGGGCACGTTGTCTTCATGGTAGAATACATCGCTTGAATGAATTCTCGCCGTTAAAATTGGCTTGTTAATACGTTTAGCTGCTTCTTCAATGACTTCGTTCAATTCTTTACTTGGCAGCTGCACGTCTCCTTCTACACCACTTTGCACATAGGCGTATGTAGATTCACTCCAGGCACTATCTGCCAGTACCACATCAAATAAATTCAATTTATCTGTGTAGGCACCTGCACTACCGATACGAATGATGTTTTCCACACCATAATTTTTGTATAGTTCATAAGAATAAATACCGATACTTGGCATTCCCATTCCCGAACCCATTACTGACACTTCTTTACCTTTGTAAGTGCCTGTATATCCAAACATATTCCGTACCGTATTAAATTGGGTTGGATTTTCCAAATAGGTTTCTGCGATATACTTCGCTCTTAACGGATCTCCTGGCATTAATACTGTTTTGGCGATTTCACCATTTTGTGCTGCATTGTGCGGTGTCGACATAATTTATTCCTCCTAAGTTTGTTACTCAACTACTATCTTACTATACCATCCATGAATTTAAATATACGTTTAAAATATTCTTTTGTTATAATTTATTCGCAATTCATTTAGTTTCTGGAACATTATTTTGATTTCCTCCATCTTCTCTATCGAATTATCATTTGGTTCGTAATCCCCTTGATTTTATTTGCTCATTGGCGCATAAAAAAGCCCCCACTTTGTGAAAAGTGAGGGCTTTGGATCTTTGCTTTTATTAACCGTATCGATTAGTTACGGATCAGATAATCAAATGCACCTAAAGCTGCAGTTGCACCAGATCCCATCGAAATGATGATTTGTTTATAAGCACTATTAGTGCAATCGCCAGCAGCAAATACTCCTGGTACGTTTGTGGCACCATGGCTATCTACAACGATTTCGCCAACGCGAGTACGTTCAACCATGTCACCTAACCAATCTGTATTCGGAACCAGACCGATCTGTACAAATACACCTTGCAATTCGATATGGTGAGTTTCTTCTGTTGCGCGATCGATATAAGAAATACCATTTACCTTATCAGTTCCGGTAATTTCTTTCGTTTGCACGTTCTTAAGCACAGTAACATTAGGAAGGCTGTAGAGACGGTCTTGCAGTACAGCATCTGCTTTGAGCTCTGGAGCAAATTCCAGAACCGTGACATGCTTCACTATACCCGCAAGGTCAATAGCTGCCTCAATTCCTGAATTACCGCCGCCGACAACGGCAACATCTTTGCCTGCAAATAAAGGACCATCACAGTGTGGGCAGTAGGCTACACCTTTATTCTTGAATTCAGCTTCACCAGGCACACCCATATTGCGCCAACGAGCACCTGTCGATAGAATGACCGTCTTACTCTTTAGAACAGCACCATTCTCGAGTTCAACTTCAATTAATTCATTCTTATCTAAACGTGTAGCACGTTGTAATTTCATCACATCAATGCCGTACTCTTTCACTTGCTCTTCGAGTTTAGCCACTAGCTGAGGACCTTCAATGTAATTCACACTGATAAAGTTCTCAATACCAAGTGTGTCGTTAACCTGTCCGCCTAAACGTTCAGCAACAATACCTGTGCGAATCCCTTTACGTGCCGCATATATTGCTGCACTTGCGCCTGCTGGACCACCACCAACAACAAGCACGTCGTACGGTGCTTTGTTGTCAAACTCTGATGCATCCACAGTACTACCCATTTTAGCTAGAATTTCTTCAACCGTCATACGACCACTTTCGAAAAATTCACCGTTAAGGTAAACGCTTGGAACAGACATAATTTCTTTGCGCTCTACCTCTTCTTTGAACACTCCGCCGTCAATCATCGTATGGGTAATGCCGGGATTAAAGATACTCATTAGGTTCAGTGCTTGTACAACATCAGGGCAATTATGACAGCTTAGGCTGACATAAGTTTCAAACTTATATTCGCCACTAATGCCTTTGATCTGATCAATAACACTTTGCTCAACCTTAGGCGCTCTTCCGCTAACCTGCAATAGAGCCAATACTAATGAAGTAAACTCATGTCCAAGCGGAGTTCCAGCAAAGGTTACGCCCGTATCTTCACCTACACGATTTACGCTAAAGCTTGGGGTTCTAGGGAGTTCGGTTTTTTCTACCGTAATCCTAGCTGACATTTTGGCAATTTCATCAACCAGCGCTTCCATCTCTTGCGATGCTTCGTCAGTGCCTGCACTGATTTTCAGTACTACGTCGCCTTCCAAGAGTTCTAGGTATTGCGCAAGTTGAACTTTTATTTCTTGATCTAATTTCATTAGCTTTCGCTCCTTAAATCTTACCTACAAGATCCAGACTTGGTTTAAGAGTTTCTGCACCTTCAGACCATTTCGCTGGGCATACTTCACCTGGATGATTGCGTACATATTGTGCTGCTTTGATTTTGTTAACAAGTGCACTAGCATCGCGACCAATACCACCAGCATTAATCTCAACGGTTTGGATAATACCGTCTGGATCAATGATGAATGTACCACGATCAGCAAGACCGTCAGCTTCGATCAATACATCAAAGTTGCGGGAAATCACATGAGAAGGATCGCCGATCATGATGTATTTTACCTTGCCAATAGCTGCGGAGCTTTCATGCCATGCTTTATGTGTAAAGTGAGTATCTGTGGAAACGGAATATACTTCAACACCCAATTGTTTCAGGGTTTCATATTGGTTTTGCAAATCTTCAAGTTCAGTTGGGCATACGAATGTAAAGTCAGCTGGGTAGAAGCAAACTACACTCCATTTACCTTTAAAGTTTTCTTCTGATACATCGATGAATTTCCCATCTTGAAATGCGCTTGCTTTGAAGGGTAGGACTTCTGTTCCGATTAGTGACATATTATTTAAATCTCCTTTAAGTTTTATTTTTTGTGAGCACAATATTCAAATCTGCAAACATCACATATCTGAATACTATTTGTAATTATTATAATTAACCAAATTAAGGCCTGTCAAGTTATTTATAATAATTCTAATATGATAATCGTTGTCAGTCGCTAAATGTTCATAAATTATCATACTTATGAGCTAGTATGGGTTAGTTTTTACGTTTTATGTAGAGCAATTTCTACAATTCAAAGTCATCTGCTATAGAATTAATAATAGTTAAGGATTCCTTTGCTGCCTTTTGGTTAGAAGATCGATTTCCATGATATGTAATTAATGATTTCCATAAAGCCCATCCTCTTGCTCTGTTCCAAGTCCCTTCATCCATCTGTAATACATCCTTGAATACCTTTCTGTTATCCTTATCAAAAAAGTTCCAAGCCATTGCCGCATCACAAGCAGGATCGCCTACCCCCAAGATTCCAAAATCAATAACGGCGCAAATCCTCCCATTCTCAACCAAAATATTCGCTGACGCAATATCACCATGAACCCAAACCGGCTGCGAATTCCGCTTAGAATCTAATGCCGTCTCCCAAATTTTTTTCAACTTACCTTCATTAAAAATATCTTTATTCTGTTCCAGTGCGTGTCTAGACTCTTCATCATATACAGCTAAAGATCCACCTCTATAGAAATTATGCGCTCCTGCTAAAGGTCCTCCACTAGCCTCAATAGATTGTAATTCGATTAAAAATGCTCCTAAATCTCTAGCGACTTGATTAAGATCATTAATATTTTGATACGTTAATGTTTCACCCTCTACCCACTTATTGATAGACCAAGGCCATGGATATGTTTCACTAGGCTCCCCTTTAGCTAATGGTGTTGAAATCGGTAGTGTGAGTTCTTTAGCTAAAATGGGCAACCATCGTTGTTCTTTCTCCACTTGTGGAGCGTAAGCTGCCGCACTGGGTAACCTCACGCTCATATGCTCGCCTAAATGAAACGTTCGATTATCATGCCCACTGCATTTTACCGGTCTAATCTCTAAACTGGACCATGCGGGAAATTGTTCATTTATTAATCTCGCAACTAAATCAACGGTAATTGTATTCATAAAACCCTCCCTATCCTAAGTTTTACTAGCCAATTTCGTAAGAGACATCTAATATTATGTTAGTCTTACTAGTATCTACTTGCAATCTCTGCATTTAGATCAGCCACAAAAGGGACAAGCTAAGAAAGAAGCAGTTGAAAGGTTTTTTAACATAATATAATTACGAGGAAGAGGGGTGTTCCTTAATGACAAATAGCAAAACGAATCCTAAGGTAGACGGATTTTTAAGGAAAGTAAAACAGTGGCAGGAAGAATACGAGATGTTGAGAAATATCGTCCTTGACTGTGAATTAACCGAAGATTTTAAGTGGATGCATCCTTGTTATACGTTAGAGAACAAAAACATAGTCTTAATCCATGGATTTAAAGAATATATTGCGCTGCTGTTTCATAAAGGTGTCTTATTAAAGGATACCCATGGGATTCTGATTCAACAAACGGAGAATGTTCAAGCAGCACGCCAGATTCGGTTCGCCAATGTTCAAGAGATCCTAGAAAAAGAAAATATCATAAAAGACTATATCTATGAAGCCATCGAAGTTGAAAAAGCTGGCTTGGAAGTAGAATTTAAAAAGAACACGGATTTCATCATTCCTGATGAATTTCAAAATAAACTCGATGAAATGCCTGCCTTGAAAACTGCTTTCGAAGCTTTGACGCCTGGACGACAAAGAGCCTATCTTCATCATTTTTCTGAACCCAAGCAGTCCAAAACTCGAGTCTCTAGGGTTGAAAAATGGATGCCGCAAATTCTAGATGGAAAAGGATTAAATGATTAATGTTATAGGAAGAAGCAACCTTAGAACGGTGGGAAAACCGAACTGAGGCTGCTTCTTCTCTTTTTTACTAAGACAGATTTATTCTATTTCAGGTAGGTTCCTGTTACTCCAATTCCACCGCTACCGTTCAATACATAGACTCTCGCATTTCCTTTTCCGGAGCATACCAGTGTGATTGTGCCGTTAGTAACGGTTTTGGTATCGCCAGTCACCGCATCCACGTAAGTTCCATTCGGAATTCCGGTAAATGTCGCATTTCCTGAGATCGTAACTAATGCAAAGCTATCAATACCACTGGTGCTGTCGGTGTATCTTCTTTTAAATGCCAAATCACCGGATACATTTTCTGTGGAATATTGACCTTTTTGCAAGGCTGGAACAGCTCTTCTGATTAAATTAAGCTGTCTGATATGTTTGGCCAACGGATAGTTCAATGAATCGGCAAGTGTGCCGGTTGCGTTTGTATATTTACCGTAGTCCTGAACCGTAACGCTACCCTCGATATGATCTCCGAAGTAAGCGCGCCCTGTTGAGCTGAGCGGAGCATTTGGACCTACATCGATGACTGAACCTTTTTTAAATTCAATTTCTGAACCATAATAGATCGCAGGGATTCCTCGGAAGGTGAACATCAGGGAGAGATTCTCAGCCCAAGTATCTTGTGTTCCTGCAAACCGTTGATTCTCAGGTGCTTGGTCAGGTGCATAGTCATGAGAGTCAACATAAGTTACATTCCAGGTCGCATCGTTATAGAATTGATCCCCACTCCTCATACTGAAGGCTTCCTGTGCTGTCTTGAACGCCCAATGCATTGGAAAATCAATGACATCCATACCGGATTTCATCGAATAATCAGGCGCATGATAATTATTGCCGAGTAAAAATGCATTGTTCGAGGTTGGCTGTCCTGTTGTAGTAGAGTTATCCGCCCACTCTTGTTCTACCGACAGCTTATTGGAAGCGTAGTCATTTTGTCCATCACCCGGATAGGCTTTCGAGCTTTTCCATGTATAGAATGGCGTCGATATTGCCGGGATTCCACTGTTCCACACATCTCTGTACCGAGTAGCTACTTCCCCAAAGACAAAGAAGTTGGAGCCCCCTCTTGTTTTCCAAGCAGGAACAAAGTATTTGTTAAAAATATACCGGCTAACATGCTTCACAGTATCGACCCGGAAAGCATCAACACCCATATCAATATATTGATTATAGCTGTCAATTAGATACTGATTCACTACAGGATTTTCCGTGTTCAAGTCCACAGCGTCCCCTGCAATCTGCCCTGTCTGCACGGTATAAGATTCCCAGGAAAGACTTTTTTCGGTGTGGTACATGTTATTGTTGGTGTCCGCATTTTTCATGATGGCGAGTCTTGCCTGATATTGCTGATCAGGGGTCATCGTATCGTAGTTGGCTGGCAGCTTATCCGTAATTTTGATCATATTATTCACGGTGTCGGCTGCGTTTGGATCTTTTTTGAACATAGGTAACAGATTCTCTTCCCCAAAATTACCGGTATGATTCACGACAACATCCTGAATTACCTTTATCCCTTTGGCATGAGCCACATTGATTAATTCCTGATAAGAGGCTCCCGCTGATTCGTACCTTGGATCTACTTTGGAAAAATTAATCGCATGGTACCCATGATAATCATACCCGCTGGCATTCTGCACCACTGGTGTAATCCAAATCGCACTGAATCCGAGCGCCTTGATGTAATCTAGCTTTTGGATCAATCCCTTAAAATCCCCTCTCCAAGCTGGGTCTGAATCCGGATTCCCCGCCTTGGCATCATCCCATGAATGCACATTGTTACTCGGATCACCATCGTAGAAGCGAGAGGTAATCACGAAATAAATGGTGTCTTCACGGAAATCGCCTTTATTTCCAATCGTGTAGACGAAGCTCTGTTTCGTTTCATTTCCCGCACCGTCGACGACTAGGAATTTCAGTGTTGTCGTCTTATTAATGAGGATGGACGGTCCTGCCAGAGCCGTTAAAGCATTTCCTGAGATGTAGACTTTTGAGTTAGTGGTTGGTTCCGTACCATTATCCGTGTAATATGCGGTGGTGGTTGCCGCTTTGTTATCTTTTATATTAAAAGATACGGTTACTGCAGAGCTTGAATTTCCAACAGGTAAATTCGCTGTAATCGTTGGCGCTTGCAGGTCGAGATTTAGGTCAATAACATAAGCAAAAGTGCCTACGCTGCCTGCTTGACCTAAGGAGTTCACACCAAAAGCCTTGATAGTCATAGTAGAGACTACTTGGATTGGAGTCGTGTATAAGGTAGAAGATGTCGTAGGTGTCGACCCGTCTGTTGTATAGTAGATTTTATCGCTGCTACTGAGACTGGAAAGCTTCACGGTTTGAGCAGAATCATATGTCTTAGGCGTAGGAGAGACTGAAATCACAGGGATCTTCGGAATTTCTGGATTTGCGTCATACCACACATTATCCGAAGAATACCAGCCCTCTTTTACACTGCGGGACAAGTCGGCGGTCTGTTTGCCGTTGCCATCATTAAAGATAAGGCTTGTGCCAGAGGCGTTGGCAATAGTATAGCTGTACCAGTCATTCCCATCCGATTTCATCAGAATTCCTGGCCAAGCTCCGCTTGTTGGAACCGTCGTCGGACTCAGATTCCAGTAATGGATTCGGATCGTTGAGCTCCAGCTTGCTGGTTTCTTAAAATGAACCGTTAAGCCAGCCGAAGTTGGCGTTGGTGCAGGTGTTACGGTTGGTTTTGGTGTAGGTGTTGCGGTAGGTGTTACGGTTGGCGTTGGTGTAAGAGATGCGCTAGGTGTTGCTGTAGGAGTCACTGTTGGCGTTGATGTAGGTGTTGCAATAGGTGTTGGTGTAGGAGTCACTGTTGGCG
>NZ_NFVA01000034.1 GCF_002264395.1 Paenibacillus sp. VTT E-133291
GTACCTAAAGATAATATGCTACGACAAATATGTGAAATCCAAAACCTATTCGATATGTATTGAATCAATGAAACATAGCGAGCAAAAAAAATTCCAAGAAAGTGAGTATTTCAAAGAGAAAGCAACAAAACGCTATAAAATTGAAGCAAAGAATAGTGAATTAAAACACAGACACGGGTATGAGGTAGCCTCTACCTCGGGTCTCGTTGGCATGCAGATGCAAGGGGCAATGGCCATATTCACTGTTAACGTCAAAAAAATAAAGGCAATCCTGAGACTGGTTGTTCAACCACCTTCAGAATTACCCCAAATACTACTTACTCTATTCATTCTTTTGTTGTATAAACACGTACGTATTCTCATCCGACAGCTCCTCAGCAAAGCTGAAATCAAACCCGTCGAAGCCTTTAATCCCTTCTACATTGGTGATTTGCCGCTCAGCCATGAAGCGTACCATTTCACCTCTGGCCATCTTGACCAGGGTCGCTCTCTCCACGATCTTACCGCCGATTTCCTGCCCGAATACACAGCTAATCATTCGAACGTTTCCACCAACATACGGGGAGATGCACTTGCTATATTCCTTGGAGGCCAGATTCAGAATGATGTCACTCTCCGAGAATAGCTGATCCGCCAGCTTTCTGTTCCAGAACTCGTAGATAGAGCTAAAACCAGGTCCGTTAAGCTTGGCCTGCATTTCCAGCCTGTACGGAACAACGCCGTCAAATGGCCGGACGATGCCATAGAACCCGGACAATATCCGTAAATGCTGCTGGAGATATTCCAGCTCCTCCATTTGAAGTACCCCAGGTGCCATGTATTGATACTGGATACCCTCATAGGAAAAGATAGCCGGTGTAAGATTCCGTGTTACATCCATATCACGAATCCGCTCCACATTCAGTGTGGCGATGGCATCATTGCATTTCCATAGGGATTTTGCTTCTTCATAATTTAACTTTTGTAATAAGGCCAGAAGCGTCTGTGACTCGCTTATGAATTGCGGTATCTGCCGGCAATCCATGAAATCCGTATCCATCTTCATCTTCTTGGCAGGCGATATAATGATTCTCATGATGCTCCATTTCTCTTTTCTTACCCCTGCGGGGAATTTATATATAATCTTATCCTATCATACTTAATCTTCGTAGGCTTGAGGCAAGTTCATGAAATTTGTTCACTGCCGCCCGCTTCGTCCGCCATCGCCGCCACCATCACCGCTACCGTCATCCTTACCCTGGCTACCGTTTCCTCTCGTTCCGCCATTCATGCCCGGAAAGCTACCTCCATTTTTGTCCCGACCACCATTAAAACCCTGTCCCCCGTTCGCCTTTGACCCGGAGTCGGTACTCGATATCTTCTGCGCGGTAATGGCCTCACAGGAGACGAGTACTATGGAACAACCAAGCACTGCTATGAGTAAAGCGAGAACTCGCTTGGTCCGCATCTTTGAACCCCCTTCTTTCCGAGCGAAAATAGTTAACGGAGAACATATCTTTTTACCATATAATCGTATACATCTTTAAAGCCCATGTAGGACAACACGATCAGCAGCGGATACACGGGGTAAATATATCGCGACTTAATCTCCCACAATAAATAGAATCCGATAAAGCCCAGCACCACAAGAATCAAAGAGGTCTCTTCAAATCTTTTAACTCTTATTCCACCGATTAAGCGAACGAATATACTCACATACATCAGAAAATTCAGAACATACAGCAACCACAACATTCCGCTTCTATAATTGGAGTCCGCCTTAAACAAATCCGTAGCAGCGTTAGTGTAGCTATAACGGTCCATGACAAAGCCCATTCTCCCACCGTTGCTGGATGATCCGTCATTCCCAAGCCCATATCGTTCCATCTGGTATGTTCCTTCTGTCCAGGTCCAAACGAGCTTTTTATAATACATTTTCACTAAGTCGCTTAGGCTGGCCTCGGAGAATTTATTACTGATCTCCTCTTTAAATAACTCCGTACTTTCTGCCTTATCATAATTGGCATCCTGCTGATAGATTGCGTAGCTCTCCCGGTTGTCCCAGAACCCAAACGTCTCCAAATTGATCCCCATATTCAGCCACATGTAGACTGGTGCGGAATTTTCGTTAATCGGTTCATCTACAACATTCATCCCCTGCAGCACAGCATTTTGCGTCCAACCTGGAACATTAAACAATAAAGCCGTAATAAACAAAGCGCTTAGCGCTTTTTTCACCCCGATTGCACGCATGCTGAACAATAGACTGACTACCACAGCAATCAGAAATATAACACCGATGCTTCGGAAATAATTGCCGACTGCCAGGAAGATGGCTGCGATGACAATATCCTTTATGGACTTTCTTTTTATAAATTTCACAGCAAAATATAAGGCGCTTGTCAGAAAGGCGGTAGCGATCACATCGTTATATATTAAATTACTCATAAACAAAGAGGGGATATAGGTAGCGGCAAACACAAGAATGCCATAATCATGATCCTTAGACTTGTCATTGAGCTCTTTATACAGCATGTAAATCATTAATGAGGTTAAGAGTGTAAAAAGAATATTGAATACTTTAATCACCAAGTAATTATCCGGAAATAACTGTAGCAGCGTTTTTAAGTACACAACAATCGAGAAATTAAACGGGAACATATGCAAATAACCCGTCGTGTCAAAAGATGAATAATCATTCCTGTACAGCATATCAAGTGCCAATGAAAGCACCGTCTGCGAATCATCCGTCGGCAAGCGAGGAAACAGAAAAATGATCGCGATTTGAATGGCAAAAGAACACAGCAATGTAGCTGGAACGACGATTTTCCAACTGTACTGATAAAGCTTCAGGCATATTTTATACAAAATAACGCTTAACGCCAAAACCACTACAATCCCTAGAATAAAAAGGCCGAGTTGCTGCTTCTCCAAGACAGGTGTGTCCCCATATACGAAATAATTATATTTCGCCCGGATAAAAAAGGAGGAAGCTATAAACAGTCCAATGAAGAATGCCAGTATGAGATACAATGCTTTTTGAATCGCCCTTACCATGGAAAACCTCCTTTTCACAGTCGAAGTCCTATACAAGTACATCTCCCGATTTATAAAAAGAATTATAAATACCCAAACTGAATATTCAATGAAAATTGAGTGTGCCGGGAGCTCGCAGCAAACAAACGTAAATAGACCGCCCTCCATGCAAAGGGTTGCGGTCTATAATGTAATTCTTTTTAAGATGAAGTTCATTTAAACCCTTGGAAATCCAAATCTTTCAGAAAGCCATTACTTCCTAGTATGCTCCTTACTCTCTTCGTTACCTTAGGTCCTTTAGGTGTACTGCCTCGTCTATTCAGCAAGATCCATCTAAGACAAGCCCAGGCTTCGAAGACCTCAAGCTCATCCTGCTCCATAAAATTCTCCAATAGATAAGCAGAACGGAACATATCAGCGTAACGCTCGGAGATATGGATTTTCAGCAGAATAAGTGACCATGCAAAATCATATCTAGGATCTCCTAACTGGCCGTTCGTCCAATCGATGACGGTAAACCGCTGTTGTTCTTCTACTATATTTCCTAAATGAAAATCTCCATGAATGATACGATTTTGTTTCATAGGAGTTTGCTCCACTAGTGAAATAAGTGCAAGATTAAGATCTGCGTGCTCATTCGCTTCAGGAAAAAAGTAATCGATGAAATCGTACTTAGGTAGTTGTATATGTTCAAGCTCAGCGATATCTATTTGATGAATTCTGGCTAAAATGCTCGCGAGCTCCTTCATTACCTTATTATTCACTTTATGAATTGGCGTTCCATCAAAGCTTGTTAACAACACCTTATCCCCGTTCGGGTTGATCCCCCAGCCCACTGGTTTGGAGACGGCTATTCCTCGCTCGGACAGTACCTCCAATAAACGGTATTGAAACTGAACATCTGGTTTGGAGCTCTTACTCCACGTTTTCAAGACATAGCTCCCCTCATCAGACCTGATCTTTAGAACCTCTGCTTCAAAGCCCTCATCCATTAGATGTATGGTTAAGTTGGCTTCTTGAATAAGTAAGTCATCCATGATTTCTTTGTGTTCTATCCAGTTTACGTTAGTTATAGGGGTTCTCAAGAGTAGTTCTTCCTTTCGAGTAATTGTATATAGCTACGATCTCAATCAAGTTCCCTTCGGGGTCAGCCACAACAGCTTCACGCAGCCCATAGGAATTTTCATGATGTCCCGATAGAATGTGGCCATCTTTTCCATGTTTTTTACAATCAAAGTGACAGCACCAATTCCCATGAAACCCACCTACTCTTCTAAATTGTTCCTTTTATGATCGTAGATATAGTAGCATAGGAGGTAAAATAATGAAATGAACTGTGCAACAATAAAAAGCCCTGTAGAAGTTCTACAGAGCACTTGTTGGCTTGAATCTAACTTTTCTACCTATATCACTGAATAAAATGCCAATCCGATACTTGAACAAATAAGCAACAATATGGTAATAAAAACCGCAGATCCTATATACTTATTCTTCCTAGGCTTACCCGTAATTGATATTCCCCTTTTTCCAATAAGAGAATATAAAATGAATCCCAATATGGGAGTGGTCGCAATCATTAAGAATACCCAAATCCAAGGATTTATCCCTCGATACAAACAATCGTTGTAGAGCCATAAACATGACAGCGTTATAGTCAATAAAGCAAATACAACAACTAATACAACTAATGGAATCATAACGTTCTCCCTCCTTTCCTATTTGATTTAGACCTTGATAACCTATATTGAAATCATAAACCATTATTTTTTTGTTTTTTGACGCTCGTTGTAATCCGCAGAATACTCGTTGTAATCTGCAAAATAAAAAGGCGATTTCTCAGTCAATTTTTGAATGGAAAGTCGCCTTTTTATTTTATGGAATGGGTAAAACCACGATTGAATTGAAATAGCCCTCATCGTACGAAAAGTCTGAGTATCCTTTTAACTTTTTGACTCGTTCATTGATACTGCTGATTCCAATACCGTACCTATTTTTCCCTTTTTCAGAGATTAATCGCCCATAGGAAAAGTCCACATTCACATGATTCGACGAATTTACAATGATTATGAATAATTTACCCTCACTAAACTTTATTTTGATTTCAATTTCCTTTTTTATTTCTTCTGTTAATCTAAGTACGGCTTCCACGGCATTATCTAAAAGATTCCCTAAAATGGCTGCTAGATCAATAGTATGTTCTATAAATAAGTCATGAGGAACTTGGAGGTCTAAGGTGCATTCTATATTATGTTTCTTGGTTTGTTCCAGCTTACTATTAAGAATGGCATCGATGGGTATACAACCGGTTAATAATCTATATGAGAATACAGTGGTTTTCAATAACTCCTGTAACTCCTCCTTTACCTCGTCTGTTTTTTTCCTTTCCAATCCATAGGCTATATTTAATAAAATATTTTTCAGATCATGTTTTAGCTTAGATATTTCCCTTTGATTCTCTAAGCTCTCTTCGTAATATTTATTTTGTGTCTCCATTATGGAGTACTTATGTATAAGAAAATTTTTTCCTTCTAAACTATTGTAAATCAGCATAATGCACACATTGACAATTAATAAAAAAATGCATGGAACAAATTGATTAATATCTTTATATTGAAAAATCCAATATATACTCAATAAGGATAGACAAGGCACTATACTTAATAACAAACATTCCTTATTACTTAATCCGATCTCATTATCAGATCTAAAATAGAGTAACAGCTTTGCCGACAACATCACAATTAACAACGATAAAAAGTTTGCACTAAAATATACGACTAGCATAATGAATAACTGGCCTTCAAATTTTTGATCATAATTATATGTAATAATAGACAACGCCAAGTCTGCAAGTGTAGTGATCAGCGTAAAAAAGATAATGTGGTAGATCCTTTGAGCCATTGATCCGTAGAACGAATACAGTATACAGATACTCAAAAGAACAACAAATAAAAACAACTTAACCATAGAGTTTGTATCACTAGACAATAATTTTATTACTCCCATAGCGAGAAATGTTAAGGAATAAAATTTATACTTTGAAATTCTGAGGTTAAGAAATCCATTAAAATAAATAGAAATTGATGTGACCTGAACAAGCGTATAGAGAATAGCTAGAATCGCAATGCTAATAACCTCAATATTTCTCAAAAGCCAATCCTCCTTTTTATGAACTGGTTATAGGCATCTTTAACTATTTTCCTCTGCCCTCTACTAATTGCGAAATTTTCTTTATTGGTGAGAATAATATCGGTTCCAGAAACAATATGTATGTAATTTAAATTTAAAATGGTGCCTTGATTTACTTTTACAAAGGATAATGGATCAAGCATTTCTTTAATCTCTTTTATTGTGCCATAGAATGAAAATTCATCATCAACGGTTACAACATGTATAATCCTTCCTTTCTCAGATGAAATGGATAGAATCGTCTCACTTTTGATTTGATAGTTAAGATTTTGAGTTTTGAAGAATAAATACTGGTTATTTCTTCTAACCTCATCAATGGCGTGAAGTAATACTTTACTTATTTGCTCTTCTTTTAAAGGTTTTAGTAGGTATCGAAAAGGCGAAACTTCAAAGCTTTCCATGGCGTAATTGTCATAGCTGGTAACATAAATGATAATCATGTTTTTGTCTATTTTTCTAATTTCCCGAGCGACCTCGATTCCATTTAAAATCCCCATTTCAATATCTAAGAATAATATTTGGTACTCTTCGTTTCTTGCATTTAAAGCTTTCAATAATGATTTTCCGGACTCATAAATGTCAATATCAAACTCTATATTTTGATACAAGCCTGCACTATCCATTATAATCTTCTCTAATTTGGAACTATGTAATTGTTCATCATCACAAATACATATTCTTATCATTCCTCTAAACTCCCTTTTTTTATAAACGCATTGTTTTGAAAACATTACCTTATTAGTAACAATTCAATAAAGAAGATCAGAAGTCCTTGTAAATAAAAAAGACGACCGAAGTCGTCTAGTAAATGCTTATTAAACTATTTCATAGCCAACAGTAATTCTTGAACCGTAAAATTCATAACCGATCTGAGTTTATAGCCTAATAGCTTTTGCAGTTCAGAACAGTATCCATATTAGTTTATAGAGTCTGCACTTCGAAGCTAACAGGATCCATACAGAACACTTGGACTTCCAGTTCATCCATAAGCTTTTCCAAGTGTCTTCTTTCCCCATTACGAAGTTCTAGCATCTCCTTATGTTGTAAAGAATTCGATACGATCAAAATCGCTTTCTTTATTCGTTTAGGTGATCCAAATTCATTTGAATAACTATCCAAAAACTTAGACTTTGACAGCACCTGATAATATGTAGCGATTTCAAAAACACATCTTAAGAGGGTTTCTCTATTTTCTTTAATTTTAAATTCGATCAGAACCATACAATCATCCACCAAAGAAATTAAATCAATCTTACCTAATCCTTGAGAGCATGATCTTTGTCCTTTTCATAATAAAAAAAACACCTCCTAGAATTTATCAGATAGGGATTATCCAATGTTTATTCTAAAGGTGTTGTTTATTATTCGTGCAAAACAAACTGCGCAATATTCTTACTATGATCACCAATTCGCTCCAGATTGGTTAGCAGGTCGAGGTAAATTGATCCCGTTCCGACGGAGCATAAATTTTTATGCAGCCGCTGAATGTGATTCTTACGATACTCTATTTCTAGCTCATCCAACTTTAATTCAAGTTGAAGCACATCTTTGGCTACATCCTTGTCATTATGTTCAAGGGCAACCAGCGCTTTGTTCACAGCCTGATTCGCAACCTCCATCATTTCCTTAAGCTCAGCAGCTGCCTCGGCCGATAACTCCAGCTTATTCGTCATTCTGAATTCGCCCAGCTCCACAATATTCTCAGCGTGATCACCGATTCGTTCCAAGTCACTTACCGTCTGGAACCAGCCTGTGGCATTCTCAGATTCTTTCGGAGAAAGACCCTTCTGGTGAATTTTCACGATATAATCGGTAATTTTACGGTTCAGCTCATTCACTAGCTCTTCCTTCTGAAGAGCCTGCTCTGCGGATTTAGTGTCCTTATTGAAAAAGAACCCTGTTGCATCCTGAAGTGATTCAGATGCATATTGTCCCATCCGTACAATCTCATGCTGTGCTTGACCAAGAGCCATAGCAGGTGTTGCGAGAAGACGTTCGTCGAGATAAATGGCTTTGAACTGAATCTCTTCCTTTGTGCCCGGAATGGCCTTAGTTACGATCCAAGCCAGTACTGGAATTAGGGGCAGGAAGATAAGTGTATTCGTAACATTGAAAAACCCATGAGCATAGGCAATCTGCATACGGATATTCACACCTTCTCCAACCCAGAGGACAATGTTATAAACGACTGGTAGTAGAATCGTAAAAATAATCGCCCCAACAATATTAAAAATAACATGTACGAGAGCCGTCCTTTTAGCAGCCACCGACGCACCGATCGATGCAAGTACCGCCGTTATTGTCGTACCGATATTGTCACCGAACAAAATCGGTAAAGCTCCCCGTAGACTAATCATGCCCTCGTCAGCAATTGTCTGCAATATACCAATCGTTGCACTAGAACTCTGTACAATCATTGTAAATAACGTACCCACAAACAAACCTAAGAATGGTTGGTGAGACAGATCAATCATAAAATCTGTAAATGCCGGCAACTCCCGAAGTGGTTTAAGTCCCCCTCCCATCGTAGCTAAGCCGAGAAACAAAGTTCCAAATCCAAATATAATCTGTCCAATATACTGGTAACGTTTTTTGTTAATGAAAAACAAGAAGAAAGCACCGACCGCAATAATGGGAAGGGCATACTCTTCAATTTTGATTCCTACAATAAATGCAGTCATTGTTGTTCCGATATTGGCGCCCATGACCACACCAATGGCTTGCCGCAAAGTCATAAGCCCCGCGCTAACAAGTCCGATTGCCATAACAGTTGTCCCTGTTGACGATTGTATCAATACAGTTACGCTAATCCCGACAAGAACACCCAAAATCGGATTGGATGTATACTTCTCGAGCAAACCGCGCATTTTATCCCCTGCGGATTTTTGAAGCCCGTCCGACATGTATTTGATACCGAATAGAAAAATGCCAAGTCCACCAACAAACTTAAATATTAAATCCTGCCAATCCAATAGGTAAATCCTCCTCTAGTTGTTGTTTTAAACCCGTTTTATTTTAGCATATCATATAAAGATTATGAATTATCTAAATATAGACATAGGTTACGAATCTCAATGTTGGCTACAACACATAGCATGATCTAATTTCAGGATGCCTAACCCAATTTATATATAGTGAGATCATTTTCAAAAATATCGCAGCAAAAAAGCTCAAGCTTCGACAAGTTAGCCGCAGGCTTGAGCTTCTTCGGTATTACTAGTCCCCAATAGTTCTAATAATCGTGTCATACGGATCTAATTCCAGGGTTTGTTGTCCATATTCCGTATAAATCGTAGTGCTTTGAACCAGATCGCTATTGTTAATGACTACGAGGATTTTACTTTCTGGATAATAAGCACATTCTGTATATAAGTTATCCGTAATGTACTTGGTCTCCGTGAACTCATTACCCGCAAAACGAATCAAATTCAGCAGCAATCTTGTATTCTCAAAGCTGAAGGTGAAAGAAGGCAGGTAGATCCCTTTTCCTTTACCGAAGTCATGCGTGGATAAGGTTATCAGCCCATCCGTTTCAGTCACAACTGCTGCTGATCCATCGGTAAGATAAATGTTGTTTTTGGGTGTAATGTTAGCCCTATCAGGCACTAAACCAAGCTCATCTTTAACGTCATATGTCCATTTTCCATGCGCTACTCTGGAGCCTGTATCCTCATCCAGACCGAGAACATGTGCCATTCTGAAAAAGCTGTCATACCCTTCAAGCGCCGAAGGCTGATTCACGCCTATAAAAGTACCACCTTCATACACCCACTCTGTCAGTAAGTCCACGCACTTGCTGTCCCTCCAGTGTTCTCCACCACTCCATGCTGAACCAGCAGAGCCGGCGTTGATCACTACATCATAATCCTTTAAAATTCCCTGACGGATATCCTCAAAATCAATAAATTGTACTTCAATCGGCAATCCAGATAAAGCCTCATTGATATGAATCAGATCATGCATATACGTTTCATGGAAATGCCCGGACAAGGTCCACGATCTCAATTTTCCCCAAGCATGTAGAATGGCTACCTTCGTCTTCATATGATACGGTTTGCCTTTATGATGCAGCTCTTTTATTTCTCTGAACTCACCTGCAATCTTTTCGATGTAATCACAAAAATCCGGGTAAGGCTCTACAAGATGCAAGTATCCGCCCAATCCAATTCGATCTATAGGCTCTCTGAGTAGAGCACGCCGGATATTGATCCAATATTTTTTGGCGTCTAGTGTAGGGTTACCTCCCTCCATAAAAGTAGGAAGCCCTCCCAATCCAACCGGAAATAAGTAGGGATGCAGCCGAATCTCATGGGTATCTACTTTTACACTTGAACACATTCTTGCCTCGAACCCTGAGAACACACATTTAATCATTCCGTCGAAGCCAAACTCTTCAAAGCGATCATTGTAAGGCTCCATACCAACCCAACTATCATCATAGAAAACATACGCCAGCTTGTCGTGCTTATGCACTATATCAATTAACTGCTTACTAAATCCGATGACAAAATCATTGATAAATGCCATCCAGTCCAGCTTGCGCTGCTGCGCCGGGATATGACTGACGCGATATTTTCCACCATTCACAAAATCCTCGGCCGTGAGCGAATACCCATATTTCCGAGCAAACAGATCAAGCGCTCTTGAGCTTACCGTAAAATCGTATGAACCCCAGTCTGAGAACAAATGGCGATTGCGCTCATTGCTGCCCCAAATCCAGGCGAAATTATAAAATAGGGATGTAAACCGGACAACTGTTGTTTCCTGATGCTTATGACACCAATCTTCGATCCAATGGAGCAAATAGTTCTGCGTTTCAACATAGATGGGATCAATCTGCATCAGATGCTCTTTTTCCCAGTGATTCGTGGTGTGGTTGTACATGGAGATCTCTTCCCAAATCCGGTAGACCATGAAGCTAACCGTATACTTATGCCAAGGCGAAATACCAGTAACGACTACATTTCCTGATTCCCGCTCATAATTCCACTGATCTCTTGGAATCTCTTCACCTGTAGTTCGGTCATAAACCTGCCAGTACTTAAATGCCTCTTTGGAGTCATTTACTCGGAATTGCTCAGCGAAAAAGTCCTCCATCAAATAGATGGATAAATAATCTTCGACCGCTACCTTCGGATTGGTAATTAAAAAGCTCTGCTGTAGCTTATCAGAGTTTTGAGTTGCCCATTCATTATGATCTCTGATGATACAGATTGTAGAATAAATGCCGTATCCTGCGTTGATAATCTCATCGGATAACTGTGTACCGTCACTGTCACGGATGACATCGGCACCCCACCGTTCAGCTAACGCTAAGGTCAGTGCCTCATAACCGGATTCGCCCGGTAGTGTAAAGGCACCCATTGTTTGCTTGGACAACTTGGATTCCTCCTATTTAAGCATATCGGACAGAAAAGAGAGTGCTAAGCCTTGCCCCCAGCCTTGAATCCAGTCTTTTGGAATATTGCGATAGCCTTCCCGGTCCTTCATAACCGCTGTTCCGCCGGATACTCCCAGTACACGTCCATCCTCGCTGATATTACTTAGAACACCCTTCAGGGCCTTTTGCACATATTTGGTATGCAGCGGATTGCCGTTATTGATCATTGCAGCCGCTATCCCGCAAGAAGCAGATACTTCTTCATAAGACTCTTCGTCATCCAGTACGGTCCGCCACAGGCCATTCTCCGTTTGCACAAGCTTGAGTGCGGCCAGTTGATCGCGAAGCGAGCACTCCACATCCATACATTGCGGATACAAATACCAGTCTTTCAAAAGCTTTTTGACTTGCGACATGGTATATGCGCCCCAAGCATTTGCTCTGCCCCAATATAGTCCGGACATATGATCCAGCTTCACATTATTGTAGCCATGGTACCAGAGGCCGCTGCTAGGGTCTTGCAGGTATTTGATATGCCAGTAATATTGATTCAGGGCATCCTGGATCATTTCCTGATCGTTTAATTTACTTCCTACACGTAGCAGAAAAAATGCCGCCATAAACAAGGTATCTGCCCATGCCTGTTCTGGAAAATCATTCGAGACGGATACGGTATGCTGAAGAACATGATCACCGAATCTAAGGGCATGGTGCTGAAGATAATCCACCTTACTCATCACAATATCCCAATATTTCTGGTTGCCTGTTTCTTCATACAAGGTGATCAGCATATGACCCATGGCACAAGTGTTTACCGTCCAGTCCGGCAGGCCCAGCTCGATGTATTCGTCTGCCCACTGGACAAGCATATCCAAATACTCTTTATTTCCGGTGGTCTGATAGGCTCTGGTTACCCCATAATAAGCCACACCACAAGGCCAATCCCATGTTAAATCCATCGTCATTGTTTTTCTAACGACTTTGCCGATAACGCTTAGAATCTCTTCTCTGTCATAAGTTAATTGAAGCATCTTGATTCTCCTCTCTTTCGCACACGCCCCCATTGGCGCTTGAGAGCTGTCCGTCCTATTGTAAACGCTTTACTAATTCTATTGTAAGGAGTAAAATGGTCTGATTCTAAGCATATTCATAACTAAACTGTGCAATTTCAACCATTTATGGTACAAGGACAGGATGAGTCGCAATTCCGGTGAATGTTTGGACTTCCGGCCGCTGTTGTCGTAAGAATTTCTTGATTTGTACCACTATTAGTGGTTGAAATCCGGAGACTGCTTATGCTTCCGAAGTGAGCTTTCCTATGGAAAGCTTTCAGGCGGACGCTACCGCTCCTACAGTTCCAAACTTCTCCTCCGCCACTTTTTTCCCAAATTGTATAATATCAAGTTCTCTTTATATAGTTGAATTTGGTATAACGTTAACCTATAATCTACTCAACCTACGTAATAAGAATGGGAGTATTGAGAATATGCCCAGAAAAAAGAAGCCCGTCATTGAATACCGCCACTACAGCTTGCCGATAAACTTCCCTATTCTACTGTTAAGCGGTGAACGTTGGAAGATTTCCGATATTAAAAGTGAACATCTCCATTTTCATAACCATTTAGAGATTGGCATCTGTCATTCGGATAGCGGGATCATGGAGATCAAGGGAGAAGCTGTGCCTTTTAAAGCCGGAGATGTGACCTTCATCCCTAGGTATCTGCCTCATACAACGTATAGTTCGCCAAATGAAGCCAGTCTTTGGTCATATATCTTTTTTTCACCTGAGGAACTCTTTCAACATTCATTCAAAAGCGCTTATAGTGACTTCGAGCCAAATTTGTGGGCGATCAAGGGAATGAATTGTATTGTGAACAAGGAGGAACATCCCAAGGTTTATACCCTTGCGACATCGGTCGTAGAGGAATTGAAGCACAAAAATCCTTACTATCAGGAAAGCGCCTACGGCTTATTGTTATCTCTTTATATAGAACTGCTTAGAATCCATTCCCGGAATGAACTCTTGGCCGAGCAAGAAACAGAACATAATCTAAAAGGTGATTTTGTCATCGCTCCGGTTCTGGAATACATCACCAAAAACTATATGATACCTATGTCCATCCATGATCTGGCTGATCTATGCCATCTAAGCACCACTCATTTCCGTAGAAAATTCCATGAAATCATGGGAAGCGCACCTCTTGATTTTCTAAACAGCACCCGCATTGAAGAGGCCTGCAAGCATTTAAAAAGTACGGATGCTTCCATCCTCTCCATCTCTGAACAAGTCGGTTTTCAGTCCATCTCCAGCTTCAACCGATGTTTCTCCAAGCTAATGGGTGAATCGCCCAAGCAATGGCGCAAAGGCGCACATACCGAAGCGCAATCCGCAAAGGCATCTATATTGGAGTTTACGGGGTGGGTATAGGGAAAGGGAGTTTGAATGCTTTAGCTTCATCTTCTCGCTCATGTTTAAAATTTGCTTTTTTCCAACTCGCTTGCAGCTCTGATATTTTTCAACTTCTTGCAATTACTCTTATCCTCCAACAAGACGATCTCTTCTCCTCGTTCATGCTGATCTAATTAAACTTACCCGAAACTTCATTTTTACATATATTTTTTCGTGAGTCTAGTTCGTACTTCGAAGTAACCATCTTATTTTATTGTGTGTATTTTCTTTTTTAAAAACCTGCAAGATAATGATACCATGTGATCTTTCAATTCCCGTTGTACTGGTACAGTTATCCGCCTCTATTGAAAAAATGGTTCGACGATGTGCTCGCTTACGGATGGGCTTATGGATTAAACGGTGACAAGCTTAACGGGAAAAAGTAGACGAAGTAATGGCACCCTTTAAAGCCAGTGCCAAACATGTTGGCGCTGAAGCGCTACCATATCATGCTTTCTTTGGAGCTTCATTTCAAGCCAGCGATAAAGAGATTAATACTAGTGCAAAAGAATATATCCACTATATCTTTAAGTACCAACGGCAACTCCATTCAATGTATAGCTGATATAAATACAAAATGGGCTATCCCTAGTCTTAATCAAAGACTTTCAGGATAGCCCGTTGTTAAAAGAGTCTAAAGCGTTTCTGTAGTGAGTGTAAATCCTTCGATCACCGCATCTTCGTCAACCTCAATCAAGATACAGCGTTTCCCATGATAATTCACCTGTTTCACATACTTTAAATCCTGCGGGCTGACCGAAATCGTAGCTACCTTTGTATCGATCTTAATCGATTTTGTAGTGAATTTCGGCATTACGCTACTCGCTTTCATCTCATAATGCTTATCGTCAACGATCGTTTCAAACGCCCGTTCTACTTTTTCCACGGTCACATCTTCTATGCCACTTACCTTCAGCACGCGTTCCACATCTCTATAATCGAGCTTCGGAGGTTCTTCCTTATCGTCGTTGGTTTCGATGACTTGGTTAATTTCCTCGTACAGCTGAGCTATGGTGGTCGCGTCAAGTTGTTCACCCGCCACTTCCTTCACGATGTCTTCGAATATAGCTCTCTCTTCCAGTGCCGTCACGGATCTTTCGGCATTTAAGACATCCCCAATGAAATGCGGATCTGGAAAGTTCGATTTTCCGGTACAATATAGAATGCGGTTCACATCGGAATAATTATCCGTCACACTCGGGTAAAAGAAACCCTGCTCCGGTGTACTTAACTTAACAATCGGATCCACAATGACATTGTACTTGAATTCCCGCTCCACATAATCAAATAAGAGCGCCTTCCGTTGCTTCTCCGTGGAATTCACGCTGCATAGAATAAACGGATGCGCGAATAGTTCGTTTTTCTCACTTTCCTCGGCTTCATCGTTTCTATCTTTAGTTGGGCGGTAATACTGTCCGCGAACGAAAGTGATCACCGTATCGCGTTCATAATGAGTATCCGCCATCATTCTGTCCACCAACAGCAGCATCAGGTCCTGCCATTCATCTGGATCCCCTGTCACCAAAGCTTGGTGAAGCATGACCTGGGCTGGCTCCTCCGCTTCCGCCTGAAACTTCAACTCGAACAATTTCTGATCCAGTTCACCGGTCAAGAGTTTTTTGAAATTACCCATATACAGCTCCTGCTTCTCTCTGTCCACCATTCCAAACGGCAGGCGCTCCCAATGATAGATCTCGTTGCTTTCCTTCATAATATACACATTGAGAATATCGTAAATATTCATTAAATCGTGATCGAGCTTAAATTGCTTGCGAATATGCGCGACTTCTTTCTTCATCATGATTCGTTAGACAACTCCTAGGAAGATAAATTGGTCTCTTCAGTATAAAGGATAAAAAAAACCTTCGCTATATTAGTTGAACTTAAGAAGTTTCTATTAAGGGAAGTGCGTGACTAATCAATTTATCGCGTGCTCTAATGCATAGTCTTCAAGCTGAATATCCACCTGCTGATTCAGGGCTAGCTTGGCTAGCTGCTCACCAAGAAAAGGTCCCATCGTTAATCCGGATGCCCCTAGTCCATTAGCAACAATTAGTTTATTCCAGCCTTGAACCCTGCCAAGCACGGGAAGAAAATCTGCAGTAAAAGGACGGAACCCTACTCTGATCTCCTTTAGGCTACAACCTGCAAGACCGGAAGCGGTTTGAAGACCTTTATTTAGGATTTCTTGCATTCCACCTGCGGTTACAGAGGTATCATAACCTGCGACATCATTTTCGTGAGTAGCCCCTACCACGATATTTTGATCCGCAAACGCAAGGATATATTGATCTGTAGGCGGCATTACCACAGGCCATTGCTCTGTACCCGCTTGTTGAGCAAGCTTCAAGTGCATAATTTGAGCCTTTTGATAACGCACCTGGAGCATAATCCCCAGCGGATGAAGCAAAGCATTGGACCAGGCCCCAGCGCACACTATCACTTCATCCGCAGTGAAGGTCTGATCGCCTACACTAACTCCTTTGATCTCATGATCATCATGCACTAAGATAGCATCTCCCTCGATCATCTGTGCACCGTTACGCTGCGCCGCTCTTAGCAAAGCATCACGCAATTCACGTCCATCCACTCTTGCTGCACCCGATACATGAAGCGCATGATAACCTTCCGACAATAAGGGAAACTTCTCTTGTGCTTCAATATCCGTCAGCATCGTGAGTTCCCCTATTTCAGGGGCATCCTCTCTGCGCAGCTCCGCTCTTTCTTTCATCGCGAGTAATTTTTTCAAATCCTCATGAATACATATCGCTCCTACTTTTGCGTATCCGGTCTCGGCTTCTCCAGCCGCTTGAAGCTCCTGAATAAATGCTGGATAGAAGCTTGCTCCAGCTTTAGCAAGACGATACCATGCTTTGTTTCTGCGTTGAGACAACCATGGACAAATAATCCCTGCGGCTGCATCCGTTGCTTGTCCAACATCTTTACGATCTATAATGATGACCTCAGCACCTAACTTAATTAGCTGATAAGCTGCTGAAGCCCCTAATATCCCTGCACCAATTACAATAACCTTGTTCATGTCCGAAGTCCCTTCAGTTATTCATTTTTTTAATCACTCACTACTTCCCCATTGTATCTTAAATTTGACATTATTAATGAATTATCGTACTATAAATTTCACTCAGTTAAAAGTACTTTAATTGAAGTACTAAAATAAAAGTGTTATTCAGTAGAAAGAAGGTATACAGTTGAAGTTTTCACAGTTTTTGAAGTCCAAAGGGGCCATTGGTTCTATTTTTATGGGTGTGTTCTATGCCATTGCGATGCTTGGTATTTTCTTACCAGGGTATACAGCACTTCCAGGGAACATGGATGATTTAAAAATCGCTATCATCAATGAGGATGCAGGTCAATATGGAGCTCAGATTTCGAGTCAGTTTTCGGAGAGCTTACCATTCAAAACGATAAAAACTGATGTATCGAATAAAGAGGCAATGGATGAATTAGAGCATAATAAATTAGCTCTAGTTGTCCATATTCCAGAAGAATTTTCCGCCAACGTTCAAAGCGGTAAGGTATCCGCAAGTATTGATTTCACAGTCAACGAAGCTTCTGCTACCATGGTATCTTCAGCTATGTCTTCCGTTGTAGGAGAAATTAACAAACAATTAAGCGAGAACTTCTCAGAGCAAACCGCAAAAGGTGTGTTAATGAACTTTAACGTACCAGAAGAACAAGCAACCGCAATGGCTACACAAATTGAAAAAAGTTATGTCGGGAATTATGTTGTCATCAATGATGTTCCAGACGGCATGCACAACAACATGCTGCCTATGTTCTTAACTATGGCTGGTTATGTTGGGGCTATGATTGCCTCCATGCAATTAGTTGCTTCTTTTAAAGCGAACCGCGGGAAAGCAAGCAAGACGAAGCTGTTTATTTTCGTTCAATTCACAGCTTTATTAATCGCTGTATTATCAACAGTCGCTGCTTTAGCCATTGCCTTCTCTATTGCTGATGTAGACCTATCCTTACTGTTACCCGTTGCTGCTCAGCAAATTCTAATGTATATGGCTGCATTTAACGTGTGTGCAATTATGGTCTTCCTCGTTGGCGAAGGCGGTATGATCTTTAATATTCCAATCCTGCTCATGCAAACCATCGCCAATGGCGCTACCATGCCTCGTGATATGATGTATACACCATACGATTGGTTCGGCCGCATCACACCGATGTATTATTCTGTACAAGCTTATTTGGCACAAATGTTTGGTTCAATTAGTCCAGCACCCTTCTTATGGGGATTAGCGGGCGTCTTTGCCGGGGCTATGTTGATTAACATTGTAATCGTCCGGTTTGTTCATAAACCTGTCCCTGTGACTAAAGAAGCTATACGGCCCGTTGAAGTTCAAAATACAGCTGAAATAACCGCTTAGGTTTGGTAAGATAGAGTTTAGCCAACAATTAGGAGTGGGTTCTGTGATGTCAATTCAAATTTATATCTTAAGTAAGTTAATGGATGAAAATAATTATCCTTATAAATTAAAAAAAGAACTCTCCACCCCTATTCCTTTTGATAAATTGCTAAACCTATCTGAAAGCAAACTATATTATCATTTTGAATCCCTTTCGAAACAGGGCTTAGTTGAACAGGTAGAGATTATCAAAGAAGAACATCGCCCAGACAAGCAGGTGTTTTCCATTACTGATAAAGGGCGCAAGCAGCTCCCGCTTAAAATTTATAAGGTAATAGAAAATGCAGAATCTATTTCAGAGATGATTGTCGCTCTTGTGAATCTTCGTTTTGTAGACACTGATAAAGTGATCCCAATTATAGAGAAGAAGATAGAACAGTCACTGATAAAAAAAGATCAATTAAATCAAATTTACCATCAAATAGAGGTAGATAGCTCCACCCGTGAAATCGTAGATTTCATGGAAAGCTACTACGATTCTCAACTAGAGCAATCTATTCACTGGTGGAAAGATCTTTTAGAAAAACTGAAAACGAAAACGATATAAAAAAGAATGCCTTGGATTATAGCATAATCAAGGCATTCCTTTTTTATTTCCAGCATCAATCACAATAGCTTTTTTTTAGTTATTCACTTTTAATTAATAAATATAAGAAGTAAGGAGCGCCGATTAAAGCCACGATCACTCCTGCTGGTATTTCCGTATGGGCTACGACCATTTTACCAAGCGCATCTGCAATAACCACTAATCCGCCTCCGATTAATAAGCATGCGGGTATCATTATTTTATGGCCACGAAAGAGTCGTCTAACTAAATGTGGAACTACCAGTCCTACAAATCCAATACTACCACTCACAGCAACCGCTGGTGCTGCCAACAAGACACTACACACTAGAAACAAAACACGATATTTATTTAAAGACACCCCTAAGCTGATGACTACGGGATCGTTAAGCCTTAACACATCCAATATAAGATGTTTCCGAATTAATAAAGGCACAATAATAAGTAACCAAGGTAGCATAGCATACACATGATTCCAATTGCTATTCCCAATGTTTCCTGCCAGCCACACCTTGATCATTTGATATTGTGAAGGATCTAGTACGAAGGTTAACACAATCATAAAGGCACTAATGGCAGCCGCAATAGCAATGCCTGTATAAATTAATCGTATGGGAATAATGCCTTGATTGCGATCATAGGACAGCAAAAATAAGAGGGCCACAACGATAAATCCGCCCAATAAAGCATACAATGGCTGAACATAAGTATGTAGACCGGTAGAGCTATTTTGTAAAAGTAAAAATAACATCATGGATAATCCAGCACCAGCATTTATCCCTAGTATACCTGGGTCTGCTAATGCATTTCGACTTATAGCTTGTAGCAGCATTCCTGCTATCGCCAACGCGCCACCCACTAGAAAACCCAAGATCATTCGAGGAATACGAAACTGAAAAAGTACAAGCTCCTGCCTCGTTGTTCCCTTGCCTAATAGGGTTTGCCATAACTCTTGTAAGCTTAAGCTGCTTTGACCGGTAGATACACTATAGATAAAACCTAGAAGTAAAAGTATGGCTATGATTATAAATTTCCAGCTTAGCTTCACTATAGCTCCCGCCTTTCTTTACGTGCCAAAAATAGAAAGAACGGGACACCGATAACAGCAATTACAGCACCAACAGGAATTTCATAAGGGGCATTTACAATCCGTGCCACTAAATCAGCAAGTACAACAAGGATTGCCCCTAGAACGGCGGATAGAGGAATAATATAACGATAATCGACACCAACGAAGTAACGAACCAAATGAGGAGCCATTAACCCAACAAAGCTTACAGATCCAGCTAAAGCACATGAAATCCCAGCTAGCATAAAGGCTGATAAAAGCGCGAGATTCTTGATAAGTTTAATATTAACGCCTAAACCTTCCGCTGTCTCATCCCCTACAGATAGTATTGTAATCGACTTCGAAATCACGATGGCAAGAAGTAGAGCAAGAAGCATCCAAGGCAGCATCTGCTGCAAATGAGCCATACTAATGCCACTTAAACCGCCTCCATACCAAAAAGCCACCTGCTGTGCCACTGAGAAAAAGATACTTATTCCTTCACTTAAAGCAGTGAGCATAGCAGATATGGCAGCACCCGCTAATACAAGTCGAATAGGCGTCAACCCTCGTTTACTTAATAGGCCCACACTAAATACTAAACCCGCTCCCAATCCCGCACCTATGATACAGAGCCAAAGTGTGCCTGTAAATGTAAGGGTAGGCAGGAATACCATTGCAATAACTAACGTGACACCTGCCCCAGCATTTAATCCAAGAATACCTGAATCCGCTAAAGGGTTCCGGCTAACCCCTTGAATAATTGCTCCACTTACGGCAAATCCAGCACCTGTAGCCATAGCGGCAAGTACCCGGGGTAAACGAATGGACTGGATCACCTGATGCGTAGAAGCTGTATCATCAAAAGCAAAAATCGATAGGAATACATCTGCAAAGGGTATTTTTTTCGCTCCTAGTGCCATAGCAAGTACTAATACGCCTATTAATAGAACTAGCATGAAGATCAGCAACACAAAAAAGGAAAGCTTTTTTTCTACTGGTAGTGATGATTTCTGAACATTCGAGTTCAAAGACAATGTTTCCATCCCTTTCCCTTCCCTTTACAAAAAGAGCCAGCCAAGGGGCTAGCTCAGATGCAAACGAATATGATTGTCTAACGCAAGTCAGAGGTTGTTGTAAGCATAAATTTAACGGCTCGACTAATCGCAGCAGAGATTACACTTACATGCTCCTCTTGCTCAAGCAATGCCCAGCTTACTTCGAAGCTTGGAATGTCTAACGACATCATGCTGTTACATAAATCCAAGCTATCCTTGACCATATAATCAAGCTCATCTCCACCGACTATCATTAGCGTTTTAGGTAGTTGATTTAACGTATTGCTGTGCAACTCAGCTTTAAATTTCTCATACTCATGTAACAGTCCGTAATCATTCCACCAGATGGAAGCACTGCTTGCAATATAATGTGAAAACAAGGTGGATTGTGTAAACAAAGCATGCAGAACGAATAATCCGCCAAAGGAATGACCAAACAACGCTTGCTTGTGCTTATGGATATCGAACCGCTGGGCAATGGCTGGCATTAACTCTTGTTCAAAAAAAGCAAGCAGCTCATCTGCCCCGCCAAACTCTGGCCAAGGCTCCCCGTTCGGACGCTTCGGTAAATTCGCAAGCTCGGCTGGCATCGTTAAATCATAGGTTCGCCGCACCGTATCAAAGGCCTCACCACCAGGATAACCAATGCCTACAACAATCGCGGGTGGATAGCCTTTAGGCTTACGCGTCAGCAACCGAGTGATTTCAGCAGCGGTCTCAAATAGTCCATTACCATCTAGCACATAAATAACACCATAGCCACCCTGCGCAGGTTCATCCAAAGGTAGTGCAATAAAAATCTCATAGTCCTTATGATTAGCTTCACTCGTAATCAGCATCGTTTCATAGTTGGGCTTTACGTACGGTTTGATGATCATGGCTTCAGGAACGCCACGATATCGTCCATCGTCTTTTGATAAGCAATTAATCCGCTGGATCTCCAGTGATCGCCATCCACCTCGAATACTTTACCCGCTTGAACTGCAGGCAGTGCCTTCCATAAGGGACTAGCTTTAATGTCTGCCAGGAAGGCATCTCCGAGACCATCATTATCATTAATAAAGATATAATCAGCATCTAAATCAGACAGCATTTCCAGCGAAATATCAGCAGACATTTCACCTTCTACAAGAGAACTTTGAGCAAATCCCAGCTCACTCAGCACATAACCCCCGTAATGGAAGTTACCCACCAGAAAGATTGCCCGGGCATTCGCATTAATATAAATCGCTTTTTTACCGGCAGAAACGCTAGCTAACTGTGCTTTAGTCTCTTCTAACTTTTTATTATAAGCAGCAATAGCATCTGTAGCCTTATCTTCTAATCCTAGCAGTTTGGCAATCGTTTCTGTGGCTTCCACTACGTTACCCAGTGCATTCTTAAACACGTAAGTTGGAGCAATTTGCGAATAGTTTTCATAGACACCATTTTGTGCATAAAAGGCCGTTGGGAATATAATTAATTCCGGCTCCAAATCCACTACAGATTCTGGAGAGGGAATACCATTAGCGAAGCTGATTTCTTCTACACCACTTAACGTATCCTGTAGATATTGCTGCGGTCTTTCACCCGTGGACCATTGCGCTACTGGGGTTACGCCAAGCGTAACTAGGTAATCCTCTAATCCAGGTGCATACACCTTCTGTACCGTTCCGGGAATGTTTACTGTATTGCCTACTTGGTCAGTCACCACAAACGCTTCTCTAGCTGCGACTTCCGTTTCTTGTACAGCCGGTGCATCCGTTGCAGTTGCGCTCGCTTCACTAGTTGTTGCTGGAGTATCTGTTGCTTGTGAATTAGCCGCATTATTACTGCCACAAGCTGTTAGTAGAATGGATAATAAACCAACCATTACAACATAACTTATTATTTTTGTCTTAAACCCCTTCATGATTGACCTTCCCTCTTTCCTATGTTCTCAATAATAATCATTCTCAGTATTGAGTTTATAAGAGATAGGATCGGTTGACCATGTAACATCTTATGATTCCACATGTACATTTTCAAGGTATCATCATCACTGCGACTTCCTCTAGCATTCGCTTTAAAGCGACAGGGGAATATTCAAACCAAGGATCGGAATGAATAACATAGATTTGTTGCCGCTCTATAGCCTCTAACAGCTTGAATCCTGAATCTCTCTGCAAATGATGCCATGTTGCTCGTGACTCATCATCAGGGCATATAATCGTAAACAGCTTATCTACCTTCAAAGTACCTAGCTCTTCAAAAGAAATCTCGGCATTATATACACCAGGCTGTTCATAACTTGATACCGCTCCCAAATCCTGAAATAAAAGATGCTGTATACCTGTATTGCAATAAGCAAAGATTTGCTGCTGATAGATACGTATAACTAGCACTTTAGGTGGTGTAGAGGTCCAGGCTAATCCGCGACGAACCTCTTCCAATCTTGATCTATATTGTGTGATCCACTGCTTCGCTTCTTCTTGTTTATTTAATCGGGCAGCAAGTTCAGTTAATGCTATTAAGCAATCTTGTTTATCATCCAGCCAATAGATGGGGAAATGATCCTCTATCTGTTTTACCAGCTCTGACGATAAATCTTTTGGAGAAATAAGAAGATCGAGTGGCAAATGCAATAGCTCATTTGGGCTGCAATAATTTTTATTTTGGGTCAAGATTACCTTATGTTCGATGTCTTGCGACCACAAATTATAGTAATAAGGTGTCCATTTGGCGCTTAGGGGCGCCGCAAAAGGGATAATTCCCGCCGCATATAGATACCCCATCATATTCCCAGTTACAACACCGATATGAGATTTTTGCTGGCTGGTATACATCGTTGGAGATATCCCTTCAACCTTTTTGAACACTCGACTAAAATAAAACTCATCACTATATCCAACAGCCTCTGCTACAAACTTCAAACGAACGTCATCTTGCTGCAATAATTGTTTAGCCTTTTGAATCCGTAGCTGCGTAACAAACTCCATTGGACTTTGTATGTATTCCTGTTTGAACGCTGAGGAAAAATAACTGGAGCTAAGGCCAGTAAGATCAGCTAAATGGGATAATGACAAAGGCTTCGTGAAATTCTCTTCTATGTATTTTTTAACCTCGCTTAAATCTGTTTTTTGAGATTGCCTTTGCATGCTGTCACCTCTTTACTGCTTATATAAATACAGTTTGATTCATACGCTTATTCATACGCTGGTTGACGCACCAATTGATAATTATTCTCAATTATACTTTTGTTTTGGGAAGCTAGCAATGGTTGGGATGTGTATAGCCTCGTAAAAAAAGACGCTAAGGGAAATCCCCTCGCGCCTTCTTTATGTGTATCTATGGGCATCTACTACCCTAAGTAGGCCATTTATTTGGAATCTACAGCTGGAGCTGGAGCCGCAACTACGCCTTCATTCTTCTGCAAGTTCTCTTTCACTTCTTCAGTCCCTAAGGTCTTCACAGGAGCACCGATGCTGAAACTGTCGATGATCTTCCCAAGTGTGGCTTGGTCAAAGTCTTCTTGAGCATACAGTTCTACAGTAAAGCCCTCTTGTTCCCAAATCACAATTCCATTAGCAAAATAGACCTTAGTTCCGTTGATTACTTCTGTTTTCACTTCTTCCGTAGTGCTGATCCCATTGTCGCCGCCCTTGGAGATTAGAAAATTAACAGCTTTATCCCCGGAGTTATACTGCACTTCAGCCATGCTGGTTCCCTGAAGAACAACATTCACAAACTCATAGTCTGCCATCCAGGTTGGTGCCGGAAAGTTCATTCCAAGCTCTGCACGTGCTTCATCCAGGGTCAACTTGGCCGCAACCGGCAATTCAATGGCAACATTCTCCCCGCCTTTCCCCTCTTCAGATGAAGTCATTGACTGTCCAGCTTGGGGAATCTCCTTATCATATTGCGTGATTTCGAGATTTCCCACTTCAAACTTTGCCATGATCGACTGGAACATATCCTGTGCATAGGAGGTTGCAGAGAATGCGCCACCCACACAAATTACTGCACTGCCAATCACTATTGCATTTCTCCAGCTACTTTTTTTCATCGTTATCCCGTCCTTTTTCTCTGATTTGGGTTCAAGAGCTCCATGGTCCAACTTGTATACTAAACGGTTATAAATTCTTTCTTTGGCGGCAGTGTTATCCTGTTCAACATTCTCAAACAGCTCTATGGTCTTGCTGAATTCGTTGAGATCATTTTTCTTATTCATGGTTGAATCCTCCTGCTTTTAAGGAAATATGCAGTTTTTTCAGACTTCTATGCAAAACGACGCCAATATTAGACTCACTGACACCCATGATCTGTGCGACTTCGGAATTTTTCAGTCCAGCCCCATATTTCATGGCAATGATATTACGTTCCTTCTCACGCAGCTTGGAGAGCGCCTTAAACAGTGCTTGATTATTATCCTCACGAATCGCCAATTCCTCCGGAGACGGCTTGGGAAATATGAGCTCCAGCAAAGAATCTAGTGAGGTGTAGCTTCTTTTCTTCTGCCCCCGGAAGTAATCCGTCACAGCGTTCCTTACAATGGCAAACAACCAAACCTCAAAATTCGATTTTTCTTCTGAAAAGCTATAATACTTACACATCACCGTCTCAAACACCTGACTGCAAATGTCCTCCGACACGTGGTGGTTATTAATACGATAGCTAATATATTTGTAAACACGTTTGTAATACGTATCATACATCCGAGTAAATTCCTCTTTTGACATGATGGCATCGCGTGATCTTTCTAAATTCTTATAACGGTCCACAGTACCCTGGATAACCTCCATCTCCACCCTCCTTCCACCTCCCCTTCATCAATAGCTAAACAAATTGCGCAATTTGTTGTGAAGAAACTTACATAAGTTAATACGTAGAAAAGCCCAAACCATTAACAAATGTTTTGATGATTGTGGGGGGGAGATGAAAAGTGGAGTGAAACAGAGGCGTTCGTTCAACATTCTTTCAAAATTGATTGAAACAACTACGAGCTGAATTTGCGGGATAAGGGACTGAACTGAGCGGCGATACTTGAGTTGCGGGGTGAATATATGTGTGTGAAGGGGGAATTTCAACGTTTCAATTCAATGATTTCATAATTTATGTACTTCAAGACTTTCAGAATCAATACAAAACAACTTGTACATCCGGTGCGTCCGTAAGCTTTTCTAGATGATCTCCTTCTAGATGATCTCTTTCTATATAACTGTTATCATAACATGTTCATTATAAGCATTGTCTATTAGCCAGATGTTTTGTATCTGACCAATATAAAAAATCCTGCCATTACCCAGCGGGAAGCTTGATAGATTGGCAGGGAAATAACCTTACTTCATTTTCACTAACTTTAAATATTCCGAACTTCCACAACCTTACCTAAGTCCACATACTCCTCATGATCCACCTTCACCTTTACTCTGCCCTTTCGGCGCTTCTCACGCCATTCACGAAGCTCTTCCTCCGTTTCTAGACGGAGCTCTGCGATTTCTAAGGCCCGGTCCAGGATGTACTTGCTCGTATAAAGCACCGTGTAGATCCCTTGTCCTCCTAGTGTGATGGGAGCGGTTAAACTCTTCCATTCCTCAACCGTAAAACGTACATACAGCTCTTCTTCAGTACCCGGGCGATAAGGAATCTCTTTAATCTCATTACGCCGCAGCACCTTCCAATCCGCTACTTTCCCTACCCAGTGAATCCCCGTTTTTGCAGAATCAATGAACTTTTTGCGGGATTGGCACATCGCTACATACTCGATCTGGGTGAGGATTTTTACGTCCGAAAGGTTCTTTAAAGGTACATGGTAAAAAGAATGCTGTCTCGCCACCTCCACCTGCTCAGGTCCCCGGACAGAACCAACAAGCACATTTTTACCAGCGAGTTGGTTGGCATAGTATTCTTTCGTACCGCGTGGACGAGTAGATCGTTCATAAGCTTTTTCCGGACTATCCTGAATAATCTCATCTAAGAATTGCTCCACCAGGCTTGTAGAATTCGGTAGGAATGGCAAAGCACCAATATTCAATAACTCAATGCTTTTGTAGAATTGGTGGGTCTTATACCGCTCCTCATCCGGATAGGGAAATAACACATAGGCGCCAAACATACTTCGCTCATATTCTCCCGAGCCTTTCTCCTGATACACAATGGCGTCCCGGTAGCGGTGCATCGTGTTAATGTCATCCTCTTCAGGCCCAGGCTGTCTATAAGTCCCATGATAGGAAGTGCCTTCATAAGCCGGATTTAACCGGTATTTGGCATCAAAAACATACTTATACTCTTTGATTTTGCCAGCATCCTTCTTCTTAAGTGTCAGTACATTATCCGGACGCTGATTGAGCGTCGGTGTCTTATCCGAGCTAGGAATCGCATTATAATACAGGATGAACTGCTCTCCGTTAACTGGATTCTCGTACACCATCTTAGCGCTCTGCGAGCGGTCAAGTGTAACAAAAATACCGTTCCGATTCACCTTAATAATATCCTGCTTCACCAGTTTATACTTCTGCCCCAGGAGCTGATTCAGCTTTAAGAAACACCAGTACTCATAGAGCTGAGCAACATCCTTCATGGATAAGCGAAGCAGGTCACCTTGGATCGACAGGCCTTTAAGCAGCATTAGATAACAGCGATAGACTTCGCGGTATCCTGGGGCCATCTGCAGCACCAGCGTAACGGACATCTGCTTCAACACTCCAGCCTCACGCAAGAAATCCATCTTGAGCACCCGCTCTAGCTGAGTGAGCATGGTATCTAACCTTTTTATAAGTAATGGATCTGGGGTTCGGTTTTTAATCTTCCAGCGACCCTTGAGCTCTTTCAGCTTTCCATGAATGCGTTCCAGCATCCAGCGGATGAACCTGTTCTCATTAGTATCATAGGCGAGGCGTCTTCGTGTCTCCATTAAATGTGTGGCTGTGTAATTTCGGCTGCCGATGGTCAAGAATCCATGGTTCATGTCTTCTCTTAATCGTTCGGGATGCTTCGCGAGCTCGCGGATGTTCTCTCTTCCGGCCTTTTTGACCCGATTGGCGTCGACTAGTCGGCGGTCCTGAAGCAGAGCGTAATGGGGATTCTTGTTAATCCGCTCAACGGCATCCAAGAGCTGTCTAAACACATGCTGTAGAATGGTAAAAAACTCCGTCAGGCTCTGATGCTGCGTCTCCCGCAAACCTGTTAGTTGGTAGGTTTTGCGCAAAAAATCAAAAGCCAAATTATAAATCTGCTCATTCACTTCATTCAAAATATTCTGGTAATCCAGCTTGTAATCCATTTTAGAGGGGAAGATCTCCATTTCTACCCGCAGCAAAGCCTGTCCCGAACTGCGGATCTCCCATTCCGTCAAACCGACCTCATTCCCAAAGTTCAGCATACCCGCAAGAATAGACTCACCTAGGGGCTTAATTGCCTGCCGAAGCAGCACATTGTCATGATAAAAAGAGAGGTTAGCAGCGGTCTTCCTCTGAATCACCAGCTCGTACGATTGTGTCTCATAAAAACAAGGGAAAACAGACTCCCCCGGCTGCCAGTCCACCATCCCGTGAGCTTCAGGGGAAAACACTTTAATCTGAACATTACCAAGCCGTTCGGAGCATGTAATCCCAAGCTGAGCATTCACCCACTCCTGACTAGAAGAACGATGAAGCTGCAAGGTCTCCACAGTAGGATGATATGGCCTTCCTTGAAGAAAAAGCGTAAAAAGCTCCGTTTCTACACGGAGCAATTCTACCGTCTGATTAAGAGAGCCAGTATGAGGTGAATCCATCTTCCTCCAGCCTCCTAAGCATAAAAGCCAATTTACGCGCACTTTGTGGATGTTTAGCCGTAGGTGGAGTTTGGCCAGCAGCCCATCTCATATACAGCGGAGTAGCCTCATCCATAAAAGCTGGCAAGTCCACTGTAACACCAGATCCGGTACCAAGAGCCCCTTTCATCAAGTTCAATAATACCCGGCGAACCGAAGAATGGCTCCCTTGAATGCGCGGCAGTATCTTTTGCAGCAGTTGCCAGTCAAAAGCTTCTTCCTCACTCATCAGCTTGTACCGTTCGTTATAGATCATATAGAAGCAAATCGCATCCCGCACCCGAAAACCCACATGAGCGTGAATATCCTCAAGCAAAGCATTGATCTTAACCAATCTCTCTGTCGTCCGTACAATAAGCTCTTTGTTGGTATCATAGGCATCCACTAGCTGCAAATAATCGGAGCGCAGAAAAAGATGATTCAGTTCGGCAGCGTCAGAGTTATCATTGGTCTCTACCTGCTCACCCAAATCCGGATACTGTTGCAGATTAATGTAATTAAATTCTAATGTGTTAGCTCGGTCCAGTACCTTTTTGCTAAAAGGATGTGTCGTTTCATCCATATTCACAGTCCCGATTAAGAACACATTCTCGGGAATACCAAGGCTGCCAAACTTCACTTGATCCTCAGACGTATCCAGCATGGTAGAAGATATGAGATCCTGTGTCTGGATCTTCCCCTCCTGCCAGTCCTGTGTTTCCAGCACACTTAGCAGATCACTGAAATAATGCTCTACCCGAGCCAGATTCATCTCATCTAGGCAGATAAAATAAGGCTTATGCTGATTCTCCGGTTTCCGCGCCTCTACTAACACTTCCGTAAGCGGACCCGGTTTGAACCTGCCCGAAAGATCCTTGTACCCCAGCAGATCCGCAGGATCACTCCAATCCGGGCGCACTGGGATCAAGGTAAACTGGCCATTATTCCCTGTTGCACCAAGAGCCTCTGCAAACAGCTTCACCAACCGAGTCTTCCCCGTGCCCGATATCCCCGCTAGGATGACAAAAGGCTTAGTCTTTAGCGAGAGGTAAAAGTTCTCGATAAGGTGCTCAGGGAAGAAGAAGCCTTTGCGGCGGATGTAGGATTGGATTTGGTGGAGGATAGAGGGGATTTCGGCGTCGTCAATTGGCTCAGGTACCGATTCCATATACTCTGTCACTGGCTCTACCTCCAAGGTGCTTGCCGTTTCATTAAGTATGTGATTTTCAACATAGATTCGATAATCTTCCATTACGTTCTGTAGATCCTGTATCAATTTCTCATCCGACGGCACTTTACCACGTTCATATTTTATATAAGCGACTGTAGATGCCTGATAATCATTCCCTCGACCGTGGCCCAGGAGCTGAATGTTTTCGTCCTTATTCATATTTGCGAGAGGAATGAGCTCACGTATTTCTTGGGTTTTATTGCGTAGATAGGCATACTTATCCTTGCTACCCTTCTCCTTCGGAGCAGTTGTTACTCCTTGGGCAAGTGTTAGATACACGGCACTCATATTTTCGGCAAAAAGATAGACGACATATTCACCGCTTTGAGTGGTTCTAGTAATGCGTTTATCTAATATAGAAAACCAAGGCACATCGGCCCATTTCCCCTGTCCAATGGAGCCTTGAATCTTATAGTACTCCTCATTCAGGAAAGGCAAAGCCCTTAATTCAGCAGGAATCGTCTTTCTCAATAAAGTGCCCAATAAATGATCTTTAAAGGGTTCTCTTTTGGCCTGACCATATTGGGCCATAATATTCTCCAGGTGATTTTTCAGCGAAAAATGTTGCATTGCAGTATTATACTTATGTATTTCTTCTTTTGCTAGGTTCTCCAACTGGTGTAGGCCAGACTCGCCGAGTTGATACTTTACCTCCGGGTAAAAACCAATTGAATTATCTTCTGTATCAACAAATATAACCTCTGAAAGAATTTTAACTGGTGTCGTTAATATAGAATTCAGCTGCCCTTTCGTTATCTCATTCCATCGGGCGTGATAGCGAGTAGGTGTCTCATCTACTCTATGCCCAAGATCTTGTTGCTGCATATAGTAATTAAGAAATCGATTCTTCACTTTATCATAAGAAACTCTCTCTTGATCAGTAGTCTTCAGCTCTTCAATTAAAGATAAGATTAGCACCATCTTGTATGATTTTTGTTTTCTTCTAAAAATTTGAGTAATAGATTCTGGTAATGACATGTTGATCCCCCAATAGGAATGAATGAGTACAGTAATTTCTTAATACATGTTTACTCCGTTACTTCAATCAAAAAAATGCGATCTTTAAATCCTCCGCGCTCCTCGACTTTCTTAGCACGCACCTTCTCTACATCTTCTGGAAGGACTTTATGAATTTGAGCAAGAGCACGGACCACTTCAAGAATATCGGCCAGTTCTTCAACCCCCTCTGTATCATCGCCAGCTCGGATATACTCTTCTACCTCTTCTCGAAGCTTCCTTTTTAGTTCAGAAACATAAGATTCTTCCTCTAACTTTATGCAATCGCAGTCCTTACCCGAGCTTCGGATAATATCAGGGATTTTGTCACGAACAAGCTTGTTATAGATTGGCATTCAAATCAACTCCTATTCTTGATTTTGTCCACATGACGCTTACGAATCTCGGCATCAGTAATATTAGTCTGAACCAAATGATTGTATATGGTTTGGACCTGTGCTGTAGTAATAAGAGATCCAGGAGTTCCCGCTTTTAAACTAATCAGCTTCCTGGAGATAAACTCGCTTAATTCTACGTCATAGACAACCAGTTCATCCGATTGAATCTTCCGCAGCTCCGGATCAATACTGAACCTACATCTCATCGTGAATGAAATCATAGAGATGTATTTTACAGTGGCTACGTCCTTTACAAGACTTTCAATGGCCTCGATATGCCCATAATTCTGCTTCAGAGGATTGTACATCTTGTAACGGTTACTCACCGACCATTGCTGATCCGCCCGCCCACCTTTAATTTCTCCATTGTAGTTTTTCGTCTCAATAACAAATATGCAATACGGGGAAATAACAACATGATCAATCTGAGCATAACCTGTTCTAGACTTGGGATTAGGTAGCAGCAGATCACTTAGTGATTTACAATCCTTAGGAAGCTGGTCAAGCTGAATGTTAATTTTATGCTCGCCTAGTTCACCAATTCGGGTGGGAGCAACCTTGGGCTTAGCCTTTGGAGCGTGTGCCTTTTGTAAAGCCTGTGGCGGCTTAGAATCTGATTTTCGGAAGAGTGCCCTTAGTGCTTCAAACATAACCCAACCTCATATCCTCTAGATTTACAATATGTATGCTTATTCGACAATATGGGAAGGATTTCCTTCCAAAAAGAGCATAAGAAAAGGACTGTCGCGTGGACAGCCCAAACATGAGTAAGCTTATGTTTTATCTTATCTTATTCTGAGAGAACAGAAGGAGCATTAAAAGCATTGGCAAGCTGCTTTCCATCCTTGAGTCCTTGAAGATATAGGCGTTCATAAAGAACGGATTGCTTTACCTGGAGTTTATTCTCCCAATCCTCAAATTTCGGCATACGTGCAATATCTAAGGAGTCGAACAACGCCTGAAAAGCCTCGCTTTCCTCTTCAAAAGCTTGTCTTGGCTCCGATTTATATTCTATTTGTGCTGTCACCTCATTCAATCGACCTTGAATTGTTTGTATAAACCACGCTGGAAAGCTCACCACATCTCCCCCAAGCCAGAAGTTTAAACGCAAAGCCTCAGAATATCCGTTCCTTTCCTGATACATCTGATTAATAAGTTCATCCACCCTGCGACTCTGAGCCTGGAGTGCCTCATTAGTGCTTAACGGAACCCCTTCTTCCAGTAACCTCTGCCCGAGTTGATTCAGCCTGCGCTTCTCCTCCTCATACTTGTGAATTAGATTCTGCATTGCACCCTCACCTTTCTGGCAAAGCTATGGTTGTAGACGATGTATGGAGATTTTAATGCGTTTATCGGTTTATTTTATTTTAATTCGATATCCGCATTAAAACAACTCCTACCTCGCATACAATTTGGTTAATATTGTGAGGTGACACGGAAATGAGACATCGCAAAGAGCCTCCAGGTGATAAAAACATCATCGGGACTCGAGTCGTAGCAATTCGCAAGGCTAAGAAAATGAAGCAAAAGGATTTCCTTGCGAGGTTGCAAACCTTCGGATTAGACATCAGCCCGACCAGTTTATCAAGATTGGAAGGTCAATATAGACTTGTGCAAGATTATGAGGTTGTTGCTATTGCGAAGGCGCTGGAGGTTTCTGTTGGGGAGTTGTTGGGGGAGAAAAATTGAAGGACAGTTGTTCGGCCATCTTTAAATAAATGTAAAAGCCAAGGAATACTTCTCCTTGGCTCATAAAATATATTTTTTTACCAACATCGATTTAACTATATTTTTGCTTAACTTCAGCAATCCACGCTGGAAGCTTGGAAGTTAGCTTCATATTGTGCCTTAACAGATTTCCAGCCGTTTGGTTTGTTGCCTTGTTATAATCAATACTACTAATGAGTTCATTAATGTATGGAACAACATCAGGCTGTGAAATTGAATATGAATCCACTGATTTTCCTAGCAGCTTACTGTCAAGCCCCCACTCTAAAGAAAAGGCAATAACCACGTTTGCCAACTTACTTGCTTTCCAAGCTTCAAATGCCTCATCAAAGTCCAGACTGCTCGATAGGTTACCTTGCATAAGCTCAGTGTCCACAAATTCTTTTAGTAACTGTGCTTGCTCATATTCCCCCATGTTACTCAGCTCTTGAATTTGTTCATAAATAATGCGGAGTGTTTCATCATCCACCGTTTGTATACCGTTCGGAGCGGTGACTTTCGAACCAATCAAGCTAAGAATATGGTTGGCATCAATGACCTGTGTTCCCGCTAACTTCGTTCTTCCAGAAAGAGGATTAATCGGCGTTGGCGTTGGCGCTTCCCCTGGCTTCCAAGTTAAGTTTTTATATGCACCGACATATTGCAGCCAAGTATGCTCATCCATACCAAAAGCAACATCGTCCCACTTGAATTCATAGTATTGTTCCAATAAATTCAATTGCTCAGCAGTATCTTTAAAGGACAGGAGAAACGCTTCTTTTTTCTCATTATCATCTTTAATGACCTGCCATTCCGTCGGATCAAGTAATGTCGAAATCATTTCAGTATTTTTTATGGCTAGTTTTTTTACAGCAGTATCATAGTTATCCACAATGGCCTTACTGCTCTTACCACCACTTCCATACAGCTTCAGAGCGTCTTCTACGATTTGCTCCGTAAGTCGTGGATATTGGAAGTTGATAATTGTTCCGAACTCTTTTTTGGAACCAAATACACGATTAGTTCGAGAATACGCTTGAATCAAACTTTGAAGTTCAAGGGAACGGTCAACATAAAGCGTGTTAAGCCGCTTAGAGTCATACCCTGTCAACAGTTGGGCTGCTACAATCACGAGATCTATATTCTTCGGATTGCGTCCGCTGCCGCCTCGAGTGGCACGTTCTACGAGATCTTCAAAGTAAGCGTCCTCACCGCGTTTTTTATCCCCAGCGATAAATTCAATGCCCGTAAATTCGGCGTAATCCTTAAACATACCTTTTACAATTTTAGGGTCTAATGGCTTAGAATCATTTTCATTGCTGAAGCTAAAAGTCATTGCCACGTTCAGCTTCGCTCCATTGGCTGTCAATTGCTTCTTGAACTCATCATAATAGGCAATCACCCTATTTTTATAAGCCACTGTTAAGATAGCATTAAATTCCCTACCCTGTGATTGGGATTCCCAGTTACTCAGAATTTCTTCAACTACGCGTGGAATATGCGTTTCATCCTGATATATCAGCAATCCTCGTATTTCAGCCTGTTTCTCAAGTTGAGCTTCTGACATTTCTTGAACTTTACGTTCAATTTCTCTATCCGTTAGTTCAGGGCGTTCTTCCTTCATCTGCTCAATCAGTTGCTCTCTTAAATCTTCATAACTCTTGAACTCTCCAGTATTAATGTAATCAACGTGAAAACCCAATACGTTTTTATCCGCAATGGCCTCGTCAATCGTATATTGATGTAACTTGGGCCCAAATAGTTTTTCGGTTGTATTGATGACCTCACTATTTTCATTGACCTTTCCCTTAACTTTATTTTCATTAAATAAAGGCGTTCCGGTAAACCCATAGAAAAGTCCGTTTTTCTTAAAAAACTTCGTAATGCTTCCCATCATCTGCCCCATTGTTGTGCGGTGCGCTTCATCGATGATAAAAATGATTTTTTTATCTGCTAAACTGTTATCGTGAGCTTCTTCCATTTCCTTCACTAAAGAATTTAGTTTAAATGTTGTCGTTACTATAATTCCATTTTTAACTGACTTAAGTATTTTTTTAAGCTGGTAGGTATGCTTGGTATCATCAACCGAGACAGCCTCGTATGCAGCGTATGCTTTAAAGTTTTCACTGGTTCGATTGTCTAACTCACGACGATCAACAAGGAAGATTACCTTATCAAATCCTGCTCTAGTCGATAAAAATAAAGCCGTCTTAAAACTGGTAATGGTTTTTCCTGAGCCCGTTGTGTGCCAAACAAATCCGCCGTGAGGAACTTTATCATCATTATCCCAACCAAACGCAGCACTTTCGACAGATTGTAAAGCATACACTTGATAAGGTCGCATTAACATATGACGCCTATTTTCTTCGTCCTTAGCTTCGTCTATCACCAAATAATCCCCCACCATTTGATGGGCCATGGGTATCATAAGAAAATTCTCCACTACTTTTTGCCAGTTGTTAATCGGTTTATTTTTTTTATCCGACCAATGGAAAACAAAACTAGGGTTGAAATCTGTTATTGTTTTAGGAGTAGCAAAATAACGGGTAGCAATTTCAGAGGTGATTACCATCATCTGCGAAAAAGCCATGAAGTTATTACTGTATTCGCCATCACGGTAGTAGCGCATGAACTGCCCGAATGCCTCGTCCAGGGTTTTGTCTGTACGTTTTTGCTCGATATTGATTAGTGGCAGGCCATTAATTAGTAAGACAATATCAAAGCGGTTGTTGTTCGGTGTCTGCACTTCCCTAGCAATTCTATAACTTGAATCGCCGCCGCGCACTTCGGCTTTTTTGAAGATGGTCAAGGTAATTTGCTTTCGTGTAATCTTAGGATTGTCATCACGGTAAATACCATCTATTTTTCCTTTAGATTCTTCAATAGCTAAAAGCTTGGCTGCCTCGTAGCTGTTGCTAATCCGATTGACTTTGGCCATAACTTGTTTGAACTCGTTATCTGTCAGCTCCACACCCTCCAGCTGGTCGGCATTGATACGGTTGAGTTCGCTACGCCAGTTGGTAATCAAGTCATCAACAGTTACTTTTTTAATATTTCCATTTAAGAAGTCGGGCGCTTTCCATTTATACTTTTCTAACTCCTTAACAAAATTCTCTTGAAAAGTTTTTTCTGCCGCATTTTTTGGTGCAATGCTCATAGCTTTCACTCCCCTCTATACAAACATTTCATTTAGATATGCTTTTTTTATATTTTGTAATTTTTCCAGCTTACGCTGATGAAGGGTGATGAGGTTGTCGAGGTTAGCAAAGAACTGTCCAATTTTGTCTTGCTCCTCTTTTGATACCGGAAAACTGAAGCACATTTCCTTGATTGCCGTTCCAGATGTTAAAGCCCTCGTCGTCATAGAACTTTTCTTTTGCATTTCATTACGAAAAACATCCGTAAAAAAAACATATCTCTTGAAAATATTCGTTAATGGGTCATTATCTTTTGCTCTTCCTCTTAACACAAAACCGCTGAAAACCGTATCTTTAGGGGCATCCAGCATCACAGAAGGGTATCCAATTTCTTCAATCGTTTCTGATGTCCTTGTAAAGAAAATATCTCCTTGTCTAACCTCGAAATTTCTAATTTCTTTATCAGTTAATTCGACTTTTCCTCTTAATTGTGTCGAATCAATCCCCCGATTGTGGAACACATCGGTGAAGTTTACTATGGGAGTTCCTTTACCGAAATACTCTTTGCCTTTATTCAACCCATTCTTGAAATCGTAGAATTCACCAACCTCACGCTGTTCCCAAGCGTCAATAAATCCTGCAAATCTCCGTTTTGGCACACTTTCACCTTCAGCGGGAAACATTTCAGATAGATAAGCAGATTTTAACGCTTTCGTCTTATCTAGCTTACACTGATGAAGGGTGATGAGATCATCAACACATTTGAAAAATTTCGTAACCATCTTCTGTTCGTCAAATGATGGTATCGGAATGAATAAATTTTGTAGAGTACCCGCATTAACGTTTTTTTGTGCCCCCCCTGCTTCCATACCAGTTATTTGCCTCATACCTGCATTTGAGTTAATAAATGTTGAAACAAACTCAGGTAGTGTTTGTTTTTCCTTAAGCCTTGTAATTAATGTTGTGAAGGTCTGTGCACCATTCAGATGTGCTGGTACAACAGCACTTAGTCCAGGATATCCTGTTCTTACTGTTAAAATATCTCCAGTCTTTACTCTTTTTGTAGAATTAGCTTGGTCAAAGTCTTTTGAAATAAACTCCAAATCACTATCATCAATTCTATTTTGTTTGATGTTTTGATTCTTGATGAAAGGAACACCTTTTTTCCTATCAGTAAAGTATTCACTTGAAGATGTTGCTATACCAACAGAAACTTTTTCTGCTATCTCTCCCAACTTACGCTGTTCCCAAGCGTCATTATCTTGAAACTCCCTAAATCGTCTTTTTGGCACTAAGTTTGTTTGTTTCATCATCATTCAACCACCAATTCGTTCAACAAGGCTTCAAACGCTGATTCCAAGTCTCGACTCTCATTATCCATTGCTGACAGAGTAACCGCATAACGATTGTGTAACATTTGCAGAGTGTTCAACTCCGTTTTTAACGACTGCTGTACTAAAGAAACCATAGCATTCACGGTGTTACCGAACCATTTTTCATACATCAAGTTGTCGATTTCTTCGTTGGTTAACGTTAAGATGCGTTCTTGCACGGCTTCTTTAAGCGCCTTTTCATCCTCTTTTACCGCCTTGCTAAGCGCTAGTTTATCTGCAAGTAACTTCTCAACTTTACTCAGTAGATTATATTCAACTGTTCCTTTAATCGCCTTCTTCAATTCGGCTTTGAACAATTTGTTTTCAAAAGCTTCACCAGCTTCATTCAAAACTCCGTTTAACGCATTGGCTTCATCACTGTCTTCCACCTTTGCAGCCTCAACCAAGTCGGATAGTTCCGTTTCAATTTCTTGAATGCGAATATTCTTGGATTCAATTTCTGCTAATTCATCACTATATAATTGTTCCGCAATCAACTTATTCGGTACGATACTGCCGACCCAACCATCCTGCTCTTCACGTTTCTTATCACCGGTTCCTTTAGTAATCATATTGGGTTCGCGGGTACGTCCTGCCGTATAGAAATCACTTAACGCGATGATTTCCGTATCATGTGTCAGGGCATTCTTCCAAATTTCAGCCACAATTTGATATCCATCATAAACATCAATATATTGGAACTCTGACAAGATTCCCTTGATTTCAACAAGCATTTCTTCTTCCATCAATGGAATTGAATCAATGTCTACCTTTCCATTTTTGAAAATACCCCAGTGCTTATCAACATAAGATTTGGTTTTGCTTTCGAGTTTTTTAATTTGTTCAATAATGCGAGAGTCACTCAATATATCAGAAGAAATTTCATCTACAGGTTTCACAAGCTCAGCATAGCCGCTGCGGATTTCTTTCAAAGATTGTTCCATAATATCCGGCACAGTAGACTGCAAAACTTTCAACCCGTTAATGTTCTTTCGGGGAATTCCACCAAGGAGATGAGCATCCACATCGTGAGGAATTTCGCCGTCAACCGCCTCAATATAACGAGGAATATTCATGTTATACTGATTGTTCTGTATTTCCTCCTGAGTCGCTAGATGACTGTACCCGTTCTCTTCTCGACGTTCTACATATGTATCCACGATCTTTGCAATGTCTTTTTCTTGCAGGACGTTTTGTTTTCCGACTTTAATATAGCTGTTAGAAGCATCAATGATTAAGACAGGTTCATCGATCTTCCGGTTCTTCTTCAGAATGATGACAACGACCGGGATGCCTGTATTGGAAAACAAACTACTTGGCAAGCCGATGATGGTATCCATATAGTTTTTCTTAAGCAATCGTTCACGAATTCCCCCCTCAGATGAACCGCGAAATAGAACTCCGTGAGGCAACACAATCGCCATCGTACCACTTTGACCTAAGTGAAACAATCCGTGTAAAAGAAACGCAAAATCTCCTTTGGAGTCGGGTGGCAATACCCCAGCCACTTCAAAACGGGGATCGCTGACCTTTAACCCTGCTCTGTTCCAATTCTTCATAGAATAGGGTGGATTCATAACTACTGCATCAAACAGCACACCTTCGTTTGCATGTTCTGGATCTTCTGGCCAGTCTTGAGAAAGGGTGTCGCCGTTTTTAATGGTCATTTTTTCAGGGCGAACACCATGAAGCAACAAGTTCATGCGAGTCAAGTTATAAGTGGCTGTATTCTTCTCTTGCCCGTAATAGCTCAGACTCTTTTGGGTATCTTCATCCAAATGTTTTCTAACCGTTAGAAGAAGAGATCCCGAACCGACAGTGGGGTCGTAGATTGTCTTAATGCCTGGTGTTTTTGCTGCAATTTGAGCCATGACTTCACTGACTTGTCGTGGGGTGTAGAACTCGCCTGCTTTCTTCCCTGACTCCATCGCAAACTGACCAATTAGGTACTCATAAGCATCACCCAGTACGTCGCCCTTCTGTAATGCAACCATGTTCAAGTCTGCAAACAGCAAAATCAGCGCCTTAACACTTTTGCTACGTTCATTTAGGTTGCTGCCTAAAGCAGTATCCGTTAAATCAAGTGTAGAACTTGAGAATAATCCCCTGAAGTCATTCGTATCACCGGACACGGCAATCGTACGCTCGAAGTTATTCAAGCTATCCGTTACTTTTTGAACTTCAAATTCTCCTGAATTGATGTCCTTTAACCAAGTCTGGTAGAGATACTCAGGGGAAACATAATAACCAAGTACATTCTGAATCATTTTATCAAGCTGTTCACCGTATTCCGCTTTTGCCTCAGTGTATTCCTCAACCAATTCGGACTCAGTCAAATTCCCCAAACCGCTGGTCACTTTGAATGCTTCTAAAGTCTTATCACTCAAAAATTTGTAGAACATCAACCCAAGCATATAATCTTTATAACGGCTGGCATCCATTGAACCACGTAGTTCAGTTGCTCCGTCCCATAGTCTACGTTTAATTTCTTCTGATGTAATCACTATATATCCCCCATTGAAATATTTTTACTATTCAAAAATTTAATCAATAACTTTTCAAGTTATTAAAAAGCCTATTCATTTTTAAGTTCACTTTATCATAGAATGAAACCTAGTTGTCAATTGATTGACAGCTAGGCTTCTCATAGTGAATAATCCCTATATTTATTATAGTAGGGAAAGAAAAACTTCCAATACACCGTAAGCAATAAAATACCGACAGAGTTAGCTCTGCTGCCTGGTTTCTTTATCTCCAAATAAAGCTATTCAAAAAAATTGTTTGGCATACGCCTTTAAGTTTTCCTTTATGCCGTTAAAATCTTGTTGTAAATCAAGAGATACAACTGAAATTTGATTACCTTTAATACGGTAAATATGGTTAGGTTGATTTAAAGCGGTTGTTTTAGCGTAAAGTATCATGCCTGCCACAGTCTCATCACTCTGTTTTTTCCAGTTATTTAAATACGTAAACATTTGATACAGGTTAGAAGATATTTGCTTTGGAACTCCACCTTCAAACCTTACTGCCATATTCTCAGAATAAAACTTTGCATCCACAATCAATGTTTTTTTATCTTTTTGAATTACGAGATCTGTTTTCATAATCGGTAATGCATCTGTAAATTCATCATCAACAATCCACTGAATTTGAGGATGAGATACGTTATATTCCGTTTCACGTTTAAAAAATGCATAGATAAATTTTTCATATAAAGACCATAATCTTTGTTCTTCTTGAACCTCTTTCATCCTTTGGGATGTTGAGCTTTCATCGAATAATAACTGCTCATAAAGATATTTGCACACATCTACTATAAAATGGTAGCGAATATTTTGGCGGTTATATCTAAGGTTTTTCCATAGATTTAAGTTCAGCTCTACATCTGATACTTCTGTGAAATAAGGCAGTAAACCGTAAAAAATTCTACGTGTCTTTCTATTTATTTTATTTGAGCGTGATAGGTATACAAGTGTCGCTTTTATAATTTGATTCAACAATATATTTTCAGAGAAATCATCATAAACTACTGAAACTTTCTTAATTATCAATGCATTTTTATTTATCGTAGAATTGATATCAATTTTCCCTTTAATAACATTGGAATCCTCTTCGATACTTATATAATCTTTCACTAATCCTCCTCGAATCAAAACGGGTATCCCAATAGCCAAAATTTCTGAATACAGCTCTTCAACATTCTCAAACTTTTCTGTTCCAATTTGTTTGTACTCGGAAAGATGTAACGTTTGATATGCATAAGAAAGCATATAGTATATATTACGAATTGGAATATTATTATTTCTCTCCATCGTAACAGCCTCTTAGTCGTTCAGCCCAATCGTCAGCCTTCTGTTCATCATCAAACCAATACTCGAATAGCTGTGAAATAATTTCATATTCAATTACTTCCTCTACACGCTTTGCGGTATCTACTTTATAAGCATCGCCTGTAAAGTAGCTGTGCCCAATTTGAAATCCTGATCCTAGCTCTTTAACAACTTGATTATTTAATCTTTTAATTTCATCAATGACACGATTTAAACATTGTGGATTATTCAAATCATTTATATAGGACTTAAAAGTATCATTTTGGAAAGCTGGTTTAATTTCATAAAACGAAAATCTTCTTCTAAGTGCATAATCTAATAAAGCTAAGCTTCTATCCGCCGTATTCATCATTCCAATGATGTATAGATTCGATGGGACAGAAAACTTATCATTAGAATAGAGAAGATTGATCTGCTCGCCTCGCTTATCCGCTTCGATAAGCATCATTAATTCCCCAAGTATTTTACTCATATTCCCACGATTAATTTCATCAATAATAAAGAAGTAGTCTCGTTCCGGATCTCGCGCTGCTTTTCTAGCAAACTTCACAAACGGACCTTGTTTCAGTTCAAATCCATCCCCTTCAGCTTTAGGACGTAACCCTTCAATAAAGTCCTCATAACTATAGCTTTGGTGGAACTGAACCATATGAATACGCGTTTCATCTTTTTCTTCCATCATTACATACGCTAAACGTTTGGAAATAAACGTCTTGCCTACTCCTGGTGCACCTTTCAATATAAGATTCTTCTTATTTTCAAGTAGAGAAATTAGACGTACAACTTCCTTTTTTTCGATAAAAACATCCGAAAGAAAATCCTCCATTGTAAAGGATTCATTTTCCTGAACAGTAGGTTTTGATTCAATAAAACGAATGTAGTAGTCAATTGAACTGCCCGATACACCTTTATATTTTGTGTAGGATTTATCTGATACAACAATATCTTTTAACTGTTTTAGTTGCTCAATATCTGTTTCACCAAAAATTAAAGTATCAAAATGGCGCTCTATATCCTTTAACGCACTTACTTTTTGCGTAACTGTTTTATCATTTAAGCTAACTCCTGTATCCGTAACTTGATTAGATAACCAATTTCGAAATTCATTCACTTCAGCCATTTTTGGATCAATAAAGTCTTCATTCATTACTTGATCAATTTGTTGAATGTAACTTGGATAAGAATTTAGACATGTCAACGTTTTCTGAGCAAAAGTCTGATTTAATTCCCACTTTCCAACTTGAAGCCAGTCAACTTTTCTTCTATGTTTATATTCTGATGCTTCATTATCGAAATAATAATTTCCCGTAACAACTCCGCGGGCGAGGACTTTCTTAATTCCTTCTTTTACATATATAACGTCACCAGCTTGAATTTCACTATAAAAATCCCATACAGCCTTTGTATCATTTACAGGGCGCACCCCATCCGCTCTTTGCTCGGCTATCTTTCGTTCAACATCTTCCTTTGAATCATAGTTTTTTAGATCCCCTAAATAGTCCCAACCAAGTGCAATCATATTTTCATCCTGGAACTGATCCCATAATCTCGAATATTCACCCGGTGAAATTAACCAATAATTAATGCTGCTATCCATTTCACCTTCTTGATTTGCAATTTTCTTCTCTTTTTTAGGATAAGTTAAAGTAGGATTCTCATCATAATATAAAAATATTAGATATGATCGCATTAAAACGCCCCAGTCAGGTATTCCAGCTGTACTATTAGGCTTACCTCTTAAGCCTCGCTTGTATTCATCTTCCACATATTTTTTTATAAACTGATTTTTTTTCGCACCAAACTTATCTGGATATCGCGGCGTACCTTTACCACTTACTAACTTCTCAATATCCTGATCACTTTGTTCTGTTATTTGCTGATAAATATTTTTATATTCTGAATATGATTGATAATCAAAGAAATTCCCCTTATAACCGCTACCTAAAGCAAACTTTTCTAACAATTGTCCAAGTTTCTCAAGATATGGCGTGTACCATCCACCTGTTTTTTCACCCAAGTTTTCCGTAACCCAAGCGTTATATTTTTCTTTTTGAGTATTTACAAGATCATTCATAGTGTACCTCCGAAATTGAAGATAAAATGACTTTCACTAAGAGCTCTGAAAAATAGGTGTTTCGCCCAACTTATGATATACGAAGAGATATTCTATATATGGTATGACCATATACCTCGTAGACATTAAGGACCCGTGTTTTATTTATGTAATCTTGGTAATAAAATCTGGCTATACTCCTCTACTGATACTATTCTTTGTTTGTGAACGCCCTGAGTCCACGCCCAGGTTTATCAGAGTCTATATGGAGCATAGTTTCAATTACTTTTAAATATCGATATAGTATGAAGATAAGTTCGAGCCCCTCAATGATATAACTTTCTAGAGTGTATTTTTTATATTTATCTACCTCGGCCTGAATGATATCAGCATCAAACTCTTCAACATCATCAGAAGACACGAAATGTTTTTTAGGAATTTTGTTCATGTCTTCAAATCCCTTTTTCGTAAATAACAATCGATCGATTCGCTCAATCTTTAATGAAGTTGAACTTACGAATAATGAAATAAGCTCATACTTTGATCTCCAAAACCAACGCGAGATATCCGCATTATCAGCAGACTTTAACTTTTCTAACTCTCCCAAGAAAAGCTCTATTTCGGAAATATCTTTGAAACGAAAATCTTTTGAATCCCTGTAATGCTGGTGCACCCACTTTCTTCGAGAGGCAACAGGTGTGTCGGGTTGAATCTTATGAGCCCAAAATTCAACAAGCAGATCATAACAATTAATTGCATATTCAACATTTTTTGATCCTGTAAGAACTATTTCTATAATGATATTTGACAGTTTGCGATGCATCTGAACGATCTCTTCAAGTTTTTTGCGGTTTGCTTGTGCAATAGCTCGGCGAATAACCCCATGCCTGCTTACAAAATACCCCAGGAATACAAGAAGCACAAGTACGACAACCGCAGAAAGTTTAGTGAAATTATCCCATATAAATACGGCGCTTTCATTCCATAAATTTATTGCTTCATTCTTTACTACATCAAACGATGAACTATTAAAAGTTAACACGGTAATTATTCCTGCGAGAATTGAAGTTCTACTTATTATTATATAAAACAAGCTTTTCAATAACTCAACGATTGTAGGATAACCTAAGTAGTCTATCAATTCTTGACGACTTTTACCTCCACCAAAGAAAAAAGCAATTCTCATGCGAAAACGCAGTTTGTCGAAACCATATTTAAATCGAATCAGCTTAATTAGCAACCATTTTTTCTTAATCCATAAATGCGTTAATTCGTCATAGATAGTTTCTACCAATCCAACAAGGCGAAACCAAAACAAGTCCCATATGAACATAAGGAGTACAATTTCCATCCAGTATATTGCGAATAACCCCAACCAATTTGATGCCCATTTATGATTCCAACTGTTGACTAATTGTCCAAAACCCACTGGTGTACGATACAAGATAATTCCCAAAAGAACTAATAAGAAAGTCAGAATAAACAGCCATTCAATAATTAAAGGCTTGTTTTCGGACAAAAATTGTTTTATATTATTTTTTCTACGCATTTTAGCACCTTTCGTTAATTGCAAGTACATTATTTAACTCTACTCAAATAAATGTAAACGAATGTATTGTCTACCTCAATAGTTTACCTTGGGTCACGATCTACTTGACAGGATGCAATAAGGGATCATTATCTTTCCGAATATAGTTATGTAGATACGCACAAGGATAGAGTTGGACCGCTTCATTCTGCACGGTTTCGTTATATTCGCTAATCAACCTAGCGTAAGACCATGCTTGAAAAGAAGGATGCGGCGTTCTAGTCTTTGTTCGATTAAAGTAGGTTTTAACAAGACCATCCGCGTCCTCAACCGTTTCAACTTCTGTCCATTGTTTAAGCTCAATGATGACAACGGAATATTGATCCTTTTCGTTCAAGCCCGTAATCATGAAGTCGACTCTTCTCGAGGTCGCTGGAATTTTATATTCAATCGCGATTCCTACGTCATCTGGAATGGTCGATGTGTTTAATACTTTATAAAGGTAGTTCATGGAATTGTTCCATGCGTTGATTTCGCCCATGGAAACTCTGCCGACTTTTTGGACGTACTGGTTATGAATCTTTACCGCAATGCTGTCTTCGGCCACATCATTCATAAATTGCTGCTTGGTCGATTCATAGATAATCATGGAGTTCTCCCCTATTCATTCACTGCCGCGTACTTTTTTTCGAACTTCCCTTAGAACTGGATACCGGATATTTCTCTGCGTTTTTGTTTATTTTCTGAAGGATGGCATCCTTTACGTCAATATTTAAATCATGAACGAGCGTTAGCGTGTAGATGAGAATGTCAGCAATTTCGTCCTGCATGTCGGAATAATTTTGCTCTATGGCTTGCTGGCTGTTCTTCCATTGAAAGAGTTCCAACAGTTCGCTCGACTCTAGCGAGATCGAAAGAGCCAAATCTTTGGGATCGTGGAATTGCTTCCAGTCCCTTTCGTCGCGGAATTGGATGATTTTCTCGATTAATTCGTCCATACGTACCTCCGTCATGTTGTTCATATTCAATCTCTAACACTTGCTCTGCACAAAATAATGATAGCCCAATCCTCAATGTAAATCCACGTAATTCCTAAAATTACACAGAAAAGGACTCCTGTTAATTAGAAGCCCTTATTGAATCATATAGCAATTATGGCTTTGAACCCCACAATATCCCCGCCGCAACTCATAAAAAATACCGCGCCTCGGATGCTTCAACACTATCTTCTCAGCCATGCTCAAAATCCGCTTCTCACCAACTCTTCTGATCACCAAAGCCAGAATATTCAATACAATAGTACGTTCTTTTTATATAAGCCATACAACCATTCAACTCCTCCATCATGAATATTTCTCATACTTACAACCCCTTTGCCTCACGGAGTTGGTCTAGCCGTTCTTTTACCGAAGCTTCAGGCTCGACTACTGATGAATGAGTGACCGCGTGAACCAGCTCCTCCCCCCAGGATGAAACGTCCCAGCTCTCCAATGTCTTAATCGCCATGTTCCGGTTGGAGGTCACTGGACTGTTCAGACCAGTGAAAATCAACTCTGTCCCTATCCCCTCGAACCGGTCCAAGCTTTGCAAGATTGCGCCCAGCTTCCTATGTGCTGCATATTCTTCACCGAATCCCATTTCATTTCCGGGGCCAGTGGCGATCTGCTGCAAGGGAAGGTGTTCGATGGCGAATTGTACGAACCTATGAATTCGGTCTGGATCATTCGATTTCATGAGCTGATAGTAATAGAAATCCTGTAGCGGGTTGGCTGCAAGCTGTTTGTAGAGAGTGTCCCAAATATCAATGCCAAGCTTTTCAGCACAAGCTACGCCATAGTAACGGTCCGGTGAATCACCGCTGTTAACAGCATCCATAACGATACTCATCCACTTGATGTTAGCCATAATCGATTGGCAAGCATCTCTGATATCGCTTCTTAACTGCTCGCTCCAGCCTGCAGACATCCGTACGGTCCATTTCTCCTCATCCTCAGCCAGGAAATCGTAAATGCTAAATATAGCTGACAGATGCTTTGCAGTTCCCCCTATCTTCCCAGTGAGCCTCACGTAATCAAATAACACCTGTGGAGCATGCTCATAATCATCTATGTCCTCAGCAGGCCCGCCATTCAATAGCGCTTCAATGATATCGGCTGCCCCATCCAATAATGCACTATCTACCTGGTCAGCAGAAAGTGCCTCCCTCAAGCCACCATTTCTAGCACAAATACAGGCTAAATATTCGTTCATGACGTTGTTGTGGCATCCTTGCCGCAGCAGCCAATCTTTTATCTCCTGACTAGCAGGGTCAAGTCTCTCGACAATATGTATTTTCCCCCATCCATGAACCTGTTGAGCCAATTCAAATAGAACTTGATTGCTGTCTTCCATTCCATTATGAATCGCAACCACGGCATAAAGCGTAAATTCCTCATGTCTCCCCAACGTTAGAAGCAAATCCTTAACTTGCCCGTTTTGAAAAAGGCCCAGTAAGGCAATCCCGAATTTGACGACATTTCGGTGCGCCGCATTCTCCGCTAACCATTTCGCTTCATGGAATACGGAGTCCGGCTGTATCCCGGGCTGCTTGCGTACCTCATCCAGAACGACATCCATCATTCCTCCTATATCTGTCTTCACAAGCTTAGCATATAGGGCCTTTCTTGTTGAATTCTTAGGCTTTCTGGATTGCTTCGCCAGCAGGTGAACCAGCTCTCGTGCCTCATCCGTCATCTTAGCAGCTTCGGCATGATGTCCGAATGCTCCATCCATACCGCCCGCTACCCATCTGATTTTATCACCGGACCAGAATTCTTCGTCATCCGGCAGCGATCCGTCCACGGATTCCCCTTGTCCCTGAATATGGGAGTAAATGGAGGGTCTGCCCTCCCAAAGTGGCCGTTTAGCTCTATCGAAGAAAATAACCATCGTTCACAACACCTCTTCCTATAATTCCTTCAATAACAATCAGAACAGCTCGATGAATTTTTTAACGGCTGCATTATCTTATCAGCTTCTGTATCTATATTTGCTTATTTTGGGAGTAATGAACATGGCGAAAGTATTACAAATGGGCACATATTTTTCACATTTTATCCAATTCCTCTAGCGTTGGACTGGAAAGCCCTCCAGTTGTTGCTGCAATTTGCTCTAGAACATGTAATTCCGCCTTCAATAACAAAACAGAGGACAGGCTTATTGGCTCCGGGTCTGCCCTTCTCCATACATCCGATCCTTAATCTCTTCACGTCTTTATTCTATTTAAACTTGGCAGCCTAATCTCCACGTTCCTCCGCCCCGTCTTGCTCCTTGCTTCCAAATTTATCGAGCAATGCACAGAATTTATTCCATAGATTCAGATAAAAAACGATCAGTGATCTGCACTTTACAGAAACCGATCGCCCCTCTTATTTTACGGTCCTCCTTCTCTAAATTCATACAAAAAAACCGAGAAAGAGCACTTCATTTAAAAGTGTCTATTTCTCGGTTATATTTTATTCATCCGTTATGTTAACTAGCTAGATTGCCCTTCCATCGCTCGAATAGATTCATCCACCTTCACCATCATGGAACATTCGACTCTTTTGCGGAAGACGTCACAGCTGAAGTCATAGGTTCCCACCAGGGAACCCGTCGCGTGCAGCGCATTGGCGGGACAACCGCCGCTGCAGTAAAGTTTCGCCCAGCAATTCTTGCATTCCGGCTTCGAGTAGCAGTTGCTCTCTTTAAATTGACATTGCAGCTCAGGTTTTGTGATTCCATCCCAGACGTTTCCCATGCTGTATTCTTCATCCCCGACGAACTGGTGGCAAGGAAAAAGCTCTCCCCAGGGGGTGACCGCAAGATATTCGGTTCCTGAACCACAGCCAGTAATTCTCTTCTGGATGCAAGGCCCTTCTGAGAGGTCAAGCATGTAGTGATAAAAGGTAAACCCCTTGTCTTGTTCACCGCGACCGATCATTTCCTTGGCGAGAATTTCGTACTGGTTGTATATCTCCGGGAGGTCCTCCTCGGTAAGTGCATAAGGTTCCTTTGGATCACAGATGACCGGTTCCATCGAGAGCTTGTCAAATCCAAGATCTGCGATATGAAAAATATCATTGGTGAAATCGACGTTATTTCGAGTGTAGGTTCCTCGTACATAGTACTCTTGGTCTCCGCGCTTACGAACGAATTCTTGGAACTTCGGAAGAATGTGATCGTAGCTGCCTTTTCCGTTAACCGTCTTACGAAGCCGGTCATGAACCTCTTTTCTACCATCCAGGCTTAATACGACATTGTACATTTCCTGATTTAAAAACTCGGTGACTTCATCATTTAGCAGCATCCCGTTCGTCGTGAAGGTGAAGCGGAACTTCTTTTTGAATTCTTGTTCTTTGCTTCTTGCATAAGCTACGATCTGTTTAACTACTTTCCAGGCCAAAAGAGGCTCCCCACCGAAAAAGTCGATGTCCAGATTGCGATGATGACCCGAATTTTCAAGCAGGTAATCGATAGCTTTTTGTCCAACCTCATAGCTCATGATTGCTCTATCTCCGTTGTATTTCCCTTGGCTGGCGAAGCAATAGTCGCATGATAAATTACAGGTATGCGCAACATTGAGGCAGAGCGCCTTAACATAAGTTTTTCGTTTTTTTAAATCAAGCGAGAGGTTCTCATACTCATCTTTTGTAAAGAGCTGACCATCATTTATAAGCTCCTCGATATCCACGATGGTTTCTCGAATGTCGTTCTCGAAAATGCTGGAATCCTGTTTATATCTTTCCAACATCATTGTCACGATTTTTTCGACAGAATTTTCCTCATAAATCGCTATAATTTCATATGCTAGGTCATCCACAACATGTACCGATCCACTGTAAGTGTCGAGAACGATATTGTATCCGTTTAGTTTATATTGATGAATCATACTTGCTAATCAAGCTCCTTTTGCACACAAGTAGAAACGGCTTTGCCTTCCTTTAGAGTTAGCGTCCGTTTCTTAAAAATAGCCGCCCATCAGCAGAGCAATGGGCGGTAACATTCCGAATCCTATCTGTTCATTGCATTTTCACACTTCTGGTTTGCAACGCCGCAGGAAGTTTTACAAGCGGACTGGCAAGAGGTCTGGCATGCGCCGCATCCGCCGTGTTTTGCGGTATCCATCAGTTTTCGGGTGCTTAGTGTTACAATTCTTTTCACGATAAATGACTCCTTCTGTAATTTCTTGTGTTCACTTTCACTTAATTTCCATGGAACATCGTAGCAACATCACGTAAGTACGTCTATGATTCCCGTCACCTAGCAGAGAGGGGTCACATCCACATCGCCCCTCCTGAACATGAGCTTTGATTTTAGGTCAACAGGTTTTTTGGTCGGTACCAACGACTTGAAGAAGCCCCTCTCTCGTCCAATCAAAGCAGTAACACACAGGCACCTTTAGCTCGTTCTTCACAAACGTTTGCGAATGGCTCCCACTGAAGTCGGTATTATTTGATGGTGCACAGCAATCCATTTGAAATCTCTCACTATTCTATTACTAGAAGAATAAATCTACACTTCGCTAAACTGTCCATCGTATTATGAGATCAACCAGAAAGAACTGGGAACTGATTGTTCTCATAATACGAACGGGCAGGATAGCTAAATAATTTCACGAATACTCTACATATGGAGTTGTTTACGAAGTTCATAAATAAGACGTTATGTGAAATTATCGAAATGAGGTAAAGCATAAGACATGAGACATTATACCTTTGTTAATGAAGAGTTGTTAAATGGATATATAGAGCAAATCCCTAAAAAATATTTCCCGAAAAATTATAGAAGAAAAAAAGCATTATCTTTTGGCATCACAGGAATTAAAGCTAATATTAGTGAAGAAGATATTATGCTTGAAATGAATAAAAGCCAAAAAATCGATCTCTTAGTTAAATATTTAAAAGAGAATAAAAAACTAGACTTAAGTAGACCTAGAGATATGCAGGATGGTTTTAACCCAAATAGAAGAGACTTTGTACTTGAGACCACAAAAGCAACTCAACTATTTTTTCCAAAGGAAGCATTAATAGATTTACCTAACCTTGATTACTTTACTCTTTGGATATCTAATCCTGATACAGACGATGTACAGCAAGATAACTTAATATATAACTACACAGGAACCTTCTTATATATAACACAGATGTGGCTAGATAATGGAAGATATTCGCATATGTACTCAGGATGTTCTGCACTTCAATCTATTGTAAACTTTTTGGAAGGAAGACCAATCCTAAATACTATACTACATGCCGGACAAGAGAAGTTCGGGCGTAACGATATGCGACACCCGATAGATAAACTAGTCAGTTTAGGAGCAAAGGTAAATGCTACTAAAAAGATCACTTGCCTGTATAGAAAACGCTACATTACGAATGAGCAATGTTTTATTTTCAATAATAAAGAAGCAAGAGTTAACGATTTATTAGCATATCCAATATTTATTGCTGAAGAGGTATAAGGTATATCAAGAAGCCGATGACACATAACATAATATTCGCATATCGGGCATACGCTCTCGGTCCGGCAGAAGGATTTTGGGGAAGCATAGGCATAAGCAGCCGGACACATCCGACTTCGTCGGACGTCGTGAATACAAGAATGTTATCCAAATTTGCTGTAATGATAATTTTCTAGGAGATGTTTAAAGATGAATAACAGAATTCCTCCAACAGAAATACGAAGGAAACTAAGAAAAGAAGTTGGTTTTGGATGTCCAATTAAGGGATGTATGTCGCCTTTTCTTGAATACCATCATTTTGATCCGCCATGGCATGAAGGACATACACATAATACAGAAGGAATGATTGCTCTTTGCCCCAGCCATCACAGCATGGCAGATCGAGAAACTTGGACAAGAGAAGAATTGAAAATGCTAAAGATAGAAAATGAGATAAAGTCAGTCAAGGGGAAGCTACATTGGAATTTAAGAGATAGCATAGTAAATGCAGGTAGTAATTTTATAATAATTAAGGATCGATTTTCATTAAGGGTTTTGAAAAACGAAATATTTGGTCTGAGTGAGAATGAAAATGGTCAAATAACTTTGAATGCACTATTATGGAATCAATTTGGAGAAGTGATTATTCAAATTATTGATAATGACATAATAGTTGCCCCCAATAAAGTTGATGACTTTGTTTGTAATGCTTCAGGAAATAAAATCAGAATTGAATCAAAAGAAAACCAAACTTACCTTGAATTTACGATAAAGCGAGAAAAGGTACGAAAACTAGGAGAGTTTTTAACTAATGAATATAATCTTCAGCAAGGTAAGATTCCATTTATAACTTTGAAGGCAAAAGTAACAAATCGTTTGTTTGATTTAGCAATTCAAGAAAAACAGATTATTCTTGATTTCCGTAAGTATGGTTTCGATAAAGCATCTCTTTCTGACAGAACAATAGGGCCTTCAGGGTCGTTGAATATTGTAAGTCAGGGCAATGAACTCTTACATATAGGTTAATAACCTTAAAGGTATTTCTTTGAAGCTAGTAGCATCGGATAAAACCGTATTCACGCTGCCGGCCTAACAGCCCTTAATCCGCAGAGGTTTTTCAAAGAGTGGACTCAACAGTCAACTCTGCACCGGCGCTAAGTCCGTCGGCCCCGTTCGCTTGCTATCACTTAAGCCAGTTAAGACTCGTGACACACAAACGTTAGATGAAATACATGTATGAATGTAAAACACTTCTTACTATCAAAAATACGGAAGGAAAGATATTTTGAGGGGATACTTTGATGCTATTTAACAGTTACTATTTATACTATTTTCAGTAACGTTTTTGACAGTAGTCCCTTGAAATTTAACAGTTTTATTTTCGTTATATATTTTCCTATTACTAATATTAAGAATAAATAGTGCTTTAGCGAATATTATTGGATCTGTAGCATTATTTTTATGGATATTTTTTTCTGTAATATCTGGATCAGAATTTATATTGTATGCTCGCTATAGTGCTAATACTGGAGGGTTTATTTCTTTTCCTCGGAATTGGTAACTATGGGAATTGTTTCTTCCGAAATTGTGGGCGGGATTCAAATAATGTTTCGGATCAGTTTTTTGTCAATACGAAACAATAATAAAGATGTAAAAGTTCAAAATGAACGCTAATTGAAATGGAAAATACTTTATTTAACAAAATGTTCACGTATACGCGGTCAAGCCGCATGTGTCGGCAGATCCGACCGAGTGGCAAATGCGGCTCATCCGCCCCCCTAGCATATCGCGGCCGGCCCCAAAGGTCCTTAGGTTGTGGTACGTCGCGAATACAGAACCGTTATTTGTAATGCCCTAAATATGAAAAAATGGGAGATGGAAAATGAGAAATTACATAAAACCAAAGGTTGATATAGCAATTTCAAAGTTGCTTGAATGTGATCAATATTTACTAAGTCATGATTTGAATGAAAGAACAATTGCCCATAAGTTAGCAGTATATCTTCAAGAAGAATTTAATGAATATAATGTCGATTGTGAGTATAACAAAAATGTTGATGAAGAAAGCAAAAAGAAAATGATTTATATTTTAGAGCAAGAATGTCAAAAAATTAAGAAGGAATTCAATAAAGACATTACTGTAGTAGATGACATAGAATACATGGGGCTATCAACTTTTCCAGATATCGTAATTCATAAAAGAGGAGAGAATAGTAGCAACCTGTTAATTATAGAGATCAAGAAATCCACAAACAGAATAGATAGATGTTTTGATTTACAAAAATTGAAATGTTACACAGATAGTTCACGCTACAATAACCTTTGCTATGCTTGGGGATTATTTATTGAATTCGAAACTGGTAGAAAGAATCCTGAAGAACCTGGAGTAATATGGTATAAAGATGGTCAAAGAATCAAAGATTAGATACCTCTTGAGCCTTGATCTGCTGGATAAATTTCGAAGAGGTATTTCAGCAAACACACCCGAATTCACCGGATGTCATGAATACAGAAACATTATCTGAAAGGGACGAAGATCGATTATTGTAGATAAATTCAAAGAATCAATAACCACAGGGGATTTCACTTGAAGAAATATATCATAAGATTGATACATGATATGAATCCCTCACTATTGAATGACAAATTTTATTTTGGCAAGACAGACTTGAGGATCCCGACTTCATGAAATGCGAAAAATTTTTTTTCGTAAATCTGTACACAGACTCGCTTGCCCGATGAGTGGTTGAGAATCATTAAAGTAATTAAAAAGTTTGATAACAAGTAAAATTTACATTGAACCAAAGGAACGTGCTAGTTCAATAAACCAATGGTTGTCTAGGACTTCATTTCTCCAATTCAAGACTGCTGTCGATTGTTATATTGAGCCTAGTCTAGTACTTTATTTTCTTTAGTTACACTCAAATCGATATTTGCATCTGATTCCGCACAAACACAAGAAAGAAGACGCTCAGGAGTTTCCTGGTGTCTTCTGTTCATTTAGGCTGATATTCGGTGGGTTTTCACACCAATTTTACATCAAGTCAGATCTCATCCATCTGTACCATCAAGATTTTTAATCTGTACCATATGCGGACAGTTTGTCTGCTCATGAATATTCAATGAAGTTATTTATTTTTATAATGTACTACGCCTTAGTTCATAAAAATATTGCACAATTGGATGCTTTAACTTCATCTTCTCGCTCATGTTTAAAATTCGCTTTTTCCCAACTCGTCTGTCCACTAAAGCTAGAATATTCAATAAGATATCATCGCTTTCTAAGCTCTCCTCTATGGAAATAGATAAATACTTAGTAGCTATAACAATAAAATTCGATTTACTTAATGCTGCCTGTGCTGACAAAAGCTCCTTTGCAACTTCTGATATTTTTCTGCTTCTTGCAATGACTATTAGACGATCCTCCGGGATGATCCCCTTACTATCTTTTCTAACCGCTTCAATGTCTTCATGGTTGATAGGAATTAGAAGATCTGAATCATTCTTAATCTCCTGCTCCGTCTGATACCATCTAATTGAGCTATTTCTATCATTCATATTAAGTACGTTCTTTTTATCTACCGAAATATAACAATCCCCTGATTTATCAGGTAAATAACGGTAGCTGCTTGCGCGATATTCAACCCTGCCGTATAACGCAGGACAGAGAAAACTCTCCAGTTGTTGCTTCAATTTGCTCCAGGACATGTATCCTCCTATGTTTTATGTTATAAATACCTGCTCAGGCAGTCGTTCTATTATACAATACATAATACAATCCCACTAAAACCTGAATAATATCTTGATATAATCTAATCCTCTATTTGTCACGTCTACATAGAAACAAGCCGATTAGGTATAGACCCCGTGGTCTGGCACCTAATCGGCTTGTTATGTTACGCCTCAACCGTGTTTACTTCGGTTATTAGTCTTACTCGGACAGATCATTCGATAACCGGTACAGAAAGTTTCAGCGCGGGTGTATTGCTGCTTGGATGAATTATTTATCCATTACTTATCGTGACCTTTACCCGGGTTTTCTTTTGAGTATTCAAAGGTCACTTTTACAGGCTCGCTCATATAGCCAGTCGATAGATACGCCTCATGGGTTCCCTTTAAATTACCCGTAAGTTTGAATGTGAATTGGAAGCTTCCCGCGACTGTACTCTTCGTCTCATCTTCGAGTTGAACCTTGCCTTTCGGATCAAGCACCATCAACTTCACATTTGTAAGGACGCCATTCATCAGCAATCCATCAATCGTTACTTTTTTCGCTTCCTCGTCAACCTTTACTTGTATGCCCTCAATGCTTTTCACGTCTACAGCGCCCGAGAGGTTATAGACACCAAACTCGTAGATGGAATATCCGTAATCGGTTGCTCTTTTTATGCCTTGTAACTTCATGTATCTTGCCTTGACCGGGTTGAACTGAATCGTTTCTTTGCCATCATGCGCGGTAATAATTCCGTCATTTGGCATGACATTGATCCAGTTCTGCTTATCGTTCGACACAAGAAGTTTGTATTTATCGGCACGAGCATATTCCCAATCGATTCGAACCGTATCCATTTCCTTCACTTCATCGAGATCGACCAGGAACCAAGTATTGTCCACGTATTCGCTCGCCCATCTTGAAGCAGGGAATCCATCGACGGCTTTAGCCGGTGCATAATTCGAATTATTGCCTTCGATCGACGAAGCTTCTACCGTTTTATTCTGCGCCAAATTGCCTATTAGGTAATAGACGCTTTCCTTCAGCGTATTGTACGCCTCATCTTTTATCGTACCCGCCTTCTTGAATTCATCCAGCTTTGCATTAAAGCCTTGGAGATACTTGGTGACTTGCGCTGCATCTTTCTCTTCATAGCGCTTCATCATTTCCAAATAATTGTTCAAAGAACGCACCGTTGCAGAATTCGTAAATTGCTTCGCTGTTTCGAAGCGGTCGACTAGCGCTTTCATGCCAGATGCATTCGTCATTGCTTCGATAACATATGACTTTGTCACCATACGCCCCGCGGTAACGGTAATGTTAAGCTCATGCTTGCCAAGCTTGCCTGCAAGCGGAATAACGGTACCCGCTGTATAAGGCTTGCCGTCATACGTCGCCGTCACTTTCGTCAGACCATCATCCGTTCTAAGCTTCCATGTAAAGGATACGGATTCTGAATCGGGCAGCTTCATCCCGCTCTGGAACGGCTTGCCGTTCATCTGCACGTCTACCTCGGAAGGCGGAGCCTCGTTGACCTGATACGTTCCTTTAACAAATTGATACAGCCAGTCGTAAAGAACGCGTGTCGCTGGATCTTTACTTACCGCGGTGTTATAGACTGCATTGTTGCCTTGATAATACGATTTGAAGCCATCCTTCATGAGCCCTGTCTTCGCACCACTGTTCAAGTAATCGATATACCGCTCGCGGAACACGCCGTCCGTCAGCATCCGATCATCGAACTCGAGTTCATTGGACATGCCATACTGCTTCGCCAGATTCGCAGAATCCTCCAAGCGCTCGATATCCGTCGGCTCGAAGAAGTAGTTCGGTTGGATCGTTACCGCATCGAAGCCGACATCCTTCCACATGAACGCTTTATAAGCGAAGAAATGCGGAATCCAGAAGAACTTCAGGTCCTTGCCGCTAATTTGCATGTCATGCAGGGTGCTGCTCACCGAACGGATCAGATCCGGTCCGGATTGGCTTGTGCTGATTTGCTCTTCGAACCAGTACATACCTACAAGCTCGAGGTTAGCGTAACCTCTTGCTTCCCATCTCGATTTGACTTGCTGCAGCCACCATTGAACTGCTTTTTCACGGTTCGCAAGGGCTTTCTCTTTGCCAACGGAATCATTGAAGCTCAGCGATTCTCCACCTTGTTCAACAGCTCCGAAATTAGTGATCGATTCACCTGGATCCGGAATCATGAGGACAACCTTTTCCTTTACGCCAGACTCGTTCAGCGCATCGGATACTTCCTTAGCCGCTGCGTTTAACGCATCCATATCGCCGCCTGCCGCAAAGGTTTTATCCAGATACCATTTCCAATCTTCCAGATAAGCCCGCCCGCCGAAATCACGACCTGGATTTGGAGAGTTAATGCCAAGATACAGGACGCCGTCGAAGAGTCGATCCTTAATTTTGCCGTCCTTATCGACATAACTAATGTTCGGAATGATCCGTTCTTTCGTCCAGATGCCTAGGTCATTCGCATATTGCCCGTTATACAAAAGTCCAAGATGCTCGATACCCGCTGTCGCTTCGCCTGCCGCCAAGAATTTCGGCATTTGCGTTGGAACAGTTACGGCTCCGGCAGCTTTGCCGTCTTCACCGAGGATTTCAATCTCATCCACGAAGGTCATTGCACGCGTATGCATGGTGAATGTCACTTTCACATAGCGAGCATACGCGATCTTCGCATCTGGGCCGATCGCTTTAATGCCGTCCTTGCTGCCATCCCACACATAGGTCTCCGTGTATTTGCCGTCATTCCACAGCTTCTGCGTGGCATTGTCTTTGAGCAGTCCCCAGTTCACCTTGTCATCGGAGACGTACATCGATACCGTGAGTGGAACGAGTACATTGTTCGTTGGCCAATCTTCGAGGAAATTGGCTTTAATACCCGCGATGGATTTCTTCGCCCCCAAATCAAACACAACTTCGCGTGTCTTACTCAAATGATGTCCAACCCATGCTCCGTCGGATCTATCGCTTGCCCCATATATACCATCCGTAAGTGTGTTGCCTTCATCCGGATAGGAAGCTTCCGGCTCTTGCGACCACTCATAAGATAAGCCCGCTGCAAGATTGTGATAAACCGCCCCATACACTGACGCAATAACACCCTCCGTACCCGCTCCCGGCAGGTCTGATGGATTCGTCACCTCGACCGGATCGGCTTCACCCGGCGGGTTCGCAGGTGTCTGTTCCTCTGTCTGTGTAGGCGGCAGCGCCTCTTCCGCTTGCGCAATCGGCATCACCGTTACGATCATGATCGCAACCATGACGAGAGCTACCCATTTTCTACTCCTCTTCATATCGTACGAACTCCCTTCTGATTCTTGAGTCAAGAAACATCAATCTCCTAAATGGTATGTGCTTCCATTTCAGCTTACCTCGATGCTCTTTCCTCCCTTCCGAGATTCCGACACGTCATAGAAGCTTATAACATATGTCAATGTCCTTATAGTAACAGTATGAAAAGTGGCCTTTCTTTCAAATAGATAATTAATGACATTGGGTATACACTTGTTGACATGAAGGCCTTCACGTCGTGTTTTTATAGGTATAAAGATAGCGCTTACCTCCTTAGGTCCTACCCATTTTGTGTCAATGTCCACTAAGCAATCCAACAAATAAAAAAACACAACCCCCTCGAGGTTGCGTCGTGTTTATATATGGTGACACCTAATTGCTGCGGGGTTCTACTAAATTGATGCTCTATCCATAACCGAACGGATGCTTTTTGTACTCTAAGGGGCTTGAGCCGACTCTATTTTTGAACACACGACTAAAATAGTACTGGCTCTTATACCCTACCTTCACGGCCAGATCCCCGATTTTGATATTCGGCATTACGTCATCCAGAATCTCCTTCGCCTTCGATATCCGAAGCTCGGTGACATAGTCAAGGAATGAAGCACCGATTTCTTGCTTCATACGCTTGCTAAGATAGGTTGGGTTGATATGAAATAGCGATGCTACTCGAGTAATAGACAGCTCCGGATCCTGATAATGACTGTCAATATACTCGGTCACTTTTTGGATAAGCACTGTTCCATCCCCTGTATACCCGGAAAGCCCCAGCTCCTTATCCACCCTGCTTTCATGTGAATGCAAAGGATATTTTGCCTGAAGATGTTCATCGATCCGATGAAGCAGCTTGTTCAGATCACTCTTCGGCACAGGTTTCAATATATAATCGAATGCTTGCAGTTGCACGGCTTGACGCGCATATTCAAAGTTATCGTAGCCGCTGATGATGACAATTAGAACCGACGGGCAGCGTTCGCGCAATATATTTATCAGATCGAGTCCATTCATATTCGGCATGTTGATGTCCACAAGACATACATGTGGTGGGGCTTCCTCCACCATTTTCAATGCTTCGTTTGCACTTTTCGCTTCTCCTGCAACTTCAAAAAGATACGGACTCTCCTCAATGTATTGTCGCAAGCCTTTGCGAATGATCGTTTCATCATCGACGATGACAATCTTCCACATCTTCATTCCGCTCCCCTTCCAAAGGTATTCGAATGACCATAACGGTAATGCCATCTTCGCTCTTTACTGCAAGACCATATGGCACCCCGTAAGCTAGTCGAATGCGATGGTTTACACTGTATAGTCCAAAGCCTATGGCAGAACGATCATATTTATCATCAAGAAGGGCTTGATTCATCTGTTCAAGCTTCTCTTCAGGAATCATAACCCCATTATTTTTAACCTTAATGACCAAATAATCGACCTGTTTATATGCTGTAATCGAAATTTTGCACTTTTGATCCCCAAGTGGCTTAATCCCGTGATAAATCGCATTTTCCACCAACGGCTGCAGCATGAAGCGAACGACTTGGCACTGAGCAAGCTTTTCATCATATCGAAGCTCGTAGTCCAGAATCTCCTCATATCGCACGCCTTGAATATGAAGATAACTCTCGACATGGTACAACTCCTGATCAAGCAGAATGTAGGGACTGCCTGTGCCAAGCCCTAATCGGAAATATGCGCTAAGCGCTTCCACCATCTCCACCACATTGTCTGCTCCATGTTCCGTTGCCATCCACTGGATCGTATCCAATGTGTTGTATAAAAAGTGAGGCTTGATCTGCTCATGAATCAGTCTGAGTTCCATCTCCTTTCGGTCCTGCTCCACAGCGTATAATTGAACAAGCATGTCATTGAAGCTTCGCCCAAGATCGCCGATCTCATCCGAGCGCGTAACATCTGCCCGTATGGTTTGGTTCCCGTTCTGCACATTTTCCATTACCTGGCGAAGCGACTGAATGGGACGAATAATGGATGAAGCAAGCAGCATCAGAAAGACGATAAACGCACTACCGATAAGAACGCCTACCAGCAATGCAGTCCGCTGGGTTTTGATCACCGCTAGCGATAGACTTGAATTCGGCACTTCGAGTACGAGCTTCCAGCCTTCCACATTTTGAATTGGAGCCTCAAATACACTCATGTTCTTCTTATCTGCTGCATCCTCCGCTCCATCTCCTTCACCCAGCTCTCTGCAATCGATGATAAGCTGGCCTGACTGGTCATATAGCATTACATCTTGAGCAATCTCCTTCATCTTCTTGACGGAGACGGCTGCGGCAATATAAGCTACCTCATCATTCACCGATGGATTCACACGATAGAGAATGACGACGATTTCAGCTGCATTCGCTTTGGATACGATCGGATTGCTCACCACATAATTGGAATCTGAATTTAGCAGTAGTTTTCGATAGTAGGGTCGGTTTAGTATCGAAAAAGGCTTGTCACTTGCTGACCAGGAATTTCCGTGAATATCCACCACGCGTATGGATTCGTACTCTACTTGCTTTTTCGCCTCGAACTTATTGATCTCTTGCAGCAATTCATCCCGTGTCCAATGATGGTCCGAAGCTAGAGAAGCAAGCATGTCTATCTCACCGATGCGCTGATTAAACCAATAATCGATCTGGTCACTGCGTGCAGTAACCACTTGCTGCGTTAAGTTCTTATTCAAAGGGACAACCGTATGGTTCATCTCAAAATATATTGTTACAAGCAATGCAACGAACAGCAGCAAGAAGCAGCCTCCTGCGATTAACGTAATTTTTAAGTGAATTGTTTTCATTGTAATCATAGCCCTTCACAATATCCGTTTCTTACATGCCCGAAAAAGACAAAAAAACGCTAATCTGTGCAAATACATAATGCTGTACTAAATCTATAATAGGTCTTGTGCATATTTTCACATGAAATACTATTCATGTCTAGGCTAGAGATAAAGGATTTGCCTAGCAAATCTTCCTCTCCCTAGTGTATGTAACCAATTCACAACAGAATGAAGGAGATATTATGCGAACTCACACGAAAAAGCTGTTATCTATTCTACTAGTCCTCAGTCTTATGTTCACACTTGCTGCCTGCGGCGGTAAAGATGCAGCACCCGCTGCAGATGCAAACGGAGTTCAAGTCTTTGAAGGAGTTGGGCAAGGTAAACATGGCGATATTAAAGTACAAGTTTCCTTATTAGATAACAAGATCACTGACATTAAAGTAACAGAGCATAAGGAAAATGAAGTACTTGCAGAACCTGTTTATACGCAGCTTAAGGAAGATGTCATGGCAACTAACAGCGCAAAAGTTGATGCCATTAGCGGATCTACGGTTACAAGCAAAGGATATCTCGAAGCCATTCAAGATGCAATTACGAAGTCTGGACTTACCCTTGTTGCTGGCGCTGCAGTCAGTGGAAGCAAAGACAAAGAAGAAGTAGACCAAACCTATGATGTTGTCGTCATCGGTGCAGGGGGTGCTGGCTTTAGTGCGGCTATCGAAGCGAAGAGCGCTGGAGCTAATGTAGTTCTACTCGAGAAATTGCCAGCTGTTGGCGGCAACACATTGATCTCCGGGGGTGAGATGAATGCGCCGGACAACTGGGTTGAACGTGCTCTTGGCATCACAGATGACACGGCTGACTTGTTCTATAATGATACGATGAAAGGCGGAGACAACCTCGGGGATCCAAAGATGGTTCGTATTCTTGCCGACAATGCTCTATCATCTGCCGAATGGCTGCGCGATGATATCAAGGTAGAGTTCTTACCTGATCATCTGTTCCAATTTGGAGGCCATTCCAGAAAACGTGCGTTGATTCCTGTAGGTCATACAGGTTCTGAATTGATTACCAAGTTAAAAGCCAAAACAGACGCTGACCAAATCACGATCAAAACGAATATGAAAGCCGAAACCTTGCTGAAGGACGAAAGCGGCAAAGTAACCGGTGTAACTGCGACTTCGGGTACTGGCGACAAGATCACCTTCCATGCGAACAAAGGCGTCATCATCGCTACCGGTGGTTTTGGATCCAATGTAGAGATGCGTAAAAAATATAATCCTAAAATGGATGAAAAATATATGTCTACCGATACACCAGGATCTACAGGTGACGGTATCGTTATGGCAGAAACGATTGGCGCCAAGCTGACAAACATGGAGAATATTCAAACGTATCCAATCTGTAATCCTGAGACAGGTGTTATTTCCCTGGTTGCAGATTCCCGTTTCGATGGTGCGATCCTGATTAACCAAGAAGGCAAGCGCTTCGTTGAGGAATTAGAACGTCGTGACGTTATTTCTAAAGCAATTCTTGCCCAGACGGGCGGATATACGTATCAATTATGGAATCAAGGCATTGAGGATATCGGTAAAACGATCGAAGTTCATCAAGACGAATACGATCAACTCGTTAAACAAGGCTTGCTCTTTAAAGCCGATACGATTGAAGAGGCGGCTGATTTCTTCAAAATTGACGTGAACACTTTGAAAGAAACAATTAATAAAGTAAATGATTATGCGAAAACAGGTAAAGACCTTGATTTCAAACATCGCGGTGGATTGAAATCTCTTGAAAAAGGCCCTTACTACATCGAAAAAGCTGTACCATCCGTTCACCATACAATGGGCGGATTGGTGATCGACGAGAAGACTCGCGTATTGAATGAAAAAGGCGAAGTCATCCCTGGGCTGTTCGCTGCAGGTGAAGTAACAGGGGTCATTCATGGTGGAAACCGTCTTGGCGGTAATGCCATCGCTGATATCTTCACCTTCGGCCGGATTGCAGGCAAACAAGTTGTAGCAGAGTAATCTTATGTTTGTGCAACTGCTCTATTAATAAGTTAGCCTTATAAACGTGCAAGATAGTTTGTAGAGTGCAGGTTGACTGCTAACTTTCAAGCTGCACTCTATGACATAATAAACCGCCCTGTCCGCAAATTGCGAACAGGGCGGTTTATTTATGGTGGAGCCTAGGGGCTACGCTCGTCTAACTCGCTGCTCTTTTATCGTTCTCCGCTAGTGGAAAAATTACCCATTTATTTTCTGGTACTATTACTAAAACTATAGCAATGATTTAGTGTCTACTTGACAAGGAGCACTTCAACTGCCTGGTGTCTTCTGTTCATTTAGGCTGGAACTCGATGGATTTCCATATCAATTTCAAATCAAGTCTGATCTCCGTCATCTGTACCATATTGAAAATCCAAGTGAATAAAAGGGTTTTATTTCACCGTTTCACTCTTTACCAACAAAGCCACCGACTCCACATGTGTTGTGCTGGGAATAGGAACACGAATCACTCCCTTCATTTCTCGAGGACTTTTTTCCAATATGCTTATGCATTTTACTCCTGCTTTGAACGCTATTATGAAAACCAGTTTTATATACAAAGGTTAGTTTGTACGGATTGGGTTGCTCTGGATCAAAGTCTGCCCCGATGATAACTTTATCTACAATGCTTTCAAAAACATTTCGATCAAATGCAGGTAGGATTTCATTTGTTCGAAGCACTTTGCGAAAATGCTCAAGGCGCTTTCCCAAATCAATCTCTTCTCGTGCGGATTTCTCTAGCTGTTCCTTTTCTTCAATCAATTCGGCAAGAGAGGAATCCAGTTCTGCATATTTCCGCTCGTAAACAGCCCTGTCTATTTTATCATCCAGACATAAATCAATCAGTTTGCATCGTTTTTGCTCCATAGCCTGGATGTCGCTATTCATCTTGTTCAGCCGTTTCAGGTTGTTCTGATCGTTGAAAACGGTTTCCATCCTTTTAATAAGCTCATCTAATACATCCGTATGATTGCGGCATACTAATTTGTACGACTCCACAAAAGCGCCCTCAATTACTTTCTCTTCTATTCCCTTGCTGTGAGGGCAATACTTCTTGCCCTTTTTTGTCGAGGTGACGCACTGCCAAACCGTCTTTTCGTGCGGAGTTCCGCTGTGCCAGCTACGACGTGAGAAGTTACTATTGCAAAACGTACATTCCAGCATGCTGCTGAGAGCGAACTTTTTGCTGTATTTGTCCCGTTTCCCTTTTTCACCACGGCGACGATTCTTGCCTCTTTTATGCAATATATCTTGCGCCTTCTCGAAAACTTCTTCACTGACAATCGGTTCATGATGATTTTTTATATAAAATTGATCTTCTTCGCCGTAGTTATCAAGCCTTCTCTTAGAGATCGGGTCAACGGTAAACGTCTTTCCCTGCAATAAATCGCCTTTATATTTTTCATTTTTAATGATACCAAGAATAGTCGTATCTTGCCATTCGCTATTTCCTTGTCTCGTTTTGTGCGGGGAATCGGTCAATTCTTTCGCAATGACATAAGCGCCCATCCCTGAGATATATCGATCAAAAATATAGCGTACGATTTCTGCTTCTTCAGGGTTCACGGATATCTTTTTCGTATTTATATCGTAGTCGTATCCCAGACAGCTTTGGAAGCCCACCAGTTCGCCGCGCTTCATTTTCATTTTCAATCCCTTTTTTACGTTGGCTGAAATGTTCTCCACTTCCTGCTGCGCGACAGAGCTTAAGATGACAAGTAACAACTCGCCGTCCATCGTTAGTGTGTTGATATTCTCGTCTTCAAAAAATACAGCAATGTTCTTTTCTTTTAACATGCGAACAAATTTCAACGTATCCAGCGTATTCCTTGCAAACCTCGATATGGACTTCGTAATAATCATATCAATTTTTCCATCCATGCAATCGTTAATCATACGTTGAAAGTCCTCGCGCTTCGTTACCTGTGTACCGGTGATCGCTTCATCCGCATACATATCGACAAGCACCCAGTCATTACGCTTACTTACGAGATCCGTATAATAGGCGACTTGTGACTTGTAGCTGCTCAATTGCTCCTCACTGTCCGTACTTACTCGGGCATACGGAGCAACGCGAAGAATATCCGGTAATTTTCCGGCATTTCGATCAGATAGTTTCCGGTTTGCTTTAATAACTTCCACTTCAATTGCCATTGTGATCTCCTCCATTCTTATCCACTCGCCATCAGTATAATAAGAGCTGGGCGGATCGACAATTGTGCGAATCAAGAAGTCAGGTCCGAAATGATGCCGTATTCCCGCATAGTTTTGCTCTTCATCAACCGAAACTCCTTTTCGTTGATCAATGAAAGTGCCAGCAACTGCCTTAGCATTGCAATCTGCATGCTGTACCGGATCAGCTTATGTTTCACAACTAACCCCCCTATCATTCTTGAATTTGGAAAAAGAGAAGCGCAACGAACGATTCCAATTGCGCGCATCTCAATTTCCTCCTCTGTTGTGGTTGTCTTTCTTCAAATAACCTTTTCCGGCGGACAGTGATTAGCTGTCCTCATAGGCTTCAAACCTCTTCCAGGATCGCTGCAAGCCGCCCCCA
>NZ_NFVA01000042.1 GCF_002264395.1 Paenibacillus sp. VTT E-133291
TTGGTGAATCCGTAGGTGTCGTAGTTGGTGCAACCGTAGGTGTTGGTGAAGCTTCAGGTGTAGCTGATGGTGTTTCCGTAGGTGTTGTAGTCGGTTCAGTTGTAGCTGCCGGCGTTGCTGTAGGTGATGGATCAGGTGTAGGTGCAACCGTCGCTGTTGGCGTTGGCGTTGAAGTAGGCTCGGCGGATGGACCTGGTTCTCCGGAAGCAGAGAATTCAAAAGCTACGGTCGTAGCCTTTCCTTGATATTCGTTGTCGGCTTCCCATGGGAAGGTTACATCCATTTGAATTACACTCTTCTCTCCTCCAGCAAGTGAACCGATGGTTACTCTGCCGGCTGCCTCGCTCATCACTCCCGAATAGATGATTACTCCCTCTTTTTCGAGTGTCATTTGGAGAATATTGTACAGCTCTACGTTTCCAGAGATGAATTTAAAGTCCACAAAGTAATCGAAGCCTTCTGTGCCATCATTAATAATCGTGTACTCTGAGCTCATTTCGTCACCGGGCTTCATATTGTTCATGGTGGCTGTGCTCGTGGTATGAGAATTCACAGTAAGTTTAATGGTATCCTGAGCGCTTACCCCTCCAGCGTGCCATATTACTCCTACCAGAATAATCAGAACGTAAGCAGCTATGAAGACCGAATGGTATTTCTTCTTCACTTTCTTTGCTCCTTTCTCCTGAGCCGCTTGTAGCTGTTGAAAACAAAATCTGCGGGCTTCCGGCAAAATCCTCCGTTTTAAACACTTATTCCATTATACATTGTCGAAATAAGTGGTATTGTGAAGTACCACTCTTTCAATTATGGGTGGAATCTTTCCGAAAGAACGAAGGAGAGGGCGTATCCAAAATACAAATCGTTCGTTATAGCGAATATATAAAGTATAATCAAAATGATATCCAAAGAAAAATGATGTATTACAACTAATTAGATCATATTTGCTTAAATAATAAGAGTATAGTCCGTTTATCTGTTGATTTCTCTCTATATCTCTTTATTTTTATGTTTTTTCATTTCTTAGTAGTGTTTTATTAAGAACGGTTTCGAAAACAAAACAAAAAAGGCAAGACGGATATCTGAAACGGGAGAACTCCCGATACTCAGATAACGTCCTGCCTTGTTAGGACTGCAATCTTACAGTTCTTTCATAGCCTCAGCTACAATTTCATAGGAACGAAGACGAGCCTCATTATCATAAATCCCTGCGGAGATAATCAATTCATCAGCTTGTGTCTCTTTCAGAATGTCTTGAAGTCGTTCTTTAATCGCTGCTTTATCGCCAGAGAAGGAATAACGCTGCTTATCGAGCATGATTGCTTTTTCTTGTACCGTCCATAGCCCATCCATACTCTCAACGGGTGGTTGTAGCTTGCCTGTCCGCCCGCGGATGATATTGAGGAACTGCTGCTGCTGCGAGGTAGCCAGCTTTCTTGCCTCATCTACACTATCGGCTGCTGTAACCCCGAGTCCGATCATAACATAAGGTTTGTCTAGTACTTCTGATGGACGGAAATTACTGTGGTATATGTGCAGCGCCTGAAGTAAATACTCAGGTGCAAAATGGCTGGCAAAGGCAAAAGGCAACCCTAGCTTGGCTGCTAGCTCAGCACTAAAGCCGCTGGAGCCTAAGAGCCAGATGGGAACATTTAAGCCTTCCCCAGGAACCGCGCGTACTCCGGCTGGGCGCGATCCTGCTCCTGCAGGGTCGAAGTAAGCTCTTAACTCACTTAGCTGCTCAGGGAATTCACTACCGTCGCTTCCTAGGCCACGACGTAGCGCACGGGAAGCTGGTTGATCAGATCCGGGTGCTCTGCCCAGTCCAAGATCGATCCGTCCCGGATATAAAGATTCGAGAGTCCCGAACTGTTCGGCAATCACAAGTGGCGCGTGGTTGGAAAGCATGATGCCGCCAGAGCCAACACGTATACTTTGGGTGCCACCAGCAATATGTCCGATCAAGAGTGAGGTAGCAGAGCTGGCAACGCCGATCATATTATGATGTTCAGCGAACCAATACCGATGATAGCCCCACTTCTCAGCGTGCCGGGCTAAATCTAGAGAGTTATGAAAAGAGTCTGCCGCGGTCCCTCCTTCCACAATAGAAGCCAGGTCCAGTACGGAGAATCGAATGTCACGAGGTTGTTTCAATGTTATCCCTCCTATAATAAATGCTCTATGCTCATAGAGCAGTATTTGTAGCTACGAATATCGCTACTCGATTAGTATACCATGTAATAAAACTATATACACACTTTAAGTAAGTTGTTTGTCTTCCGAGTAAGAAAGAGGAGGAAAAGATGAATTTTTTAAAATAATGTAAGCGCTTCAAAAAAACTATTGTTATTTCCAATCGGGCTTGCTATAATCACATCGAAAAGTTCCCTAAAAAAGGAAGTTATCATTATGAAGCCAACCATAAGAGATGTTGCCAGAATGGCCGAGGTGTCGATTAGCACAGTGTCACGTGTTATGAATGCACCGAATTCGGTAGTGGAGAGCAAACGGAATCGAGTGATGGAGGCTGTAGAACGATTGCGGTATCAACCTAATTCATTTGCACGTGGTTTGATTTACAAGAAGTCCTTTACACTGGGCCTGCTTATTCCGGATATTGAGAACCTGTATTTCGCAGGAGTGATTCGGGGAATGCAGGATGCTTGCATCAAGCTTGGGTATAGTCTGATGATCTGCAATACGGACCGCGACAAAGAACGACTACTGTCCTATATTGATAACTTCCACGAGAAACAGGTGGATGGAATTGTATTTGCCAGTGATATCCTTTACCCTGAGTATCATGATAAATTGGTCGGTTGTAGAATTCCATTTGTGCTAGTGTCCTCGCATTCCGATGAGTTCGACATTCCGAGTGTGGAAGTGGATGATGAAGCGGCTGCCTATGATGCGGTAAAGTTCCTGATTGATTTAGGTCATAAAGACATTGGTATGATTGGTTTTAACCATGATAATTCCGTATCAGGACCACCGCGCTATGAGGGATTTGCAAGAGCGCTAACAGAGTCAGGGCTACAGCAGAATATTGTGAAGAGCAAATATGCCAGTCATCGGTTTGAACATGCTTATCAAGCTGCACATGAACTATTTACGGATTACCCCGAGCTAACTGCTATTTTCTGTGTTGCAGATGAATTCGCGATGGGGACGATTTCTTATCTGAAGGATCGCAATATTCTTGTTCCAGGTCAGGTATCCGTGATTGGGTTTGATAATCTAAGGATGTCGGGTATGTTCATCCCGAAGCTAACTACGATTGCACAGCCGATTTATGAGTTAGGGTATCGTGCGGCCGAGAAGCTGCATGAATTGCTTACAACAGGTGAAGTGCAGGTATTGAATGAGAAGATGGAGCATAAGCTGATTGTGCGGGAATCTACACGAGAAAAATAGGAGTAGTTCACTTTTGTACCACCCTCTGAAAAGCTTTTCAGAATTCGGCGCTCGTCTTAGGCAACATTTGAATATTTGCTTGGACAATCAAAATAATTTTTACCAAAACATTTCAAATACAGATTGGAAACGCTTACTTTATGTGATACTATAACAAATGTAAGCGCTACAATTAATTGGAATTGGTGATTCGATTCTTTTTTAGTATAAATCCTTAGATTCTGAAAAGCTTTGCAAGGGGGTGATCTGCTACAAGCTGCTTATACATGCCAGGGTACCGGATGATTGAGTCAGAAGCAATCTCTAAAACCATTAAAGGGGATGTACAAAAGATGAAGAAAACCTCAGGACGTAAAAAGTCATTGGCATTAGTACTGTGTTTATCCTTCACTATGATGCTGAGCGCCTGCGGCGGAGGCAATAACAACAACGCAGCGGCTACAGATCCGCCTGCGGCTACTTCCAGCCCAACAGCAGATAACACTGAAGCTACAACTGCTCCTAGCACCGAGCCTTCGGGATCGCCGTTAGAGTTAGCCATGAAAGGCGACTATAAAGGAACTAAAGTAACGATGTTCGGTCCTTTTGTAGATGCTGACCAAGTGAAATTTGAGAATAGTATTAAAGAGTTTGAAGAGAAGACAGGAATTGATATTCAATACGAGGGCTCAAAAGAGTTCGAAGCTACGATAAACATTCGAGTAGACGGTGGAAATGCTCCGGATATCGCTGATTTCCCGCAGCCGGGACTCCTAGCCTCAATTGCTAAGACTGGTAAGGTTATCGATTTAACTAACGTGCTGGATCAAGCCAAATTGACGGCTAATTACAACAAGAGCTGGCTTGATATGTCTAATATGGACGGGAAAGACGGCAAGATCATGGCGGGGATTTGGAACCGCAGTAATGTAAAGAGCTTGGTCTGGTATCCAAAAAAGCAATTTGACGAAGCGGGCTACAAGGTTCCTGAGACATGGGATGAGATGATGGCTCTGACGGAACAAATTGCGAAAGACGGTGATCCTGCTTGGGCTATTGGTATCGAGAGTGGTGCTGCAACAGGCTGGCCAGCAACAGACTGGGTAGAAAATATAATGCTTCGTACGACCACACCTGAGAATTACGATAAATGGGTAAAGGGTGAGCTGCCATTTACCTCTCCAGAAGTGAAAAATGCAGTTGAAACCATGTCCAAAATTTGGCTCAACAAGGATTATGTCTATGGTGGTGCAAAATCCATCGTGACGACATCGTTCGGGGATGCCCCAGCGCCAATGTTCAATAATCCTCCTAAAGCATGGTTTAATATGCTCGGCAACTTTATTACGAGCTTCTTCCCTGAAACGGCAAAGGTTGATGTAGATTATGATTGGTTCTACCTGCCGCCTATTGATCCTCAATATGGTAAACCAGTGCTAGTTGCTGGCGATATTTACGCGATGTTCAACGATCGTCCTGAAGTGCGTGCAGTTATGGAATTCTTTACTACAGGAGAATCCATTAAGAGCTGGGTACAATCGGGCGGCGTAATTGCTCCAATGAACGATGCTTCCCTGGATTGGTATACCTCAGAATCCGATCGCCGGATGGCGAAGCTGGTTCAGGATGCTTCCACGCTGCGCTTTGATGGCTCTGACCTGATGCCGGGCAAAGTGGGCGCAGGTACCTTCTGGAAGGGCATGACCGACTACGTAAGTGGTACTGCGACGCTGGATCAGGCGTTGGAACAAATCCAGTCTGGCTGGAACAACTAACCTAATATTGAAAGCACACAGTTAAAAGAGGGGCAGCGGGATTTGAAGGTTCTCTGCCCCTCTTTTTGTTTTCCAAAGCGCGAGTATAGGAGGAGCTGGAGCTAATATGGGTGGACAATCACAACTACAACCACAATTGAAGCCACAATTAAAAGCCAAGCAGACGGTAAGTCTTAGAGCGGTATTGCTGTCTCTTTTAGTATTAATAGCCAATGTTGTTGTTAATGGCTCGATCTTTTTATTCTTTCGGGATTCGACGCTAAATCCGCTACTAACGGCGGTTCTGGCTGTTCTATGGGGGGTTCTGGGTGTTTATCTGATCTATTACACACTTACCTGGGCAGTCGAGCAATATCCTGATTATGTACGCAGAAAGGTATTGCCTTATATTTTTATTGGTCCGGCAGTGATTATATTGGGGTGGCTACTGGTGCTGCCGGCGCTGCGGACGCTGTATTTAAGCTTTTTTAATGCTTCTTCAGAGAAATTTGTGGGTCTCAGCAACTATGCAGCGATCTTTAGCGACCATCTAATGGCAACGGCACTGCGTAACAACTTACTTTGGGTATTCGTTGGTACATTGGCATGTGTAGCTTTTGGGCTCTTGATCGCAATTCTTGCCGACAGAAGCAGCTATGAGAAGCTAGCCAAATCGATCATCTTTATGCCGATGGCTATTTCTTTTGTAGCTGCAGGCGTTATTTGGAAGTTTGTATATTACTATCAACCCGGCGATGAACAAATTGGACTTTTGAACGCCATCGTTACTTATTTCGGGGGAGAACCACAGGCGTGGACGAGTATGCTTCAGCCGTGGAATAACTTTTTCCTCATCATCATTCTGATCTGGATGCAGACTGGATTTGCGATGGTGATATTCTCAGCAGCTATTAAGGGAGTTCCTGATGACATATTGGAAGCTGCGCGAGTGGATGGTGCAAATGAGGTGAAGATTTTCTTTGGAATCATGATTCCCTACATTTCAGCAACCATTCTGACTGTGACAACAACCATTATCGTCTTTACGTTGAAAATATTTGACGTCGTCATGGTGATGACTGGGGGTCAATACGATACAGAGGTAGTGGCTACACAGTTTTACCGCCAGTTCTTTATGTACCGGAATTTCGGTTATGGCTCCACGCTGGCTATTGTTCTGCTGATCGCGGTGTTGCCTGTGATCATAATTAATCTACGTCAGTTCCGAAAGCAAGGGGGATTCTAATGGCCGGGAAAAAGAAGAGAAAAGGCAGCAAGACGATTGTTAATATCGTGCTGGGTGTGATTTGTTTCATTTGGTTGCTTCCGACCCTTGGGCTCTTCATTTCCTCCTTCCGTCCCGCTGCCGATATTCTGCAGACTGGATGGTGGAAAGCTTTTCCCCATCAGGAGTGGAAGGCTGGAGAGACCCTTCAGCTATCGAAGGATGTGGATTTGCGGGAGCCGATCGAGGTGAACGGTAAAACTTATACCGATGAGCAGCTGAAGGCGGGTGTGAAGGCCGATGGCAGTCGTTTGATGTGGGAGAACCGTAGAGCGCGTACCATAAATCAACAAGAACAAGGCTGGAAAATGACACCTGATCTTACATTGGATAACTATAATAACGTGCTTTCGGGCAAGGAATACAAGCTCAAGCAAGCTGATGGCAGTGAAACGGTGCAAAAGGGTACCGGATTGTCGCAGGCCTTCTGGAATACACTGACGATTGCTGTTCCGGCGACGGTAATTCCGGTGTTGATCGCTTCTTTTGCCGCCTATGCTTTTGCTTGGCTACGTTTTCCTGGGCGCCGCACACTTTTTGTCATCATTATTGCTATGCTCGTTATTCCGATACAAGTTGCACTTATTCCAGTGCTCAAAGATTATACGGCTCTTGGACTGAACGGAAGCTACTTGGGCATTTGGCTGGCGCATACGGCCTTTGGATTACCGCTAGTTACCTACTTTATGTATAACTTTATCAGTCAGCTTCCTAAGGATTTGTTTGAGTCGGCTTTTATGGATGGGGCGAGCCATTTCACTATTTTCAGTAGGCTGATTCTGCCGTTATCTGTGCCCGCACTGGCTTCTATCGGAATCTTTCAATTCCTATGGGTGTGGAATGACTATTTAGTCTCGCTGATTTTTATCGGCAATCAACCGTCAGTGCAGGTCATGTCGATGAAGATCGCCGACTTAGTAGGTTCACGAGGCAACGACTGGCATTTACTCACCTCGGCTGCATTTATCTCCATGCTGATGCCGCTCGCAATTTTTTTCCTGCTGCAAAAGTATTTCGTCAGAGGGCTTATGGGTGGATCAATAAAAGGTTGATTTGAACAAAACTGTGTCAGGAGGAGCATAGAGAGATGAAGATGAAACCATACGTACATCCGGCTGCGGTGTATCCTTACCGGGAGTGGAGTCTTGATGAGGAGACTTATGATGAAGAGAACAATCAGAGAAGCGAAAGTGTATTTTCTCTTGGTAATGGATACATTGGCATGCGCGGTAATTTCGAGGAAGGTTACCATGGCCACTCGGGCTCATCTGTAACAGGGAACTATTTGAATGGATTTTTTGATTCTGAGCCTATTGTTTATCCAGAGGGAGCTTATGGGTATCCTTCCCGCAACCAAGCCATGCTGAACGTAACGGACGCCAAGATTATTGAGCTCAGCATTGAGGGTCATACCTTTCAGTTGAACAGTGGGCAAGTGCACCGTTATGAACGGAAGCTGGATATGCGAAATGGGATCTTGCATCGGCAGGTAGAATGGGAATCTCCTGCCGGACACAGGGTACAGCTGAACATTCGTCGGATGGTGGCCATGCAGCATAAACATTTAGCGGCCATAGATTACGAGGTTAAGGCATTGAATTTTGAGGGAACCCTAACGTTTAATTCATCGATCGATGGTGAGATCCAAAGACCGGAGGTCACGAATGACCCCCGGCTGGGATCAGGGAGTAAGGAACCCAATTTGCTGCTAGTCGAAACCGGTCATGAGCTCGAGCAGTCCTTTTTGTGGATGAAGCAGAGGACGCGGCATACCGGGTTTGCTCTTTTAACAGGGATAAGTCACAGTCTGAATTGTAGCTCTGGATATGAAAGGCTCATGCAGCTAGAAGATCAGCGATTATCCATGCAATGGGTTGTACCAGTGGTGATGGGGGAAAGGATCTCCCTGACCAAGTACATTTCGTATCACACTTCTAAGGATTATATAGAAGACGAGCTGTTGAGCAGGTGCTTAGAAGTACAACGATTGGCGGAGAATTGTGGATTTGAAGCGCTTGTTCGTGAACAACGGGCTTTTCTGGATCATTTCTGGGCACATACCGATGTGGAGATTCAGGGCGATCTTGCGCTTCAACAGGGTATCCGTTTTAATGCTTTTCAGTTGCTGCAATCCGTAGGACGTGACGGGGTTACGAATATTGGGGCCAAGGGCCTGACAGGTGAAGGATACGAAGGTCACTATTTCTGGGATACAGAGATGTATATGATACCCTTTTTTACATTTACACAGCCGGAGATTAGCCGGAAGCTACTCGAGTTTCGTTATGCTACGTTAGATAAGGCACGGGAACGGGCAGCAGTGATGTCTCAGAAGGGAGCACTATATCCTTGGCGCACCATAGATGGGGCTGAGAACTCTTCCTATTTTCCGGCAGGAACGGCACAAATGCATATTAACGCGGATATAGCCTATGCCATTAAACAGTATGTGCGGGCAACTGGCGATTATGAGTTTCTTGTCCTGGAGGGGGCGGAAATGATATTTGAGACCTCCCGCTTTTGGGTGGATCTGGGTCATTTTAATCCGGCCAGGGAGGGTGCGTTCTGTATTGACGCGGTGACGGGTCCCGATGAGTATACAGCTATCGTTAACAATAATGCATACACTAATCTTATGGTAAGGGATCAACTCTATTACGCATATGAGATAGCCAGACTGTTAGGAAAGCAGTATCCGGAGCCTTTTGAACGACTGAAGCGCAAGATTGGTCTGACTGAGGAAGAGCCTGGTGATTGGCTAGTCGCCGCAGAAAAAATGTATATCTCTTTTGATGAGGAGCTTGGCATCTATGCTCAGGATGATACGTTTCTGACTAAGAAGAAGTGGGACTTTGAACATACGCCAGCGGATAAATACCCACTTCTGCTTCATTACCATCCGCTGGTGATTTACCGCCATCAGGTGCTCAAACAGGCAGATCTGGTAATGGCCATGTTTCTGTTAGGTGATCAGTTCAGCTTGGCGGATAAGATCCGGAATTACAATTACTATGAGCCGCTAACGACACATGATTCTTCTTTGTCACCGTGCATTCACAGTATTATTTCTGCTGAGATTGGTGATTTAACGGGGGCATACGCCTACTTTGACCGCACAGTACGGATGGACTTAGATGATATCAACCGCAATGTGAAGGACGGACTGCATACTGCTGCTATGGCAGGATCTTGGCTGTCGATTGTGAATGGATTTGGTGGGATGCGCTTATGTGGCGGTATGCTATCCTTTAATCCTGCCTTGCCAGCACAATGGGACAGCTATCGGTTTAAAATAACAAGCGGTGGGCATTTATTGGATATTTATGTTGATAGTAAGGTAGTGATCTATACACTACTGACAGGTGAAGTGGTTGAAATTCTACATAAAGGGAGCCTGGTGCAGTTAACTGTAAAGAAGCCGGTGTCCCTTTCAAATGTGAAGCAGCTTGAAGCTGTTATTTTCGAGCTGGACGGGATTATTACCGATTCTAGTGAGTATCATTATCTGGCCTGGAAAGCCTTAGCCGATGAGCTGGCGATTTCTTTTGATAGAGAGAAGCATGTACGTCTGAAGGGCCATAGTCGAATGGAATGTTTAGAGATCCTACTGGAGGGAAGCGGCCTGAATTTACCCCAACCGGTAAAAGGAATGCTATGCAACAAAAAGAACGAAATGTATAAGCAGCTGATTCAACAAATGACAGCAGATGATTTGCACCCTGGTATCCATCATCTGCTAACTGATTTGAAAGATAAGCGAATCGCTGTCGGGCTGGCTTCAATCAATGAGAATGCGATGATGATTCTTGAACGCTTGGAGATCGGACACTTGTTTCAGGCGATTGCTGACCCTAAAAACCTCCGTATGGGCAAGCCGGATCCGGAAATTTATTTACAAGTCACCGAGATGCTGGGCATATCACCTGACTGCTGCGCAGCTATCGAAGATACAGCGGAGGGGATAGCCGCCATCAAAGCCGCTGGTATGAGGTCCGTTGGAGCCGGAAGTCCATCCTTGAAAGAGATTGCTGAGCTATGGTTTCCTTCTACCGCGGAGTTACATGTAGAGGAATTGGTACAGCTGTACAAATAGTGAAAAGTCGTTCCCTGAAAAGCAGTAAACCTCCCAGTCATGGGAGGTCTACTGCTTTGTTTATTTCAATACTTTCCGGACTAGCTTGATCTTATTCCCATAGGGTGGGTACACAATTCCGAGATCGATTCGTGTGCCTCTCTTGACGATGCTTTTACGGTGGGAAAAGACTTCAAAGCTGTGCTTCCCGTGATAACCGCCGATTCCAGAGTTCCCTACCCCACCAAACGGCAAGCTAGCGTTCGCCACATGCGAGATCGTATCATTGATGCAGCCTCCTCCGAATGAGACTCGGGAAAGCACCTCTTGTTCAACATTTTTATCGGCTGTGAACAGATAAAGTGCAAGCGGTTTTGGATGCTCGTTAATACTCCGGATAGCTTCATCCAATTGATGATATTCCAATATGGGCAGGATCGGACCGAAGATCTCATCTTCCATAGAAGCGTCAGTCCAAGCCGCAGGATAGATTAGTGTAGGTTCAATATAACGTTCTTCTGAAATGACGGTTCCGCCCATAATCACCTTTTTCTGATCCCGTTCAATGAGACTGGTGAGTCTTTGCAGCTGGCGCTTATTTACGATCCGGCCATAATCTGTATTCGGCAACGCATTCTGACCATAGAATTCAGTAATTTGATGTTTGATTTTGGTGATCAATTCATTAGCAATGTCCTTATGAACGAGCAAATAATCGGGGGCGATACAGGTTTGACCGGCATTTAATAATTTTCCCCATACGATTCGCTTCGCTGCAACATCAAGATTGGCTGATGTGTCGACAATGACCGGACTTTTCCCGCCAAGCTCCAAGGTTACAGGCACTAGATTCTTCGCAGCGGCTTCCATCACGATTTTGCCGACCGGAACACTGCCCGTGAAGAAAATATAATCAAACTTGGCATGGATCAGCAGATTGGTGGTCTCTTTCTCCCCCTGAACTACGCGAATATACTGGGGTTCGAAGGTCTCCTGAATGAGCTGCTCTATAACAGCCGTGATAGATGGTGTACTCTCTGATGGCTTGAGGACAGCGCAGTTTCCAGCGGCAATGGCGCCTATAAGCGGTTCGATCAGCAGCTGAAATGGATAATTAAAAGGACCTATAATGAGCGCGGTACCGTAAGGTTCACTTAAGATATAACTCTTCGCAGGAAATAAATGCAGTGGTGATCTAACCTTTACGGGCTTCGCCCAACGTCTGAGATGCTTCATAATGTAACCTAGGCTGTCCAAGGTGAAGCCAATTTCTGTGGCATAAGCCTCAAACTCACTTTTTCCTAAGTCCTGTTGTAAGGCAGTGATAATTCGACTCTCATATCGTTTAATACTGTCTTTAAGTTTTTGTAACTGACTAAGTCTAAAAGCAATCTCTTTAGTTACACCACGATTAAAAAAATCCTTATGTTCTTCAAGCATCACTTGAATGCTTGCCGTTGTATGTGATGTCATAATACTCCCCTCCTTCATTGTAATAGTTCAAATTATGGGAGCCGATAAAAGGCGAAAGGTTCGCCAAAGCGGAAGGAATCACTTGCCTCATCCAGCTTGCTCGTAGTTTCCTCATTAAGCTGAATGGAGGTACTATGCAAATTCTGCTCCAGCTGCTCTACGCGGGTAGCCCCAACAATAACTGTCGAGACGGCAGGACGATTCATGAGCCAAGCTAAGGAAAGTGCAGTAGAAGAGGTTCCCAGTTCTTCAGCGATCTGCCTCACTTTGTTCCCCAGTTCGATCCGTTCATGATTCAGGAATCTTTTGAAATTAGGATCGGTATCTGCTCTGGACCCTGAAGGTGCAGAACCGCTTGAATTATATTTGCCTGTGAGAATTCCGCCCGCCAGAGGAAAATAAGGAATAATCCCTACACCTTGATCAAGACAAAGGGAGAGAAGCTCATTCTCCGGGGTCCGATCCGCTAAGGAATAGCTGCACTGAATTGAAATATATTTGGCGAAGCTTCGTGCCTCACTAATTCCAATCGCCTTCATTAATTGCCATGCTGTATAGTTGGAAGCCCCGATATAGCGTACTTTGCCCGAAGATACCATATCGTCCAAGGTCCGTAACGTCTCTTCAAGTGGCGTATTGGGATCGAAGGTGTGGATCTGGTATAGATCGACATAGTCCGTTTTTAGGCGGCGAAGACTATCTTCTAGCTCCTGCATCAAATGGCGCCTCGAGGAGCCGCTTCCGTTAGGTCCGTCATTCTTAACTAAGCCTGCTTTAGTGGCGAGAACAGCCTCATGTCTTCTACTTTCCAAGGCCAAACCGATGATCCGCTCAGATTCGGAGCCGGCGTAAATATTAGCGGTATCGATAAAGTTAATGCCATGATCCAGCGCAGCATGTACAATTTGAATGGAGGTTTCTTGATCCGCCCTTTTACCAAAAGCGTTTGTACCCAGTCCCAATGCGGATACTTGTAATCCGCTATTACCAAGTCTTTTAAAGTTCATTCTCAGCACTCCTCATCATCTATTTTTTTAGGCTTAGTAAAAAGATCCAGAGCTGTCTCCACGAACATCTTCACAGCAATGGAAGTATCGGCAAGCGAACTAACTGCGATATGTATATCTCTGTAGGCGTCAGGCTGCAGTTCGCGGGTTACTACATTTGGAGGTAAAGCTAACAAAGACAACTCAGACATCACACCCACAGCCAGCCCCTCTTGAACCATATTAAGAGCTGTTGCATAGTTATTAACCACATATTTTACATTCAGATAGCTGCTGCTTCTGCGGAATAAATCTACTACCGGTGGTTCATAGCCTGCTTTACAGATCAGCATAGGCTCACTCGCTAATTCACTCACACCTATAACCGAACGCTCGTGCAAAGGATGATCATCTCTGATAACAGCGTACAGCTTTTCTCTATATAGTGGGATGGTTTCAAAGGCCTCGCTGGGAGCGAGCAATAAGCCAACATCAATTTCTTTGGATTCCAGCCATTCTCTAACTTCGGCGATAGAGCCTTCCTGCAGGCTGATCGTGATATTCGGATATCGTGCAGTGATAGAGCTAATAATCTTCGGCAAAAAATAGGCAGATGCTACAGGAAAAGCCCCAATCCGAATGCTTCCTTTCTCAAGTCCCCTCTCTGCGTAAATCTCCTGATGGACCTTATCGAAGCCCATTAGAATTTCACGAAAGATAACAAGGATGCGCTTGCCAATGTCAGTAAGCATTAGGCCGCTCCGCCGATCCCGAAGTAATAGCTTTACATCCAGTTCAGCTTCTAAAGAGGAAATTGCTCGACTGACAGCAGGCTGAGTCATATTCAGTTCTACACCAGCTTTGGTAAAACTACCGCTTTCCGCGATTTTGACGAACAAACGAATTTGAGTATTGTTCATAACAAATATGATATGCCCCTTATGAGTATTATTCATTTCATTTATATTCTTAATTATTGTATCATTTGTGATGAATCTACACCAAGGAGTGAATACATGAATCAGCAGAAGAAAAGCATCATCCTTCTTATATTTTTGGTGATGGTATGGGGCATAAATTGGCCTATATCGAAAATCGCCTTAGACTACGCTCCGCCCTTATTATTTGCAGGTATCCGAACCGTCATCGGCGGATTCATTCTTATTCTAATTGCACTTCCTAAGATGAAGGAGCTCCGCTTCAAGCAGCTATGGCCGATCTATCTGACCTCGGCTATATTAAGTATCGTGTTTTACTATGGATTTCAGACGATTGGCTTGCAGTATGTACCTGCAGGATTATTCTCGTCCATTGTATTTCTGCAGCCGGTCTTGCTGGGCATTTTTTCATGGCTGTGGTTAGGAGAGAGCATGTACGGGCTCAAAATGGCCGGTCTGTTGCTAGGTTTCATCGGAGTAGGCTCCCTCAGTATTGGAGGACTTAACGGAAGCATCTCTATAGGGGGAATTGTGCTTGCTTTAGCCAGTGCTTTGAGCTGGGCATTAGGAACGGTGTATATGAAACGAAATGCTGTGCGCGTGGATATGCTATGGATGACCGCTATGCAAATAACGATCGGTGGTATCATTTTGCTACTCTCGGGATCTGCTACGGAGAAGTGGTCGGATATCACCTGGAGTGGAACGTTTATCGTGGATACCTTATTTATCGCTATTTTTGTGATTGCGCTAGGCTGGCTGATTTATTTCAAGCTGATTAACGAGGGAGAGGCAGGGAAGGTCGGATCATTTACTTTTTTAATTCCACTGATCTCGATAGGTACTAGCGTAGTCTTTTTAAATGAGCAGATTACTTTAAATCTTGTGATTGGTCTACTCCTTATTGTTAGCAGCATTGTTCTGGTGAATGTGAGGATAGGGCGTGCCGCGAAGCAGTCAGTTTAGTTAACTTGTGCAATGGTTGTAGTAATCAGGAACGTAAGAGGGCATTATGTCTAATAGAGCAATAACAAAAGGGACACTCCTGGAGCTTATAGCTTCTGGGAGAGTCCCTTTTTAATAAAACGTAAAGCGCGTGCGGCTTCAGCTGTTGAGGGCCGAGTGGCTACAGCATAAGTAGCAGATTTAGCACGCTCTACTTCCTCCAACACCCGGTTTAAGTGACTGAAGACCGCACCAAGATCACGAATGCTTGATAGCGAACAATTCCCTTGTAGTTCAGAGAAACTGGCCAATTGCAGGTCACGGGCACGCTCTATACAATCGGCAAGAGAACGTTGGCATTCGGCGTCTGATAAGGTTCTGGTTCCATAAAGAGCAATACAATCTGCGGTTGACTCCAGCACATCCTTCATCCAGTCCGAAGAAGCATGATGCGCTGGCAGAAGACGAATATCGTCGGCAATGTCTTTGACGTAGGAATGAATGCTTTTTAGGTGTGAGGTAGTCTGTATGAGCCCCTTCAGTTCACCCCGGCACTGATAATGTGTGAGGGTATAGAACATTTCTTTCTGTTCCCGGCTGCTATTCGACAGGAGTTTACCTGCTTCCTCCAGCAAATTGTCTTTCGGAGAATCGCGTCTTACGCCTACGAGATCTTTTAATGCATCCGCAAGTAGAAGACTTCCTTCGAATGCCAATGCTTTTACCTTGACGAACCTGTTCGGCGGCACGATAATCATATTGATGGCCAGGGCGATTAGCACGCCGATAAATGTTTCCCCTATTCTCCAAAGCACGTAGTCGTTCTGATAAAAAGTAAGTGCTAGAACGGAAGTAACACCCACCTGTGAAACAGCTTGAATGTTCATCTTACAGGCCGTAGCGATGCCAATCCCGATGAGTAGAATGAGCAGGATAGAAAGCCCGCCTACATCAAAAAACTGGCCAACAATTAGGCTGACGATCCCGCCAAGAATAATGCCGATCAGGCGGTAGATTCCTTTTTCTAGCGATGCTTTAACACTGGCTTGGGTGATGAGGATAGCCGCAAGGGGTGCAAAGTATAAATATTGGCTACCATATATGCTGTGTACGGCCACCCATGAGAGTGAAGCAGCCAGCGTAATTCGTATCATGTAAAGTGAGAAACCATATTTTTCAAGGCGGTCTTGTAACCCCTCGTTCATTATCATTCATCTTCTTTCGGAAAAAAATGAAAAAACTGTCTGGTCTTTCAGTTCGTTTTCATTATAACACCTTGAAAAAGGCTTGGAGGATTGGATATTTTACAAAGTTGTTAAGTTTACGCATTCCTTATCCATGTAAGCTATCGCATATAATGGTACAATCTAATATGCTATATCTATTGGAGTGTCGAATGAGAGGAGGAATTGTCGCTTATTAGCGCTGAGCATGCCCATTCGATTGTTCTCCGCGAGATGCGGGTAAAATAGTATTGTGATACTTTAGGCAGGGAGGTTGTTAGCTATAGCTATTCAGGAAGGCACCATTATTTCATTTGAAGAGGTTACCAAGCAATATGACGACGAAGATCCGGTGTTAAAAGGAGTCAGCTTTGAGATAGAGCGCGGCAAATTCTATACACTACTTGGTCCATCAGGCTGTGGTAAAACGACTATTCTACGATTGATCGCTGGGTTCGCAGAGCCAACAAGCGGGTCTATCTATTTAAACGGTAAAGTGATCAACCACATTCCAGCCAATGAGCGGCAGGTCAATACGGTCTTTCAGGATTACGCACTGTTTCCACACCTGAACGTATTCGAGAATGTGGCTTTCGGACTGCGCATTAAGAAGCTTAAGAAAGACGTCATCACGAAGAAGGTGCAGGAAGCGCTAAGTTTCGTTAACCTTGTGGGCTACGAGCAGCGTGCCATTAACGAAATGTCCGGTGGTCAACGGCAGCGCGTGGCCATTGCTCGTGCGATTGTGAACGAGCCGCAGGTTCTTTTGCTGGACGAGCCGCTATCTGCGCTCGATCTGAAGCTGCGAACAGAGATGCAGTACATACTGCGAGAAATGCAGCAACGGCTTGGCATTACCTTTATTTTTGTTACACATGACCAGGAAGAGGCACTCGCGATGTCCGACTGGATTTTTGTTATGAACAAAGGAAAAATCGAACAAAGCGGCACGCCTAACGATATCTATGATGAGCCAATTAACCGTTTCGTGGCTGATTTTATTGGCGAGTCCAACATTGTTCCGGGTGTAATGATTGAAGACTATCTGGTGGAGTTTAACGGGCGCCGCTTTGAATGTTTTGATGCCGGTCTTAAACCAAACGAATCTGTGGAGATTGTTATACGCCCCGAGGATTTGGAAATTTCAACATTGGAACAGGGTAAGCTACGTGTGCGAGTGGATTCCCAGTTGTTCCGGGGTGTCCATTATGAAATCAGTTGTTATGATGAATCCGGACATGAATGGCTTGTGCATTCTACACGTAAAGCGACTGTAGGCAGTGAAATTGGCCTTTATTTTGATCCGGAAGCGATTCATGTTATGCGTTTTGGTGAAACGGAGGAAGAGTTCGACAAACGTCTGGAAGCTTACGCCGAGGTGGAGAGTCATGAAGAATAAGGGCAGATCGTATTATCTCATCCCTTATTACCTCTGGATCGCCTTGTTTGTAATCGCACCCGTGCTGCTTGTCATCTATTATTCTCTATTTGATCTGGATGGGCATCTTACGCTAGATAACTACGTGAACTTCTTTACACCTGTGTACTTAAAAATGACGCTGACCTCATTCTGGTATGCGTTTTTGATTACAGCATTCTCTTTGCTGGTCGCCTACCCGGCAGCATATCTGTTGACGAGAACGAAGCATAAGCAGCTATGGCTATTGCTGATTATTTTACCGACCTGGATTAATTTGCTGCTGAAAACTTACGCCTTTATCGGCATATTTGGTACGTTCGGACCGATCAACAATTTCTTTGATCTGCTTGGAATCGGTGAACAGCAAATTTTATTTACGGGCTTCAGCTTTGTATTTGTCTCTGTGTATATCTTTATCCCATTCATGATCTTGCCGATATACAGCGCTTTGGAGGATCTTAATTTATCCTTGCTGGATGCGGCACGTGATCTGGGTGCTTCGGGCTGGACGACGTTCCGGCGCGTTATTTTTCCATTGACCATTTCGGGTGTGCGTTCCGGATGTATGGCGGTATTCATACCAGCGCTGTCCCTGTTTATGATTACTCGTCTGATTGCCGGCAATAGGGTGATTACACTCGGCACTGCGATTGAGCAGCATTTTCTGGTCACACAGGACTGGGGCATGGGCTCCACGGTTGCAGTGTTTCTGATAGCTATAATGGCGCTGTTCATGATTATTACCGGCGGATCGCGGAAAGGGGTGCGGAATGAGAAATAAAAACAGGTTCTCCAATCTGTACCTAGTGCTAGTGTTCGCTGTTCTGTATGCGCCAATCTTCTATTTGATGTACTATTCGTTCAACAGTGGGGGGACGATGCACAAGTTCGAGGGCTTTACGCTGGATTACTACCGTGAGGTTCTTCAGGATACACGTCTGATTATCATCATGATCAACACGCTTGTCATCGCGCTTCTGTCCTCGGCTATCGCCACTCTTATCGCTATTATTGGTGCACTGGCCATTAAGAGTGTACAGAACCGCCGTGCTAAAAACACCTTGTTATCTCTGAACAACGTGTTGATCGTTAGTCCGGATGTCATTATCGGTGCATCGTTCCTGATCCTGTTCACCATTGCAGGCATCAAGCTTGGTTTCGTGTCCGTCCTGCTTTCGCATGTCGCGTTCAGCGTACCGATTGCCGTGTTGATGATTCTGCCGCATTTACAGGATATGAGTCCTTCACTAACGGATGCCGCACGTGACCTCGGCGCAAGCCGCAAGGATGTTCTGACTAAGGTTATTCTGCCGATTATCAAACCGGGGATCTTTAGTGGATTCTTCATGGCACTTACGTATTCACTGGATGACTTTGCAGTTACGTTCTTCGTAACGGGTAATGGTTATTCGACGCTATCAGTTGAGATTTATTCCAGAGCCCGGCAAGGGGTGTCACTATCCATTAATGCGTTGTCGACACTGATCTTCCTGTTCACGATATTGCTCGTTGTCGGTTATTACTTCCTGACTCTTAAGAAGAACCGATCCAATACCTCGGAGGCCGTGGCGGAGCCTGTAGCGGAAGCGGGGGTGCCTAGATGAAACAGTTGATTAATGCTTTTTTGGCGATTGTAATCACGGCATTTGCGCTAATGTACTTAGGCTCCTGGATGAACTCAAGAGAGGGCTATTCCGGAGGGAATACACTGACTATCTATAACTGGGGTGACTATATCGATCCTGATCTGCTCAAGGAATTTGAAAAGGAAACCGGATTAACGGTCATTTATCAAACCTTTGACTCTAATGAAGCTATGCTAACAAAAGTGGAGCAGGGTGGAACTACTTTTGATGTCGTCATTCCTTCGGATTACGCCATCGCCAAGATGAAAGAAGAAAATTTGCTAATACCGCTGGATCATAGCAAGGTTCCGAATCTAAAGAATATTGATCCGCGGTTTATGGATCTTTCCTTCGATCCTGGTAACAAGTATTCCGTGCCTTACTTCTGGGGAACTGTCGGGATTATCTTCAACCCTGAAATGACCAAGGGGATGGACTTCACCAGCTGGGATTCCCTCTGGGACAGCAGGCTGAAGAACAACATTTTCTTGGTGGATGGAGCACGCGAAGTAATGGGTATGGCTTTGAACAGCCTACACTATTCCGTTAATGACCGGGATGAAGCTCACCTGCAAGAAGCGCTGACCAAGCTGAATAAGCTATCTCCTAACGTTAAGGCGATTGTCGGAGATGAGATCAAGATGCTGCTTGCCAATGAAGAGGCTGCTGTCGGAATTGTATGGTCCGGCGATGCTTCAGAGATCATGGACGAGAATGATAAGCTTGATTATGTAGTGCCTGAGGAAGGCTCGAACAAGTGGTTCGATAACATGGTCATTCCAAAAACGGCGGATAATGTGGATGGAGCACATAAGTTCATTAACTTCATGCTTCGCCCAGATGTAGCAGCTAAGAATGCAGAATACGTAGGTTATTCCACACCTAACATTCCTGCGCTGGAGCTGCTTCCGAAGGAAACCTCCGAGGATACCCGGTTCTACCCGCCTGCCGAGATTACGGATCGGCTTGAGGTGTATGATAACCTTGGGAAACGGATGCTTGCTCATTACAATGAGCTCTTCCTGAAGTTTAAGATGAATAAGAAGTAAGCTATCTAGACTGAACTAATGTTAAAAACTTAAAGCTGAGTAGTCTCTGCGGAGAATCATTGGACTTCCGGCAGCTGTTGTTTGCAGATTTCTTGATTGGTATCGCTCTTCGCGGTGGAAATCCGCAAACAAAGGCTGTCGCTAACGCTCCTACAGTTCCAATATTCCCCTCCATTCCTAATCGCTTTTTGTTATGTTCGTTGTTCAGCCTATATAGGGGAGGAAAGTAAGTAGAAGAGCGTCTACATACGGATTACCGTGTTAGACGCTCTTTTAATATCTGAAAAGAGGGACGCAATGCCTACTATACTAGTTGCTGACGACGACGCGAACATTCGCGAACTCGTCTGTTTATTTCTACGTAACGACGGATTTGATACAGCCGAAGCTGCAGACGGCAAAGAAGCGTTAGCCGTTTATGCCTCAAAGCAGGTTGATCTTGTTGTACTCGATATCATGATGCCGGTTATGGATGGGTGGACGTTATGCAAAGAGCTACGAAAAGCCAATCCAGATCTTCCCTTACTTATGCTAACTGCCAGAGGTGAAACCTGGGAGAAGGTGAAGGGCTTCGAACTGGGAACAGACGATTATTTGACGAAGCCATTCGATCCGCTGGAGTTGACGGTTCGTGTTAGATCCTTATTGAAGCGATACAAGATTGGTTCCACCCAGACGATCCAGTTCGGCAACGTCGTCCTTGATCGGCAAACCTATAAGGTGATGAGAGGAACAGAGTCATTCACGTTGCCGCTTAAGGAGTTCGAATTGCTGTATAAGCTAGCTGGAACACCCGGGCAAGTCTATACGCGTGAGCAGTTAATCGATCAGATTTGGGGAATTGATTATGCTGGAGATGATCGAACGATAGACGTACATATTAAGCGTCTACGTGAACGATTTGCGTCTGCAACTGATTTTCGAATCGAAACGGTACGGGGGCTTGGCTATCGGTTTGAGGTCTACGAATGATCAAATCCTTATATACACGTGTTGTTCTGACCTTTCTGGTCTCCGTGATTGGAGGGACATTGATTTCTCTATTTGTGACAACTTGGGTATTCCAAGATAAATTAAACGAAAACCTGCGAATTCCTTTACTTCGCTTTGGTCAGGACATCGCCCGGATATACGAAACCTTACCGTTACATGAAGCGGATGCTCTTGTTGGTGGAATGAAGCAGCTGGATTCCTATCATATTCGAATTTACGATAAGAACGGCCATTACCGGTCCTACGGAGAGCTTAATGGAGAGAGCCCTGCTACCGTGACTAGGGAGCAACTAAAGAAAGTATTGGCTGGTGAAGCTGTTCAAGTAAAACCGAGTATAGGTTCTTCCAACCTCTTAGGACTACCTTTGAAAACTGAAATGGGAACGAAGGCGATGTTTGTGGAGCCGCTTGTGCCTCCTACTTTGTCTTCTACGAGGAATCTGCTATTTAATTTTTTGGCGTATTCGTTAATAACGGGAAGCGTATTAATTTTGGTCGCTTCTATGTTCTTAGTGAGACCGATCAAAAGGCTTACAAAGGCAACTAGGCGTATAGCAACTGGGGATTTTAATGTCGAATTGAATATTAAGCAGATGGGTGAGCTAGGTACCTTGGCTAATAGCTTCGAGGAAATGATGCACGATCTTCAGCACCTTGAGCAAATGCGCAGGGAGTTCGTAACGAATGTGTCACATGAGGTTCAGTCTCCGCTCACCTCCATATCTGGTTATGCTATTGCGCTCAAGAAAGTTGCCCTCACAGAGGATGAACGGAATCGTTATCTCGATATTATTATTGCTGAAGCGGAGCGGATGTCCAAGATGAGCGATAGTCTGTTAAAGCTGAGTGTGCTTGAATCACAATCCCAACAACTGCGACTTATCACGTTCAGTCTTGACGAACAGATCAGACGAGTAATTGTGGCGATACAGCCCCAATGGTCGGCGCGCAACATCAGTTTTGAGCTTGATTTGAAACCAGTAGTCGTATGGGCTGACCATGATTTGTTAAGTCAGGTGTGGACGAATCTCCTTGGAAATAGTATCAAATTCTCCAAGGATGACAGTGTGATTAACGTCAGCATCAAACAAGATTTGAACAATGTATCCGTCCGAATATCCGACACTGGCATTGGTATTTCTCCCGAGGACCAAGCGCGTATATTTGAACGCTTCTTTAAGGCTGATCGTTCCCACAGTCGCAAGTATGGTGGTAGCGGGATGGGACTAGCCATTGTTAAACAGATCGTATCGCTTCATAAAGGGGATATCCGAGTGGAAAGCGAACCTGGCCAAGGAACGACCTTCATCGTCACCTTACCAATTATAGCGCCCACAGAATAATTAGCGTTCAAGGATATTTTGCGAGGGGGTGAACGCCCGCCTCATTGTTCATACTACGGTAGCACAGGTAAGATTTCTTGCTTGCGCTGCCGTAGTATTTTTTTGCCTATTCATATTTAGTTCATATTGTGGTCATGAGGAGTACATCATTGTTGGTTAAGATCTCATTAGCGAAACGTTAAGGCGACATAATAAATAGAATAGGACAGGAGAAGATGAGGGTGACACAAACAGAGGTAATAAAAACGGGGAATGAAAAGAAAAAGCATAAAGTACGTAACTTGTTGCTAAAAATATTAGGAGCAATAGTGATTTTGATCGTGCTTTTTCTAGCTGTTGTTTATACAGTTAATGTGATTAGCAACAAATCTGATCAGAAAAAAATACATCAATATGGTCAGTTAGTTCCTGTTGACGGAAAAAGTATGAATGTTTTGATCCAAGGACAAGGGAAGCAGACTATTGTACTTATCCCGGGCTTTGGAACTGGAGCGCCAGCACTTGATTTTAAGCCGTTGATTGATGAGTTATCACCATTTTACAAAGTGGTCGCGGTTGAGCCGTTTGGTTATGGATTAAGTGATGAGACCGATAAGGAACGAACTACAGCGAATATCATAAGTGAGGTTCATGAAGCCGTACAGAATCTAAACATTGACCAATATATTCTAATGGGTCACTCCATTGGAGGTATTTACGGATTGGAATATGCGAAGAAATATCCAAACGAAGTGAGTGCATTTGTAGGGGTTGATAGTAGTGTTCCTGAGCAAGGCGGTATGGATGTTAAATTCCCGATAAAAAAATTAAAGCTGCTCAAAGACTCAGGTATCATTAGATTGGGATTGCAATTAAGCGGTGACCCTTATGATGGACTGCCATTTGATGATGAGACCAAAAAACAAATGAAATTAATATCGCTCAAAAATATGAATAATTCCACTACCTTAAATGAAATGGAACATATATATCCTAACTTTGTCGCAGCCAGAGGGTTGAAATTCGACAAGAATCTTCCCATTATATTCTTTATACAAGCGAATAATACAACCGTGAAAGATTGGATTCCTCTGCATGAAGGGCAAGTTAAGGAATCTGTGCATGGAAAAGTGATGACATTCGAGGGCGGACATTATTTACACCATTCGAGATCTAAGGAAATCGTTGAGAACCTAAATTTGTTCATGGAAGAAGTCAAATAAAATAAAAGAACGCTCCGACTTTCCTCCTATAAGGAAAAACGGGGCGTTCTTTGCGCTTAAGTGCTGAGATTATTTGATGCCGATTCTCATCCGATAGCTGACCAGAACCTCTAGGGTGCGTCCTTGAAAATGTTGTTCAACCGCAGCTGTGAAGTCTGCAATGTCCTGATCGAGCAAGGTAGCGTCCTGTTTCAACACGGTTCGTATTCCGCCTTGACTTAGAGCGAGTCCTACATAGCGCTGCGCATCGCAGGATTCAAGATTATGAAATACGATCTCTCTTGCAAAAGAGAAAGCTCCACTAGCCTGAATCCGTGACAAATGCCCTTCTTTGTCCCATTTATGTGCTCTCTCAGCATCAGGTAAGAGTGAGGCGAGCAGTTCCTCGGATTTGGAGATCAGTTGGTTGTAACGTTCTTCTACCTTCTGTTGAAGGGGGAGAGGCCAGTCGCAATCGTAGGCAGCGAAGACACCACCTGTTCTCAAGACCCGGGAGATTTCTCGAAGTGTGCTTTCAGGATCCATCCAGTGGAATGACTGTGAGCAGGTCACTATGTCTACGCTGTCCACTGCAAGTGGAAGCTGGTTAGAATAACCTTGTACAAAAGTGATGGATTGAGGATCTTCTATCCGGCTTAATTTATCGATTGCTTTTCCCAGCATATCTGGATTCGGTTCAATGCCTATTACGTGGTCCGAGACATCCTTCCACAGAAAAGTAGACAAGCCCGTGCCGCAGCCTATATCTGCGACGACTGAAGGTGTGCTGCCTAAGTAGTCGGTCAGCAGCTTGATGATCAGGGGTGGAGCTTCAGGACGGTAGCGGTCATAGTCCGCTTGAAAGCCGAGAAATCGATCGATGTTTTGCTTGCTATTGTTTTCAGGTATCATGTGATCCTCCTTCATAGAATCTATTTATAGGCCTATTGTAAAGCCATCGCTCCGCTATGCCAAATAATGGATTGAAGGCAATCGCAACAACTGCTGCTTAGAATAAACAAAATCCCCGGAGGACACCTTATGTGTGTAACCGGGGATTTTAGGCTATGTCTAGTTTTAGAGTGTGTTAAGAATACCTAGTGCATGCTACCGAAGTAATTCTGGGTCGATGGCAGGTACAAGTCCTTCTGCTGAAGCACGATTTAGTAAGGCAGAGATTGCAGCGTAGCCGTCATCGCCTAAGTTCATCGAGAACTCATTCACATAGAGATCAATATGAGATTTTGCCACTTCTGGAGCTAACTCTTGTGCGTGGCTAAGCACATAGTCTCTAGAGTCAGTAGGATGATCCCATGCATATTGAAGAGAGCTGCGAATCGAGCCAGTGATTGCATCGGTATCCAGATCGCGGCGAGCAATGATCGCGCCGAGTGGAATCGGCAGGCCAGTATCGCTTTCCCACCAGCTGCCTAGGTCAGTCAGCATATTAAGACCATAAGATGCGTAAGTAAAGCGGGCTTCGTGAATTACAAGTCCGGCATCGATATGGCCATCACGTACAGCAGGCATGATCTCATCGAAAGGCATGACGACGATTTCACCGATGCCTCCCGTTATATGCTGTGCTGCCCATAATCTGAAAAGTAGATAAGCCGTAGAGCGTTCGCTAGGCACTGCAATCCGGCGTCCAGCTAGCTTTTCGGGACGTTTGATCGCTGTTGGGCCACTTGCGGTAAGGAGCAACGGCCCGCAGCCGCGACCCAGTGCGCCGCCGCATGGCAGCAGTTTGTAACGCTCAAGAACCCATGGTAAGGCGGCATAGGAGATTTTAAGGACTTCTGGGCCTTCTCCATTAGCAGCAAGTGTGTTGGTAATATCAATGTCGGCATAGGTTACATTCAGTTGTGGTGCATTCGGGACAAGCCCGTGTGCCCAGGCATGGAATACAAAGGTATCGTTAGGGCAAGGGGAAAAAGCGATATTAAGCTCAGTTGTCATTACAGCACCTCCAATAGTATAGCGGCTGCCGCCGTTAATGCTTCCATTGCATCGCCGATCTTCCAGGCGGACCGGTCGCGGGGACCGACCGGGTTCGAAATGGCGCGGAGCTCCAGTACCGGGAGCCCCAGCGCCTCAGCGGCCACGGCAACCCCGTGGCCTTCCATCGCCTCCGCGACGGCATAGGGATGCCGCGCGATCAAAGCGGCGGCCGTCTCCGCGGTGCCGGTCGCCGTCGAGACCGTAAGCACGGTGCCCGTGCTTACGGTCAGTCCGGCCGCTGCCAGCGCGGCCGAAACCGCCTGTACCGTGCCGCGGTCAGCCGGCACGGACACGCTGCCGAAGCCAAGCTCGGCAGCGCTGCGGAAGCCCTCCGGCGTCTCGGCCCCGAGGTCGGCGGCTATCATCTCGCTGGCAACGACCAGCGAGCCTAAAGGGGCCACCCCCGGGAACCCGCCGCCGATCCCGGCGCTAATTACGCAGCCGTAAGATCCGGCTGCGAGTGCTGCGGCGGTTCCCGCCGCTGCTGCTGCCGTACCTGCGCCGGCAGCAATCACATGGAACCTGTCGCTGCCTTGCAGGCCGCGCAGGACCGCGTCTCGCTCTGCGGCTACGGCTGTTACGATCAGCACGCGCCGCGCAACAGCATGTTCCTCCACCATCAGGTTGCCTCCTTTGAGAGAAGTGAAATCGCTTACTAAATAGTCATTCGTAAAGACAAGAATACGCCGTTTTAAGGGTCAGGTCAAACTTAGAGTGATTTTCATCACGCTCTTAAAAATTCGTAGAAAGAACATTAATAGCTCGTTAAGCACCTTATGTTATCTTTTTTAAGTGGCGAGGTTGACAAAGGTAGTGTGAGGAAGTATAGTTATCTTAACTTAAAGATATTTAACATAAAGACATTTACTTTAGATTGTACAACATCGCTGTCAAACTGGAGGTGGAATTGATGAGTAATACCGAAGAGAATGTTCGTAATACAGAGAATACTACGGAGATGGATCAGGCGTCTTCTTTAAAGTTATTTGTTGTATTATCTAAGGCTTACAGAAGCTTGATGGATCAAGCTGTGAAGGATATGAAGAGTTACGGGCTGGCGTCTGCCGAATTCATGGTGCTTGAGGTGCTGTATCACCGGACCCGTATTCCACTGCAACAGATCGGGGAGAAGATTCTCGTTACGAGTGGAAGCATCACCTATAATATCGACAAGCTGGAGAAGAAAGGTCTGCTGAAACGTGTGCCGTGTAGCGAGGACAGACGCGTGACCTATGCGGAGATTACGGATGCAGGGCGTGAGCTGTTCGATAAGATTTTCCCGCGTCATGTGGCTTCGATTCATGATCTAATGCATGGACTGGATAAGGAAGAGAAGGGCCAGGCTATCGATTTACTGAAGAAGTTAGGTAAAGGTGTATAGAGCGCTGAAATATCATTAGGAAGAGCGCCTCTATAAGGTTAGAAGCAGTTCGCTGCTTCTTGCCGCTGGTAGACAAAAAAATTTACCATATATCTTAATGTTAAGATAATTAAATCAAAGAAAATTGGAGTGGATTAACCATGATAAGTGTAGGAATATTATTGATGAGATTAGTGATCGGGATTGCGTTTATCGGACATGGCGCACAAAAGCTATTTGGATGGTTTGGCGGATATGGCCCGAAGGGTACAGGCGGCTGGATGGAGTCCATAGGCATTAAACCAGGCGTTACGATGGCGGTATTAGCAGGTATTCTAGAGCTGGCGGGTGGATTTATGTTCGCGGCAGGGCTACTAACTCCTGTTGCAGCAGTGTTAATCGCTGCTACGATGCTTGGAGCCATCATTAAGGTTCATGCGCCAAACGGCTTCTGGTCTACTGCAAACGGTATTGAGTTTCCACTCACAGTACTTGTGGTTGCGGTAGGTATAGCACTTACGGGGCCGGGTTCGATTTCTCTGGATGCCTTGATTTTTAACTAAGAAGGGGGTTTATAATAATGACACTTCAAACTGCAGGAATCCACCATATTACAGCTTTTGTTGGCGATGCTCAGCGTAATGTTGATTTTTACGCCGGTATTCTAGGACTACGGCTGGTGAAGAAAACGATTAATTTTGACGCTCCGGAAGTTTATCATTTATATTTTGGGAACGAACAGGGTGCACCGGGGACGATAATTACATTCTTTCCATCTTCCATGGGGCGTAAAGGTAGAATCGGCGCTGGACAGGTCGGTGTAACCACTTATGCAATACCTGTGGGCTCATTGGCATTCTGGAAACAACGTCTTGCTGCATATCAAATTTCGGTCACCCTCAGCAATAGAATCTCGGAAACCTATCTATCCTTCACTGATTATGACGGTTTACGTATTGACCTTGTGGAACGTGAGGAAGGAGCGCTTAGTAAGTGGTCTTTCGGAGGGGTTCCTGCCGAGCATGCGATCAAAGGGTTCGGTGGCGCTGTGCTCTACAGCAACAATCCGCTGCAAACGGCAGAGACGCTTGTCCATACGATGGGAATGGAGCATATCGCGGATGGAGACGGATATAGTCGTTACAGAACCACTGGCGATTTGGGTAATATTATTGATCTGAAGACAACGCCAATCCCGCTAGGTGCAGGAGGTACAGGTACGGTTCACCATATTGCATGGCGTGCAAAAGATGATGCTGAGCAGCTGGAATGGGGGCAACATGTACAGAGCCATGGACATCATCCAACACCGGTTCAAGACCGCCAATACTTCAATGCGATCTATTTCCGTGAAAGAGGGGGGATCCTCTTCGAGATTGCTACAGACCCTCCAGGCTTTGCTCGAGATGAGGCACCGGATGCTCTGGGCGAGAAATTGATGCTGCCTTCTTGGTATGAACCGCATCGTACGGCTATCGAAGAAAATTTAAGTCCTATTCAAATAAGAGAAATTGAGGTGAAGCAGGGATGATTCATGTATTTCATAAAGGTAAGGATATAACGAAGCCCACGCTTGTATTATTCCACGGTACGGGGGGCAATGAGCAAGATTTACTACCGCTTGCGGGGTTATTATCTCCAGATTCATCAGTTCTGGGTATCAGAGGGAATGTTCTAGAGAATGGTATGCCGAGGTTCTTCCGGCGGCTGGCTGAAGGGGTGTTCGATGAAGCCGATCTAATCTTCCGTACTCACGAGATTAAGCAGTTTCTGGACGATGCCGCAGCGCAGTACGGATTTGATGCCAACAATCTGGTAGCCGTGGGTTACTCTAACGGTGCAAACATTGCCGGCAGCTTGCTGTTCCACTATAAGGAGGTTTTCCGCGCCGCAATTCTACTGCATCCGATGGTGCCGCTGCGGAATGTAGAGCTTCCTTCTCTTGAAGGGGTGTCTATCTTCATTGGAGCAGGTACAAATGATCCGCTTATCGCTTCTTCGGAGACTGAGGATTTGGAGATTATTTTACAGAAGGCAGGCGCAGAGGTGACAACACACTGGGGCAACCAAGGTCATCGCCTGAGTGTTGCTGAGGCTGAAGCCGCTAGAGATTGGTTGCAAATGCGCAGCACATCTACAAATGCATAAAACAATCAGAATAACCGCCGGAAGGCGGTTATTTTTGTTACACAGGCGCTAGCAGCCCTCCATAAAAGGATTGATCAATTCACTTCCTTTACGTTAGTATGAAGAATACAAAAAAAGGCCTATGGGTTGCTTTAGAAAGGTTGAAATAAGGATTATGATTGGAATGCAAAATGGTAATAAGCTTGCCGCAGGTGGACCCTCACGGAAGCAGAGATTACAGCTGGCTGTGATTCTCGGTTCCATTACAACGATCGGCCCGTTGTCGATTGATATGTATTTGCCTGCACTGCCTACGCTTGTCGCGGATTTCGGTACGACTGCTGCTTTAGTACAGCTTAGTCTGACCTTCTTTTTGCTTGGACTAGCTTCAGGACAGTTGGTCGCTGGACCGCTGAGTGATGTGTATGGCCGTCGCCGTCCGCTGCTTATAGGAATGTTCATCTATGCCATATCATCAGTGCTGTGTGCTTTTAGTCCGTCGATTGGACTGCTGGTTGCTTTACGGTTTATTCAGGGGCTTGCTGGTTCAGTAGGCGTGGTTGTCTCTAGAGCGGCTGTTCGTGATTTATATAGTGGCTCTGAACTCACTAAGTTCTTCTCACTATTGATGATTGTGAATGGTCTCGGACCGATTTTGGCTCCGGTTATTGGGGGCCAACTGTTAAGAGTAACTACATGGCAGGGGATATTCTTAGTTTTATTTGCTGCCGGAATTATTTTTTGTCTAACCATTTTATTGCGCTTGCCAGAGACACTGCCGAAGGAGCGACGCTCTAAGAGTGGACTGAAGGGGACACTGCTTACCTTCCGGGTATTGCTTGGCAATCGTAAGTTTATGGGCTATGCCTTGTCGCAAGGTTTTGTTACGGCATCCATGTTTGCTTATATCTCAGGTTCTTCTTTTGTATTGCAAAATATTTTTGCGGTTACACCGCAGGTATACAGTCTGATCTTTGCTGTGAATGGGATTGGAATTATTATTACAGGCCAAATTGCCGGCAGACTTGCTGGCAAGGTAAGTGAGACTAAATTGCTATTTAGCGGACTATTGCTCTGTACGACGGGAGGCCTCTTACTACTGCTGACGATTCTGGTAGGAGGAGGGCTGATCCCTATTCTGATCTGTTTATTTGCAGTTGTCTCCAGTGTGGGGATTGTCGGAGCGACCAGCTTCTCATTGGCGATGCAGGATCAAGGAGAAGCGGCAGGCAGTGCCTCGGCGTTAATCGGATTAATTCCTCTGCTGCTAGGTAGCTGTGTGGCGCCACTTGTTGGTCTTGGGGGAGTTGAATCAGCACTTCCGATGGCGATTGTAATAGCAGGGACCGGACTTCTCTCGATTCTTTCTTATATGCTGCTTGTTAGACGAGGAAAAGCAAGCGCCTAGCAGCCCATCCTTACAACCAGCAAGTAGTATTTTCAGCAAACTTTCAGCGGGTCTTAACGTTCCTTACTTGCAAAAGGATTATATTGGAGGTAAGGAAGGGAGGGATAACCATGAGTATATCAGCAGTCTCAGGTTCCACAACGTATACTACCTCGACATCTAGCACTACAGATACCAGTACGCTTGAGAAACAAAAAGCGAAGCTAGAAGCTGAACTGGACAAGATTAATACCAGCGCAGACGATGACAAGACCAAGGAAACGAAAACGAAGCAAATTGAACAACAGATTAAGACCATCGAGGCACAAATCTCGCAGAAGTCTCAGAGCAGTGCTTCCTCCGCTAACAGTGTTGTAGAGGCACCTGCCAAACCTGCGAACAATAAGCCTGCTGCAGCAAGTCCGCAAGAGATAGCTACCGCAACAACGGATAGCAAAGGCAGATTTGATATCCGTGTATAACCTATTGTAAACCGCATTACATAATAAAAAGGGCATCCTTTGCCGTGAGGGATGTCCTTTTTGTTATGTATTTTTAGGTTTAAACTTTAATTTACATGTTCTTTTAACGCATTGTTTGCCAATACTGACAAAGCACCCTTAAGTAAAGTTCCGTCATAATAACCTGTCCATCTTCGTAATATATTTATTATGATTACTCCACTTTTCCCATAAATTCTTTAATTATTGCAGGGGTAAAGGCACTGTTGGCAGTCTAATGGATTAGGTGTTGATTATCACGGGTCTTCTATTCCAAGTATTGCTATAATGAATTAGTTGTAAAAATTGTCTAGCACAACATGTGTCAGCGGTAAAGGCAGGTGGGCTCATGCATTCTAAGCAACAGACATTAGAAAGATTCAAAATTGTAAGGCTAATCCTATCTATCTATCGGATCAGGGCGGTCAGAGCTCTTTTTCCAGTCGCTATTATTGCGTTCGTATACTGGGAGGGGCAACATGAGCTGAAGCAGGTTCATTTAGGGCTTATTATGCGTGAACTTAGGCGCGTGCCCACGTCCGCTATTTTTCAAATGGTCGGCTTTGCCCTTCTCGCAGTAGCTGTAATGAGTGCCTATGACTATTTGATTCGGGCACATTTCCGTTTAAAAGTAGGGCTATGGAGTACGTTTCGGTATGCATGGATTGCTAATACATTTAATAATTTGATTGGCTTTGCGGGTCTGGCTGGAGTGGGTTTAAGGACGCTGCTGTATAAAAAAAGTGGAGTGCCAACCTCTGTGCTAACCCCGGCCATCGTATTTCTATCCCCACTTATGATTACTGGGTTATCCTTGCTTTCATGGGCTAATATCTTTGGCATACTCCCGGCAACGGCTTTGCTGGAAGAACATCGCTGGCTCGTATTCGCAGTATGGGGGATGGCGCTTTATTTGCCGATATTTGTGTTTGTACAGCGCTCAGCACTTTATGCAAAGTGGATTAACCGTGGAGAAGGCAGAACACCATGGTTTACAGTCGTGGCTTCTGTGGGTGCTTCCTTTTTGGAATGGAGCTTTGCAGGCGTGACTTTCTGGACCATCAGCAGCCATCTTTTGGACGAGGTCCATTTCATAGCTATCTTTGGTGTGTTTACGATTGCCGCCATTGCAGGCATATTGAGTATGGCCCCCGGCGGTATCGGTGCATTTGATCTTATCGCCTTGCTTGGACTTACACAGCTTGGATACCAGAGCGATAAGGCGATGGCGGTACTTGTTATCTTTAGATTGTTTTATTATGTCATTCCTTGGTTGATTGGATTGGTGCTGGCTGCACTGGAAATTGGTTTGCAAGGAAAAAAGGGTCTAGATCGTTCAGCTCCAGGGTTCGAACCCTCTCTTAATCTATGGCAAAAGATTTGGGGGTGGCCGGGTCAGTATTCCTTTCTGAGCGATCTAGGGGTGTGGGCTCTCGGTAAGTTAGTATTAGCAAGCGGTCTGATTCTCTTGTTATCTACTGCAACGCCGGGGTTGTTGTATAGGTTGAAGATTACGGAGGAGATATTGTCCTTTCCAGTGATGCAATTGTCGCATCATCTGTCTGTACTTATTGGTTTCATGCTAATTATATTGTCACGGGGGATTACGTTGCGAGTACATAGTGCATATGTATGGACTAGCATACTTCTGTTCACTGGATCGGTGTTTGCTGTGGCTAAGGGGTTTGATTATGAAGAGGCACTTTTTCTGCTTCTGGTAGCTCTCATCCTGTGGGTATCCAGATCTCGGTTTTATCGAATCAGTGCCCAAGTCAGTAAACAGAGCACGATCTGGTGGTTTGCCCTAACGTCTGTCATCGCGCTTACTTATTATTTGATGGGCAGTTATGTACATCGTGGATTTCTGAAGCATCTGCCTCCCGGAGTGCAGCCTGAATGGCTTCAGCGGCATAGTCATGTCGCCTTTACGGCAATCGGAGGGCTAGCCTTCTCCTGGATCATTCTCACTATGCTGGTAACCCTTCGGCCGCATCATAAGGCGGAGGAGCTTTTCGGTGCTTTTGATATAGCCAAGCTGAAGCGCTTTTTAGAGGGCGTTCAAGGCAATGCCTTGACTCATATGCTGTTTTTAGGGGATAAAAGCTTCTTCTGGGCGCAGAATGACAAGGTGCTTCTCGCGTTTTCCAGAGTCAGAGACAAGCTCGTTGTCCTAGGTGATCCGCTAGGTGAGAAAAGCTTAATGAACGAAGCTATCAATGAATTCAGACAAGCTGCGGATAAATTTGGGCTGGTTGTCGTTTTCTATCAAGCTACGCCTGCCTTCTTATCCATCTATCATGAGCAGGGCTATCGCTTCTTCAAGCTGGGTGAAGAGGCATTGGTAACGCTCAATACCTTTACGCTAAGTGGCAAAAAGAATAGTGATTTGCGCAGTGTAAGCAATCGTTTTGAACGGGAAGGTTATGCTTTTGAAATTGCAACTGCACCACATGCTGAAAATTTACTGCGAGAGCTGCGGTCGGTTTCGGATGAATGGTTGAGCAGGCGAGTCGAAAAAGGATATTCGCTGGGATGGTTCAAGGAAGATTATCTACAGCTAGCGCCCATTGCGATCCTGCGGAACAGCGAAGGGTTGGTACTGGCTTTTGCTTCGATTGCACCGGGGTATGACCGGGGAGAGACCCTGTCTATTGATTTAATGCGCCATCGAAAGGGCGCACCGAATGGTACGATGGATTATTTATTCATTCGTTTGCTGGAATGGGCGAAGTCGGAGGGGTATCACCGCTTTAATCTTGGCAATGCTCCACTATCCAGTGTGGGTCAGAATGCCGGAGCACTACGAGAGGAAAAACTGGCTCATCTCGTGTTTAAAAGAGGTGGACACTGGTACGGCTTTGCCGGACTGCGTCGCTATAAAGAAAAGTTCAGCCCGGAGTGGGAGCCGCGTTACTTGGCCTATCCAGCTTCCGTAACGTTGCCCATCCTTACACTGGATCTGGTAAGGCTAGTATCCCGTCATCCAGAAAATACTCCAAACAACAACTAAAATAGGGTGCTCATCGCTGAAAAAATGGCGATGAGCACCCTATTTATATACAACATAATTACCTTTTGTCAGTCCCTGCATCGGGTAGCGCCCAAACAGATACGCTGCCGCCGTTGACCGGGAAGGTCGCCCAGCCATCTTTTTCAATCGTTATAGTCGCCTTGTGATTATGGGTGAAATCCACCCATGCTTCACCAGCGCGTTTTTCCCCTACGAACATTCTTTTTTGGCCGTTCTCACCGTTACTAATCACAACCGCACAACCGGAGCGCTCGATGTCTTTCACACCGAGCCGCGTCCAGCCAATCGTGTTGGGATGATCGAAATAATCCTTCTGTTCACCATAAGCCTTGTGATAGCGGGTGTATAATAGCGGATCAATGGCATCTTTTTTACCTGGTACAGGTGTAGGACCTTCAATTCCATAATAATCGCCATAAAACACAACCGGATATCCATCGCGTCGCAGTAGGATAAGTGCATAAGCACTTTGCTTAAACCAATCATCTACCCAAGATTCCAGAGCTTCATGGGGTTGAGAATCATGATTATCAACGAACGTTACAGCATTGGTAGGATGGGTCTGCACCAGTGTGTCGTCGAGGATTTTAGTTAAATCAAAGTTTCTACCCCCCAAGGAAGCTGAATGCAGCTTGTAGTGAAGGGAGACATCGAAGAGGTCGATCTTATAATCCACGGTATTTAGAAATTGTCGGCAGGATTCTAAATCCGAATTCCAAAACTCACCCACGATATAGAAATCCTTCTCACATTTATTAAACATTTCTACCGCGAATTCTTTTACAAACTCATGGTTAATATGCTTGATGGCATCTAAGCGAAAGCCGCTGCAGTGGAGCGTGTCCACCAGCCATTTTCCCCATTGGATCATTTCCTTTTTGACCTCTGGATGACTGTAATCAATATTTGCAAACATTAGATAATCGTAGTTGCCGAACTCGTCGTCCACATTCTGGTTCCATGTTTTGTTCTCGCCTACGATACGAAATACTCCTGTTCGCCCCGATTTAGCATCAAAGTCAGTGCCGTTGAAATGATTGTGATTCCACTTAAAGGAAGAGTGTTCATTCCCGCGGCCGGGGAAAGTGAACTTAGTCCAGCCCTCAATCTCGAAAGGCTTGGAGATTTCTTTCATCCGGTCATTAGGGTCGACCTCGATAACCTGAAAGATTTCCTTTTCATCCGCGCCTGCCTTATGATTCATGACCAAATCAACGTACACCGCTATACCATTTTTTTGACATTCCGAAATGGCGTCGATCAGTGCTTGCTTGGTGCCATATTTGGTGCGTACCGTACCTTTTTGGTCATATTCGCCCAGATCGTATAGATCATACACGCCATAGCCTGTATCGTCAGCGGAGACGGCCTTTGTCGCAGGAGGTACCCAAACAGAATCAATGCCTACGGCCTTTAGCGCGGGAGCTGTTTCTTTTAAGCGATCCCAGTGTTTGCCGTCCGCAGCAACATGCCATTCAAAAAATTGCATCATTGTATGGTTCCTCATTATTTCTTGCGCCTCCCATATCCATAAAGCGAATTTTTCCTACACTCTGATTAAATTTTCAGATAACTCCTATTAAACCTAAAAACAGACTATGAAAAATTAGGACGGTTGAGGAATGCGCTATTAGGGACAAGAATGCATTTATATAGGTTTGAAAAGGGTGATTTCTGACCTCTGGGAGAGGTGAACAGCGTTTCGTCCGTTTCTTTTCGAACTGTACAGGGCATGATCAGCCTCTGAGAGCAGCTCTTCTAGAGTGGCTTCAAGACTTAGGGCTTCTACTACTCCGAAGCTGGCGGTCACGTTAATGGGCCCGATAAGCGTGTACAAGATGCTTTGTTCAATATCGGCACGGATAGTTTCACAGAGCCTTGCAGCTTGCTTCAACGACGTATCTGGTAGACAGATCACGAATTCCTCGCCGCCATAACGACCGAAGAGATCTCCTTCTCGTAGATGTCTGCTGCACACCTGAACAATATGCTGGAGAGCTTGATCTCCATATTGATGCCCGTAGCGGTCATTAATGCTCTTGAAGAAGTCTACATCCAGTAAAATCATGGAGAATGAACTGCGCAGGCTGGCGGACTGTGTAAGCAGCGCTCGACTGAGCTCCAAAAAATAGGTGCGGTTATATATCCCCGTTAAGCTGTCCATCGTAGCCAATTGACGCAGTTTGTCCCGAAGCAGTATTTGTTCAGTCACGTCGATCAGCATAATCATCTGGCCCGCGATGTTTCCCCCTTGTTTTTGTACCGGAGAGGAGCGGATTTGATAATAACAGATTTCACCAGCTTTGTTCCAAGCCACTTCCCGTTCTTCGCGCAACAGCGGCTCGGCATCCATTACATAGGACAAGGCGTCTTTGCCTGCGTTAAGAAACAGCTGCGCTAAGGGTCTGCCAATCGATGAGGAGTTCAGCCCCTCTATCATATCCGCAGCTGCACGATTGTAATCGACTAGCATGTCCGAACGGTCGGTGACAAGCACGCCTTCTCGCATGCTTTCGAACAGATTCTCACGAGCAATAGGTGCGGCAGTTAACATTCCCCGGGATAAAATAGCCCAAATATATAGGCATGAAGTCAAGCTCATAATGATGGGGACCGGGTCCATACCGTAAGGCGTTAAGCCCATTAGATATAAAAATGAGCCAAGGGTGGGAAGGCTTAGTCCGATGATGATCGTAATGATTTGCCTGCGGTATACTCGCTTCATTCGGTTCCACTGCCAGATCATAAGGCAAATGGCTGCCAGCAGACAGCCAAAAGTAAAGCTGCCGTGAACAATATACCAAGGTCCCATCACTACATCAACAAGTGGGGACGGGGTATTGTCTCGTAAATAAATGGATTTATAGAAGAGATGATGATAATCGTTAGTCCATACCAACAGTGTTGAAATGAACGGAATGATAAATAATGCCACCCGCATGCCTTTTTTAAACAAACCCTCCAGCCCAACGAAATGTATCACCATAATTAGGCTTGCCGGTGCAATAAAGGGCATCCCCAGATACTCTAGCTTAATCCAGAGACTGATTTCCTCCAGTGTTTTTCCTGATAGCTCTAAAGCAAAACCGAAGGTGTAAATAGCAGATGCAAAGGAACTTATAACAAAAGCTCTGATGCCTAAGAAATCGGTTTTTTTATAATAGGCGAAAAGGGCTAGTAGTACGCTCAGCACACCTGATATAGCAACAATAACAATATAATTCGAAATTACAGATCCCATGGGTCTATTGTCACCTACTAAGGAGAGATATTGGATAAATATTACCACATATTTACGGATATAAAAAAATAAGTTCTGATTCGCAACTCGAAAAATGTCTCATAGACAAAATGACGCAAATTCACAGGAGCTATTTTACTAATTGTCTAATGAGAGTGTAGCGAGCAGGGTGTAACATGTTAGTTAATACTACACGACAGAAGAATTAACTCAATTTACTCAATTATGAGTTAGATTAACTAACATTAAATGCAGAGCTTATTTTGATAAGGGGGGGCTGAGGATGTCATTACTCGCGACCAATATTCCGGAAATTCAGCTGGAAAATGTTGAAATGCGCTATCGTACAGAAGCTGCAGAAGTGCTTGCGCTGCATCAGGTGAGTCTTGATATTGCCAAGGGGGAGTTCGTCTCACTGCTCGGACCTTCAGGATGTGGCAAAACAACGCTTTTGAGACTGATGGCAGATCTCATCGTGCCAACGGGCGGGAATATTGTAGTCGCTGGAAAAAGTGCCAGAGAAGCAAGGCTGGCCCAGAAATATGGCATTGTTTTTCAAAGTCCAGTGCTGTATGACTGGCGGAAGGTGAAGCATAACATTACCTTGCCACTGGAACTGATGGGCGTCAAGAAGTCGATCCGAGAGGAAAAGGCGATGGAGCTGCTTGATCTAGTGGGGCTGCAGAGCTTTGCAGATAAATATCCATGGCAGCTAAGTGGAGGGATGCAGCAACGTGTGGCGATTGCCAGGGCGTTGTCGATGGAGCCGGAAATTCTGCTGATGGATGAGCCGTTCTCTGCGCTGGATGAATTTACGCGTGAGCGTCTAAATGAAGAGCTGCTGTCCGTCTGGAGTAAGGTGCAGAACACCATTGTCTTTGTAACGCATAGTATTCCTGAATCTATATTCCTTTCTGACCGGGTGTTTGTTCTTTCCCCGCATCCAGGTCGCTTGTCCGCTGTGGTTGATATTCCTCTGCCACGTCCACGAACGGCGGAAATGAGAAACAGCCCAGCGTTTTTCGAACTGATCGCAAATATTCGCGACAGCTTCGAAGGGGTGTGAGGATGAGAGGGGGCAGTATCTTCATACGAGGTCGCCTGCTGCCGTTGTTTGTCTGGATTGTGGGTCTGCTGCTGCTCTGGGAAGGAACCTCCTGGATGCTGCTCCATGTGGTGGAGACGCCGCTAGCACAGTCCAAACTGCCTTATGTGCATGAGGTGTTAGCCACCTTGTGGCAGTATGGAGGCACACTCTTGAAGGAAGGAGCCGCGACCTTCGGCAATGCGGGTGTTGGTTTCCTGATTGGGGCTGTGGCTGGTGCCTCATTAGCAGTGCTGATGAGCTTATCGAAGACAATAGAGCAGTTAACCTTTCCTTATGCGATTGCCTCACAAATGATTCCGATTCTAGGGCTGGCGCCAATCATCTATGGGATTGTGCGCGATGAACAGACCTCACGGATTATTATTTCGGGCTATATCACCTTTTTCCCGGTGGCATTGAACATGCTACGCGGTTTGCGAAGTGTAGATCCTTCAGCGCTTGAATTAATGCATTCTTACGCAGCGAAGCCGTGGGCAGTCTATTGGAAACTGAGATTTCCAGCAGCTCTGCCTGGTTTGTTCGGGGGACTTAAAATAGCTGCTCCGCTTGCTGTCACTGGTGCTATTCTGGTAGAGCTGATGGGTGCACAGCACGGGATTGGTGTAATCATGCTGCGCAATCTCTACTATGGCAGCTCTCATACCTATATGTTCTGGTCTACGGTGATTGTTGGCGCTTTGTTGGGAATTGCAAGCTATTGGTTGATTAGTCTAATCGAACGTCTGGTAGCACCGTGGCAGCCTGAATATCGTCCGAAAGGAGGCGGTGGCTAATGGAGACCAACTCTGTTCGGGAGATCCCGTTTATTGGCCCTGTAAGTAATGAAACGGCTGAACCAGCGCGTTGGGGCGGTTCACGAATGCTGAAGAGAATCTTTAACACAAGGGTGTTACTGCCTATGTTAGCGGGTGTGTTGTTCCTTGTCCTATGGGAATTTCAATTTTTTCATAAGATCTTTGATTTGAAAAAATATCAGCTGCCGCTGCCTACAGCCATTGCTGCGACCATGAGAGATAATTTCAGCTTGTTGTTGTCCTATACCGGATACACCCTTACTGAGGCTGTGTTAGGAATGTTGGTTGGTTCTGCGATTGGATTTCTGATTGCATTAGCCGCTACTGCGTGGCCGCGTTGGGGGAGCGGAAGCTTAACGCTGGTTGCTGCTCTAAATGCTGTGCCCATCGTCGCCCTCGCGCCCATTATGAATCTGTGGTTCGGGGATGGAATAGGCTCGCGAATTGCCATAGTAACGGCGACTACGATGGCGGCAATGGCGATCAATGCCTATAAAGGCATGGCGGCGATCGATCCATTGGCTTTGGATCTGATGCATTCCTACGCGGCGGGTAAGCCGGCAGTATTTCGTTATTTGCGGATTCAGAGCAGTCTGCCTTATATATTTACGGCGCTGAAGATTAACGCCACTGCCAGCATGATCGGGGCCATCGTTGGGGAATTCTTTTTCTCCTCCAAAGGGCTTGGGTATCTGCTCTCCAATTCCATAAAGGTCGCCAAAATGCCGCTAGGCTGGTCCTGCATTGTTCTGGCTGCCATTGCAGGTGTACTTTTCTACCTGGTGGTTGAGCGACTGGAGAAAGTATTCATCAAGTGGCATCCTTCGCAGCGTTAACCTTACCTTTATTACATCCAGTGATGTGGGAATGGAATAGAGAAACCGCCCACGGCTGTCTGCATAGCGCGCACCGCGATGATTGTTCATACTGTGCTGTCTTAAAATATAAGGATCTATAAGTTTCACACTATACATCATTCCTTATATTTCTCGCTTAAGCGCTTATTGTCCTTATAAGGACGCGGAAGGCGCTTATGCTTGGTACAAACCTAAATTATGGTAGGGGGAGTTTCATTGATGAACGGTAAAAAACACAAATTTCGTGGTGGTTTGTTGGCGATCGTGATGATGTTGAGTGTTTCTTTAATGGCGGGTTGCGGGGGCAATAATAATAACCCGGCAGCTGAAGCTACGACTGCTCCTGAAACTTCAGCAGCTCCTGAGGCAAGTGCTGCGGCTGAACCAGCGGCTGATCCGGTAACCGTGAAGCTGCAGCTGAAATGGGTGCCGCAGGCGCAATTCGCCGGGTATTTTGTGGCGCAGGATAAAGGTTATTACAAGGAAGAGGGACTAAATGTAGAGATTTTGCCGGGTGGGCCGGATATTGTTCCAGAACAGCAAGTGGCAGGTGGTTCTGCGGATATTGGTGTTGGTTGGGTAGCCAGTCTACTGCCGAGTCTGGAAGAGGGTATGCCGCTGGTGCAAATCGCGCAAATTTATCAAAAGAGCGGATTGGTCCTAGTCTCCAAAAAATCGGCAGGCATCAATTCCGCAGCCGATCTAAAAGGTAAAAAGGTTGGGAACTGGATGGGTGGCAATGAATTTGAGCTATTAGCCCTGTTTGATAAATATAAATTCGATCCGAACAAGGATCTAAGCTTTACGAAGCAAGGTTTTACGATGGATCAGTTCTTAGGGGATCAGATTGATGCGGCTTCGGCGATGACATATAACGAATATCAGGTTGTACTTGAGTCGGGCATCAAGGCAGAGGATCTGAATGTGATCGATATGAATACAGAAGGTGTAGCGATGCTGGAGGATAACCTGTTTGCCAATAAGGAATGGCTTGCGGAGAACAAGGAGACTGCGGCCAAGTTTGTTCGCGCTTCTTTGAAGGGCTGGAAAGACGCCATTGCCGATCCTGCGGCTGCGGTGGACAGTGTAATGAAGCAAGCGGAAGATGGCAGTACGACTAAAGAGCATCAACTAACGATGATGACCGAGGTTGCCAAGCTGATTCTGCCTGAGGGCTTTGATAGTGCCAAAATGGGATTCACCGATGCAGCAGCGTTCCAGCAAACGGCTGATATTTCGCAAAAGTTCGGTGTTATTAAAGAACCGGCTAAGGTAGATGCAGCTTACACGAACGAAATCGTAGAAATGGCGGCAAAGTAAGAAGTCGAACTTATAGTTATAATAGATGGCCGCCCGTTCTGGCGGTCATCTATTATAATCAGCAGTCTATCTGTGCATCTGAAATAGAGAAAGAGGTGCGAGTTATGTCTCTCCTAGTGACACAAGTCGGAAAGGTTAAGAATTATGTGAATGGCGCTTGGGTAGCGTCGTCATCTGGGCAGGAAGAAGAGGTATATAATCCGGCGACCGGTGAAGTAATTGCCTACGTGCCCCTATCAAGCAAAGAAGAATTGGGTAGGGCGGTCGATGCGGCTGCTGTAGCATTTCAATTGTGGAAAAGAGTCGCCGTGCCCCGTCGCGCACGTTATTTCTTTCAATATCAACAGCTGCTGGTAGAGCATTGGCATGAGCTGGCTGAGCTGATTACGCTGGAGAATGGGAAGAGTCTGGAAGAGGCGCAGGGGGAGGTGCAGCGCGGTATTGAGTGTGTGGAATTTGCCGCAGGCATCCCCACATTAATGATGGGCAGCCAGCTTCCTGATATCGCTACCGGAATTGAATCCGGGATGTACCGTTATCCGTTGGGGGTTATTGGGGGGATTGCCCCGTTTAATTTTCCGATGATGGTCCCTTGCTGGATGTTTCCACTCGCCATTGCTTGTGGGAATTCCTTTGTGCTGAAGCCTTCTGAGCGTACGCCACTGCTCGTTAATCGGTTGGCTGAGCTATTTGCCGAAGCGGGTTTTCCGCCAGGTGTGCTGAATGTTGTTCATGGAGCACATGAGGTGGTCAACGGGCTGCTGGAACATGAGGAAGTGAAGGCGATTTCGTTCGTGGGCTCGCAGCCGGTCGCGGAATATGTATACAAGACAGGGACGGCGCAGGGCAAGCGGGTGCAGGCTTTAGCAGGAGCTAAGAATCATTCCATTGTTCTGCCTGACGCGGAGCTGGACAATGCGGTGAAAAATATTATTGCGGCGGCCTTTGGCTCTGCGGGTGAGCGGTGTATGGCTTGCTCGGTTGTGGTAGTCCATGAGGCTATCGCTGACGAGCTAGTTGATCGCCTGATAGCTGGTGCGGATGAGGTTAAGATTGGTAATGGTGCCGCTGACGGGGTATTTCTGGGTCCGGTCATCCGTCAGTCGAATAAGGAGCGTACGCTCGATTACATTGAGACTGGAAAGGCTGAACAAGCCGAGCTTGTGAGAGACGGACGGAAAGATCCGGCTGCGGGCGGTGTGGGTTATTTTATCGGGCCGACGATCTTTGATTATGTACAGCCGGGAATGACCATCTGGAAGGATGAAATTTTTGCGCCAGTATTGTCTGTGATTCGTGTGAAAAGTCTGAGTGAAGCGATAGCGGTAACGAATCAGTCCCCATTCGCGAATGGGGCGTGCATTTATACAGATAGCGCAAAGGCGATCCGTGAATTCCGGGAAGAAATTGATGCAGGGATGCTGGGTGTGAATCTGGGCGTGCCTGCACCCATGGCCTTTTTTCCCTTCTCGGGTTATAAGAAATCATTCTATGGAGATCTGCATGCCAATGGGCGAGATGGGGTGGAATTCTATACACGTAAAAAGATGATCACTGCCCGCTATTAGAGAAACTGAGCTACTAGAGAGGAGAAAAACTTATGCAGCGTCTTGGGAATGATAGCGAGCTTGCGTTGAAGAAGGATCAGCAATATTTATGGCACAACATTACGCCTTACAGTGAAAAAAATCCGCCTATGATTGCCGCCTCGGCAAGTGGATCGTGGATTACGGATATACAGGGTAATCGCTTTTTGGATGGAATGTCTGGGTTATGGTGTGTAAACGTGGGATACGGCCGCAAGGAGCTGGCGGAAGCAGCCTACAACCAATTGCTGACGTTGCCTTATTTTCCGCTGACGCAAAGTCACCTCCCGGCGATTGCGCTGGCGGAGAAGCTGAATGAGTGGCTTGGAGACGAATACGTGATTTTCTTTTCCAACAGTGGGTCAGAGGCCAACGAAGCTGCGTTTAAAATAGCCCGCCAGTACCAGCAGCAAATCGGCCAGCATTATCGCCATAAATTTATTGCCCGTTACCGTGGATATCACGGCAGCACGCTTGGTGCGTTATCTGCGACGGGTCAGGCTCAGCGCAAATATAAGTATGAACCGCTGACGGGTGGGTTTCTGCATGTAGCTCCCCCGGACAGCTATCGCCGCCCGGCAGGGATTTCTGTGGAAGAATTCAACCTCCAATGTGCACAGTCAATAGAGGATATGATCCTTTGGGAAGGCGTAGAGACGGTAGCTGCGGTGATTATGGAACCTGTGATTACGGGCGGTGGCGTCATCGTGCCGCATCAAGTCTATCTGAATCGGGTGCAGGAAATCTGCCGCAAACACGGCGTGCTGCTTATTATAGATGAGGTGATTTGTGGATTTGGACGCTCTGGACGTAAGTTTGGTCATCACAACTATCATGTGAAGCCGGACATCGTGACAATGGCTAAAGGATTGACCAGTGCTTATCTTCCCCTGTCCGCCACAGCTGTTCGTAAGGATATCTATGAGGTATTTAAGGACAATAGTGATGATTACGGTCATTTCCGTCATGTGAACACGTTTGGTGGTAATCCGGCTTCGTGTGCACTAGCGTTACGCAATCTGGAAATTATCGAGCAGGAGAAGCTAGTGGAACGTGCAGAGCTTTTGGGCAAAAGACTGAACACTGCATTCACTGAGTTACTGGATCACAAGCTTGTAGGTGATGTCCGCAGCTTTGGCTTGGTGACAGGGATTGAGCTGGTTGAAGACAAGGCCAGTAAGAAACCGGTTGATCTGAGTATTGTGAAAGGCATTATTGCTGAATGCAAATCCAAAGGACTTATTATCGGCAAGAATGGCGATACGGTAGCTGGGTTCAACAATGTGCTTACCTTCGCTCCGCCCTTATCCTCCACAGATGAAGATATAGAGTTTATTATTGATACGTTTAAATCTGTACTGAGCGGGGGCTGGGCAAAGTGATTTTGTCCGGGTATAGGAATTGGTAGGCACGCAGGGCAACCTGAATGGAGATCCGGTTCTCCGGCTGCATGAAGTCTTCGCCCAGCAGTTCTGTTATTTTGTCCAGACGATAATACAGTGACTGTCTAACGATGAACAAATTTCGCGCGGCAATCTGTTTGGAACCATCATGGTCAAGGTAGACTCGCAGTGTGAGAAGCAGCTCGGAGCCCTTAGTTTGATCGTGGTCGATTAATGGACCAAGATAGCTGCGAATGAAGTTCTGCAACGTTTTCCCGTCATTTAAGCTAAGTAGTAATTGAAAAACGCCAAGCTCATCGTAAAACAGCAGTGACTTCTGATAACAGGAGTATAACGATAAGGCTTGCAGGGCTTCTTGGTAACCGGAATAGGCCCGTTTTAGGCGCTTATGCGATTTGCTTACTCCGATAACCAGCTGCAAATCTTTGAGCTTCTCGTCGGAGCGGATATGCTGAAGGGCCTCGAGTGCTTGCTGAAGCCGCATTTTTCCAGGCATTTTTGATTGAATGTCGAGTGCGATGACGGTGAGGCGATTGTTCTTGAGTGTGATCAGCGGACGTAGGGAATGTTTCTCGAAGATGGAACGCAGGGTGAGCGAAAGATGGAAGGTGATAGATTCCCATTCGTTCTCCGAGCTGTTCCATTTTACATCTCTGGGGTTCTTGATCTCTATAAGGCATACACGGTAAGGGAGTTCGTTGACCACGTTGAAATTGGAACCAATCAGACCTTTTAAGCGGTTGTCATCCTCCATGCGACCATTGATCAGCTCATCGACCCAAAGATTCTCTGAAAAAAGCTTGCGTTCCTCCATATAACGGGTTCGTAGCAGCTCCTGAGCAATGGACAGCGAGGCAGAATCCAGCAGCAGACAGTCGAATTCTTGTGGCTTATGATTGCAGACCATCAAGATATAAGCCCAGGTCTGATCCAATGCGCCTACAGGTTTTATTGCAATAGTCTTTTGTCCATATTCTCGGATATATGGCGCAGCGTCAGGCTGAACACCTTCCATTTCGTCGCCGAAAGCGGTGAAGAAATTCAGCAGGGGTGTTTGCTCCTCCGGCGAAAGTGCGGGGAAGAACAATGGCTTACCCTGCAGCTGCATATAGATAATTTGTGTGCGGGTGCTTTTACACAATAATTGTAGTACCTTCAAGGTTCCTTGTGAGGTTAAAGTTAGGCGGTGAAATTCACGCGAGATGCTTTCGAGTTCTTGCAGCATCCGGTGATGCCGATTGATGATGATGGAATGAAGGTCTAGGGTGATATCCACGAAGCGAACCGTGCGGGTGAAGATGATCAGCGGGAAGTCATTTGCGTTAGCTAAGTCGATCATCTCTTGTGGGATGGTGCTGAAATACGTACCTAACTCAATACACAAACAAGCTGCATTTTTATCGATTAGGTTCTGCATGAATTCCAAGGAGGCGGGCAGATCGACGCTTGCGCCAATCCCCGTAGTCAGAATCATTTCTTCCCCGTGAATCAGTGTATCGAAAATGGCACTTTCCAGTACATGTACCCAACGAATGGCACGGCTCAAGCCGCTTTTGCCGCCGATGACTTCGGCCTCTGCGAATAGTGGTCTTGTTAAAGCATCGCGAATGGTTAATACAAGCTCCCAATCCATAGTTATTCCCCCTCGATCGTCTGTACTCAACCCAGCCATTAACGTCCTGTTATTCTCAGCCTATTCTCACATGTAAAAAATACAGTTTTGAAATTAGACAAAGTGTCTAATGCAACGAAAATTCGAAATGACTATAGTTTGATTAAAGAATGTCAGTATATATAACCTGATCAGGCAGGATGTTGAGAGATGATTTCTATTAATGCTTATATTACTACAATAATCCGAAGATGTAAGCAAAATATTCATAAGAAAATGGAAAATATGTTATGTTATATAACATAAAGATGAGAATTATCCATAAGGAGGAACTAGTGATGGAGCATTCTTCTCCGTTAACAGCATTTACACCAGAGATGTTCATGCGTAACTTTGCCGAGGCTGAGCCGCCTCTGACCTATAAGGGTGCTATGGATGAGGCTAATCGCTGTCTATATTGCTACGATGCCCCTTGCATACAAGCTTGTCCGACCAGCATTAATATCCCCTCCTTTATCAAACGGATTGCGACTGACAATTTGAAGGGCTCGGCACAGACGATTATGGATTCCAATCCTGTGGGTGCCAGCTGTGCCCGCGTTTGTCCTACAGATGAACTATGCGAAGGAGCTTGTGTGTTAAATGATGCCTCGGCGCCGATCCAAATCGGATTGTTACAGCGTTATGCAACAGATTGGGCGATGAACAGCGGAGTTCAATTATTTAAAGCAGGCATTCCTAATGGGAAAAAGGTAGCTGTAATCGGCGGCGGTCCTGCGGGGTTGTCTGCGGCTAGGGAGCTTGCCCGTGAGGGCTTTGCTGTTGTAATTTACGAAGCCAAGGAACTGGCTGGTGGACTGGATACACATGGGATTGTGTCGTTTCGGCTTCCACAGTCAATCTCTCTTTGGGAAGTAGAGCAGGTAGAGAAGCTGGGTGTGGAAATACGTACAGGTGTAAAAGTCGGAGCAGATGTCTCTGTAGAAGAGTTGAAATCGGGCTATGATGCCATCGTCTTGGCAGCAGGCATGGGTTATGTACCTCCGTTAGGAATTGAAGGTGAAAAATTGGCTGGCGTCTATGATGCCATTGCCCTCGTGGAATCCACAAAGACCGCCATTCCTCTGCTAGAGCTGATGGGCCAGCGGGTCGCAGTTATTGGTGCGGGCAATACAGCTATTGATGCGGCTACATGCTCAGTGCGTCTGGGAGCCACAAATGTAAAAATGATCTATAGGCGGACCCGCGAAGAGATGACGGCTTACGATTTTGAATATGAATTTGCGAAGCAAGAGGGTGTGGAGTTTAACTGGCTTACTTTGCCGAAGCGTATCGTGGGTGATGAGCTTGGGAATGTAACCGCACTGGAATGTGTGCAGATGAAGCTGACAGAGGAGCCGGGCAAGGATGGACGCCCAGTGCCTATGCCGATAGAGGGTTCGGAGTTCTTGATTCCGGTAGATGCGGTTGTAATAGCTATTGGTCAAAAGCGTCGCCTAGATCTGATCGATTCTTTAGGTCTTGCGCATGATCGCGGGGTTGTGAGGGTGGATGAGGCCACCTGTAGAACCTCTGATCCGCAAATTTATGCTGCTGGCGATATCATATTTGGTTCAGGCAAAGGGGAGGCCATGGTAGTATCAGCAGCCCAGCAGGGAAAAGACGCAGCCTATGCAATTGTAAAACAGTTCTCAGGCCTGCAGGAGCCTGCCGTTAGATCTGTGGGCTGAGCTTAGGAATTAAATTGGATTTTATAAGACAGGGAGGGAACATCAATGGCAGATTTAAGTATTGATCTCGCAGGAATCAAATCACCGAATCCATTCTGGCTGGCTTCCGCGCCGCCTACGAATACAGGCTATCAAGTGCAGCGGGCCTTTGAAGCAGGATGGGGCGGGGCGGTGTGGAAGACGCTCGGTGATCCGATTATTAATACTTCATCGCGGTTTGCGGCAGTGAACTTCAATGGGCAGCGGGTTGCGGGCTTTAACAATATCGAATTGATCACCGACCGTCCGCTTGAGGTCAATCTGAAGGAAATCTACGAAACGAAGAAAAGATTCCCGAATCATGCGATTATCGCCTCCCTGATGGTAGAACCTTCACAGTATAAATGGCATGAGATTGTTAAGCGGGTAGAAGATGTGGGCGTAGATGGCCTAGAGCTTAACTTTGGCTGTCCGCATGGTATGGCTGAGCGGGGAATGGGCGCTGCTTCGGGGCAGCAACCAGATCTGGTGCAGGCGCAGACCACTTGGGTAAAAGAAGTGGCGACCACCCCGGTGATAGTAAAACTGACACCCAACATTACCGATATCACCGTCGTTGCCCGTCATGCCGTTAAGGGTGGAGCGGATGCGATTAGTATGATCAACACTATCAACAGTCTTGCAGGCGTAGATATTCATAGCTGGAATACGATTCCGAATGTTGGGGGTCAGGGCGCTCATGGCGGTTATTGCGGCCCGGCTGTGAAGCCTATTGCGCTTAGCATGGTGGCTGAGTGTGCTCGTGACCGGGGAGTAGGTATTCCAATCTCCGGCATTGGAGGAATTTCTACCTGGCAGGATGTTGTGGAGTTCATGCTTATGGGCGCTACGGGCATTCAAGTATGTACCGCGGTCATGCATCATGGCTTCCGGATTGTGGAGGAAATGATCGATGGGCTGAATAACTATTTGGATGACAAAGGGCTGGCTTCCGTAACTGAACTAATCGGCAAATCGGTATCCCGATACTCCAATTGGGGCGATCTGGATCTCAACTATAAGGTCGTTGCCCGCATTCATGAGGAGAACTGTATCAACTGCAATAAATGCCATATTGCTTGCGAAGATGCTTCACATCAATGTATTGATATGTTAACTAATGCAGATGGGAAAGCTATACTACAGGTTCGTGAGGAGGACTGTGTAGGTTGTAATCTTTGTTCTATTGTCTGTCCAGCAGACGGCGCGATCGATATGGTTCCAGTAGACACTGGGGTTGCCCCTCTGACTTGGAATGAGCGTCAGAAGGTGATCGGTAGCTTAAATGGCTCTTATTCAGAAGTGGAGGTGGGATAAGGATGAAGAAGATTATTAAAAATGGCATCATCGTTACCGCAGCAGATACGTATACAGGCGATGTGGCGATTGAAAACGGGGTTATTACAGCGATTGGCCTTCATCTAGAGGTCCCGGGTGCGGAGATTATAGATGCCTCTGGGTGTTATGTTTTTCCTGGAGGCATCGATCCTCATACGCATCTGGATATGCCTTTTGGCGGCACAGTTACAGCCGATGATTTCGAGACGGGAACCATTGCGGCTGCATATGGCGGAACGACCACAGTCATTGATTTTTGCTTAACCACCAAAGGACAACCGCTACAGCAAGCCGTAGATACATGGCATCATAAGTCGCAGGATAAAGCGGTGATTGATTACAGCTTCCACCTGATGGTCTCAGAATTAAACGATAAAGTACTGGGCGAGCTTCCGGAAATTATTGAGAATGAAGGCATTACCTCACTTAAGGTATTTATGGCCTATAAGAACACTTTTCAGGCGGATGACGGTACACTTTTTAAGACACTGCAAGCTGCGAAAAAAGAAGGCGCGCTCGTAATGGTGCATGCGGAGAATGGGGATGTCATTGAATATTTGGTGGAGCAGGCTTTGGCTGCAGGCAACACCGATCCGATCTTTCATGCGCTGACTCGTCCGCCAGAGCTGGAGGGTGAAGCTACGGGGCGTGCGGCTTATTTGACCGAGCTGACGGATTCACAGCTGTATGTTGTACATGTGACCTGTGCAGAAGCTGCTTGGAAGATTGCTGAAGCACGTAAAAAAGGACTGCGTGTTTACGGCGAGACTTGTCCGCAGTATTTAGTTCTGGATCAGACGGCGCTAGAGAAGCCAAATTTCGAAGGTGCCAAATACGTATGGTCTCCGCCGCTGCGTGAGCAGTGGAATCAGGATGTGTTATGGGATGCGCTGTGGAGCGGCAGCTTGCAGACGATTGGCTCGGATCAGTGCTCCTTTGATTTCAAAGGGCAAAAGGATCTGGGACTTGGCGACTTCTCCAAAATCCCGAACGGTGGACCGACCATCGAGGATCGGTTTACGATTCTTTATTCGGAAGGTGTGCAGAAGGGGCGGATCTCGTTAAATAAATTCGTGGATATTATTTCGACCTCCAGTGCCAAACTGTTTGGATTGTACCCGCAAAAAGGCACAGTAGCAGTAGGCAGCGACGCTGACTTGGTTATTTTTGATCCAGCTGTAGAACGAACACTCTCTGCGGACACGCATCATATGAACGTCGATTATAATGCGTTTGAAGGCTTTGAAGTAAAGGGGGAGCCCGTTTCTGTCCTCAGTAGAGGTGAGTTTGTGATTCGCGACAAGCAATTTGTTGGCAAGGCGGGCTCGGGAAAATATTTAAAACGCAAGCGTTTTGCAGCGGAGGCTCCCCTTCCGTCCAAGGCAGAAATTAGCGGAGGTGTAGTCTAGTGTCTGCTTATGCGGAATATGCCAAAGAACAGCAAGAGATCGACGGGCTGCTCTTTAAAGGATATACCATTGCCAGTATCCAAGAGGACTTGGACGGTGCCCGAATAAAGTTTGTTAGAGGAGAACCTGCCAAAAGCACAATAGAGTTATTGTTGCTGACAGCGGATGCCCGTAAGTACGTGACCACTCTTGTGGTTGCAGGGCAGATGGAGGCAGGTGAGCAGACCGGTTGTTACAGTGGAGAGGTTTGAGGTGTATGAGTTGAAAACCGAGTAGTAAGCTTCTGGATTAGGGAGCTTGGTGCTCGGCTTTTTGTTGTGTCCTTGTAAAGCGGGTGCTGAAAATGTGACGTTATTTTGCGTAATTGCTCTGGGAGGACGATTATAGGGAAAATCTCCGTATATTTAGCCGATTACGGTTATGAAATAGATATTAAAGGGAATACCTCCCTATAAATCACTATGATATCCCTGATATTGAACGATTCCGGTAAATAAAAGGGAGCTATTCCCTTTATATTGGTTTTTATCTCTTGTAAGACCTAGATATAGGGAGACTTTCCCTATATCTAGTCCTTTATCTAATTTACAGCTTCTGTTCATGCTCCATATACTCATGCCTTAATATGGACATGATATGCAGAGATTCAAAGTGTTCCCCTACTTTTATACAGTCACGTAGAGTGCCTTCCAGTGTAAAGCCGCAGCTATCATACACATGGCGAGCCCTATGATTGTGGTCCCTAACATCCAACCATAGGCGATGCGTTTCAGTATGGCGAAAGATCCAATCACTCAGGAGGCGAAGCGACAGCTTGCCATACCCAAGCCCCTTGGAATGAATGACGATTCTTTTAATGCAAACGGTAAGATGAGTGTCATGATTCCTGTTACGATGATATAGCCGTCTCTTTTCCCTAAGCTATCCCAAATTGTAAGATGCAGGGTATCTGGATCTTGGATGGCACTAGTGTGTTCTTCTTTATTCCATTGACCGATATAGACGCGGTTTATTTCGCTTTGTTCAATGGCTAGAACGAACGCTAAATCCTGCACAGTGGTACGTTGTAAAACCAAGGCTTCTGAATGGATGATCATAACCATACGCCCCTGTCTCATATGTACTTTTTATCTATGGTAACTGACGATTTACTCGCTGTCATTCATGTAGTAGGAATGCTCGCAACTTCGTGTATAATTGAGACCAGGTGTTAAGAATTCCAATCGGATGAGGAGATCAGCTGGTTATGTACTTTCTTGATATTATGTCTTGGCTGACAGAGGATAATCTGCGGCATCTGCTTGAACAATATCGTTCGTTTGGGCCCTTTCCGGGCATTGCATTGACGTTTATGAAATCATTTATACCACCACTACCAACGATTGCGATCGTAGGGTTAAATGGAGCAGTATATGGGTTATGGTTAGGTTTTTTGTATTCTTGGATCGGCCTGGTTGCGGGCTGTGTGACTACATTTTGGATTATTCGCAAAGTGGCGTCCCATCGTTATCTGCGAAAATGGGCTGAGCGCCCCAAAGTAGCCAAAAGCATGACATGGGTGCGGCAAAGTGGATTCAGCTATGTTTTTCTGCTTAGTATATTTCCGGTAGGGCCCTTCGTTGTAATTAATATGGCTGCTGGTCTGGCTGGTATGAGGTTTCGGTCGTATCTCCTAGCGCTCACTGTAGGGAAAGCGATCATGGTATTTGCGGTTTCATATATTGGAAATGATCTGGAACGGTTCATTCGCCAGCCGTGGGAGATCCTCTATGTGTTGGCATTTATTGGACTGTCACTATGGGGTGTTAAAGCCATCGAGGCGCGATTCGCTAGAACCGTACAGGATGGAAATAAGAGCGCTTAGTATTGCGAATCAACTATTTAAATAGAACGAAGGAGGAAATGATGATGAAATATCGTAAGCTTGGCAGTACAGGAATGAATGTATCAGTGATCGGCTTGGGTACTTGGCAGTTCGGTGGAGAGTGGGGCAAGGATTTCACTCAGGTTGAAGTTGATGCCATGCTGGATAAGGCAGGAGAGCTGGGTATTAATTTGATTGATACGGCTGAATGTTATGGAGACCACTTATCAGAGAAGTTCATCGGGGGCTATCTGGCTCGCCGGAAACGAGAAGACTGGATTGTGGCTACGAAATTCGGACATCATTTTCAGGGACATTTGCAGAGGGAACAGTTATGGCGTGCTGAGGATGTACTTAAGCAGCTAGATGATTCATTGCGTGCACTCCAGACAGAATACATTGACCTTTATCAATTCCACTCGGGCACAGATGAACAATTCGATAATGACAAGCTGTGGAGTATGCTCGACAGACAGAAGCAGGCAGGAAAAATCCGTCATTTAGGTGTCTCGATAAGTGCATCAGGCTCGGGTGTACATCAGACCTCTGCAGCAGCGGATGTTCAAGCAGAGGCCATACAAGTAGTATATAATCGGCTGGATCGTCAACCTGAGGAAGAGATTCTTCCGCTCTGCATCGAGCATAAATTGGGTGTGTTGGCGCGTGTTCCGTTGGCGAGTGGTTATTTAAGCGGCAAGTATAAGCCGGATGCGGTGTTTGGTCAGGGTGATGTGCGAGCTAATCATAAAGAAGATGTAAGACAAAAACAGCTACGCGCTGTAGCTGAGATTGCAGCGAACGAAGTGCCTTCTGGTCTCGATATGGCGCAGTGGGCCCTGGCGTGGTGCCTTCAGCATTCCGCGGTAACCAGTGTAATTCCAGGTTGTAAAAATGTAGAGCAAGTCATCTCCAACGCCAGTGCTGCTGATCTGGATATGGTGAAGGTTTCCACACAATAAGCTGGAGCCTACACAGAAAAAAGCTCCTTAACCTTCGCCTCGGCTGGATTCTCCTCGTAGATATGGGTCCAACTGTTCGTGGAAGCGTCATAAAAATAGTCCTGTTTCCATTGCTGGAAATGGATTGCGATATTTCGTACAGCGGATACAATTCTCTCTACCTCCTGATTCGTCATAATAGGGTGTAGAGAGATGCGGATCCAACCTGGTCTAAGCGACTGGTCTCCTACAGTAATTGCCTCAGCGATCTGAGAAGATTGCGCCCATCCTAATCCGAGCAGGTAATGCCCATATGGACCCGCACAAGAGCAACCCCCCCGGGCTTGTATACCAAAGCGGTCATTCAATAGTTGAACTGCAAGATTATAATGAATATCACGTAGTGTAAAAGAGACAATGCCATGTCGTTCTGTATGATCTCCAGCTAGCAGCGAGCATTCGGGTATGCTACGGAGCCCGTTCATTAATTGCTGGCATAGCTCATGCTCTCTAATCACCATATATTGACCGTTTCCATTCATCTGGTCCTTTAGCTTCACGCAAAGTGCTGTCCGAAAAGCTTGCAGAAACCCCGGCGTTCCCCCGTCTTCCCGCATCTCTATTTCATTGGTGTAGCGGCGTCCTCCCCAAGGATTGACCCAAGCCACTGTACCTCCACCCGGTTCGTCAGGAATACGACCATTACTTAGAGCCTTATCAAAAATTAGAACGCCATTCGTGCCCGGTCCACCCAGAAATTTATGCGGAGAAAAAAAGATTGCATCCAGCTTCTCCAGTGGTGAGACAGGATGCATATCGATAGGCTCATAAGGAGCACTGGCGGCAAAATCTACAAAACAAAGGCCTCCGTGACGGTGCATAATCGCGGCAAGCTTCTGGTAGGGAGTCTGAATTCCGGTTACATTGGAGCAAGCCGTAAATGAACCGATTTTCCAGCGGCGATGCTGATACAATTTCAACTGGGCTTCAAGCTGCTGAAGATCTATATTTCCATTTTCTCCGGGAGGAACAGTCACGACGTCACCAATCCCCTCCTGCCAGGGAAGGATATTGGAATGATGCTCCATATGGCTGGTGAAGATCACAGGACGCTCCTCCATCGAATGGGAGCTATAGTCCTGAAGCCATTCAGGGAGCCTTAAGCCCATGATACGCTGGAGCTTGTTTACGGCTCCCGTTGTTCCATTTCCGCAGTAGAGCAGGATGTCCTGGGGGCCAGCATTTACATGCTTTTTAATAATTTGTCGTGCTTCATCATAAGCCAGTGTCATGGTTAATCCGGTCATGTTGGAGTCTGTATGTGGATTACTAACATATGGACCGAAGGCTTCCTGAAGCTTCCGCTCAATCGGTTCATATAAGCGTCCGCTTGCAGTCCAATCGGCATACAGCAGTGGCTGTCTACCATAGGGAGTGGTGATCTGATGCCGAATACCAATGGTGTGCTCACGAAAAGTCTCGAAATGGTTTTGTAGTGAAGCGGGCGTCTCTGCAGAAGAGGCGTGGATGATGTTTAGCACGGATTTCCCTCCAGCCCGTACACCGTCTATTCTAAGGTTATAAGTGTGTTATCGGCGTACCAGTAGTTTCTATGCCACCAGTATATGCTTGCTTTGGGAATTGGGTTAAAGCCTAGTTGATTCATTTAAATAAATAATTGAACATCGCTTTCTAGTGCATCTTTTAAATACGACGCAGCATCTATAATCTCGACCTCTGGCAGTAGCTCCTCTGTTTTAAAGCCCATAATCTCGACGGAGAGCTTGCAGGCATAGAACTTGATGTTTTTCTTACGAGCCCCTTTTAGAAAATGGATCAGCTTCGGGGCACCTTGCTCCTCCATCATTTCTTCTAACATCATCCGGCCCAGCCCGCTGAAATTCAAATGGGAGAGTGGCAGCTGGTTAGGACCTTTTGGCGTAATGACATCCATCAGCTTCTCATAAATACTCTTATCCTCTAGCGTCATCTTCTCCGGATCACGGACTAGAAACAAACCCCAGAAAGAGAAAAACATCGTAACCTCTACATCAATATCTCTCGCAGCATTCGCTAGAATCAGTCCTGCCATGGCTTTGTCGTATTCTCCGCTGAACATCAGAAGATTTATTTTTTTACTCACCTGCATAGGCCTCCCGTTACATATTTTGAATTATAAGAAAGTATAAGTTTCACGAAATACGTTATCCTTATAATTCTCGCATAAACGCTTACCGTCCTTAAGAGGACGCCGAAGGCGTTTTAGCTTAGAATGTCATTAGTATGGTTATGGAGGGGAGAAGTATGCGAAGGGACCTTCCGAATTCACAAAAAAAAGCCCCCTTACGGGAGCTTCATCACCTTTATTTTGTTACCTAGCTTCTATTAATGTGCTTCAGAATCTTTGGATTCTGGATCTAAGGTGCTGCGGATGTCATGGTAACGGGCGGAAAGCCAAATGCTTCCGGTAAATAATACGATGAGTCCAAGAACGATAGAAAATCGCCAGTCACCTGCTTTGAAGTTCAGCTGAAGTACGGTTAGTACAAGCGAAACCTGGGTCCAAACCAGTGTTCTTTTGCGAAAAGCCGGGATATCACCAGTCATCTTTGGGATGTTCCGAATGATCAAATAGGCAATAACTGCGAGAATAAGCGCAAATATAGCGGTTACGGCTAATTCAGAAGAGGATAGGACATGCATAGTCTCAGGCATCCTTTCAGCTTGCAAAAGTTAGGATTCAAAAAAGGTGAATTATTATTTCTTGAAAATACCTAGCGGAGCTCCGATCGGTAAGAAAGTGCGTCCGAAATGAGCGTTTAGCACAGAAGCGCCACATCCGTATAAGGATACGATACCAATTCCAAGTTCGGCGCAAGCAGCAAGCTTATGGAAGAATTCTGGAGCGATACCAAAGGAATCGAAGGTTAGTCCAATAAAAAGGAAATCTATCAATACAAAAATGATAAGCAAAACTCTATTAGCCTCAACCGCACCAATGGTCATAAAGATTGTAAAGATCAAATAACCCAGAAATACAAATCCGAGCTGCTTAGGATCTACAGCCTCTGCAAGCGTTGGGCCGAATACGCCGAGCTTGATCAGCCAGCTGCTAGCCATGCCGAACCAAAAGAAAGCGTAGGCGCCAAAGGCGGTCATACCAAAGGTGTTGTTGTGCTTAGCATCTTGAATTGCGGCAAATAGTTGAGCGAATGCTCCCAGGAAGATAGCCCAAGGAATGACGTAGCTAAGTCCTGTTGTAAACTCAAGCTTCTGCGAAGAAGCAACCAATGTGACAATAGCCAGTCCGAATAGCCCGATGGCGCTAGGGTCTGCGGTGACGATTTTGACAGATTGGGTGTTAGGGGATTGCGCTGACATGACAGTAAAAGCCTCCATTATTATATATAGTTTTACGCTCTTAAAAACAGCACTCAGGGAGCGCTGTTCATAGGCTTGCCTATCATATCATATCGGTATGGGCTTGCCTATAAAACAACACTCATTTTTTGTTGAGAAAGGGTGGTCTTATGTCCAATAAGAGGGTATTTACACGTTTATCATCTATTAATATATCCTTTAGCCGAACAAACGGAGTTATTATGTCAAGATTAGACATTATATGCAGTGATAATCTTCACAATCTATCGAAAATTGATGTATAATAGTCAGTGATAATTATTATCAAATCAAATGAAAAAGGCGGTAAGCTTGAAGTGAACAAATGGACATTATTTACCAAGGCGACCCGGTTTTGGAGTTTCTCTGTTATGCTCATCCCGATTGTTTTGGGTACGGTTGGGGCATATGTATGGGAAGGGGCATTCCATCCGGTTTTATTTATTCTTACCTTAATAGGGGCAATTTCGGCGCATTTATTCTCCAATATGGTGAATGATCTGTGGGATTTCCGCAACGGAACCGATACAGAAGCAAAGAATTCCGCTGGTGAAATCAGCACAAACTCCGGGCTACTGACAGGTGGAATCCTCTCGGAGTCTTTTTATGCAAGGATGACCTGGAGTATGCTGGGGATTGCTCTTATCTGCGGTGGAATCCTTAGTATATATAGCGGTTGGAATATCCTCTGGTTTGTACTTGTAGGTGCTTTAATCGCTTATTTCTATGTGGCTCCGCCACTGCGTTATGGATATCGAGGCAAAGGGTACAGTGAGCTGGCCATCTTTATTGCTTTTGGTATTATGCCGGTATTGGGCTCTTATTTCGTACAAACGGGTCAATTCAGCATGAAGCCTGTTATTCTTTCGTTGCCAGTTGGATTTTTAACTACCTTATTGTTGTTTAATCACCATTTCCTACATTGGAAAGCGGATGAGCAGGCTGGAAAGCTTACGCTTGTGGTAGTGTGGGGGGAGCGGAAGGCACTTGTATTTTCGCGTGTACTTCTCTTCACTGGTTACGCCTCTGTGGTGGTCTGTGTGCTGATGGGCGTACTTCCAGTTTATGCGCTTTTGGCGCTAGTTACAGCTTTCTGGCCGATTCGTATTTATCGTGAACTGAAGCCACATAATGCTTCGCCAGCCTATATCCCACTCATGGGAGCTTCACAAAAGGCCTCCGTGCGTTGCGGTGTAGTGATGGCAGCAGCATTACTAATTCAAGGATTATTCTGAAAATATAAGAATATATAGATTTCACGTTATACATTATCCTTATATTTCT
>NZ_NFVA01000175.1 GCF_002264395.1 Paenibacillus sp. VTT E-133291
TTATATTTTATAAAATATACTTTCACCATTGAGGAAAGGGCGACAATACTCTGCGCATAATTTAGGCATTCTTTCACGCATCCAGGCATGAACATGTTCATTCTCCATCTGGAAGACATAATATCCGATAATAGCGACCAACATAAAACCTTCCAGCTGCAGTCGATCATTCGCTGTATTTTCGTGCGCTCTGTAATATCCCTTAAGGAAAGTATCTCTTCGATCAGATGGCAGCATCATAGCTCCCATGGCTACATCCAGCAAGGCATAACCTTTTCCGAAAAAGCCAAAATCGATGAAGCGCACCTTTCCTTCGTTTGTGATGATGATATTACCCATACACAGATCCCCATGAATAAGATCAGGGCCAGCCTCACCGCCATGGTCATCTAACCGGGAGTTGATCAATTGCAGCGTTTGTTCAATGATATTAGCATCAGAAGACGTAAATAAATTCTTTTTCACACCCGAACGGATCACACGGATCATTCGTTCATTATAGGCTCTGCCTTGACTCGGGCGAATCTCCATATCTGAATGTTCGTACTGCCGAAAAAAAGAATGCAGTTCTGCTATTTGCGATCCCAGTTTTTTTACCAGTTCAAGATTGTTAACATCATTCTTATTCATGTCTCTTCCAGCTAGCCAGGTGAGGACGGAGCAGTTTAGCAGTTCACCTTCATATTCAACAATCGTAATTAGTTCACCATCTTTGTTTCTTACGGGAGTCTGTATTTCGTGGGTGCTCCAGCTTCCCAGCTTCTCAAGCATTTGTAATTCTCCAAGGATGCCAGCGAATGTATGTTGTAGTCCTTTCATGTCATCTATAAAAGGGTCATGAATGCGGAGTAAATATGATTTTCCAGTCCTATCATTAATACGATATGTTCTGTTCTCGTTGTGCCTTAAGAAAATAATCTCAGGCTGTTGAATATCGTACCTGCTTAGTAAGTCCAAAAGTTTCTCATTCGTCATAAGGGACTCCTTTAAATTTGAAATTCACCAACACACTTCTACAATTTTATAAACTATCCCCACGATGCGAAAAGATTATCATTTTGTATTCAGCTATTCTACCCGTGAATCAATACTAACCCTACTCTTAAATCCACTCTTTCCCATTTTCGCGAATGAATTTAATATCGTTTTGATAATGTTCAAGATGCCCATCATCTATCATTTTTTGAAAAGCACTGTCACCTTCACTGGCTTTTCTTTTAATGGTTTTACATAATCCTTCTAATCGTAACAATACCATCGCCAAATAATCTTCTTCTATTCCCTCTCCGTACGATTCAAAAAACAATTTGACTCTTTGGTTTACACGGTCGGCATGCTGTAATGAATTATAAAAAACTTCTTCACCTGCTTCAGAATGATAAACCCTACTTAAAGGAACGCAAGTATAAAGAGTATAAGCTATATCCCAAAGCCTTGGACCCGGACCAGCAACATCAAAATCAATAATGCCTACTGGTCTTTCATGATTAAAAATAAGGTTGTATATTGCAAAATCATTATGGCAGATTACCTCGAATGGTTGTGGGGTGTTATCTATTGATTGCCAATTTTCTTCAATTGAAAAATCTATCACAGATTCATGATAAAGACGGAGCATCCTCGCTATTTCTTTTAATACATCATTAGACCACATATAATCTTTTAAAGGATAATTACCAGCTTCTCCTTCAATAAAGGATAATATTTCTCTCCCTTTTTCATCAATACCTAAAAACTTTGGTGCATAACTGAAACCTTTGTTCTCCAAATGCTTTAATAGCTTATGAATTTGGGGACTATCTGCCTTTAATTCTCGTCGTACAGTATCTCCCGAACGATAAACGCTAGAGACATTTCCTCCGGTTAGTATCTCTTCGTTTTCATGGTTTGGCATCTAAATATTCCTCTCTAATATAACTTTCTATAAACGTAAAATAAATCCTGTTTGTTCAATTATCCTGCCCGCTAGTTGAATAAAGGCAGCCGATCACGATGACTGACCGCCTGCCTTCTATCATTTCTTCAAAAAGATCATGGGCAACAACATAAAAAAATCCATCCGATTTTAACTGTAACGCATCTATCTAATATTGATGTTTTTTCAGAACCCGTAACACGCTTTTAAAAATACGATTCTACCTAAACTAAACAATCTTTATCATTGCGAAAAAAACTAAACACCAAATTGTCTTAAATGATGGTCTAAATGTTTATAAATCCCTTTACCCCATTGCTCAGGAGTGAACTTTCCAAAGAAAGGATGTGGATGGGATGAACATTTCTCCGGTCCATTACTTTGGAAAGTTAAAATCTTTTGTTTCAGTTTTTCTTTTTCCGTCTCAAAATTTTTGTCATCTAAAATACGTATGGTCGGAATTGTTGACATATTGTGTGGGGCAGGCTTGTCATTATAGAAAATAGAATTCACAAACCTTCCTATTATCCTTCCTAGCCAATATCTAGGGGGAAAAGAATTTCCTAATGCGATGTCTTGAAATGCTGAGCAGTGAGCCAACATTTGAGCAACATTCATTGTTCCCCATTCTGGTTTTGAATTTGGACTTAAATTCTCGATACGGTTCAGTATTTCCACTGTATGTAATTCGTTGAATATATTTTTCATTAGCACACATCTCCATCGCCATTTTTGACATTTCAATCTAAAAAAAGGTGCTCGTCAATCGTTTTGGATCATTCCAAGTTATCAATGATAACTGCTATCTTATACAATTTCTTGGTCGAGCTTGGTAATTAAATGTGCTTGCGATTAAAACGTCCCAGCCAGAAGGCTTTTTGATATTGCCTTAATGACTTAGTATTTGCTCGTTCTCTGTTTGCTTAATAACAAACTCGTGTGCTACTCGCTTCAATGGTTTGAATAATTAAATCTTTTTAAATAATCACTAATTATACTCTGATCCTGATGCCACCATAACATTGGAAAATCATATTTTTTTGCAAATCCTAGCTTTTTAGCTAGCTGTATCGATCGTTCATTACCAGCGTCACAATTATAATTTGGCAATAGATTATGGTTTAAACAATGATCGATAAATGCTACGCCCGTATGTGTCGCTAACCCTTTATTCTGGTATTCACCCATGGTTACGATATCTATATCCGCATAACCTCCACCTACAAAATAAGAATTGCAAACACTTGCAAAATCATCATCCTTCAAAAGACAGTAACCAAATCCTCGATCCACAAAGTGTTGTGCCGAACTCCATAACGAATCATATGAAGCGTCCATTTCATTTTTGTATTTATCGAATAGTGCGCTATCCATCCGTTTCATATCAAACTGTTCTGGCAATGCGTTAGTTTTTTTTAGATGTTGGAATTTGGATAGATCGAATGTAAAAGAAGAACGGTGCAATATTACAGTCTTTCCCACTAACCTTTCGCTAATTTGAAACAGTAGTTCCGGTGTTGAAGCATAAAGATCATAGTATTTTGAATGGTGTTGATCATTTAGTAAAAATTCAGCTACATCGCTCATGAAGCATTCATTGTCGCCACTCTTAACTAAAAAATACTGTCCATATGAATTGCTAATAAGACTGCAGGTGGGATTATCGTTGTGATCAACAAACACTTTTCCAGATTGATTTTGCTCAATTACGGAATATGCAAACACAGGTTCATATGCTAGGTTTTTCATCAATGGCAGAACGTGAGTGTACATTTCATTAGATAATTCTATCATTTCATTTATCCCTTCTAATTTCAAATTTACATAAGTTCCTTGTTAAATTAGCCTGTACAACAGTTTATCAAATAAAAACAGCTGCCGAAGCAACCGCTATTACACTAATCTTCCCCGTTAATTGAAAAGAATTAATTGCTTCGAATGAATCAAATATCGTAAAATATCGTTTTACCGTTTAGGAAAGGCTTACAAACTTCAATTAAGCCTGGAATATGTTCACATAGCCATTTATGCGAATCTTTTTTACTTACTAGAAAAGTATAGTACCCAAATATCGCTAATAACATAAAACCCTCCAGCTGCTCAGTATCTAATCTTCTGGAAAAAATATTTGTGTAGCCAAATAGTACAGCCTCTCGCATTTCGCTTTTTATCATAAGGGCACCCATAGCAACGTCCATCGCGTAATATCCAAAACCCGATAAACCAAAATCAATGAATGAAATCCCCTTTGATGTGAGAATTAAGTTGCTATAGTTGATGTCGGCATGGATAAATCCCCAAGTCTCATTCGTTTTGCTCAGTACTTTAATACGATCGTTGATCAACGAAAGTGTTTTTTCAAGAACATTAAAATCCATTGAAGTGACAATACCCATTTCTTTCCCTGTTCTCAACTGGGTCAACATGGAATTTGTCCAATCTAACTCATATTTAGGTCTTATAAAACTTGAATCATGTTGATACCTCATCGAAAAATGATGTAAATGTGCAATACGCGTCCCTAAGATACTTACTGTCTCCTCACTGTTCAAATCTTGCTTGGACATGGTTTCCCCAAAAATCCATTTTAAAACTGAACAATGTATTTCTTCTTGTTCAATAATAACGGTTGATACCAGTTCACCGTTTAGATTTGGAATAGGGATTTGAACAGGCAATTCAGAATGAGTCGACCAAGCTAACAGATATTCTAATTCCGATTGGATAGCCTCGCGTGTATTATGCACACCCTGCATGTTTTTTGTAATGGGTTTATGCATTCGCAACAAATAAGTATTTTCAGATCCCTTTTCTATTACTTTATATGTAATGTTTTCATTATGACGAATCAATTCCGCGAAAGGATCAATAAAAGAATACTTCAGTAAAACTGAACTGTGACCGTATTTGTGGAAAGTTTA
>NZ_NFVA01000161.1 GCF_002264395.1 Paenibacillus sp. VTT E-133291
GGACGCGGAGCCTTATTGCTCCAATATCTTCGGATCACGTAGCGCTGTTACTACGTGTTTGCAGCACGGATGAAAAATCTCGTTACGTGGGAGGTCGCCAATATAACGGTAATTCCCAGGCGCATCTGGCGTAAGTTTAACGATCATTCCTTCGTACTCGCGGCATTTATCAACCGCGTTATGCTTCGAAATCACTCCGTAATAAGCGCCGCGGCCGACCGCTTCGTTAATCGTAGACTCGCGCTGTGTCGCGCCCATCTTCGTACGCGTTAACATCTCGACGTAGGTTTCTGGTCGCCAGCGCCGTCCTCCTGCGTCAATAATTCCGGTATCAACCGCGCTACCTAGCGTCTTCTGCATGCGCTGTAATATGTCGGCGTTAAGCGTACGGTTTCCGTTGATTCCGCGTGTCAAATTCGCGCGCATTGAATCGGCGGTTACCTGGCGGACGACTTGCTTAACTCGGCGATCTACGTTTTGTGTAACCGCCAGTAAATCCGCTTGTGTATCCGCAACGGCTGACGCTACGAATTCGCGATTGATCCGGTTAAACTTAACGATCTTCTGCGCCTCTTCTAACGTTTCCGCCGCGCCGAGTTGGACGATTGCAAGCGCAACGCCATCAGTAGCAGCTAACGGTATATAGCGATCAACCCACGCCGCCGATTCCGTATTCAGTCCACGCAAAATAACCGCAACCTCGGCGAGTGCGGCTTTCGAATTAGCGCGTGACATTGCGGATAAGTCTAAGCGTGAGAGTTCGGCGGATATTGCGAGCAACGCGTTCTTGTATGCGCGGACTAAGACGGCGACTTCGTAGTCGTACGTTGGCTCGATCATTCGTTAAACACCGTTGTGTCGACCGTGCCGAGTGTGCGTTCCTCATCAGCATCTATCTGCGTGATAATATGCGCAGCCTGTGCGTCACTGATCGCGTCCAAACGTTTAATTGCGGTTGCGACGTCGAGTGTAGCCTTACCGCCAGTACGTATGCTCATCGTTTCGGCTTCCGCTTTAGCATCTTTTGGTAGGCCGTCGCGCCATTCTATCGTCGGATAAACGGGCTCATACGGAACGAACCCTTCCACATTGCGATTTGCAAAGTTTTCAAGTTGCATCGCAGTCCATATTGCGTCACGAATAGCACGATCCATGTGCGCCCGAATGCGCTCGACCTTTTTAAGTATCGGCATCATCCGCATACCAATCGAAGCGCCGTCCGTGTGTGACGTTCCTGTTCCGCCTCTATCCGCTGTAATCGTGGTACCGAACAACCATTGCGGAGTTTCCGCCATCAGGAACACAAGTCCAAGAAGGTAATCCAATTCCTTAAACGCGCCTTCAAGTTGCGAGTTCCACACCATGTAACCCGGCGTTGGATCGCCATTACTCAGCGGAATGTACTTTCCGCCCCAACGAATAGATTGACCTGTTCCGTCCTCAACTCCGTCAAGTTCCGGACCGTAAGCCGTTGGGTCCGAATGTCTAAAGAGGATATAATCGACTTGAACTAAGCGGTCATTTATCGCAGCTAAGACGCTCTCCATCTTACTCACTGCGCTTTCTCCGCGCCAAGAATCGTCCGTAGTTTTATATGGCGCGTGATGTACGAGTAATTGCGGTGTTCCCGTTTCGATGACGTCTGACTCGCGGCCGGTAGCGACTTGATCACCGATTGTATACGTCGAAATAGGTACGCCCCATTCCGCATTAACGCTCTTTTCACTCAACCGATAGCGTTCGTACGTTATATATCCGGGAACATGGCGCTCGACTACGAGATAAGGTACGTATGAGGCTGCGTTTCCCGTAATCCAGCGGATAACTCTTCCGCCAGGCTCCTCGACCCAATCAATCCACGCGATGTTTAGCGCTTTAAACTTCTTACGTGAGCCCGCCGCTAACTCCGGAAATACTAAGTTAGCCGGAACGTTCTCGATAATCGGCTCTAACGGAGCTTCTGGCGCGGGCAATCCGAGCGCTTCCGTTTCAGAAAAGTCCGCCCTCTGCGCGTAATACGTTTTGAACCACGCGTCTCCACGATAGCCAGCCCCGATAGTAGATTCGTATATCAAACGGTTAATGTCGTTTTCTTCCGTGATCGAGTCAAGGCGTTCCTGTTCGCGTGAGTCTTTACCTTTACCGCTGTCATACGTAGGCGGTTCGCCGATAAGTAGATCCGCTGGCTTCGTCATAAGCACGTCGGCAACGTTGACCGCAATAAACAGCGTTTCGAGCTGCGGGGCGAATGGCGTATCCTTTAATAACGAAGATGCGCGTTCATAAATTTCAGCGTGGCGTCCTTCGTAGATACGTTGACCGCGCTTATATTGTGCGAGACGCGGGATATCTTTTTCAGGAGGGAATTGCTCTCCCGTACGGAAAATCTTTGTCAATTTGCGACCTCCTTTCGTCTACATCCAACTCGGTTTATTTTGTAGTCTCCGTTTGGCCTTCGCTACATTCTCAACCGCCATTGCTAAAGAGTCGGCGGAATCCACGTAATCACCGCGCGGGAATTGCGCCAATTGATCGAGAAGCATCGTATGTGCCGCGTTTAGTATCAGCGTTCTGTTATGAAACAACGGTTCAAGCGCTTCGATACGCTCTTCTTTACCAGTCTTATGAGATTTAACATCGTTAAGCCGCGTTTTATAAATGCCGAGCGTTCTCATACGCTCCTGCAGTTGCCGATAATATTCGTGCTGCGCGTTAATCGTCTCAACGCTAAAAACGTCGTGTTTAAATACGCGTATCCTTTCGATAATGACGTCGAGTATCTTGTGCGGAGGCTCTTTCGTTGCGTATTCGTCGAGTACGAAGATATAGCCGGTTTTATCGTGGCGGCCGACGGTCAGCACCGCGTTATAACAGGACCGCGCGTTCTTTCCTTGCGCAATATCCCACGCGCCACTTATCGTTAATTCCGAAAGTGGTATGCGTAAATCCTCGTAACGAATAAAGCGCCGGCCATCTTCGTATTCATAACGGTAATATCCGTAAGTGTCCGGAAAGAAGAACTGCTCGTCCTCACTAAACGCTAGATTCCGGAACTCCGAGTTATATGCGCGTGTTCCCATGTTGACTTTTTCGTGCATAAGCGCGCGATATGTCCAGCGCCAAGGCCACGCCAAAATAACGCCGGATTCAAGTTCGGCGCGATGTTCTTCGTAGAATGCGTCAGGCTCAGCGCTATCTTCTGACCGCGCATATATTTCGCAATATCGTTCCCATAGCTGCGGATTATCCGGCTCCTGGACGACTGCGCCGTGAAACGATGATTCAAAGTCGCGCCGCTTGAGTACGTGATTCAAAAGACCGGTCGCGCTGACCATCGTTCCGACGAGTATAATAGCGGTCGCTTTCGTTCCGATCGGGACGACAACAGAGTTAAACCAGTGAATCAGCTTCTCGCGCGCTTCCTTCGTGCCTTCGTTATTCTGCGATGATGGATCGTCGACAATAACGAGATCCGGACGATAAGAACCGTGACGCTTACCCCGTAGTTGCTTACCGGAGGACGACGCCTCGACCAGCGTACCCGATAGCGTAATGAACGCCTCTTCGTTGTCTTTTTCGTTAAGGTTATTTCGCTCATGCAAAAGGGGACCAAAGTCCCCTCGTAGTTTCTCGTTATATTTAAGCTGCTTGTTAACCCATCCGATGAGCTTTTTTGATAACGTATCTGTCTCGGATATGACAAGTATATATTTCCGCTTACGAAAGACCGTTTGATGCAACGGCTCGCTGTTCGAAAACATACCGGACTTTGAGTGACCACGCGCAGCGGCCACCGCTAATCTCGCGTTTCTTACAACGTTGTTTACGTGATTACATAACGCAAAGAACTCCGCGTGTATTGGCGCTATGTCTTCGAGAGGATCGTGCGGCGTTCCGTCCTCGCCATTCCTTACGATATTATCCTCGTTATCCGGATTTCCGGCATCCGATAGATATTCGTAAGTAAAGAATGCTAAGTCCTCTTCCGCGCGATCAATCCGCTTGAGACGTTTAATCTCCGCAATATCTGCGCGTAATGACTCTTCGTGATATGTCGTCGCGCGCCCTGCCTTTACTAGATCGCGGAGTTTCTTAGCGCGTTCCCCTACAAGCTTGATGCGCTCAGCACGCGCTGTTTTATCCAGCCATTCTCCGTTAATATACGCGATTTGAACGCACCTCCTCCGTTATGTGTCTCCGTCAAGTAGCGCGTCTAATTCGTCGATTTCCTGCGCTAATTCTTCGTTACTACGTGCGGATCCGGCATCCTTCGTTTCAACCGCGACCTGCTGCGTAATTAGTCCGAATCTGCGGAAGAATAAGTCGATCGCCTTAATACTCGGCTGGCTTCCGTCAATCGCGCGCATTAACTGGCGATACACTTTCGCACGGTCAGCGGATAAAAAATCGTCCGCGAGGTAATTAACGTAATCGATAAAGGCGCGTTTCTGCGTTCGCCATTCGTAGAGACATTTGCGCGATACGCCGATCTCTTCCGCGATGGCGTCGAACGTTAAGCGGTCTTCTTCCGGTGCAAACTCACGTTCAACACACATTAACGCTGCGCGTTTTTGGCGTCCGTCGAGCTGCGATTCGAGCGCTTGTTTACGTTTATCTGACACTGCGTTTCCTCCTTCGTTTATTTACGTGATATTTGCGTGAAATTAACGTCTTCCGTACGTGGGAATACGAATAGTCCCGAAGCGTACGAAACGCGCTAATTTGACGGTGATTCTGCGTGATTATTACGTGATGTGTGCGGTGAGTGTGCGTGTACCTCCCGAGATTAAAAAATTGTGCGCAAATTCCGAACAGCAAACGCAGGCCTGTCCGCATGGGGCGTTGGGGGTCCCGCCTAAATTCGCCTCCGACATGCGTTCCAACCGTTCCAAATACGAGCGTATAAGCAACGAAAATAAATACGCCTAATCAGCGCGCCATTACGTACTATAATCGTTCCAATATCCGTACCAATAACTACGTTGCATTCCCATACGTGTTTATGATACGATGGTAACAAATGGAACGGAGGCGATACGTTATGAAGATCGGATATGCACGGGTATCAACCGCTGAGCAATCGTTAGATATGCAGATAGACGCGTTGACGGCTGCCGGATGTGAACGTATTTATACGGAGAAAGCGTCAGGCTCCAAAGATGACCGCGCAGAGCTGGCGCGTGTAATGGATTTACTACGGGCAGGTGACATCCTCTACGTGTATAAACTCGATCGTCTAGCGCGTTCTACCGTTAAGCTAATATCTACGTTAGACGAGATACAGAAGCGCGGCGCTGAGTTCGTAAGCCTCAACGATAATATCGATACGTCTAACGCTATAGGACGCGCGTTCTTCGGAATGCTTGCGGTATTCGCCGAGTTCGAGCGTAACGTAATCGTTGAGCGTACACGCGCAGGACTCGCGGCTAGTAGAGCCCGCGGCCGTAATGGTGGTCGTCCGCCTACTGACCGCAAGAAGGTCGCGCAAGCCGTTAAGCTATACGATACGCAGGCGCATACAGTAGCGGAGATAACCGCGCTTACTGGCGTGACCAAAGCTACGTTATATCGTGCGTTAAAGGAACGCGAGGGCGCTAAGTAGCGCTCTTTTTCGTCTGACCCCGTGAGATTTCGGAGGGCTTCCGGGACGAGCCGACCAACAACCGTAATCGGCGTTATCCCCGTCACTAATCGGAACCCCTGCGCCATCATCCGCCAATCGCGTTCCTTCTATATAATGCGCAAGTATAAACGTAAGCCTCAGTAGCACGTTACATTAGCGTGTATCAACCGTATATTAACGTTCATCTACGCTGCCCTTACGTTTATACTTCCGCGATATCAAAGCGCCTATGTTAACGCTAAATCAACGCTATAAACACGCATAAAGAAGCGCTGCTCCTACGCTCGGGCAAAGCGTAAGAACAGCGCATGTATATTACGTTATCTCGTACTTATGCGTTATGGCTCCGCCTGTATTACGTACACAAGCGTAGTAACTACCGTTGTTATATTCTACGTTAGCTACGTCAGTACCGATAACCTGCGCCAGTAGTTTACGTGCGTAATCGTGAGACACGAAGTCGTCACTATACGCTTTAACGTCCGGAGGTATGATTCCGCCGTTATGTCCGCTCATATTAACGTTATCCCTCCGTTACTTCCCGTATTTAATCAACGCATATAATCCGATAATTAACGGTAGCCATACCACGTGCATAACTACGCGTTCCCATAACGGACAATCTAGCGCATATGGACGGAAGTATAATCCGGTTAGTAAATACGCAGCTACGATTAATGATGCGATTAACACTACGTTATCCCTCCGCTCACTGTACGTTCGCTTACGCTGTAACATCCGCGTT
>NZ_NFVA01000066.1 GCF_002264395.1 Paenibacillus sp. VTT E-133291
GATTCAGGTACTTTGCGGGGAGCCCCAAAAAAAGCGCCAATAACCCTGCAGCTGATTTCAACTGTAAGGAGATTGACGCTTTAAGTACCTAGATCATTCTTGCTTACAAAGCAAGATTCATAGTTAAGACGACGCATGAATTTGCGGGAAATCCTGAGTCATATCATCCCCGGAGAACAGATCGTCCAGCGAGCTGAGTGTGCCATCTTCTTCAACTTGATACACCGACATTTTCTCGCCGTTTACCGTCAATTCAATGAAACAGCCCCAGCAATAGAACTGGTGGGAACCAATCTTTCCGATATCTTTAGAGTTACAGTTTGGACACTTCATATAATACATTCCACCTATCCGTTAACAATATTAATGGCTTTTTGTAGCCGTTCTTCGCTCATTGCAGGAACCATTAAAGCATTCTCACCAATGGACATCTCATCAGAACAAGGCAGCCATTTGCGGCCTTCGATCAAATCAGTCACAAGCCCGTCACTGATTTCCAGCGCTCCTATTGTGTTTCCCAACTTTTGGTCAAAATAAACATCCGATATTCGTCCAAGTATAGTTCCAGTTGTAGTCAGTACTTTCAAATCCTTAAGTTTGTTCTTTCCTAATAGAAAAGTACAAGGTATATGATCGGCATCTGTCTTATCAATCGACTCTTTACTACGAATCATGACAGCATCCTCGCCGTAGGCCACAATATCTTTCCATGCCACAAATTTCACATGGCCGCCAAAAAAAGATTTGCTTTCCAGTTCAATACCCGTAATATTCCAGTTTGAATCGAGTAGGATATCGACAATCTTGCCGATTTCATTCCCCTCTTCAACTTCAAATACAGCCAAGCCGATCAGATCTTGAAGTCTCATGGCTGCCTCGGTCCCCTCACTTTGAGTGTACTTACGAGTTCTCAGAAAGCCAAAAGCCCGAATCGCCTCGATACAGATCGAAACCTAGAGTAACTAGTCTCATTTACGCAGGCGATTCAAAATGGTTTCAACTTTTCGAGCAACGTACTCGATTTCTTCAGTAGTATTACCCAAACCAATACTAAATCGAATCGCAGACTCTAAAATATTTTGAGGAAGTCCCATTGCTCTCAGAACATGAGATATTTCCAGGGATCCTGAGGTGCAAGCTGAACCGCTTGCTGCCGCAATTCCCTCCATATCCAGGTTCATCAGCATAATATCTGTCCCAGCCCCTGGGAAGCTCAAATTCAGAATACTAGGTAAAAAATGCTCGGTATTACCGTTAAGCGAGTAACGCTCCTGTCCAATCAGAGAATCCAGCTCCTCGAGTAGTCTACTGCGCAGGAGCTTCATATTCTGTTGACGTTCTGACAGACCCTCAACCGCTATTTCAACGGCTTTGGCAAACCCTGCTGCTCCGGCTAGATTCTCTGTTCCGGCACGTCTGCCGCGCTCCTGAAGGCCGCCATGAAGTCTTGGATGCAGTGGCGCTCCACTCCGAACATATAAACCACCGATCCCTTGAGGCCCGTTGATCTTATGAGCAGTAAAGCTCATGTAATCTACTGGAAGCTCCCGCAATGTAATTGGAAGGGCACCAAGTGCTTGTACAGCATCTACATGGAACAGAATACCCCGTTCTTTGGCAAGCTGACCAATCCCTTGGATGGGCTGAACGGTGCCGATCTCATTGTTGGCATACATTACGCTGATCAACACCGTGTCTTCCTGCAATACAGCCTCTATGTCTGTAACAGATACCCTGCCCGTCGAATCCACAGGAAGATAGGTAACTTTGAAGCCTTCCTTCTCTAGCTCTTCGCAGGTATGTAACACTGCATGATGCTCGATCTGGGTGGTGATAATATGTTTTCCTTTATGGGAAACTGCAGCTGCTGCTCCATAGAGCGCTAAATTATCGCTCTCGGTGCCGCCTCCAGTGAACACCCACTCGTCAGGTGAACAGCCCAAAAAGGCGGCGATATTATCGCGCGCCCCGTTCAATATTCTTTTAGCTGAACGCCCGAACTGATGTACACTAGATGCATTTCCGTATTGTTCTGTCATTATATTCAGCATGACCTTAGCCACCTCGGGATGAACCGGGGTTGATGCGGCGTGGTCCAAATAGATGGATTTCATATTCATTTCTCCGCTTCTAGAGTATAGGAAACTAGTTCTTCTAAGTATATAAGAAGGCATAAGTTTCACCTTATACATTATTCTTATAATTCTCGCTTAAAACGCTAACCGTCCTTAAAAGGACGCCGAAGACGTTTATACTTGCAACTATTAAATTATACCGCGCGAGAAGTGAGTTTTCCACAAGCGAAAGAACACAATATTGTAATCATTTCCCTATGAAAGCTAGGATTATAATAGCCAGTTCTCTTCAGAGGTTACCTCAATGCCATTTTTTCTAAGTAAAGCTGTAGTAACGCCATTTCCCGCTATTTTCTTACCTTTGAATTCCCCATTATAAATCATACTGCTGCCGCAAGAAGGACTGTTTTCTTTAAGCACTACCATCGTAGCTGATACCTCTTGGGCTTTTGCAAGCGTGATATAAGCACCCTCTAAATACATATCTGTAACATCTGTACCTGATCGATCCACTACTTTAGCCGTTCCTGCCAGCACATCCTCGCCATTCCCACCAATGATTTCAGCTGGTTCTCTAGGCGTTGCGAATCCTCCCAGCAATTCTGGACACACAGCAATTGCTTGATTCTCATTCAAAAGCTTCTGAATTTTCTCATCCAAACAATCCGTACCATTATATCTCACCTTCATGCCAGCTAGACAAGAGCTTACCAAAATCACCAATGAGCACCTCTTTCTTCATTCATTCCGCTTCGTTTATAATAAGAAATATTCCGAGCATAACATGATGAAATTAAGCTGTAAACGGAGTGAACTTCTAATCTACTGACTAGGGAGTGTAAATCATGTGCGGACGCTATACAATAACCGTCACTATGGAAGAGTTGATGGTCAGATATTTTGCGAATGATTCAACCATTATCCACTATGCCCCTAAATATAACGCCGCGCCCATGCAGCAAATTCCGGCAGTCATTCATACAGGCTCCAGCAATAAGCTTGGGGAACTTCGTTGGGGTCTGGTTCCTTCATGGGCAAAGGATGACAAAATCGGCAGTAAAATGATCAATGCACGGGCAGAATCACTACTGGAGAAGCCTTCTTTCAAGCGCTTAGTAAGCTCACGCCGCTGCATTATCCCTTCTGATGGCTTCTACGAATGGAAGGTGCAAGGTAGCAACAAACAACCCATGCGGATCGTGATGCGCGATGGGGGGATTTTCTCCATGGCCGGATTATATGATATTTGGATGGACCCTGAGGGTAATAAACTAAGTACCTGCACGATTATAACGACTACTCCGAACGATCTAATGGCTGAAATCCATAACCGCATGCCGGTTATTTTGAAGCCTGAGGATGAGGCAGAATGGCTGGATCGGGGCAATCAGGACATTACCTCTCTAATAAAGCTCCTGAAACCGTATGATCAACAACTAATGAGAACCTATCCAGTTTCCCCGGCTGTCGGAAATGTTAGGAATGATACTGAGGAATTAATTGAAGAGGCACAAGCATAAACGCCTTTGGCGTCCTTATGAGGATGGTAAGTGTTTATGCGAGAAATGGAGGATAATTTATAACGTAAGCATATAAATTTTTATATTTAAAAAACATCTTAACCCTGCGGCTTAACCGCAGAGTTAAGACCATCGACGCTCGATCTTAGACCGGCGTCTGATCAATTGATGAGCCATCTGGAGAAATCTATCCGCATACAGCCCGGAGGAAAGATTGTTTCGGATATGCCATTCGCCATTCATCCTAATTCTGTCCCGCAGTGCAGGATCATGCATTAAAGATAAAGCAGCATTCACAGCTTCATCCAGCTGCCCTCTTGTGTATATTTTTCCAGTATGATTATTAATGACAAGTCTCCGAATGCCATCCGAATCCGTAGTAAGAACAGGACAACGACACAACATCGCCTCGGCTACGGCGTACCCAAATCCCTCGAGAATAGAGGTGGAACAGAGCAATCCTCCTGAGTCACCAATAATGCTCATATAATCTGCCATTTGCCCATGAGGAACATTGGAATACGAAATCAAACGTGAAGAAATCCCTGTCTCGGCTACAAATTGTTCGAAACTCTCTTTTTGCTCCGGCTCAAACAACGTATCATCCTGAAAAATCCATAAATAAAGCTCGGGATGGATCGCCAGCAGCCGTTGTCCGATTTGTAGAAACTCTCTCCAGTTCTTATTCGTTTGAATTCGTCCTACCCAGCCGAGGATAGGAAAGCTTTTGGCGGGATAATTGGTATATCCAAACTGATCGCAATCGATCGGATTGTCAAAGCAATATTGAGAAATGGATGGGAATCCACCTTTGAAAAGCGTCTGCAAATGGGTCGTTTCTGGATAGAGCAGCGCATCGGTTAGCTTGTGAATCCGCTCATTAAAATTACTAATAACTTGCTCCGCTTCATCTAACGTCCCCAATCCCTGCACCTCAAAAACAAGCGGCCCCTTGTAACCAAACCCTCTGAACCTCTCCGCTAAGTAAATATCCGTACACACTACAATCAAGTCAAAAGCTTCTCGAGTGAGCAATCCCCTGAGCTCGTCATCATTATTGGTAATATAGGTTTGAATATTAGGGATATTTTGTTGCCCTTTTCCAGGGTGTGTGTACAATAAATGACACTCTACACCGCGATCATGTAATGCTTGGCAGCGCACTCGGTTCAGGGTCTGCATGCCGCCGCTCGGGTTGAAGAAGGTGAACAAAATCTTCATTACGATCACTCATTCACATATTATTTTAGGAAAAATGGATTTTCAACAAATCATACAAATCTGTGCTTCGAAACAGCTCATTATAGTAGTGAGTTTTGGTCGATGGGACATGTCTATGCCGGAATCCAATCAAGCTATGATCATCCGTATAATAATTGGAGATCGTGTCCCCACCGGTTGTAATCAAAGCCTCCAGCATGTATTCAATATCGAGTGCTCCTATGAAAATTTTGGGACCTAAAACTATCGTGTAAGGAGTGGACAAGTGCTCAAGCGCTCCACAAATCGCATGTGACTCCACAACTCCTGGCATATAAACGAACTCCGTTGCAGGATGAGGGATTGAACCTATTAGAACAGATGGTTGACCCGTAAGTGATAAATCCAGCACCCGGCACTCATAATTGCTATACGTCTGTTCATACAAATTCTCTATCCTCGCTATTTCCTCCGCACCAGCATTTACTACAGGAAATAAAACGGTAATCATGGGAGGAATCCCTCTACGGAATCGCGCCTGATGGCGGGTCAAGTGGTACGAATATCTCCATCTCCGATGATTTTCAGTGGAATGTAACTGTGCAGATACACTAAAGGTAGAGTCCACACGATAATTCACCAGCTCCACGGGGATAAAGCGAATATCACAATGTTCAGCAAGTCTCAGCCAGTAATCATAATCCTCCACCGGCTCCATTCCGTACCCCCCAACAAGCTTCGCAACCTGCGATTTGTACATGAATGAAACACCAATAAGCGAGTAATCCAGCAATCTCTCTTTAGGCTGTGACTGGTAATTTCGCTGAGTAGCTAGTTGATGTTCGTTATGAAGCAGATTTCCCTCGTTATCTATACTTTGAAAAGAACTATACACGATTCCTAGCTCCTGCGGCCCCTTCACTAGTGCCCCTCGAAGGATTTCGAGAAAACGGGGTTCATAAACATTATCGCTGGAGACCCAGCTCAAATACTGGATACTGGGTTCGCTAAATAAAAGATCAAAGCCCGTATTGAGCGCATATGCAATACCCCTGTTCTGTACATATGGGATAATAGTTACCCTTGGATCCTCGGCAATTATAGATCTCACAAGCGGTTCCATTTCTGGCGCACCATCAATTACAATGATCAGTCGAAATTCGGTGAAGGTTTGGCGCAGAACAGACTCCAGAGCTTGCCGGAGGAATTCCGGCTTTTGGGTATACAAAGGCATAACTACTCCTACATCCGCCATTATTTTTACCTCTCTCTACATTGGAGTATAAAATTAGTATATTTAAATTCCACCTTTGTGCCTGTGTGAATGCCTCTAAGAGCTTTTATTGCGCCTAAAAAAAAGCAACCACCTGTTTCTATCGGTGATTGCTTCTTGATTTCCAAAATCACTTATACAGGTATAGAAAGTGCGGAAATCTGCGTTAATTCAGATTGAAGCACTCTCTGATCGGTAACGAGATTTCCGAACTCGTCCAATCCATACACGGAACATACTACATTTGCTAATGGAAAAGAGGTATTTATCTGAACCTCATATGAGACATTACCTGCAATGAAGAACTCTCTGATATCAGAACTCATTGCTGGAACATAATAACCAGTGACATAAAGCGGGGTAAGCGCAAGCGTTGAATACGGAACACCGAAGACCTCGACAATTATCATTGCATTCGCATTACTTGTGTTACGAACACTGACCACTACATTACTTGCTGCAGTACCAGTTGCTCTCGTATTCGTAATAAGACCTGTTGTATAAGGCATTTCCTCACTCCTCCTCTTGGGATACTATCAACTTATTCAATCAGAAGCAGATAGTTGTGAGGCAGGAAGACGGGGGGATTCATGGAATAATAGCATACCTCTCACATTTCCAATTTCCGCCATTTTTCTGATTCCCTTGTCCAAACACAACGAATCTTAATTCATATATATATATCAAACTAATAGAAGAGGTGAAGCTCATGGCAACAACAACAGGCATCATTACGAATACAGGGACTACCCCCGCATCCAATCTGATCATTAATATCGACAATGATAACCTAAGTTTTTCATCTAACGTAGTCTATCACGTTTATGTATGGAATACCTTTGTTAGTAAGGCTTTAGTCTACTCCAGCTCATTGAATGTTAATGCTAACACCAGCCAGCTTCTCGGTTTTACAATTGCAGGCAATTCAGCATATGAAGTTCAATTTCTCGTAACCGGAAATGCACCGGCAGACACGATTATTACGGTATTCGGAACGGATTCATCAGGAAACGTCATCCCTCACCAAAGAGTGCTGCAATCCGAACTTACTTTCATAGCTCAGCTGAACCCGTAAATACCGAAAACTCTATTAAGATAAGGAGTTTTGTATGGTTAATATTCAACTTTCGCCGAGCACAAGCGCTCAATTCGAGCCCACCATCGCGGTAAATTGGCTTAATCCTTCGGTTATGGTCGCCGTAGCTGTAGATCTTCGAGCAGGCCCTCCCAATATAGGTTTGTACAAATCTATTGACGCAGGTGCCACTTGGACAACAACGTTATTACCGTTACCGGTAGGATTTGCTGGCATCGAAGCACCACATATTGATTATATTTTTCCGACCACCTTCGTAGTATTGGCTCATGCCTTCGATTCAGACGGTCTCAGCGGGTCGATTGTTTCCTACACTTCTGTCGACAACGCCTCTTCATTCAGTCCACCAGTCATCGTGAATCAAGGATTTGGACAGTTTGTGAATGATGATCAGGTGGTCGTTGTCACCGACAAGGCTGGATCAAGTCCCTTTTTTGGAAATGTTTATACTGGTTATACGCATGATTACAACACACAATTCATACCAGGAAATACGATATTCTTCAATCGTTCCCTAGATAGCGGTAATACTTATTTCAGTCCCGTCCTGCTGTCTTCAGTCGAAGAATTTGAAGAATTTCCCGGTATAGCCATTACATTAAATGGGATTGTTGTCGTGGGATGGATCAATCAGCCTCCCGGTAATACTGATCTTAAAATTCGCACCTCCCCAGACGGCGGGGTCACTTTCACCCCAGAAACGATGGTCGCCAGTGTTGTAGTCCCACCAGATCCATTGCCGGGATATACATTTAGATGTCTGACATACCCTTCCCTCGCAGCGGATATTTCTAATGCCCCGACGACGCAAGGTAATGTCTATGCTGTATGGCAAGATTTTCGAGAAGGTTATTCCGATATTTTCCTTGCTACTTCCACGAATTTTGGTGTGGATTGGGGTACACCAATCTCCATTACGGGCAGTCCAGCAGGCTCCCAAAACTTTTTCCCAGCCATCACCGTATCCCCTGCGGATGGTGCAATATTCGTTACTTATTACACTAATCGAGTCAATCCCCTCAACCTTGATGTTTATCTAGCTACATCTAGAGATGGAGGGATGACGTATACAAACACCCGTATAACGACAACTTCCTTTGACGTCACCGGCATTCCCCTGATTGGGGACTACATCGGCAATGCCATTGTCCCCCAAACAGGCCGTCTAGTGAGCGTATGGACAGACACGCGGACTGGTACAGAGAACATCTGGTTTGGTGATAATCAATAAGCTCTAATAAACTTAAAAAAGCCCCCAAAAGGGGGGCTTTTTTAAGTTTATTATTCCATGTGAAATACCTAGATGTAGAACATATAGTTGTCCGCCAAGCTCTCTTCTTTATAATTAATCAAGTCATGAAGCGTTGTGGAATCCAGTACATCGGCAATGCTGTCGCGAATACGCAACCATAAATCGCGTTTTGCCGCATCATCCTCTTCAGTGAAATCTACTGGAGAAATTGGACCCTCTAGCACACGAATGATGTCACCCGCTGTGATAGAACTGGCCTCACGTGATAAAATGTATCCACCGTATGCGCCACGAATACTTTTTACAAGTCCTGCGTTACGCAAAGGAGCAATGAGTTGCTCCAGATAATGCTCGGAAAGTCCATTTTTTTCAGCAATACTCTTAAGTGAGGTCGGTCCTTCACCAAATTTCAGTGCAAGCTCCATCATAATTGTTAGTCCGTAACGTCCTTTGGTTGATATTTTCAAAGGGGCACCTCTTTCGGTTTAGTTTCTAGTTATTGTATACTATTGATTCGGTAAGTCATGCGTATGTCATATCAAGGTATTCCGATGATTACTCTTAGTTTATGTTATCATATTCGAAGTCACAAATGAAATGGAAAACGAAACATTTTGCAAGAATGTTCACCCCTGGTGGACATTTTTCTATTCTTAGCCTCTTATTTTAGGGTTTACTGTAGACAGGTATGTTATAATACCTTTTGAGCCGGGTGTTCCATGAATGACCGGTATTTTGGGTACAGAAATGGTGATTACGATGACAAAAGCAAAACAAGACACCCGTGTCGTCGTCGGCATGTCCGGAGGGGTCGATTCCTCCGTCACGGCGCTTCTGCTCAAGCAGCAGGGCTATGACGTCATCGGCATCTTCATGAAAAATTGGGACGATACCGACGAATTCGGAGTATGTACGGCCGAAAGCGATGCGGAGGATGTTCGCCGCGTTTGCGAGCAGATTGATATTCCTTACTATACCGTTAATTTCGAGAAGGAATACTTCGATAAAGTATTTTCTTATTTCCTCGATGAATATAAGGCTGGCCGGACGCCGAATCCTGACGTCATGTGTAACAGAGAGATTAAGTTCGGAGAGTTCCTGAACAAAGCCCTTCAGCTTGGCGCCGATTATGTAGCGACTGGGCATTATGCACGTGTTGTAGAAGAAGATGGAGTGTACAAGCTACTTCGCGGTGTAGACAACAATAAAGACCAGACCTATTTTTTGAATGCGCTGGGACAGTATCAACTCTCTAAAGCAATGTTCCCGATTGGTCATCTTCCGAAACCGGAAGTTCGGAGAATTGCCGAAGAAGCCGGACTTTATACTGCCAAGAAAAAAGACAGCACAGGCGTTTGCTTCATCGGTGAGCGTAACTTCCGCGAATTCCTCAGCCAGTATCTTCCAGCACAATCGGGTGATATGATAGATATAACCACTGGAGAAATCAAAGGCCGCCACGATGGACTGATGTACTATACATTAGGTCAACGCCAAGGCCTTGGCATTGGTGGCTCCGGTAATGGCGAACCTTGGTTTGTAGCCGAAAAAGACCTTAGCCGCAACATTCTTTATGTAGTTCAAGGAGACAAGCACCACAGCCTGTACTCCACTAGTCTGATTGCCTCCGGTGTAAACTGGATTAACGGACAAGAGCTAGGTCTTGAGCCGCTAAAATGCACCGCCAAATTCCGCTATCGCCAGCCTGATCAAGGCGTGACCCTTACAGCACGGGAAGACGGAACGATAAACGTAGACTTTGATGTTCCACAAAAAGCGATAACGCCTGGCCAAGCCGTTGTCTTCTACCTCGGGGAGCAATGTCTCGGTGGCGGTACGATCGAATATGCTGAAAAGGTTGTTCCTTCAGCGCAAGCTTAAATTGTATTCTATACAACTGCATCAACTCTAACATACGTAGACCTGAGAAATAGCTGTATTTGATACAGCTATTTCTTTGTTTTGAGAATCCCTTTACGATTTAGTTGTAGTATGTACAGTTAAAATCATCCGATATCCCTTATTTATCTTCACATCCGGAAAATAGATGTATGAAGTACAGTTATATTACCTTTGCAGTTCTAGAGTGAGGTTTTAGTTGTACAAAGTACAATTAGCCAGCTTCAGAGCGGAGAAATAGCTAAGAGACATTTAAAAAGAAAGATAAAAGATGAAAGATGAAACAAGAAACGAAACACCAAACAGAATACATAAAAAACAGCAGTTCAGGAAGCTCTCCCTGAACTGCTGTTCTGAGTTATTTCTTTATTACTGAGCTACTGCAGCTTTATCCGCAGAAACTGCTATGTCATTATAGTAAAGTCCTGTTCCATCACCAATCGCAAAGTTAAGAACACGGTTATTTACCGGAGCTAATACTGCACGATAAAGCGTAGGGAAAACTGGGATCTCATTCACCATAAGCTGTTGCCATTCTTTATAGATCTCTTTACGTTTGTCTACATCAAATGCAGCTTCGGAAACCCCTTCGGCGAGCAAACGATCATTCTCTGCACTTGCATAACGAGGGAAGTTATAGATCGCATCTTTACCGTATAGACCTGATGGGTCGACGTCAATCCCTACACCCCAAGCGCCTTGGTACACATCAACTGTAGGATCATCCTCACCATTTTGACCAATGCGATCATAGAAGGTATTAAACTCTACCATTTCCAAAGTTACATTCAGACCAATCGCTTTCCAGGATTGTACATAATATTGAGCCAGCGGTTCAGCAATATCTCCACCAGTCATTGAAATAAAATTAATCTTCAGCTCACTGCCATCTGGATTCGTTCTAAATTCACCGTTAAGTTTGTAACCAGCGTCATCGAGGATCTTCTTAGCTGCTTCTGGATCATACGCTACACCTGGATTGGAAGCATCATGGAATTCAGGATGGGACGGCGGGATCAGCGTAGTCGCATTCCAGCGCAGACCGTTATAGAATTTTTTACCGACTGTATCATTATCTACAGCAGCCCACATGGCTTTACGCAGGTTCACATCAGCCATTTTAGCTTTAGGATCGGTAGCAACAACTTTTTTCTCTGCATCCCATTTTCCCAGTTTAAATCCAATATACGTATAAGCACGGTCAATCGCACCTAGGAATTCAACGTTTGACATTTTTGCATTATCCGGGAATTGATCAACAGGGAACGCATCCACCAAGTCAACGCCGCCAGATTTCAATTCTTGCACAATCGTTGTAGGGTTGATTACCTTTAGAATTACCTTATCCAGTTTAGGAGCTCCACGCCAGTAATCATCATTCTTAACGAATACTACAGATTCACCAGGAACAATGCTTTCCACTTTGAAAGCTCCAAAGCCAATCGGCTTTTGACGTAATTCAGGAGAAGAGGAAATTTTAGCAACATCCATACCACCAAAGATATGTTTGGCTAACGGATAAATCCATACCCCGCCTGTTAACAGAGAAGGTGTAGATTTCAGGTAAGTAATTTGCAGTTTCTTATCACCCAGTACTTTAATACCAGAAATGGTCTTGGCCTTACCAGAGTGGTACTCATTCATACCTTCAATATTGGTAAAGTCAGAACCGTAACGTGGACCATCATATTTCGGGTTACCAATAACTTCATGCGCGAACAACCAATCTTCTGCTGTTACTGGCTTGCCGTCCTGCCAGTTCACATTGTCGCGAATTGTAAAGGTAAAGGTACGTCCATCCTCCGAGACTTCATACGTTGCTGCACCATCATTTGTATATACATAGTCTTTATCCCATGTTAACAAGCCTTCATCAAACCAATTCAACACTTGAGCATCTGGATCTCCGGAATAGAAGTTCCAGTTCAAAGTACCTTCAAAAGGACTATCGGAAACGAGTCCAAAAGTAATCGAGCCTCCATCAATAGCTTCGCCTTGATTTGTCTTAACATTACTGAAATCTTTAATGTTATAAAGTCCGTCTTCTGCTTCTGGTGCTGTAGTAGCCTCTGCGGTTTCCGCAGGTGCACTGGCACTAGGGGCTGCTGTTGACTCAGCCGCTCCGTTGTTATTCTTGGAGCCACAGGCTGCAAGGACAAACAACATTACAAACATTAATGAAACTAGTAGTGCCTTAGAACGGATGGGTTTTCTCATTTAATCATTTCCTCCCTTATTATCCTTTTCTTTGTCTTGCGTCGGTCGCACGTTTAAGCGCTTGACCCACATTATTTATACTCAACATCAATACCAGGATCAGCAGTGATGCGGGTAACCAGATCCACCATCTGAACTCAAGTGTTTGCGGATTTCTCGCATAGCTTACTAGAGTACCCAGACTGGGTGTACTTTCTGGAAAACCAAAACCTAGAAAGGATAGGCCGGATTCCAATCCAATATTAGCTGCCAAATTCAAGGTCATCGTTACGATAATGATTGAGCTTAGGTTCGGCAGCACTTGTGAGAACATAATTTTAAGATTGGAAGAACCTAAGGTCTTCGATGCCTGAACGTAATCGAGTTCCTTCTCTTGTAGCGTTTTAGAACGAATTAACCTGGCAATCCCCATCCATAGAAAGGCAGTCATAATAAAGGAGAAGGTTAACGTATTGTATTTAGGAACTGCACTTACGAAAGCTATAACAATCATTAGAAAGGGTAGAATCATGAAAAAATCTACAACACGCATCGAAATATTATCTATCGTTCCCCCAAAATATCCAGAGAACAAACCTACTAGAATACCGATGATTCCCGTAAAAAAAGTAACCATAAAAGCAATCGACATGGAATTTCGTGTGCCTATAATTAATTGACCGAATACATCCCGCCCTCCATAATCGGTCCCCAGCCAGTGTACAGCCGAAGGCTTCTCATACAGTGCGAACAAGTCAACCGTAACAATCTCTTTTTGATCTAAAAATAAGGAAATCCCATAAACGGCAGCAATAATCGTAAATAGGAAAATCAGTGAGACCAAAGCCAGTTTATCCCGCACGATCTCACGCCAAACAATCCTGAAGCCTGATGGACTTTTATCTGTTTCCTGCAGCAGAGCTAACTCTGCGCTTGTCTTTGCCATTTTATTCACCTCAAAGTGTTCATCTTCTTATTTAATCCGGATACGCGGATCTACGATACTTAAGATAATGTCTGATAACAAGGCACCGACGATGGCAGCAACCCCATATAGAAGAACGAGAGCCGTTACTACGCTGAAATCCCGAATTGTTATCGAACTGAGGAACAACATACCCATACCCGGATAACTAAAGATACTTTCAACGAACACCGTTCCGCCGATCAGTCCAGTAATCTCATATCCGAAAAATGCAGCAATTGGCAGTAAGGAATTTCTCAATATATGTCGATTGTAGACGCGCGACTCTGAAGCACCTTTTGCTCTTGCGGTGAGGATAAAATCTTTTTGTTTCGTATCAATGATCTCATTCCGCAAATATTGTACCGTTCCTACCGTTGCAATTAGAGCCATTGATAAAGCAGGGAGTAGCAAATGGTATAACTTACTCCAGAAGTGGCTTAGCGTGCCCGGAACTTCTCCAGGACTAACACTGCCGCTAGTAGGAAACCAATGAAGATGAAATCCGAAGAGCCATACCATTAATAGAGCGAAAATAAACAATGGTGCGGCAAAGCCAATATAGGTGTATCCAGTTATGAGCCGGTCCAGCCATGAATCGTTATAACGACCGCTAGTAATACCAAGTGGAATAGCAATGAGGTATGTAAGAATCAGTGTGACAATCGCCAGCCAAAGTGTATTCATGAGGCGTTGACCGATAAGCTCTGATACAGGCATTTTGAAACGGAAGGATTGACCAAAATCCCCTTGTATCGCTTTAGTAATCCAATCCCAGTACTGGATGTACCATGGATCATTTAAGCCTAGCTTTTCTCTCATCGCATCGATAGCCGCAGGATCAATATTTGGATCAAGCATCCCTGATAACGCATCTCCCGGCATCGCCTTCGCCATTAGAAAAACAAGAATACTTAATAGAAATATTTGAGGGATCATAATAAGAATTCTACGAACAATAATCTTCCACATATTCTCAACCTTTCTCAGGCAAGGCTACCAGATGAGTCTCGGAAATAGATTTCAATGGATAAGGCATGCCTTGTTCATCAAAATAATTCCGGTGCGCTTGTTCATATTCCTGACTTACTGATTTTCTAAACTCCGTCTGCTTCTCTCTTTGCTTAGGATCAATATCAGGAATCGCAGCAATTAGACGTTTGGTATAAATATGGCGAGGATTGTCAAAAATATCTTTAGCAGTCCCTTGCTCTACATGTCGTCCTTTATACATAATTCCGATGTGATCGCACATATGTCTGATGATTCCGAGATCATGACTGATAAATAGGAAGGTAAGATTCAGCTCTTTTTGTATATCCTGCATAAAATTGAGCACCTGTGCCTGTACAGAGACATCCAGCGCAGAGACAGGTTCATCCGCAATAATCAACTTCGGTTTGAGCGCAATAGCTCTTGCGATACCGATCCGCTGCCGCTGACCACCTGAGAATTCATGCGGATATTTCAGAATATTCTCAGGGCTTAATCCAACCTGCAACAGCAACTCCTGCACACGTCTTTTTTCTTCCCCCGGAGACATCTTTTCGAAATTACGTAAGGGTTCGGCAATAATATCCAGCACTCGTTTCTTAGGATTCAGGGAAGAGTACGGATCCTGAAAGATCATCTGAATGTCCTTGCGGATATTTTTTTGCTTACGTACACCCTTTGAAGCCAAATCCTGTCCTTCAAAAACCACACTGCCGCTAGTAATAGAATTGAGGCCGATAATTGCACGGCCTGTGGTTGTCTTCCCTGATCCGGATTCACCAACCAAGCCGTAGGTTTTGCCTGCTTCAATAGTAAAACTAACATTATCAACTGCCTTGACTACGCCAATTTCCCTTCGAAAAACGCCGCCGTGGATTGGAAAATGAACTGCTAAATTTTTAACCTCAAGAAGTCCCATTGTAGATTGCCTCCTCGTTAGTATCAGGGAAATGAAAGTTATTATGGCAGGTGCAGCGAACAAAATGCCCAGGGCCTACTTCATGCAGCTGCGGATTTTCCTCATGCTCCCATTCCGGAATCCAAGGTGTTCGGGCCGCGAAACGGCATCCTTTACGCGGAAGATTCTGTAATGGTGGAACAATCCCCTGAATCACGTGAAGTCTGGATTTCTCTTCTTTAACGGTTGGTATGGAGTTCAACAATGATCTTGTATATGGATGCTTCGGATTAGACGTTAACGTATAAATATCTGCGATTTCTACGATTTGCCCCGCGTACATTACCGCAACCCGGTCAGCCATTTCACTCACAACCCCTAGATCATGGGTAATTAAGATAATGCCTGCTTGCATATCGTTTTTTAATTTTTTTATAAGTTCAAGAATTTGCAATTGGATGGTTACATCTAGTGCCGTAGTCGGCTCATCGGCGATCAAAAGCTTGGGGCCATTGGCAATCGCTATAGCAATCACAACCCTCTGCCTCATGCCACCAGATAATTCGTGGGGGTACTGCTGATATGTATGTTCGGGACGGGAGATTCCAACCTTGGTCAAAAGATCAATGACCTTCTCTTTTCTTTGCTTCTTCGAAAGCTTGGAATCATGTAGGATGAGTACTTCTTCAATCTGTGAACCGATAATCATGAGCGGATTTAATGCGGATAAAGGATCTTGAAAAATCATAGACATTTCTTGACCGCGCAGCTTGTTGAGCGCAGCAGGAGACATAGTAACGATATCCTGACCTTTGTATTTGATTTGCCCGTCTATTTTAGCCCTTGTGTGCAATCCCATAATTGAAAAGGCCAGCGCACTTTTTCCAGAACCGGACTCTCCAACAATAGCAAGTATCTCATTTTTACGAACAGACAGGGTAACATCATCTACTGCAGCATAATAGTCATCTTCGATCCTGAACGATGTCGACAAATTTTTGATTTCTAGTAATTCTTCGCTCAAATTAATCCCCCTATCGGCAAGAATTCCAAAATTTACACAATGAAATATTATGTAAATTTTGATATAAACAGCATTCTTTTCATGAAACATATCAAAACATTGACTGTTATGATTATTAACACCATTAAGAATAGTACAAGTACTTCCATCGGAATTAAAACTTGTTTCTCCGTAACTTTGTAGTTCATTTTAATTAACTTATGGTAAATTATCAATCATTTCCTAAAAAAAATTTCAATGCATGTGATTAAAAGTAACGTAGACAACAAAAAAACGGCTCTAGGCCGCCTTTTTCTAGGAAAAAAATATTTTGTATGTCACCTTAAATTTATTTGCTTTTTAGCATTAAAATGGAAAATATCTTAGTTGCTGGTGGACTATTGTTCTCGTCGGAGTCTTTGATTGTGACGGATCTTAATTTCATTTCCTTGCTCGGTCGCTTGATAAAAAATACGCTGAGAAATTTCCTTAGGCAGATACTCCTGTTTCACATAATGCCCCGGAAAATTGTGCGGATATTGATATCCTTCATGCCCTAGTGCAGCAGCACCTTTATAGTGTGTATCACGTAAATGTAGCGGTACCTCGGCGGATTTAATCTCATCCATACTTGCCATTGCATTTGAAATAGCCGTATAGACGGCATTAGACTTTGGACTCTCCACTGCGAAAAGAATGGCTTGCGCAATGTTTAGCTTCGCTTCTGGCCAACCGTTATTTCTATAAGCTTCAAGCGCACTTACCGCTTGAACCATAGCCTGGGGATTAGCTAAGCCAATATCTTCACTGCTCGCTGCTATCAGGCGACGAATAAAAGTCATAGGGTCCATCCCCAATTTCTCTACCGCATATAGAAACCAGAACAAGGCGGCATCACTAGAACCTCGAATGCTTTTGTGAAAAGCAGACAGAACATCATACTGCGTCGATTCATCTGCCTTCACAATGGGGCGCCGAATCGACTCTTCCGCCACCTCCAGCGTGATATGCACACTCCCGTCTACCTCCGGAGCAGTAGTTAACGCTGCTAGTTCCAGAGCATTTAAAGCCCGCCGGATATCTCCATTAGCCATGGTAGCAATATGCAGCAATGCTTCTTCATCGACCTGAAGCTCCATGAATCCAAGCCCTCTATCCTTGTCTGCTAAAGCTCTGCGCATCGCGACCAGACTGTGTTCACTCGTTAGCGCCTCTAGCTGAAACAGGGTAGAACGGCTCATAAGCGCTCCGTTTACGTAATGGAACGGGTTCTCCGTAGTTGCGCCAATAAATGTAATGGTACCTTTTTCTACTGCTGGCAATAGCGCGTCCTGACGTGAACTGTTAAACCGATGCACCTCGTCCAGAAAAAGAATCGTCTTAGAACCGTAAAGTGTTTTATTATTTTGAGCTCGTTCAATGACCTCCCGCACATCCTTTACAGAAGCCTCCACCGCATTCAGGCGTACAAATTCACCTTGTGTGTGATGAGAAATGATATGAGCTAATGTTGTTTTGCCACATCCAGGAGGTCCATAGAGTAAAATCGAAGAGACCTGGTCTGCCTCGATCGCTCTTCGCAACAGCTTCCCCCGGCCTATGATATGTTCTTGACCAATATATTCATCCAGATTCTCCGGTCTCATCCGGTCCGCAAGTAACCGTCCGCCCCCGTTGTCCTCTCCCATAGAAAATAAATCCATAACTCCACTTCCTTGCTATATTCTTATAAAAGACAATGTCATCTCCCATTATCATACCATAGACTTATTTTTCACCAAAAATAAAAAGAGCATGATCTCGTCTTAGAAAGGCGGGAGCCATGCTCTTTTTTCAAAATATAAGAAAGTATAGGTTTCACGCTATACTTTATCCTTATTATTTCTCGCATAACGCTTACCGTCCTTATAGGGATGCCAAAGGCGTTTATGCTTGAATGGTACGCTAGCAATTTATTGCCAGCCTCATTTTTGATATGATTTTTCGAATACTCTCTTCCGACAGATGATACTTCTTCTGAAGCTCTGCTACGGAATCGCCTTTTCGATGACAACTGAAAATTTCCTCATTGCGGTTTGCTATCTCTTTCCTCGAACCGCTGTTCTCGCCCCATCTAACCCGCTCTTCCGTTTTCTTCGGGATGTAGAGCAGTTCACCTTGGATGTATCCCTGAAGCTCTTTGAGCAAGCCAGGGGGGAGCACATCCTTCCCATTTACATAACTCAACTTGCATTTCCTCCTTCAACAGGTGTGTTCCTATGCGTCCGTCAACTACTGATAAAGTAATTTCCACGTCACCTGCCTCCTTTCTTCTCCTCATATTTGGAAAAATCCGTAATTTCATTATATAAAAACCTTTTGGTAGCGTCTACATTCGAATTAATTTTTCATTGTTCTTATGGATTTGTGTGGTACTGTCTATGTTAGTAATAAGGAGGCCTGACGGCCTCCTCGCTTTAAGCAGATTTCCGTCTTAGACGGAAACCACCTCGTATACTGAAATCATTTCAATCAGCCTCCTTCCAGAGTGTTCTTGCCCGGCCGGACACTTATTATTAAGCCATACCTATAGGTTAGTTACAAGACCAAGAACAGTTATAACCATTCTCCACCAGTCTTAATTGCCCTCAGAATCGCTTCCAGCCGCCGTTTGCACATAGGAAGGAACTTCCCCATTATGGAGCAGCCACAGCTCGTGAAGAGCACGTGTACAGCCCACATACATCAACTTTGCGTCCCATGCCGTTGCCCCGTAATGGTCTTGATCGGCATCTGCTAAAATGACCGCATCAAATTCCAAACCTTTAGATAAATACACAGGTAGTACCGATAATCCACCCTGATATTGCGTCATGCTACCGTCGATCAGATGAATATCTTCAAAATGCTGCTCCAGTTCAGCGTACAGCTCTGTAGCTTCACGCAGACTACGTGTTAGCACAGCCACCGTACGATATTCCCTTCCAGACAGGGACTTCAGTGCCGATTGTATAGTGTTCAAACGAGCATTTCGTTCAGCTACCCGTTCTCCGACTATTTCTCCGTCTCCGTAGGTGATCATCCGAACGGGATCCCCGCTACGAAAGACAGGAACAGCCAACAACGAACTTTCTACTCCCGAGGATAGAATTCCATTAGCGAAGTCTATAATTTCCATGGTTGAACGATAGCTGCGTGTCAGCGCATGATAAGCCGTGTTCTCAGGGGCAAATAAGGCCTGCATCTCTTCCCATGCGTGTACGCCTTTATAGGCATGTATACCCTGCGACAGATCGCCTAGAATGGTAAAGGAATGTCCACGCACGTATAAATCCAGCACTGCAATTTGGAAGGGGGAGAAATCCTGGGCTTCATCGATCACCACATGATCAAAGCGAGTGCCGCCTTCGTTCCCATTCAAAAGATAATAAATATACAACAGAGGCGGTAAATCCTCTTCACGTATGATCCCTTTTTTCAGCCCTTTTGCCGTCTCCTTCAGCACAGCTGCTGGAATATTCTCAGGTGGATCCACCGGCCAATCTTCCGGGACTTTAGCCGCACGAAAGATTTGCTTGTAGATCGTCAGCGGATCATACTTAGGCCATTTTGCACTGTATGATTTTTCTCGCGCAGCACCTTTTTTCTTGCGATCCTTCATAGCTGCAGCTGACGGACTCTTCTTCAGCTCCATCTCAATCCAGCGATGTATCCGTGCCATTACACGTTCCTTACGCTTTGCTGGCGGATAAGGAGCGTACTCCTCATTATGCCAGCGCAAGATCATGGAGCGGCGCAGTACAGCGCCTTCCCATGGGATAAAATCACCCTCAGGTACCGAGCTGCTTTCCAATAGCTTGATACTGGACTCTATTATTCCCATTAACACCGTTGATCCCTTGAAGCGCCCAGGCGTCTCTTCTGTAATCACAGGCATGCCGCCCGGAGTTTCGAACCAACGGTTCATCGTCTCCGTAGCATCTTGCTCTGGAAGCTCCAGACCTAGTACATTTGCAGCCCAATCCGGGAAGGTGCTCTGGGCAATATTTCCTACACCGAGTTCAGGCAGTACATCCGAAATATAATCCAGAAACATTCGGTTCGGTGCAAAAATAATCATTTTTTCTGCAGAGACCTGATCTTTGTATTGATACAGCAGAAAGGCTAACCGGTGTAGTGCAACTGTAGTTTTACCACTTCCCGCTACACCCTGAATGATCAATGCTGTATTTTTGGCGGCACGGATAATCTTGTCCTGTTCTTCCTGAATGGTCGATACGATATCACGGAGACGATTATCTTTGTTCTCACCCAGGCGATAGACGAGAAACTCATCTGACACCACAGGTGCGTCACTCTCCCGGTTGTACGTATCTGCGACCCGCTCCAGAATCTGCTTCCGGATCACCACGTTGCGCTTGAGGTATACCAGTCCTTCTATCAGTCCCTCAGGAGCTTCATAGGAGGCAGGCTCCGTACCACCGGTAAACGAATAGAACAGGCTTGCTACCGGTGCGCGCCAGTCTATGACTAGCGGACGGTCGCTTACCTGCTCGCGGTCTACGCCGATTTTGCCTATATAGAGTGCCTTCCGCTGCTTCTCATCATTGCCCTGAAAATCAAGCCGTCCGAAATAAGGCTCCTGCCGAAGCTTGGCAAGATCTTTGCGCTTCTGATCACGGTTCGCTTCTAACACCTGTTCCGTATAATCGTGTCCCGTGTACACTGGAGTCTGGTTAAGTTTCTCCAGTAAGGTGTCAATCTCAGTAAGCGCTTGATTCAGCCTGTCTTCTTCCTCTTGATAGGCACTTTGAAAGTTGTCTTCCAATTTCAGTTACCTCCTAAAAGTTTATCGAGCTTAAATTTTCATTCTCCTCATTCCCTCTTCTCACGCAAAAAGGATACCCATTGTAGCATAATCAGCACTAAAATACCAAATCTTTCAAGCGAACATACGACTACAGCACAGCTTGCAAAATAAAGTTAGCTACAAATAAACCCGCAATCCCATACAGCGCAGGAGGTACTTCCTTGCCCTTACCCACCGCAAGCTTCACGATCGGATACGTAATAAATCCAAAAGCCATACCATCTACGATGCTATAAGTGAATGGAATCATGACCATGATCAGGAAAGAAGGAAAGAGCTCTGTTAAATCTCCCAAATCCATTTCACGCACATTCTGTACCATAAGCCCACCAATTACAATCAAGATCGGAGCGATAGCACTGTCTGGAATGTAGGAGAGCAGAGGGAGGAACAGGAATGTCGCCCCGAACAGCAGCCCTGCCACGAGTGAGGTCAGCCCCGAACGTCCACCTGCAGCAATACCTGCATTAGATTCCGCAGCAGCTACTACAGGACTGCTTCCGAAGAGACCTGCAGCGATATTGGCAATAGAGAGTGCTCGTAAGCTACTCTTGAAGCGCTCAGGACGCCCTGCCATCATAGTCTGTGAGGCGACAAGCCCAATATTTTCAAATACAACAATTAAGAGCAGTAAGAAAACAGCAATCCAGAACACAAGGCTCACAATGCCGCTCCAGTCCATTCCCAGAAATAAGCTTTCATAACCCGTAAATACATGCCCTGATGCCTGCTTCTCAGGCGCGTGTGCCGCTCCCAGCAAGTAGGCTAGACCTGTACCAACCAGCATACTGATTAGTAAACCACCATTGGTCCCGCGGATAAACAGTACTAAAGCGAGTAATAAAGTTACACAGGAAGTGATAACTGCTGGATCACTAAAATGTCCTATAGCAACAAATGTGGTCTGATGCGCAATCACAATCCCGCTTTTTTGCAGTCCTATAAAGGTCAGAAAAAGCCCTATCCCGACTGTAATGGCATGCTGTAGGTTTTGAGGAATCGCCTCACTCAGAATACGATAGAGCGATGTGAAGGCCACGATAGCGAATAACACACCGGTTATTACGACTACAGTAAGCGCCTCTCTCCAACCTAAATTCATAGAATGTACAAGTGTGTATGTGAAAAATGCGTTTATCCCCATCCCTGGTACCACGATGATCGGTGTCTTCCCACCGAAAGCCATCAGTAGACAGCCTGTAATGGCAGTCAATAGTGTAGCCACCATTGCTGGTCTAAGCGGCATACCCGCGTCATGAAGAATGGTCGCATTCACCATCACAATGTATACTGAAGCAAAATACGAGAGGATCCCTGCAGCCCACTCCCGTTTCCAGTCATTCTCAGGTGCAAGCCCTACACTATTTCGCCAAAAATTTGATTTCATGTACTAAAACCTCCACTGATATTAAGTTCCGCAGGCGGATATTACCGGATAATAAGGCTTATAATCAACGGTTCATCCCGGTTTAACTATTATGCCTATTTGTGGTCTGCATCTTGCAGACCCGCCTGTTAACCACAACAAAAGGGCGTACGCAACTGGATTTCAGCTGGTCGCCCTTTTGGTCCATTTTACTACTACTATCGTTATAATTGAAACAGCTTCAGCTCAGCGATTCACTTACACGCTGACGCCTCCAGCCTCAAGCAAATCACGCACGGCAACACTGACCATGATCAGGCCTGCTACCGGCGGAACGAAGGCATTACTAGCTGGTGGTTGTTTCGCTTTACGTCGATCCGGCGCATTCTCCGGAACGATCTTGTCCGTAACATCCTGACGTGGCTTCATTGGCGGCTCGGTTGAGAAAACCACCTTCACGCCTTTCTTGATTCCTTCCTTACGCAGCTTCTGACGAATGACACGCGCAATAGGATCATAAGTTGTCTTGGAAATGTCGGCTACCTGGAATCTTGTAGGATCCATTTTGTTGGCAGCGCCCATGCTTGAGATCATTGGAATTCCACGGGACAGACATTCTTTGATCAAATGAACCTTATAAATAATCGTATCCGAAGCATCGAGTACATAGTCAGGTTTTAATTTGAACAATTCCTCATAGGTTTCTTCCGTATAGAACATGTTGAGCGCAATCGCTTCACAATCGGGGTTGATCAGCTTCACACGTTCTACCATCAGTTCAGCCTTTTTCTGCCCAACCGTGGTGGTGAGAGCATGAATCTGCCGATTCACATTAGTAATGTCTACCGAATCCTTATCAATCAGAATTAGTCTGCCGATGCCGGTACGTGCCAAAGCCTCAACAGCCATACCGCCAACACCGCCGATGCCTAGCACCGCTACCGTGCTGTTCTTCATTATTTCCAGACCTTCCGGCCCGATCGCCAGTTCCGTGCGTGAGAACTGATGTAGCATGAGGTACAGCCTCCTTCAAAAGCTTTGGCGAAGCAGAAATCTGCCTCGCCCGCTTCGATTAGTTAATTATTCTTTTTCTTTCTTCGGTTTAAGCGCCAGCTTAATGTGCAGCTGCTCCAATTGTGAACCATCTACTGGCGAAGGTGCATCCATAAGCAGGTCTGTTGCACTTGCCGTTTTCGGGAATGCGATGGTTTCACGCAGATTTGTACGGCCGGTCAGTAGCATAACCAGACGATCTAAACCGAAAGCGATACCGCCGTGTGGAGGTGTACCATATTCGAACGCATCCATCAGGTAGCCGAACTTCTCATAAGCAACCTCTTTCGTAAATCCAAGGGCTTCGAACATTTTCTCCTGCACTTCGCGTTTGTAAATCCGCATGGAGCCTCCGCCTACTTCATAACCGTTCAGAACGATGTCATAAGCTTGTGCACGGATCGCACCTGGATCTGTGTCAAATAGATGCAGATCCTCTTCACGCGGACGAGTGAACGGATGGTGTTCTGCTACATAACGTTTCTGATCTTCGTCATATCCAAGGAGCGGGAAGTCTGTAACCCAAGCGAACTTGAACACATTATCGTCAATCAGACCGAGCTGACGTCCAATTTTAACACGAAGGGCGCCTAGAACGTCTGCTACAACCTTTTTATTATCAGCGGAGAAGAGGAGAAGGTCGCCTTCTTCAGCGCCTGTACGCTCCTTCACAGCCGCAATTTCTTCTTCGGAGAAGAATTTCACAATCGGCCCTTTGAATTCGCCGTCTTTCACTTGAATCCATGCCAAACCTTTCGCGCCATAGCGAGCAGCATAAGGTCCGAGTTCATCGATTTCTTTACGAGTCCAAGTGCCACAGCCTTTAGCGTTTAGACATTTCACTTCGCCGCCTTTTTCGATTACAGAAGCGAATACCTTAACACCGCTAGTAGCAACAATATCGTTCATTTCTACAAGCTCTAATCCAAAACGCAGATCAGGTTTGTCAGAACCGTATTTGCCCATAGCCTCAGCATAAGTCAAACGTTGGAACGGAAGCTCGATATCTGCGCCTACAGTTTCCTTGAACAGACGCTGCATCAGCTTCTCCATCATACCAAGCAGCTCATCTTGTGACAGGAATGAAGTCTCAATGTCGACTTGAGTGAATTCAGGCTGACGGTCAGCACGCAAATCTTCATCACGGAAACAACGAGCAATTTGGTAATAGCGCTCAACGCCGCCCACCATCAATAATTGCTTGTAGATTTGTGGAGATTGCGGCAAAGCGAAGAATTCGCCTTCATGCACACGGCTTGGTACCAGATAATCACGCGCGCCTTCCGGTGAGCTTTTAGTTAGGATCGGTGTTTCAACGTCGATGAATCCTTCACTGTCAAGGAAATCCCGGAAAATCTTAGAAGCTTTCGAGCGAAGCAGCAAGGTTCTTTGCATCTCTGGACGACGAAGGTCCAAATAACGATATTTGAGACGCAGAGACTCGTCTACTTCCACACCATCTTCGATGAAGAACGGAGGTGTCTTAGCTGCGTTCAGCACTTCGATATCCGTAATTTGCACTTCAATTTCACCTGTTGGCAGGTTGCGGTTAACGGTTTCCTCATCACGTTTAACAACTTTACCTTTAACAGCCAGAACGTATTCACTACGAACCTTATCAGCAATTTGTAAGGCTTCGCCAGAGTAGTCTGGGTTAAATACAACTTGCACAATACCGCTTCTGTCACGCAGATCAATAAATAGTACGCCCCCGAGGTCGCGGCGGGTCTGCACCCATCCGTTCAAGGTTACCGTCTGTCCAATATGTTCTGGTGTTAACTGTCCACACTGATGACTTCTTTGCATAATTTATCATTCCCCTTCATGGTTAAAAATACATTTTTAATCTTTCTCTATACAGTCACCCTAAGACGTTAGTCAGATGGTCTAAACTAGTGCCTGACCCAGCTCTTCCAGCTTCACCGTGCGCTGCTCCCCTGTGTTCATCGACTTCACGGTAATCACACCATTCTTCAGCTCATCTTCGCCAAGAATCGCAGTATAACGTGCCGACATACGGTCTGCCGATTTCATCTGTGCCTTCATTTTCCGGCCTAGGTAGTCACGTTCTGCTGAGTACCCTTGGCTACGCAGAATATATAGTTGCTTAGAGATTTCGATATCAGCTTCTTCACCGAGAGCTACAAAGTACACATCCAGTGGCTTCGCCGTCTCCAGCTCTACCTTCTGATCCTCCAAAATGAGGAGAATTCGTTCAAGTCCAATCCCAAAACCAATACCCGGTTGATCCGGTCCACCAATTTCTTCAACCAAACCGTTGTACCGGCCTCCGCCGCCCACGGTATCAATCGAACCAATACCTGCTGCTTTATATTCAAACGCTGTATGCGTGTAATAATCCAGTCCTCTTACAAGGCGAGGGTTAATGGTGAATTCCACACCCATGATATCAAGGTGCATCTTCACCTTCTCAAAATGAGCGGTGCACTCTTCGTCCAGACTATCCAAAATGGAAGGCGCATCTGTAAATTTATCTTGATCGACCTTACAATCCAGCACGCGAAGCGGATTACGCTCCATACGACGCTGACAGTCACTGCAAAGGGTATCCTTCATAGGTCTTAAGAAACCCAATAGTTTCTCCCGATAAGCTGCACGGCTAGGTGCATTACCGACAGAATTGATTTCCACTCTTACATCCTTAAGGCCAAGATCCTTATAGAATTGATAGCCTAAGGATACTACTTCCGCATCAATAGCCGGATCCACAGCTCCAAAAGCCTCAATACCAAACTGATGGAATTGACGATATCTGCCTGCCTGTGGACGCTCATAACGGAACATAGGTCCGATATAATACAGCTTACTTACATCAGGTTCACCGTAAAGCTTGTTCTGAACATAAGCTCTAACGACACCCGCCGTTCCTTCTGGACGAAGCGCCAGATCACGATCGCCTTTATCCTTGAAAGTGTACATCTCGCCTTCTACAATATCCGTTGTTTCGCCTACTCCACGCTCGAATAACCCCGTGTGCTCGAACATCGGTGTACGGATTTCACGGTAATTGAAACGACGGCATAAATCTCTAGCCTTCCCCTCAATATACTGCCATTTCTCCACAGCTCCCGGAAGCACATCCTGCGTTCCTGTAGGTTTCTCGAATCTTTCTTTAGCCACAGTCTATCCCTCCTAAAAAATACCCCTCTAAATCTGCTCTCTTCATCACTTCATCAGGCTAAACAAAACAAAAAATCCCCCGCCCTGTTTATAAAAAACAGGGACGAGGGATTATCATAACCAATAATACACCCGTGGTACCACCCACATTCCGGACCAGAACCATTCTGAATCCGCTCAAAGCGGTTAACGCCCGCCTACGCATAACGGCTACTGATCGCGGCAATATGCATTGCCCACTTTCGCCGTACGTTCTCGGGGAGGTCATTCATTCGCTCATCAACAGAATCCTTGCAGCCAAGCAGAAACGATAGATCATCCATTGTACTGGATATCATCTGAATCTACAGGGGATTCCTCTCTGGCGTTGTGGGTCCTCGAATTACTTGTTCCCGTCATCAAAACCATATGATAAAATCGTATATTTTTAAATTCTACTGAACTACTGTGCTAAAGTCAAGGCAGGAAATGCGAAGCTGAATAAAAAATTCGACAACTTTCAACTTTTGACCTTTAACTTCAACTGTTACAAAAAAAATGACCTGCAGCCGAATGCTGCAGGTCCATCATCATATATTATTAAAAAGGGGGTCATGCCTTTATTATAAACACGCTATATTAAGGAAACATGTATGTAATATTACGATTATATTACATTCATGAAAGCGGTTTATTTTAATAGATTGCTGTTAATCAAATTGCTCCACAAATGCCCCTTTGCCCCGAAGGGTTTCCACAACCTCATTATAATTCTCTTCTGCGACACTTAGGTCCATCACATAACGAAGTTCACTTAAATCCCCATCTTCGAGCTCACCATCTGCTACATCCGCACTAAGCTGGTCTTCATCCACGCTATAATGGGTCTCAGGTTCATCACGCGTTTCTGAGGCGGCAACACCAGGGGCCAACATAGCTCCAGCTGCCGGAGTGCTGCCCGTTCCAAGCGTCCCTACTGTACCAGCCGCTAACGTCGTATTACTAAACGGGGCTATCGGAAACAGAATTCTACGATCTTCCCCAATAGGGTCCGTGAGCGGCCATACCTCCAAGCCATCTACCTTATAACTAATCAATGCTATTTTAGCACCTTCTGCTTCATTTTCCGTTCTAAAATATGCTTGGATTTTTCTGGTCATTACCATTACCTCCTTAGATTATAAGACTCAGTGTTATAAATTGCTATTTCAGGACCTTCAAAATTTCACGAACGAAGGCAGGCTCATCTTTCGGGGTACGTGAAGTAATGTAATTACGATCAACTACCACCTCTTCATTTTTAAACTCCGCACCGGCGTTCACAACATCATCTTTCAACGGAGGATAACAGGTGATGGTACGTCCTTTGAGCAAGTCTGCACTGATCAGAATTTGGGGTCCGTGGCAAATAGAAGCGATAGGCTTACCAGCTTCGTTTGCTTCTTTCACAAACTTCAAAATATCTGCATTTTGCCGTAAATTTTCTGGGGAAGAGCCTCCAGGAATTACTATCGCGTCATAATTACCTGCTTCAACGTCAGCTATAGCTTTATCGGCTGCGTAGGAGACCTCCTTCTTTTTGCCCAGTAAGGTCTCACCTTTCTTTAAACCAATAATGTCAGCTTGATGTCCTGCCTTTATAACTTCATCGTAAGGGACCTTCATCTCAGAATCTTCAAAATCATTAGCTAGTAAAAATGCAACATTACTCATGTGATAAGTTCTCCTCTCTGCTTGTGCAAATGAATAGGTACTTATTGATCTTTCTTGTCGTCTATTACCCTTATCACAATGATTTCTAACCTCTAATCAGAAAATATCCCCGGCTAACCGCATCAAAAAGCCGCCTCCACCACCCATTTCAGGTACGCGGTAAGCGATTACGGCTTCTTCCTTTAATCACCTGAGATTCAATTTCATCTTCCGGCTTTTTGGCTAATGCATAGGCTTCTACGGGACTCCCTGTCGCTAGTACCGGGATACTTCTCCATACCCATGCCTTCTGTGAATGTCTCATTGCTAAGCTCCTTGCATCGTGCGGGATAACTGTCTACCTTTAGTTTATCCAGCTCCAAGAGGGTCTATCCGCGCAAGTATCTACTTACAACAACAGAAACAAGCAGACTTTTAGGCGCAGGACACTTGTAGCCATCAGAAAAAGGAGGCTTACTGGAATTTAGGCTATACTGTTTGATCCGGGTTTGTGCTCCCCCAATGGGTTCGCTTTTGCTGAGCGCAATATGTAGAATAGGCGTATCAAGACAACTGTAGCGAGGTGGAAATAATTAACAGCATGGATAAAAGAGTGCTGGTCGTAGACGATGAATACTCTATCGTGACAGCAATCGCCTATGCATTGCGGCGGGAAGGCTTTCAGGTCGAAACGGCCGCTGACGGCGAAGCCGCGCTTAGGCTTGCCGAATCGTTCCAGCCGCAAGTGTTCGTACTGGACGTCATGATGCCAGGGCTGTCTGGTTATGATGTGTGCCGTCGGCTGGAGAACCGGAGAGGGATTGGCATACTGCTGCTCACGGTCAAGAACGACATTGTAGACAAAGTACTTGGTCTGGAGCTGGGGGCTGATGATTATATGACCAAGCCGTTCGATATTCGGGAGCTCGTCGCCCGAGTTAGAGCGCTGCACCGTCGTGTCGAGAAAAGCGTGGAACATGCTCCCTCCGACAGTCCCATCATGATTGGTGCGGTGACAGTGAATCCGTCACATCGAGACGTACAGGTGGCGGGTGAGAAGGTGGGGCTGACGCCCAAAGAATTCGAGCTGCTACACCTGCTCGTCCTCCATTCGGAACGGGTATACACGCGCGAGGAACTGCTGGATCTTGTCTGGGGGCTCGACTATGACGGGGGCACACGCACGGTCGACATTCATATACAGCGCATCCGTAGTAAGCTTGGCGACAAAGGTCAACATCTGCTCCAGACCGTATACGGAGTAGGTTACAAGGCCACCCGGGAGTCCGTATGAAGGTGAGCTTACGATGGAAGTTCTCCCTGCTGCTCGCTGGCCTCCTGTTGTTCACGGTGAGCGTACTTAGTGTGCTAGTACTACGCAGTATCCGTCACAACCAACGCATTGGACTAGAGCGTGAAATGGCGGAGATGACGAACCGCGCCGAATTGACGGTGAAGATGAGCTACTTGTCCGGGGAACAGGTTAGCTTGAAGGCATTCATGAAATATCGTGGCATGGATCTTTCCAATCGATTAGGGCAATCCAACGGACTGCACGTCCGCCTGTACGATGAGACCGGTGTCGAGATCGGGAATTCACTGCCTCTCGTTCCTTCCCCTGCTCTGCCGGATGCGCTGCAGTATGCACTCCAGGGCAAGATCGCTTATTCGGACGTTCAGGACGTGCTATATTATTTCACACCCCTCATGTTCGAGGAACAAATGATCGCTGTAGTTGAATTCCAGAAACCCGTGGGCGAGCTGCACGCCTTTTACCGGCAGACAAAAACAATGTTCCTCCTATCCGGCTCCATCGTTCTGTTAGCCAGCTTCCTGCTTGGCTTCCTCTATGTCTACCGACAATCTAAAGCTATAACTCGGCTCAAGCAGACGGCGAACAACATTGGAGCAGGAGCGTATATTGATCATGCACCGCTAGTCCGTAAGGATGAACTTGGCGACTTAAGCGAGGGCATTTATAGGATGAGCCGTGAGATTGAATCGAGCATGAAGAAGTTAGAAACGGAGAAAGCGAAGCTATCGCTTGTCGTAGACAAGCTGCAAGTGTTGGAGCAGCAACAGAAGCAATTCATTAATAATATTAGTCATGAACTTAAGACACCTCTCACTTCTATTACTGCATATGCCGATCTACTGGAGCTGTACCCAGATGATCCTTTACTGCTTCAGCAAGCGATTGAAAGCATTCGCAAGGAATCGTCTAGACTACACAAGCTAGTGGAAAACGCGCTGCGCCTTGCCTCACTCGAGAAGTACGAATTCGAATACCAGGCTGAAGCCGTGTCACTTGATATCGTGCTGGACGAGCTGGTCTCTCTGATGAAAGGCAAGGCCGACAAATTCGGACTAACCTTTCAGCTTCACACAGTACCAGCCACCATATGGGCGGAACGCGAGAGTTTAATACACATCTTCGTTAATTTGCTGGACAACGCGATCAAATACAACGTCCCCGGTGGAAGCGTCAATATTCGATTGTATACCGAACAGAATCAGGCAAAGGTAGAAATTGTTGATACGGGAATTGGCATTCCTTCTGAATCCCAGGAACGTATTTTTGAACCCTTCTACACCGCGAACAAGGCGCGTTCAAAAGAAACGAGAGGAAGTGGCTTGGGACTTGCTCTCGTTCAGCAATGGGTGGAGAAGCAAAAAGGAATCATACAATTGAAACGGTCGGACACCACTGGAAGCATGTTTGAAGTACAGTTTCCTCTCTATCATCATGATTCTGTATAAGTCCAACTTCTCCCTCCGCCAAGTCTCGGTACGTTTACAACTTGGAAACAATTCGAAATATTGTGGAGACATCCTGTTGGTACACTCTTATCAGATTTATAACACAACTTAGAAGGAGATACATTAATCATGAAGATGAAACAAATTGGGATCGTAATACTAGCGGTTGGGATCGCAGGCTGCAGCAGCACAACACAGAATAACGGCGGGGGAGCAACTAATGAACCGCCAGTTACCGTCATCGACAAGAACAAGCCAGAGAAGTCTTATTCGCAAGCCGATAAATCAATCACCATGGATCAACTCGAGCGACTTGACGGCCTGTATGCGCAAGATTGGCTGAACGAGAACGAATTGTTAATTGCCCAGACGAATCCGGACGCAAAGAAGATTGATTCTGACTCCGGTCCGATGAAGCCTGCCCAGCTGTACATTTACAATTTGAAAACGAAACAGGTCAAGGCGCTGAAACCAAGCGAAGACCGCGTGCATGAGAGTCCAATAGTCTCGCCGGACGGCCAATATGTCTTTTTCCATGAAAATACCTCGTTCATGATGGACGGTGGCCGCGGTGTCCTTGTACATGTGCCAACCGGAACTAGCCGACTAGTCACGGATCAGGATAAGGGCGGACAGGAATGGGGCCAGTGGACAGACTCCAGTCATCTGATCGTCGGCAACGGTAAGGGTGCTATTCTACAGGTTGGGACAGACAGTAAAGACGAGGTATTGCTTAGCAAAGATAAAAACATCATATTCGATTATGCAGCAAAGACCGGAAATACGCTCTTCTACGTCAACCCTAGTCTTGATAACACATTGTCGGCCTACAATCTGGAGACGAAGAAAGAGACGATCGTGGACAAATCCGTCTGGAGAATGTCGCTGTCACCTGACGGCAATCAGTTGGCCATGCTGAAGAGTACGGGGGATACGGAACGCACGCTGTTCCTCATGAACTCGAACGACACCTCGCAGCAGACTAAGCTCACCGTGACGACTCAGATGTACGCCTTCGATTGGTCCCCGGATAGCTCGTACTTGGCGTTCGCCGTGTATAACAAGGACAAGGACGGCATGAACGGTGTCTACGTTGCGAATGCAAAGACCGGCAAGATCGAGCAGCTCGGAGATTTCCAGGATGTCGCAACCGTCGCCTGGAGCCCTTCTGGCAAGCAAATAATGGTCTCGACGAGCACATTTGTGGATAACAAGCCCAAGCTGACGACTTATCGGCTTATGTTGAAGTAAGTAGGTCAAATTTCAAAAAAATGACAGCGAAATGCCAAATTAAAATCACTATATTGATTACACCAACGGAGAACGGATATTACAATAACAAAAAAAGCGTCCAACATATTAGTCATGACTAATTATGTTGGACGCAAATTTGATTTTTTTGATGTTAAGGTCCTAATAAATACAGAAGCAATTTTCGACAATTTCTTATTAACTGCGACTATCTAGAATAAGAGTAACCGGGCCCCAATTGGTCAGCGATACATCCATCATCGCTCCAAATACGCCCGTCTCTACCTGAAGTCCTCCAGCTCTAAGCTCTTGGTTAAAATAATCATAAAGTCGCTCGGCCTCCGCAGGTGCTGCTGCTCCCATGAAATTCGGCCGTCTCCCCTTACGGCAATCCCCGTAAAGAGTAAATTGGGACACTGAAAGAATAGCTCCCTCAGTCTCTGTAACACTGTAGTTCATTTTACCAGCATCATCTTCAAAAATACGTAGTCCTGCTATTTTATCCGCCAAATATTTGGCATCCTTTTCTGTATCTTCATGCGTAACGCCAACAAGCAGCATCAAACCTTTGCCAATCTCTCCGGTCACTGCCCTATCCACGGTTACTTTGGCGTCCTTACAACGCTGTACTACAACTCTCATCGTACTACTCGCTCCTTGCCCTATTGCATGATCCGATTCACTGTATATACATCCTTGACTCGTTTCACTTTATCTACAACGGATTGCAGATGCTCCGTGTTACGAATGAGAATGGTCATATGAATCATTGCCATTTTATTCTTGTCAGAGCGCCCAGTGACTGCAGAAATGTTCGTTTTACTCTCGGAAACTGCCTGCAGCACTTCATTGAGTAGTCCATTACGATCATGGCCTGTAATCTCAATATCCACACTGTAGTTCGCTTCCATCGTACCTTCCCATTCTACTTCAATCACTCTTGCCGCTTCTTCTCCATCACCTTCACCCGGAATGTTAGGACAATCCTGGCGATGGACAGATACACCCCGGCCCCGTGTAACATACCCTACAATATCGTCACCCGGCACCGGATTACAACATCGTGCAAAACGAACGAGCAAATTCTCAATTCCTTTTACACTTACGCCATTGGTGGGTTGATTACGTTTTTCGCCGGAAGACTTAATCTCTTTCATCTCTGAGGTGAGCTCTAAGTGATTAGCGGCTTCTTCCTGCTCTCTGCGCAGCTTCTCTGTCAAACGGGAAGCAATCTGCGATGCGGTAATTCCACCAAAGCCAACTGCAGATAACATATCCTCAACATCGTTAAAAGCGAATTTCTTTGCAGCTTCTAATAGTTTCTCATCGGAAATCCACTCAGAAACCTCGACATTCAGACGCTTCAGCTCACGTTCAATCGCTTCGCGACCTTTTTCGACATTTTCCTCACGTTTTTCTTTTTTGAACCATTGCTTAATTTTGCTCCGTGCATGTGAGGATTGGGCAATCTTGAGCCAGTCGCGGCTTGGTCCGTAAGAATGCTTAGACGTCAGTATCTCAACGATATCGCCTGTCTTCAGCTTGTGATCCAGCGGCACGATTCGCCCGTTCACCTTAGAACCGATTGTGCGATTCCCCACTTCCGTATGAATACGGAAAGCGAAATCAAGCGGTACAGAGCCCGCAGGAAGCTCAATAACCTCGCCTTTAGGCGTAAATACGAACACGAGATCCGAGAAAAAATCCATTTTGAGTGATTTTACGAACTCTTCGGCATCCTTAGCCTCATGCTGCAGCTCCAATATTTCCCGAAAAAAAGGCATCCGATTCTCTGGATTCACATTATTGCTGGTTCCTTCTTTGTATGCCCAGTGCGCTGCGATCCCGTACTCAGCCGTGCGATGCATTTCCCAAGTGCGAATTTGCACTTCAGTTGGCTCTCCACCAGGACCTACCACTGTAGTATGCAAAGATTGATACATATTCGCTTTGGGCATAGCTATATAATCTTTGAATCGACCTGGCATTGGCTTCCAAAGGGTATGAATAATTCCGAGGGTTGCATAACAATCCTTGATATTATCCACAATGATACGGATGGCCAATAGGTCATAGATCTCATTAAACTGTTTGTTCTTCGTACTCATTTTGTTATAGACGCTGTAGATATGCTTCGGACGGCCTGAAAGATCACCTTCAATGCCCATTTCATCCAGCTTGGCACGAATACGGCCAATTACACTGTCGATAAATTGCTCACGTTCTGCCCGCTTCTTATGCACCAGATTAGCAATGCGATAATACTGCTGCGGATTCAAGTAACGAAGCGCAATATCCTCCATCTCCCACTTAATCGCGGAAATCCCCAGTCGATCAGCCACAGGACAGAAAATCTCCAACGTTTCGTAAGAAATACGACGCTGGCTCTCTTCAGATTGATACTTTAACGTACGCATATTATGCAGTCGGTCCGCTAGTTTGATAACGATGACCCGGATATCCTGAGCCATTGCAATAAACATCTTACGGTAATTCTCGTTCTGCTGCTCTTCCTTTGAGCGAAAACGGATGCGTTCCAGCTTAGTTAAGCCATCCACAAGCATCGCGCAGGTATCGCCAAATTTCGCGCGGATTTGTTCCAATGAGACCGTCGTATCTTCCACAACATCATGCAAAAGCGCCGCAACAATAGATATAACATCCATTTGCATATTGACGACAATATCTGCCACCGCCAGCGGATGCAGAATGTATGGCTCCCCCGACTTGCGGATCTGCCCGTGATGAGCCTGATCGGCAAATTCATAAGCTTCCCGGATGCGGAGAAGATCTTTATCTTTTATATAGGCGCCAGCCTTATCAATTAATCGCTCTATGCCCATTCTCGTCGTATCCGTTTCCTTTCTATAATAAAATGAACCCGCAATCATTCTGAAATCTGCAGGTTCCAATCATTTCGCAAGCAACTTACGCTCTTGTTCAAAGTTGTCTATAATTATGACGCTTACGAAGGATTACGTCAACACTTGCCATCTCATGGTATTCAAGAAGTAAAAGATATGAAAATCGGACAAATTAATAACACTTGTGAAAATGTTGTTGTAAAAATGTCCCGTTCTATTTAATCTAGTAAAGGCGGATTTTCGCTGGACAACATCATATCCATTAAGAAAGAGGAGTGAACTCCATTGCAACGCGAAATTCAAGTTAATGAAAAACTTCCATGGGGCCCCGGTTTTCTATTAAGCCTACAGCATTTGTTCGCCATGTTTGGCAGTACAGTGCTAGTGCCTAACTTGTTCGGGGTTGACCCTGGCATGATTTTGCTGATGAACGGTATCGGCACACTGCTATACATTTGGATTTGCCGTGGTAAAATACCTGCCTACCTTGGCTCCAGCTTTGCATTTATCGCCCCCGTATTATCAGTACTTGCCGATCATAAAGATGATCATATGAAAGGGTACTCTCTTGCTTTGGGCGCTTTCATCATCACTGGTGTTATCTTTGTGCTCGTTGCTTTAATCATCCGTTATGCTGGAACAAAATGGATCGATGTTGTCTTTCCTCCAGCAGTAATGGGAGCTATCGTAGCAACGATCGGACTTGAACTTGTGCCTGTTGCCGCGCGAATGGCAGGACTTATTGCCCCTGAAGGTGTTGCAGTTGCAGACTGGACTCCAGATGGCAAAGCAATCACGCTTTCTATGGTGACACTGGGCGTAACCGTAATTGGAGCTGTACTCTTCCGCGGTTTCCCAAAGATCATTCACATCCTCATCGGTATCGTAACTGGTTATGGTTTAGCTTATATTATGAAAATGGTGGATACGGCTGCAATATCTAATGCGAATTTTTTAGCGCACCCTACCCTTGTTACTCCATCCTTCGATTGGAATGTTATCCTGACTATCATCCCAGTATCGCTAGTAGTAATCGTTGAACATATTGGACACTTACTTGTAACCAGCAATATTGTTGGCAGAGATCTGGCTAAAGACCCTGGACTTGATCGATCTCTGATGGGTAACGGGATATCTACAATTATCTCCGGTTTTATCGGTTCTACTCCAAATACAACCTACGGTGAGAACATCGGTGTTATGGCATTAACTAAAGTTTATTCTGTATATGTGATCGGTGGCGCAGCAGTGATTGCAATTCTGCTATCGTTCTCTGGTACTTTCTCCTCCGTTATCGCTAACATACCGACACCTGTAATGGGCGGCGTATCACTACTGTTGTTCGGTGTAATTGCCGCATCCGGTCTGCGAATCTTCGTAGAGCAAAAAGTTGATTTTTCCAAAGCTACTAACATGATTATGGCTACGCTGGTGCTTGTTGTCGGAATTAGTGGTACAACCCTTACTATGGGTAGCGTAAAACTCAGTGGTATGGCTCTAGCTACAATTGTTGGTATCGTTCTAGCCTTATTCTTCAAACTCATTGAAGTTCTTGGACTGTCAAATGAAGGTGGAGAAAGCGATAAAGCAGCTCACTAATTTATTTATGAATTAATCATTCAAAAAGACTGCTTCAGATCCATTTTATGGATTGAGCAGTCTTTTTTTTGTGTCTCTTTTGATCAAAAAATTGAAAAACAGCAACCCTCCGCAAGTAGTGACAGAGAATTGCTGTTGTTTGCACTTTTCCACATGATTCGATACATAAATCCCGATTTATTTCCCGGGAAAAGACAATTATATCGTATTAATCTTCGTAATCAACTAATGTCATAACTTCAATTCCGGAAAGCTTATTACGTCCAGCAAGCTCAACCAATTCAATCAAAAACGCTGCGCCTACCACTTTACCGCCAAGCTGCTCCACAAGGCTAACCGAAGTAGCTATAGTACCTCCTGTTGCTAACAAGTCATCAGCAATCAGTACATTTTGTCCAGGCTTAATGGCATCCGTGTGAACAGCAAGTGTATCTTTACCATATTCAAGATCATATCCAACCTCGATCGTCTCATACGGCAGTTTACCACTCTTACGAATTGGCACAAAACCTACACCCAATGCATATGCGAGAGGTGCGCCAACTACAAAACCACGTGCTTCCGGTCCAGCGATCACATCGATTTCTAAGTGGGATACAAGTGCTTTCAGGGCATCAATGGCCTGGCGATATGCATCACCGTCTTTTAGCAAAGTGGTGATGTCTTTAAAGCTAATACCTTCTTTTGGGAAATCAGGAATCACGCGAATACTATCTTTAAAATCCAAATTTTTCATCTCCTAAAAGTTTTGTTAGCATAGGCTACTTTGAGTTCG
>NZ_NFVA01000116.1 GCF_002264395.1 Paenibacillus sp. VTT E-133291
TCACTCGTTGTTCAGTTTTCAAAGATCAAGCTGTTTATTTCGTCGTTGTGTTGTTCAGCAGCGACCTTTATAATATATCACAGCGCCCTCGTTTTAGTCAACCTTTTTTTTAATTTCTTTTTTCGGTTGTCTTTCGAATGTTTTCGAAAGCACATCTCTGTGTCAGAGGGACGAGTTATAATTTAACACATGAACTATGAAAGAGTCAACCATAAATTTATTAGAATAAATATGAGCGTTTCATAATAGCGTGCAAACAAAAAAGAGAGTGCTTAGCCTCTCCCTATCCCTACTTATTTTATCTATAGATTACCGGCAAATCCTGCATCTAATTTCTTCTCTATAAGGTATATCGGATCGCATGACCCTCTCCCCCATGACCGTCAGCCCATAAAGTAATCTCACGGATTAGCGATCGAGAAACAAGCTTTCGTAAAACTAGGGGCAACTCAGCCTCTAATTGACACAGGCCAGAATGCTGTAGTAATTCTTTTATACTCCACGCTTCCTTACGGCTATTCAGAATATTAAAAAGCAATGCACAACAATCCGTCATTTTGGACATGATCCCAAATTCACACGCTAGAAGTACAAGCTCTACTCTTTGTTCTAAGGTCTCCGTGCTGATGGTTAGTTCCTCATATAGTTTATGGACTGAGGTGTTCATACTTTTAACCTGCTCCCAAATAGCCGGCTCTGGAAATGAACCAGATTCACTCACTTCTATTCTTGCCCAATGATATAGTGCCATCAATACACAGTTATACGAATCCATAATGTAGCCAGCTTCTATATACCGTTTAGATTTCACATACAAATGCAAGAATCGTGCAAACTCCATGAACTCCACTCGTTCCTTAAGAGGCCCTTCAAATTGTAAAATCTCCCGGCGCATATCCCCTAGTATTCCTTTGGGATCCCAAATCACTTCCCCAATCATCAAACTAGTAAGGAGCTCGTTATTATCTCCCGCCATGACAGCCCTCTCCAAAGCGGAAAGGCCAATATGGACTGACTGGGTCCGTGTGTCACCGGCAATGGTGTGGCGAACAATATGTTCTAAATCCTGTTCCTCATGTAAAACTAACACAACCATATCAAAATCGTGAAGTAGTGCGCTTTGAAAAGGAGTACTCCCTTTCTGCCGCAAAGCGACAGCTCCTAAAACATTTTCTTCAAACGTTTCTCCACTCAACAAAGTTACATTGGATAATTCCATGCTTCCCTCCATTAAATTTGGCGAATTTGCGTCCAGTCAGTTATAATTCAGTTATAATTATTATTCTACATATGAAAGACAGTTCCTTCTGGACAACCCAACTATATTTAGTTAGGAGCAAACACTCATGAAGTTTAAAACGGCTAAGATCAACGCTTTTCGCACATGGGGATTACTGCTCACAATGCTCGGAATGGGACTTATGGTTTTGGGTACAGCAGGCATCGTATTCTGGGGATCAACCGGGAAAGTATTCGCCGGAATCGGACTTGTAATCGGTTTAATTTCCATGATGGCAAGTCTTGCGATCTATTTCTGGGCTGGTATGCTCTCAACGAGTGCTGTTCAGCTAGAGTGCCCTGAATGTCACAAGCTGACCAAGATGCTCGGCAAAACAGACCGCTGTATGTTCTGTCACACCATTCTTACTATGGATCCTGCTGAGGCCACCATTACTGCGGATCAGCTTGAGCATCAGCAACTAAACCGCTAAACACACCTTACAGAGGCTCATTACTAACTAGTTAAAATGCACTCAAATATTTGCTAATACAACAAAGAGGCCCCCGATATGGGAGCCTCTTTGTTTGCTATAAATAATTATGATTACTTATGAATCTCTTGTAATGCTTCCCATGCTGACGAATTGCTAAAGCTCCGATTCCATGATCCGATGCCTCCAAGCCCCATGGACTTAGCAAGCTCAACTCTTGATTTTAAGCTCACCTTATCTTCTATCCATATTTTCTTAAGAGCGCCATCTTCCTTGTACTCTACGTAATTCTGCCCAGCATCCTTATCAAATGTAGGAGTTAGCTTCTTCTCTTTGATAATTTTTTCAACGGCATTCATACTAACCGATTTGGAGCTTACCTTTGTCTTACCATCTACTTGTGCCTCAGTCCAGATGCGGGTGTACAATGGGATCCCCAAAATCACCTTCTCAGGCGGCACATTGTCTTCCTCTATGATCCGGCTTATTGAATTCTCTACCCAAGGTAAGGAGGCAACAGAGCCCGCGATAGGGCTAGCCGCCCAATGTTCATCATAAGCCATCACGATTAGATAATCGACTAATGACCCCAGAGCCTTACGATCAAGGAATGCTGACCACATCTCGCTATTAGATTTAGGTGTCACGTCTATGGAGACGATTAGATTCTTAGCCTGAGCCATCGGTTTTAGCTCTCTCATAAATTGAGTGACATTCTCTCCGTCCTTCGTATACACATTCTCAAAATCGATATTAATTCCATCCAAATTATATAAATCCGAATACTCTAAGATCTGCACGATTGCATTCATCCGTTTCTCATAGGTGGACAATGCCTCAGTAGTCATGTCTGGCTCGAAGCTATTGCTAAGCAACCCCCATACCTCTAATCCGCGCCCATGCGCCCACTGCACATACGCACTGTCGGCCTGACTGCGCACATTGCCATCACCATCTATAATACTAAACCAGGTGGGGCTAGCCACGTTAACGCCTGGTAGCTCACCGAAGGTTTCTGGGTTAGGTTTGCGTTGGTAAACAGCCTCCCAATACAAATTCACTGACTTCCCTTTCCAGTTACGTTCAGCACGTGTTGGTGTGGATTTTTTCGGTTCCACTGTCTTTTGACCATCCCGAACAATGTCACTTGCCTTGGCATAACCTGCATACCCGCTGCTTAATTGTACAAATAGCCAGTCCTTATTTTCTTCATTCCAAATATTCACGACTGCCCCTGGAGACATATCCGCAACTATAGGTGCGTGAATGGATGCCTCATTTCGTAGAGCTACTGACTTGTCGCCTTTTTCACCTTTAACTTTTCCTAGCGAGACAGACTCTCCTGCCGTCATTAGTAATATTGCTCCGGTATTTGTATCCTCCTGTATTTCAAACCCATATAGATCTTCTAATACATCCGCAGGAAGGTAGGTCACTTTCTCCTTTACTTCAGGCGCTAACCGCAGCTGCAACGGACGATTATTCAGACTAGCATCAGTTTTATCCTCCTGCATGTAAAGGAGCTCACTATCCGTTGATAAAATGACCGATTTGGTCTTCTCTTCATAACGAATGGAAGGATCCACATACTCTTGCAACAATGGTAATGGTAATAGCATGCTATCCCCAGTTCCAGAGGCAGAATAACCTGTATGCTCTCCTTTTACAAAGATGGGATGCGCTTGAGCTTTCCAATCTACATCTATGTGCTGACGATTTGGCAATACATAAAACACTACCCAATATGCTGCTGCTACAATGATTAAGAGTCCAAATAAACGCCTAAAAAAACCTCCGCGCTTTTTGACGCGCCTCTGTCCCAGTCTTCTGTCCAAAATATATCCTCCAGATAATAATATGATTTTTAATAGATTCTAACATTACGATTATAACATCCACTTGGTTTCGTATAACCAGTAGAAAATAGTCATTTATCCTACAAATTGTTATATTCAAGTAGAAACGACATTGTCGTCTTTATATTTTTATAAAAATAAAAACGTGAGTCCTCCGCTTTCGGATTTCGCACGTTTATTGTGGCCACTTGGTATATCACCTTGACACCGTTCTATTCTAGTCTTAATGCTGCTTCTCTTTACAACTTTCGCAAAATCCATGCAGTTCCATACGCAATCCTGTAATCTTAAAGCCTGTAGCTTGCTCAGCATGCAGCTCTACATCCCTAAGCGAAGGATAACTGAAATCCTCAATCTTACCGCATTGTTGACAGATAACATGATAATGATCAGACACATTGGCATCAAAACGGCTGGAGCTATCCCCATAGGTCAACTCACGAACCATGCCAGCTTCCATAAACATCTTGAGATTATTATATACGGTTGCCACGCTCATGCTCGGAAATTTAGGCTCTAATGCCCGATATATATCGTCAGCTGTAGGATGATTCATTGCTTCCATCAAATACGTAAGAATCGCATGACGCTGGGGCGTTATACGGACACCTGTTGTTTTTAATTGTTCCAATGCATGTTGTACGCCACTCCCCATGACTGTCACCGCCTTTTAAATTTAAAAATAAAAGAAATATTTCTTATATAATTGTAAGACTGGGTTTTCAATCTTGTCAACGAAGTCGATACATTATATTCATTATTATATAAGAAAAATTACTTTTTTCAATAACCTCTCACATTTAAGTTGCTGTTTCCCTCAACCTGAATCTTGAACTCACCTGTGCCCACTTCACCAGATATCTTCTTCTTATCAATGGTTAAGATAGGTAAATCTGAAATAATATCGCCATATCCACTTGAGCCATTCAACTTATAGTTCCCTAACTGCGGCAAATACAATTGAATATCGCCAACTGCACTATAAATGTCCCAGTCTCCTCCGACTTCATGTGAACGAACATCAATGATGCCATTCAAGGATTCTGCATGCAGCTTCGACCTAGCTCCATCAATCTCTAAATTACCATTTTTGCTAGAAATATCGATCTCGGCTTCATTTCCGGATGCACCGATATTGCCAACTGCCGTTGATAATTTCAAGGCTCCTGTGACATTCCATGCATTCATATTGCCACCGCTCGTTGATAAATCAACACTGCCCTGGACGGATCTCGCACGCACAGCTCCATTCAGTGTTTTGCCTTTCACATTACCAAAGATACGATGAAGAATAAGTTCTCCATTCCCCGTTTCCAGCGAAATATCTTCGATCGCTTCTATGTTCTGCAGGGTGATCCCACCATTCATAGTACGAACATCGAGGTTAAACCGGCGGTCCTCCGGCAAAGAAATGTCCAAATCCATTCGCGGCTGACGCTTACCTGATTCTCCATAAGCCTTGCTGTTTGAAGTGATTTTTATGGTTGGTCCTTCAACAACGTCCACAAAGGACTGCTCCGAAATGGCTTCAGCCATCGGACCCTCCAATTGATCTACCCAAACTGTAGTAGTAATTTGAATATTATCTACAGGTGCCCGATGCAATAAAATATCCCCATTAATACCATCAACGGATATTTTAGCTGTATTTAACTTCACTGGAACAATAAGCGGAGCTTTCTGAAATTTGCTTCCCTTCGCCTCGCCATAGTCGACTGCAGCTGCTGTAAGGTTGAGACTCACATTTTTCCACAGATATAAATAATGTTCTTGTTCGGCAACGATAAACACACTCGCAGCAAGCAATATAGCAGATAAAAGGCCGCGTAAATCTAATCTGATTCTTGTTCCCTTTTGTACAGAGCCTGAACGACCAGAGAAGAAATACATGAACAGGAACTCAATCCCCCATAACACTGGGATGACCGGCCACCACTTCAAGAGTAAAAGCATATAATCCGACCCGTCTCTCCAATCCAGAAACAACGGGATGGCAATAGCAATAAGCAAGACCGATGCTGTATATCTTCCTACACGCCGGTTATGAGACTCATTTTTTTTGCGCGAAACGATTCCTCTGACAATTTCTCTTACTCCTATATATGTACCACCACATAATAAAACTGCAGACACGGCCACTTCGGAGTAATGCTCAATAAAAAATTGCAGCCATGCCGGCTTTTGGCGAAACAAAATGAGAACTGCTCCCCCTAAAAGAAGTAGAAATCCAAAGGATACGCCAGGTTCACTGACGATACTACGACGCTTAGGAGGTGTATTTATATTTGCCATAGGATCATCAAGCTCTTGATCTTCAGGGTAACGAAGAATCTTGTCCGCTGATTGCAGTACATCATACACATTATAGAAATATATCGCCGGAATAATTAGTGCAAGTAAAATCAGCAATGGAACATTAATCTGCATTCCAATAGATGAGAAATATATTAAAGCTGAGATATCCAATAGTATCAAGAATATAAAGGTAATTCCTTTGCGGAGAAGCCCAAAGTATAAGTGCCCAGTTCCTGGGATGAGAGCTGCCAATAGTCCAGCGATAAATTTGCGTTTGCGGCGGCGCCGCTTTGGACGTGGAGGGATTATCTTCTTCTGAATCTCACTCTCCGTAGTCTCAAGAACGGCTGAACCCCGCTGCTCTTCCTGCGCTGAGAGCATTGCAGAATCATTTGTCATATCTCGGCTCCTCCTTTCGTAAACAACGATCTGTGTAAAGGCTTCTTCAAAGTGAACCACTCCGATAAAAATCAATCAATTCCACACCGGGAGCAACTTCCTGCGATCCCATAGGTACAAAACCATGCTTGCTGTACAAAGATATGGCAGGCAAGTTTAGCTTCCCCGTAGATACGATATATTGCTCCATCCCTGAAAAATGTTCAAATACATATTCCAAAAGACTGCTTGCAATCCCTCTACGGAAAAAGTCCGGTCCCACCATCATCCGCGTAATCGTGAGTTTACCCGGGGATTCTTCTTCTATAGCAACAGCACCCATCAGTTCTTCATCTTCATCAAAGCAGCCGTAAAAATCCTCTTTAGAGTGGCTGAGCATCTCTCTCGTCTCCATAAGCGGCGGGATCTCACGGAACCCTATTAATTCAGCTTCTAGTCGGTAGGCCTTATGCTGGAGGCTCCATAGTTCATTAATGGTACTATCATCCTGGAGGTTTAGCTTAATAATTGTATTCATCCCTACTAGTCCCCTTATATGCCGCTAAGGGCCTGCCGTTGCCGACAAGCCCTTAGCTTATTACATAAGTATTTTACCCCAAGTCTAAACACCTTTGGCGTCCTTTTATGGACGGCAAGCGTTTAGACGAGAAATACAAGGTTTAGCTGCTCAATACCTCGATCAGAAGTTTATTCGCAAGACCTGGATTTGCCTTACCTTTACTTTCTTTCATAACTTGTCCTACGAGGAAACCGATTGCTTTCTGTTTACCTGCTTTATAATCTTCCACTGATTGTGGATTAGCAGCTACGACAGCTTCCACAATTCCTTTAATGGCACCTTCATCACTGATTTGTACCAGACCTTTTTCCTCAACGATTGCAGCAGGCAATTTACCGCTTTCTAGCATTTCTTTAAATACCGTTTTAGCGATCTTGTTGCTGATTGTTCCGCCTGCAATGAGGCCAATCATTTCCCCGAGCCCTTGCGGCGTAATTTTGACCTGAGACAATTCCAGGTTATTACTATTCAAATAAGCAAGCAGTTCACCCATGATCCAGTTAGCTACAGCCTTGGCATCCTGCGTATAAGTAAGACATTCTTCGAAAAAGTCCGCTAAAGGCTTAGAAGAAGTGATCACACCAGCATCATAAGCTGTAAGACCCAGTTCTTCACTGTAGCGAGCTTGTCTTGCATCCGGTAATTCCGGGATCGTCGAACGAATGGATTCTTTCCAGGCATCGTCAATATGCAGCACGATCAGATCCGGATCTGGGAAGTAACGATAATCGTGCGCTTCCTCTTTCCCACGCATAGATAAAGTTTTCCCTTGGGCTTCATCCCAGCGGCGAGTCTCTTGTACAACTACTCCACCATCATCCAGGATCTCAGCCTGACGATATTGTTCATACTCCAGTCCACGCAGCACACCGCGGAAGGAGTTCATGTTCTTAAGCTCTGCTCTAATACCGAATTCCTCTTGGCCTTCTGGGCGTAGACTGATGTTCGCGTCACAGCGCATCGATCCTTCTTCCATCTTCACATCCGATACGTCGCAGTATTGCATAATGGCACGGATTTTTTCCAGATAAGCACGAGCTTCCTCTGGGGAGCGCAAGTCTGGCTCAGATACGATTTCGATAAGTGGAGTTCCCACCCGGTTAAAATCGACAAGCGAAGCAAAACCGCCATCTACGTGCGTCAGCTTACCCGCATCCTCTTCCAAATGCAGACGAGTAATGCCGATCCGTTTGGTCTCTCCATTGACTTCAATGTCAATCCAGCCGTTCAAACCGATAGGTTGATCAAATTGTGAGATCTGATAGGCTTTCGGAGAATCGGGGTAAAAATAGTTCTTGCGGTCAAATTTACTAACATCACCGATGGTGCAGTTCAGCGCCATCGCTGCTTTCATAGCGTAATTTACCGCTTGTTTGTTGAGCACTGGCAATACGCCGGGGTGACCCAGGCAGACAGGACAGGTATGCGTGTTAGGCGGGGCTCCAAATTCAGTGGAGCATCCGCAAAAGATTTTGGAGTTGGTATGAAGCTCTACGTGAACCTCTAAGCCGATGACCGTTTCGTATTTAGACATAAGTAATCCCATTCCCTCCTTTACTACAGCTGTGGACGCTGCTTATGATGATCAGTATTTTGTTCAAAAGCGTGAGCAACACGCAGAATCGTACTCTCGTCAAACTCTTTACCGATTATTTGCAGGCCTACTGGCATGCCTTCCGCAAAGCCACAAGGAACGCTAACGGCAGGAATACCCGCCAAGCTCACAGGAATCGTAAGAATATCGTTCAGATACATAGTCAGCGGATCTTCCGTTTGTGAACCTAATTTGAATGCTGTAGTAGGCGCTGTTGGGCCGATGACCACATCATATTTTTTAAAGATGTCATCAAAATCCTGTTTAATCAAAGTGCGCACCTTTTGCGCTTTTAAATAATAAGCATCATAATATCCAGAGCTTAGTGCATAAGTCCCCAGCATAATACGACGTTTTACCTCAGGACCAAAGCCGCGACTTCGGGAATTTTGATACAGATCGAGCAATCCTCCACCTTCATCTACACGTACGCCATAACGTACACCGTCAAACCGGGCAAGGTTCGATGAAGCTTCCGATGAAGACAGCAAATAATATGCCGCTACTGCATATTCCGTATGTGGTAATGAAACTTCCTCCCAGACAGCGCCCATTCCTTCCAGCACCTTAAGTGCAGACAAGACCGTCTCACGAACAGAAGCATCGACACCCGCTCCCAAGTATTCCTTAGGTACAGCGATACGAAGACCGGAAACATCACCAGTCAGCGAACTCAAATAATCAGGAATGTCTACCTTAGCTGAAGTAGAGTCCTGTGCATCATAACCAGCAATCGCTTGAAGAATATATGCAGAATCTTCTACATTACGCGTAAGCGGGCCAATCTGATCCAGAGAGGAAGCAAAGGCTACCAAACCGTAACGTGACACAAGGCCGTAGGTAGGTTTGAGACCTACAACGCCGCAATAGGAGGCTGGCTGGCGGATGGAACCCCCAGTATCAGAACCTAATGAGAAGAAAACTTCACCCGCAGCTACGGCTGCAGCAGATCCACCGCTGGAACCGCCAGGCACACGCTCTAGATCCCAAGGATTGCGTACGGGACCAAAGCTTGAGTTCTCGTTAGAACCGCCCATCGCGAATTCATCCATATTCAACTTACCAATGGTTACGGCATCTGCTTGCTGCAGTTTTGAAGCAACAGTAGCGTTGTAAATCGGTTGGAAATTGTTTAGAAATTGGCTGGCACAGGTCGTACGCAGTCCTTTCGTTACAATATTATCCTTAATTCCCGCAGGAAGACCAAACAGCAACCCACGTGCTGCTCCGGATGCCAGTTTGTCGTCCAAAGCGCGTGCGGTGCTACGAGCGCCCTCCTCGTTCAAGGTCAAAAATGCATTTACTTTTTTATCCCGCTCAGCGATAACCGCCAGCGATTCTTCAGTCAGTTCACTGACCGATACCTCTTTAGCAGTTAACATGCGATGTACTTCAGGCAATCGATTTTGAAACAGGCTCAAGATTCTTCCCCCTTTCTAATTATGTAGTTATTCCAAAACAGCCGGAACCTTGAAATGTCCGTCTTCATCATCAGGTGCGTTAAGAAGTGCTTCCGCTTGCGTTAGGCTTTCCTTCACAACATCCTCACGCATCACATTACTGACCTGCAGTACATGCGTGGTCGGCTTCACATTCTCCGTATCTAGCTCATTCAACTTCTCAGCATATTGTAAAATAGCATTCATTTGTTCTGTAAAGGTTGCCTCTTCTTCCGGGCTCAATTGCAGACGAGCCAGCTTGGCCACATGCTGCACATCTTTAACGGTAATGCTCATAAGATAAATCCCTCCTAATTAAAGGGCTAAAGTGCCCGGATAACGTTTTTAATTATATTGTAGAAGCTTAGACAATTCAATGATGGGGTGTAAAACAAACGCTCCTTTATCAAAGTGAAGGGGATTCCAACACTTTTTAAAGGAGCGTTCTATTCATTAATGTATAGGGATTGTCATTTCCAGCTGAGGAATATATTCAACTACTGGGTAACCTTTACTGTCTAATAAATTCCGTTTTTCACTACCCTCTCCCGTATATTTGTAGAGAAAGGTTTTGATCGTCAGAGCTTTTACATCCTCTGGGAGCGGTACAATATTAACATCCTCTTTAAGACTAAAATGAAGGATCTCATCTATCTTTTCTGAATCCGTCCAACCACTGCCACCGTTTACATACTGCAAGAAGTTGCCCTTATCATCATAGACCTCATAGTTGAATGCCAGGTTGTTGGTGTCTGTTAGATAAGTATCTGGAATCCCCTCATGGGCTAGAACACTCATCCGTATTTGCGTGGTTGCCGGGGTCTGAGTAATCTTCTCCACAGTAGTCGTTACATGATTGTAAGTTTGACTGATTCCGGGCTGTTGAACAATATTATGACTCGTATCTTTTTTTACAGGAACTTCAATTTGAAAATCATCATCGATTCCGGACAATCGGCCTTTCACTATCATTTGGAACTGCTCTGGCAAAGCAATGCCCCCCTCATCATAGGATTTCTCTGAGAATTGCAAAATCAAAGATTGTTCATCAACCCCCGGAGAAAGGATAAGGCCAATATTATGTTTAAAAGAATCCTCTTGTTCCTCCCCAGCATTCAAAGGCTGGCCATCAATAAATACCTGCAGATCCTGAAAGTCTCTAATGAATGCTCCCACTTCGTTATTACCTTCACGCTTCAACGCTACAGAAAGCCGTGTCCCGTCATAAATAACTTCACTAGCACGGATAGTAACATCATGAACCTGGTCACTGCTATCAACTGCAGTCGTTAAGCCTTGGCGACTCGCTGCCTGAAGCCCCATATCACCCGCAAGCTCAAAAATACTATTGACTAAAGGAATACGTTCCAGCGACCTAGCCAAGGCAGGAGAAGTAAACCCACTTCCAAGCACGATAACTCCCAAAACAAGAGCTGCCCCGAATCCAAGCGCTATCCTTTTCACAAGATGAAATTTATACGTGGATCTCTTTATCTTCACATAATCCAGCATCACATACGTATCCTCTTGACGTTGACGAATCTTAGAGGGGAGCTCATTTGCCGGAAGGATATCTATATTTTTCAAAAGCAGTTCAAGCTCTGCCGCTGTTCTCTTTTTTTTCATCTGCTTCATCCCTTCTAAATATCATTAAAATCCATTCAATAAGTGTTTTCTTGCTCTGTAGAGGCGTGACTTGACTGCCGTTTCAGAAATATTAAGAAGGCTAGCAATTTGTTTAATGGGCATATCCTGAAAATAATGCATCGAAATCACGGTTTGCAGCGAAGCATCCAATCGCTCCACCGCTTCCCGCAGCTCGATTTTTTCATACTCTGCACCGGAGGAATGGCACTCCAGAGCAGAAAGGGTATCTCCAGCCTCTACTTGATTTGTCTGCTTGCGTTGGAGCTTGTGACATTCATTTATAAGGATGCGAAGCATCCATGTCTTAAAAAAATCCGGCTGCCGCAAGCCATGGATAGAGCGGTAAGCCTTCAGTGTGGCTTCCTGCATGGCATCAGCACAATCCTCATCCCTACCCAAAATAGAACGGGCCATGCCATACATTTCAGGTTCAATCTGCCGACACAGCTGGATAAATGCATCTTTATCGCCGTCTCTCGCTTGTTGAACAGCGGTTATCATCTTCACTTAAGGCTCTCCTTTATTTAGGTTAAAGTGCCTATACCGCAGATCTGCATTCTCGTATTCGGCTCTCAATAGTTTAGATACATAAAAACGGCAGTTGGTTGTACCCCCCCAAAAAAAAAATGGATTTTAATAATTATTAGGAAGCAATAAAAGAAAGGTTTCTGAAGAGTGATATGTAAATTCAGAGGATTGTTATGGAGGAACTGCTCTTTACGGCAAAACAAAAAAGCCGGCTTTCGCCGGCCTTCCTTAAATCCAAGCTCTAAGATTCACTTGTTTAATGAAATCTGCTTGGGACATGCTTTCGCTTGACGTTGTTTCCGTCTCTTCTGTATCCATATCTTCACCGTTCATCAAATGATGGAACAGCTTCTCATTGTACGTGGACAAAGCATAATCAATTAACGCTTCATGCGTTGCTCTTTCAGCCTCAGCTACTAATAAATGTTCTTCCGCCTCAATGTCTTCAGCCGGAACATAAAAGTTCCTATTAGCTTCCGGTACACGTATAACATAGTCAAACGCATTATCGGGATTGCGGTCGTAAGCAATTAGGTAGCCGTATTCCCCGATAGGAAGACTCTGCTCAAAAGCGTCCGCAACAATGACAATCTTTTCTCCTAAACGCAGCATCGCCCTACCTCCTGACCCCAAAATCTATCATGATTTTGCTTGTTTCAACAGTCTACTAAAAAAAGATAGAACTGTCTAGCGGCAGGCCAAACGATCCTGAAAATTGTACCAAGCAATAACGCCTTCGGCGTCCCCTAAGGACGATACGCGTTTATGCGAGAAATAGAAGGATAATGTATAGCGTGAAACTTATACTTTCTTATATTTTAAAATATACTATATTCGATACAGCACAGCTTAATAATCAATTGGGAAGGTTGTTCTTTCTTGTCAAAAGCGCGGCCCCAACAAGGCAAATTAGGATCAATACACCGGCAGAAAGATATGGACCTGCTCTAAAGCCCTCTCCATCTGTAAGAATTCCTGCTGACAGCCCGGAAAGTCCTGCGGGTGTCCAGTCAAACCATGTAGGCAATAAGCTTAAGCCTAATGACAATCCAGCCATTAACGCCAGTGCTAAAAAAGCGGCTACTGGAGGTCTTAAAAAGGCACTAAACAACAACGTAGCCGAGACAATACATAATAACCACAAACCATATACCCCTGAAGCTGCGATAACCCCGCCCCATGATAGCGATCCAATTAGTTGCTCCGTGTAATAAGCTGCACCCGCTGCACCCAATCCAAGCGCAACAACAAGCAGGGTCAGTTGAGCTGTCCATTTAGCGATCACTATGGCCGCGGGAGAAACCGGTCTTACTAGAATTAACTCCATAGTTCCGCTATAGCGTTCTCCAGCTAAAGTATTCATCGAGCCTAGCGCCAATACCAGCATTCCAATTGTTCCATACTGTCCCAGTGCTTGCGCCATCACAACTGCGGCACTCGGTATTTCATACCCTTCCAGCAGACCTGGGGGCACATCCCCGGAGGCTTTTAATATTTCCGGCAAATAATAAGTGCTTAAAGGCTGCATAATGCCTAAAATGATGAACACGACAGGTATCCAGATTAGCTTATAACTGCGAGCCATCTCGAGCATTTCTTTTCGATAAAGGACCCAGGTGCTGCTCATACGCCCACCACCTTCATAAATAAATCCTCTAATGTGGAAGAGCCTGCTTCAAATTGCAGCAATGGAATTTCGAGCTGCGCTGCTTCTTGCAAAATCGTCTGGCGGGCCTTTTCCACATTATTCACATTAAAAACCGCATGATCTCCAAACAACTCCGACTCCAGTACAAACGGCTTGGAGGCAAGAGATTCCAGCCACTGAATGGCTTCTTTGTGCTTCTCGGTACGTAAACGAATAACAGGAAGGCTGTATTGTGAACGAAGCTGCGACAAAGACCCCTGCTCAGCAATGTGTCCATGATTCATTAAAATAATATCGTCACAAATCTCTTCCGCATCATGCAGCACATGCGTGGAGAAAACTACCGTTGTCTCTTCACGTATTTCTCGCAGCAATTCCATCACTTCCCTGCGGCCGATCGGATCAAGTGCAGATACGGGCTCATCCAGTAAAAGCAGTCGAGGGCGATGCACAAGTGCCTGTGCGAGACCCAACCGCTGCTTCATCCCCCCGGAATACCCACCAATCCTGCGGCGTGCATCGTCTTTGAGGCCTACACGCATAAGCGATTCCAAAGCGCTGCTTGTTGCTTCTTTAGCTCCCATTCCACTAAGCTTTGCAGCAAACACAACATACTCCTGTCCAGTCATCCAACCGTAAAAGGCTGGGGATTGCGGTACATATCCTAGTCCTCTGCGATATTCTGATCCAGGACGGCTCCCCTCAAACGAAATCATTCCAGAGGTAGGTTCTAGAAGACCTGCCAGCATACGTAGTGTGGTCGTCTTGCCTGCACCATTGGGCCCTAGTAAGGCAACACATCTTCCTTTTTCAATATCAAAGCTTATATCATGTACGGAAATATGCGCCCCATAGCTTTTGCGTATATTTGTAACTTGAAGGAGTGACATTAGACATCTTTCCTTCCTATCGTGAAATAAGCTACGCTGCCTAATATATTTCCGAAAATAATGACTATAATCCACAACCATTTTGGACCGCGCACTTTATCTGCTTTGGCTAAAGAAATCAAACCGATAATAGCCAGTAAAGCCTGCAAAATGATCAACGGCATAATTAATCCCCATTTTAGATCTTCCATGAATTACCACTCCTTTTGTGTTATGAAAGGAACGAGCTCATATCCCGGACCTTTACAACTTCTTTCGCCTACGTCTTTCCGGTAGAATGACAACAAGTAAATAGACCAAAGCAGGTGAAGGAACTGTAGTTATAGCCCATAGACCCCAGAACCAGGCTTTTCTTCCGCGTCGTCTTGCATCCCGGAATAGCCATGTCCCTTGCAGCATTAATGCTATAGCTATGCAAAACCATAACCATAGGGGCACATCCTGCAGCTCATTCATTCTTGCGCACCTTCTCTGTTTCTCCTAATCCTCGCTATTCCTAGAGCACTGAGTCCCGCAATAGGAATAATCGCTTGAATAATCCAATAGATTATCGGTGCAGAACCGAGAATGGATAGAAATACGCTGACCAGGATCAAAGATATGCCCCAGAATAACAGCAGCTCTTTACGTTCCATGCTCTTTCTATGCACAGAAGCATCAACCATTAACCTCTCCAGTTCCTGTAATGAAGGTGGTGTGATGTCATTATATTGTGCATCTAACCGGTCAAGCTCATTTGAAAGCTTGTGCAAATACATCTCAGGCTCCTTATCTTTATCCTTCTCCATCCTCATTCAGCTCCTTTCGTAGTTGGTTAAGACCAAGGGATACACGCGACTTGACTGTACCTGAAGGAACTCGCATGATCTCGCCAATTTCGTCATAACTATAGCCATAGTAATGCTTCAATAGCACAGCCACTCTTTGTGCAGAGGGTAATCTGGAGAGGGAATCCAGCACTTCACTCCACTCTTCCCCTCTGCTCTCAAATCGCCAACGAATCGAACGGATCCCCTGTTCCTGCTGCTCCCGCTGTTTCCATTCCGCTTCACGCTTCCAGCGCCGCTTGCGATCAATAAATATTCTGGTGGCAATTGTGATTAACCAAGAGGAAAAGGAAGAAGTTCCGTTATAGGTGCTGATCTTCTCCATACATCTGACCATGGTGTCCTGTACAATATCCTCTGCCAGCAACGGGTCCATGGTCACCTTGATTAAATATTTGAATAAAAAAGTATAGTGTTCTCGCAGCAGTGAAGACAATGCTGAAGTATCTCCCTGCTGTGCCCGTCTGATTCTCTCCAGCGACTGATCGCTCATCTGCCCCTCCATTCAAGATTTCGTTTCTATTTGTAGTACGAATATGTATTATGAATCGTTCATTCCACTTAATAATTATTTTTTGAGATCCCACAACTTGCGCCGCCAGGGCTGAATAATACCTTCCCTTGCCGGAAAATGCCAAAAAAGAGACGTCCTTCTGATCTCGTCTCCTGAAACCACTGATAATCCCCCGTAAACCCCACTGGTCTCCTGAAGCAAGCCATTACGAAGATCCTTATTTTCAAATTGTATGTCTCTACGTTCTTCGGATGCACAAAAGCCAGCCTTTCCTGGACACTCCGAAAAAAATCGGCAATTACTGCTGCAAAAATGGTTCCATTTCTCCTTGGAGTCATACCAACCATAGTCCAGCGGGTAGTATATATTCTTCTCCATTCTACTTCCCTCCATGCTTTTAAGCCTATATGAAGACAAAAAAAGAACGCAAACCGGGATTAATTCCGCAGTCTGCGTGCTTCGCGAGGTAAAAGTTACATTTAATTAACCTCATTCTAGTCCTTTTGTAGTCTTTTGTCTATTAAAACTTCCTCGGTTTTTGTCGGTTCTACTAGAACCAACGTCTATTGAGCAAGCATAAACGCCTTCAGTGTCCTTATAAGGACGACAAGCGTTTAAGCGAGAAATATAAGACATAA
>NZ_NFVA01000124.1 GCF_002264395.1 Paenibacillus sp. VTT E-133291
CTGTCTCTGTCTCTGTCTCTGTCTCTGTCTGTCTGTGTCAGTCTGTCCAGCCATCCTTTCATCCATCCCCCCATCAGTCCCCCCCACTGGGGGAGGATCGAATCATGCGTGGTCGAACTTCCCTCACCCATACAACAAAAAAAGATGTCCGCAGCCAAAGGCTAACTGACATCTTTTTATTAAAGGGATTTAAAAAATGATTTTGAAAATCAGACCAGCTAATACCGCACTGATTGGAATCGTAATAAACCAAGTGACTACAATACGTCCAGCCACTCCCCATTTCACGGCAGAGAACCGTTTGGCGGAGCCAACACCCAAGATCGCGGAAGTGATCGCATGTGTCGAGCTGACTGGCAAATGCAGCAGTGTTGCTGAGAAAATAACGGAAGCCGCGGAAATATCAGCCGCGAAGCCGTTGATCGGCTCGATTTTGAAAATCTTCGTACCCATGGTTTTGATAATCTTCCAGCCACCAATGGAGGTACCGAGTGCCATTGCCGTAGCCGCAGCAATCTTAACCCATAGAGGGATTACATCCATAGACTCTTGGCGTCCTGATGTAACTAGGGCAAAGGTAATGATCCCCATCGCCTTCTGCGCATCATTCGTACCATGAGTAAACGACTGTAATGCTGCCGTCACAACCTGCATGGAACGGAAGCCCTTGTTGACCGTATGTGGACTACGCTTTGCAAAAATCCATTTCAGGACAGTCATAATGATATAACCGATAACAAATGCAATAATTGGCGAGAAGATCAAGCCCTCGACAATTTCCACAAACCCGCCCCAGTTAATATGCGACGATCCTGCACCCACATATACTGCACCAGCCAACGCGCCGATCAGTGCATGAGAGGAGGAGGACGGAATTCCGAGCCACCAGGTAATCAAATTCCAAATAATCGCAGCAATCAGCGTGGCTATGATGATATCCAGACCATTTTCCAGCAACGTGGGGTCTGTGATGCTTCCGCCAATTTTCTTGGCTACACCTGTAAACATCAAAGCTCCGACAAAATTCATCACTGCCGCCATAATAATAGCAGTTCGCGGTTTTAAAGCACGTGTAGAGACAGAGGTAGCAATTGCGTTGGCTGTATCATGGAATCCATTAATAAAGTCAAACGCAAGCGCGAGAAATATAACAATTCCAAGAATCCATATCGATGTTTCCATATTCTAGTACCCCTTATGAGTTGCGCATGATGATCGATTCCAACATGTTGGCTACATCTTCACATTTATCTGTAGTGGTCTCGAGTCGCTCATATAATTCCTTGCGCTTAATCAGCTCAATCGGGTCCTTAACGGTTTCAAATAGAGCTTTGGTACAAATACGAAGGACTTCGTCCCCTTGATTCTCAAGGTCATTCAGACGGATCGTATATTCACGAATGGCAAGCAGCTTCTTCTGTGAGAGCAAATGAACCGCTTTTTGGATTTCATAAGCACACTGACGAAGGATTTCGGCGAATTGTACAATGTATTCATCCGGGTCAAGAAGGTTGTACATATAGAAACGTGAGGCAGATGCCTCCAAGCCATCAATGACATCATCCATGCTTGTAATCAAGTCCATAATGTCGTCACGCTCAAGTGGCGTAATGAACGTCTTGTTCAATTCCTTAATTACGGTGTGCGTGTAAGTATCACATTGGGATTCGTACTTCTTCATCTCTGCAGCGAAACTATCGACATTATTCTGGAGATCAGTGATATTCTGAGCAAAATAATCTGCAGCTTGGACAATGGTATCCGCCATATTTTCCAGCGTCTCAAAGAATATGTCCTTTTTTCTCAACTTCATTGTTTTAAACCCCTTTACATAATATTACCGTGAGTACAGAGTCACCCATATGTAAAAAGCATGAAAATGAATGACAACCCTTGTTATCTTAACATATCCGTAGAAGGTATAGAAGCTATAGAAATGAACTTTTTTACACTCAATTAACACTTACCCATAATTCCGAACACAAATCTGTATATCACTGGATATTCCGGCTTTCTTAGGTTGCACTATCTAATCCGCCGTATACCACATGACTGCTAAATGAAGGGGCATTAGGGACGACCAAAATATGGGTGATTCCTGGATACATCAGCTCTTCTTTACCATCCTTCACAAACCGGATCACATCACCTGGCTCACGCGACCATCTGCCCTTCGTGACCTGTCCCCGCTGAAAAAGCAGTGCTTCTCCGCCAAGCTCCACGTCCACCTGAAGTCTCCCAACATCATCAAGTACCTTATGATCGGATCCCATCACCAGCACATTTGCAGCTTCTACCGGCTTATTGTTGTTCAGATCCATATGCGGTTTGCCATTCACGTAACGCTGATAGGTCTGGAGCTGAGTATCGTATTTATAGTCAATTTTATAGCTTTTAAGTAAGAAGTTTACACTAAACTCAGCGGCCTGTTCTCCGCCTGGCGGTATGTAGTCTGGATTGTTAAAAAGATACCCTGGCACCTTCACACTTTTCTCATAACCCAGCTTCTCGGCACCTTCCCGCAGCTTCGCTGCATTGCTGTAGAGATTATGAGGGGCTTTACGTGCTTTGTCCCGCCAGAAATAGGCTCCGGCACGACCAATCTCGTCCATGTCTGCTTTTTTCTCTTTTTGCAAAATGGCATACGCCGCGGGGCTCCCCCCGGCATGCACGGTCACACCACCGTAGCTCTCACCTATATCTAGCAGATAAGGGCGAATACTGCGGATCGGTCCGATTTTGACCACTCCAGTATGACTTTGAAAAATACCAATCAGCCGCGTAATGCCCCCTTCAGCAAGGACCTCATATAAAATATCCGCTTCACTCACCCCCGACTGTGGCCGGGCAGCTGGAGCATTATTAATCATAACGGCCAAGGGACGTGGGAGACTGTCTTCAGAAACCGGAAGACCTGTTAAACCGGAAATCAGTTCAGCAGATGGATCTGGAGTTGCCGATGGTTGAATCGTTTCAATAGGAGCGGGATCAGAGGTAGGCTGCTGAGTCGGGGTAATTACATTATTTGCACTCTCTGTTCCGCAAGCGGAGAGCAATAGGGTACTCAGTACAATGGCAGATAACAGACGGGAAGAAGAGCAATTTACTTTCATAAGCTTGTAGTTCCTCCTAAAACGTTTTATGTATCTTAATTGGTTTCTTCCATTTAATCACAGCCCGTCCCATTTGTCTTGATCCGCTTGCATCAAGTATGAACGACTTCAGCGTCCTTATTAGGATGATACACGTTTAAGCGAGAAATATAAGGATAATGCATAGCGTGAAACTTTTACTTTCTTATATTTTAAAAAAGGGCACAGCCGATCTCCGGCTGCACCCTGCGTGTATCTTATCCATTTAGTCTAGCTTCCAGCAATTGAGGCTTAATGTCCCATATTGATACGCTTGAAATATACGCTCTGCCTTCCTGTTACCGTCCGCTGTTCCCATCGCATAAAAGAGAGGTGCGAAATGCTCTCTACCGTAAGATGGGACCGCATCTCGAACATGCGGAGCTTTTTTCTCATAAGCAAACAGTGAAGGTAAATCCCAAGATTCTAATCCCTTGGCAATCCACGCATCGAATTCAAGCGCCCACTCTTCAGGCTGATCACTTTCATTAAGCATCCGTAAATTGTGAACAAGTCCACCGCTTCCTATCAGCAGTATGCCTTCATCACGCAGAGGAGCTAACATCCGGCCGATATTGTACTGTTCCTTGGGAGAACGCAGTGAATCGACGGATAAAGCGACTACCGGAATATCGGCTTTCGGAAACATTTTTTTCAGTATTACCCAGACTCCGTGATCGAGTCCTCGCCCCTGAACGGGCTGATGTGAAAGATTGTTACCCTTAAAGAGCTCGGAAATCCGCTTGGTTAGAGCAGGATCACCTGGGGCTGGATAGGTCAGCGTATACATTTCTTCAGGGAATCCGTAGAAGTCATGTTGAGTCTCGTGCTTCTCATCCATGGTGAGTAGCTGTTCTGGGCTATCCCAGTGCGCTGAGAATACTACTATACCCCGTGGTGCTTCTAGTTCTTGACCAAGCCGCTCCAGAAAACGGGTATACTCGTTATCCTCCAGTGCGAGGAGCGGAGAACCGTGCGCGATAAAAAATGACGGTAATTTCATAGGATGCCAACCTCCATAACCCAGTATATGGTGTGCATCTTTATTTTACCGCTAATTTCAAGTTATTGCGAGTAAAGTCCATCACCTATATCATCCAATTTTGCCATTCTGTCTGCACATGCTCCTGCTCGTTCATCCACTCTCTTGTCCGCTTAAGCAGTTGCTGCTGTGCCGGACCAGACGAAAAGGTATGATCACCTTGAAAAATGATCTCTTTATCGCATCGTCCCTCTGGACGCGTCCAGAATAATTTCTGATAAAGGAATGCATAATCCACGGGGATGACATCGTCAGACGTACCATGAATGACGAGCACATCACCGCTGAATTTACTAGCCTCTTGGAAAGGCTGGAAGGCCGCCAAAGAATTAAAATATACCGGTGTGAATGAGTAGCCCACGTAATCCGCTGATCCATTCTTCACCGATCGATCATACGCCTCCCGCCCTACAATCTTCACAATATCATTGAAGGGGTAACCTACGGAGGCCCACAGCACGAGATTCTTCACACGGCGATCACGAATACTTGTCAGAAGCGCAACCGCCCCACCCAAACTGTGGCCAATAAGCGTCACACGCTGTGGATCCACATCGGCAGAGCTAATTCCGTAATCGAGCACCGCTCTAGTCTGAGCAATCATCGACTCCATATCCTCCCCGCCGTAATTACCGCTGCTCTCTCCGCAGCCCGCATAATCAAATCGAATGACCATATACCCGTCTTGCGCCAGCTCACGCGCTGCTTTGACAAAGATCCGATCGACTCCAATCCGGTTACCCACAAATCCATGGCAGATTACAGCTAATGGCAATCTGTCCTTGCAACGTGTGGAAGTCCCCTTCTCTTTACTCGGATAATGGATGCTCGCTGTCAATTCTTCGCCGTTATGCCGGATTACAATATTCCGTTCCATTGCCGTAACCTCCTATATTTAATCATTATTTTAATTTATTAGAATTCCGATTAACTTAGTGTGAATTATATTCTTATTATAAAGAATTCGTTCATATTGTCAACAGGAACGGGACAGATCCTAGTAATTTGCAAGAGCAAATTCGGCGTATAAAGCGGAACGTCAAACAGCCAGTCTCCACAATAATGGAGACTGGCTGTTTTTTTTCAATCACAAGATGAGCTTCCAGGGTCGTCAATCAATCATAGCTGTTGTTAAACATCTCATGGGTTTCTTGACTGCCTTCCCAATCCTTACTCAGGCCCTCTGCTGCAGGTTCTTCCGTGGAATTCCACATGCTGAATCCATCGGATCCGCCCCAATCCCCCATTGAATGATTGGGCGTAGGCTCAGAACCGTTGCCCATGACTGTTCCCTGTTCCTTCTTGTTCTCATGTTCCATAAAGCTCCCAACCTTTCCCAAAGCTATATTGATCAAGCAACAACATTATCAGTGTTCACTCTTATAAAAGGATTATGCATAGGAAAATAGAAATGCTTGTCCTTGCGCAGACCTATCAGGCAAACGTATACTCTAGGTTAAAGACTATACCGATTAACACTACTGGAGGTTTACATCCCTATTATGAAAGTGAAAGATATGATTAAGGAAAATAACGCCCTGCGCGAGCAGATGACGCCTTTCAATCGATCCTATTTTGAAGATATGATCCTAACGATGCGGGCCAGTAGGGTAGAAGCTCTCCGCGCTGAAGAACTTTTACTGGATGCAGCCAAGCTGCTTCTGAAAGAACAAAAAAAAGGTAAAAACGCTAAACAGGTGTTTGGCGAGAATCCGGATGATTATTTTAAAGAGATCATAGACAGCGTTCCCACACGCCCAGCGCGCAGCAAATGGAACTATTACTTGATGATTCCCTGCGCGGCTCTAACCTGTTTGTTCGGGATCTTAGCTATAGGTGGACTTTTCTTGCAATGGACTAACGGTTCACCCGGGATGTTCGGACAGATTAGCCTCTTCACACTCTTCGCTGTGGGGGCAGGTTCCATTATCTTAATCGAACTTATTATGAAATGGTTAACCTCTTTGTCTGAAGGGGATGCACCTAAAGCCCAACCCTTTGATATCAAGGGCCTTGGCGTATATATCGGAATCGCCGTAGTTGCCGTATTCATTGGCTTGTACCTCGACCGGTTATTTCCGGTCATCACCTTATCCCCGTGGGTAAGCTTAATTGTTTCCCTGATCGGGGCCATTGGACTAAAATTTATATTTTTCAAAAAATAGTAGTCATGCTCCACCCGTACTTCATCCGATAGACAGGGGGATCTTTCATGAATAAGAAGCAATATATTTTCTATTCTGTTCTAGCAGTAACATTGGGATTAGGCGCTGTACCTATAGGAACGATTCAAGCTGAAGGCGCTGCCAGCCCTCCTGTGGGAGGCGCTAAAGCAAATCCTATGACAGCAAGCAATAATCATGCGGAGGCTATCTATAAAGCTGCATTGCCGCTGTTATCTTCCTCTAATAAGTTACCCGAAGCTATTAAATATTTGAACGCCAATATGTATGCGGTAGGTTCGTATCGTGCCACGATAATGACACTGAAGCTTGAGAATTTGCACAAGGCAGCGCTTCCGGCGTGGGAGAGCAAATTCAGTACCAGCAATGTCCAGCGGAAGCTCACCGCCATCTATAAGGCTGGCGCTAGCATGAAGACCCTTGCTGATGCCACAGAAGACCTCACTCTGCGCACACTGCTAAAGAGTGCCAGCGAAAATGGATATAAACTGGAGACCGCGGAAGGCACTTTTTTCCCGGTGATCGATTATGAGGCTTACCGCAAATATAAGCTTTATGTCACTGACGATATCAGCGCGTATCTATCCATTATGGCTACGGAATCTGATCTGCCCTCCTCCAAGGATAACGGGCTGGTCATTGGTTGGACCGATGTAGCTGCACGAGCACTGTCTCAAGAGCAATTTATTCAAAATCATCCGAAATCGAACCGAATTTCAGCTGTGAAATCCTTATATTCTATCTATGTTAACAATACGTTTTACGGCCAGAATAACACGCCCCTTTTCCATTATGACAATCTTGAAATGGACTTGGAGGCGCAGAAAGCCTACTCTAGCATTCTCACCAAGAATAAAGACAACAGCCCATTCCTGCAGAAACTAGATGGCTTCATGAAATTGATGAAAGACAAAGATTATAAATTAACAGATGAAGTCGAACAATACCGTAAGACTGAATTACCTCTCTAGTATGATATACAAAAGGCCCGTCCCCATTCATTCCGGGACGGGCCTTTCTATGTTCATTACCGAAATGATTAAAGTGATGAAAGAAATTAAATAAGGATGTTAAAGAGATTGGAATCCTTATTGATTTCTACATAATCTACACCCTTCTGCTGCATCCGTTCGATAAGTGGTTCATAAGCCTCAATGGACAATAGCTCTATGCCTACAAGCGCGGGACCATTCTCTTTATCATGCTTCTTGATGTACTCGAAACGGGTAATATCATCCTCTGGACCGAGGATTTCGTCCAAGAACTCACGCAGGGCACCTGCCCGTTGTGGAAAGTTCACCATGAAGTAGTGCTTTAAGCCTTCGTAAATCAGTGACCGCTCTTTGATCTCCTGCATACGGTCAATATCGTTGTTACCACCACTGATGATACATACGACCGTCTTCCCGCGGATTTGATCACGGTATTGATCTAGTGCTGCAATAGGTAAGGAACCTGCCGGCTCAACCACTATAGCATTCTCGTTATACAGCTCCAGAATGGTGGTACAAGCCTTGCCTTCAGGCACCATCACGATATCATCCAGATGCCGGGAACAAATATCATAAGTCAGTCCGCCAACGCGCTTTACAGCCGCTCCGTCCACGAACTTGTTAATTTCTTTTAGCGTTACCACTTCTCCAAGTTTGATCGCTTCAGTCATTGAAGCAGCACCAAGCGGTTCCACACCAATCAACTTAGTGGATGGACTCACCGTCTTCACATAAGTGGCTATTCCTGCTGCCAGACCGCCCCCACCAATCGTTACGAACATGAAATCTGCAGGATGGTCCAGATTCTCCATTACTTCCATAGCTATCGTTCCATTGCCTGCAATAATTCTCGGCTCATCAAACGGGTGGATCAACGTCATACTATGGTCTATACAAGCTTGCAGCGCTTCATCATAAGCATCATCGAAGGTATCGCCCTTCAGGATGACTTCAACGAACTCACCGCCGAATTTCCGAACTTGTTTGATCTTCTGGTTAGGTGTCGTGGTTGGCATATAGATCTTGCCCTTAATTCCAAGCGCCTTACAGGAATAGGCTACACCTTGCGCATGATTTCCTGCACTCGCACAGACAATGCCTTTGGCTCTATCTTCTGCTGACAAACTACGAATCATATTATAAGCTCCGCGAATTTTGAAGGAGCGCACAATTTGCAAATCCTCACGCTTCAAATACACATCGCAATCATACTTGGCCGATAGTACGGCGTCACGCTGTAGTGGAGTCCGGATGATGACCTCCCGCAGTACGTGATGAGCCCGTACGATATCTTCCATTCCTACGATTCGGTCTTCCTCTTCTCTCATAACCCTCTCGCCTCACTATCATCTATTCATTCTACTTCTTGTAAACATACTCTCCCAAAGACATTTTTTCAAGCATTGTCCGCTGTACACAATACAATTATTAATTCAAATCTCATACTTTTTTATATTAAAAAGAGACTACAGGAATCTCCTATAGTCTCTTAAGTTCATGTACGTCCAAGATCTGAATTCTACTAATCCTGTTGCTTCAGCATCCACTTCAATAGATCAGGTAGGCTTGTCCACAAACGTGAGTGTACAATCACATATTCGATAGCTTCATTAGCGTCGCCCATCCCCACAAAATCCGGAAGATTATGCGGCAATCTTTTGAGCCCTAACAAATAATCAGGCACATGCTTGTTCACATTCCGCGCTACGCGGTACAACATTTTCAGTTGGGACGTAATCCCATTCTTTTTATATTCTAAGACCATACGGTCGTAAGCTACTGTCGCCGCTGCATCATTACCAAACTTCTCCAGAACATTTTCTGTCTTCTTGAGCTTATTGGTGTAGAGATACGCAGCCGTAAGAAGGTAACGCGCACCAGTGTTATCTTCAGGATTCAATTCAAGAATATGCTCAAGTACTTTTTGTGCTTCTTCAGCATTTCCGCTAAACCAGCAGGAGTCAGCGTAGCTTTTACAGATTCGAATGTATGGACGCGTCTCGTGGAGGCCCCAGAAATGTCCTTTATTCTCTGCAAAAAAAGCTTCTCCCAGCTCACGCGCACCCGCTTCCATCCCTGCTTTCAGGAAAGCACGAGCATCTGCTTCATTCTCTGCTTCCTCAGCCAAAATGAGATAAGCATCCGGACTGTCCGGATAAACCTCTAATGCGGCTTCAGCTAACTGTATCCGGCGGTTGGATGAATTGGTTTGCATAGCCTTTTGTAATAGTGCTTGCTCCTGATCCTTCGGACTGCCTGAGATGTTCAGCAAAAGTAATTCTTCTTCCGCACCACCCATGCCGTATTCCTCAATGTAATTGAGCATCTCTTTAACTTTTCTAGAGATGGTAGGCGTAGTAACCTCATGTTTGGTAGCAAGATCCGCTTGTGTTAGGGAGAAGCCATATTCTTCAGACAAAATAAATTCGATCGCCGCGCAGAAAGAGCCCATTTTCTTCACAGCAGGTTTAGTCTTACGGGAATAACCATTCCACAGAACTAAAGCTTCCCAAATAAGCTCTCTATCATAGCTTTCTCTCATGCTCTCAATAAGGTGCAGCGCCAGTTGTTCATGTGCCGGATGCTCCCAATTCAGATCACGTGTTACTTTTTTTCTAAGCGTAGCAAGAGTAAGCTTCACTTCAGGTTGTGCAACGGGTTCCTGTTTCTCAGCCACAGTCTCGCTAGCTGCTGCTTCTTCCTTGTTTACAAGCTGCATGATGGACTCTACGGCAGAAGTTTCTTTACCAAGACAGCATTTCTTATATTTTTTCCCGCTTCCGCAAGGACACAAGTCATTTCTTCCAATCTTACTCAAAACGAATTCCTCCTTAAATCTGTGAGTAGCCATTCGCCATAAGCGTAATCGCTAGTATGCACTATAAGTATCATCATTTCCAGGCACGAGGCATCCTTTATAAGGTTACTGCACAAAGTCTGAAGGACTCCGATTTAAAAGGGCCTTCCCATGATCGGAAAGGCCCTTATCTGTATATATCCGCACATTTTCCCCCGTACGTGTAGTATTATAGCACTTCTTCTATCACTTGTCAGTCCTTTTTTAGGACTTAAAGCGCAAAAAAATGCTAGATACAGTTCTTTATCCTTATACCAATGCCTTCATAGCGATATCGGTACGATTTTGTTTCCCGGAAAAAGTGATTCCTTCTGCCCTAGCGTAAGCTACAGCACGAGCTTCAGCAATCGTAGCACCTAGGCCTACCACGCCTAGTACCCGACCACCATTCGTCACCCAGCTTCCGTCTTCACCACGCGCCGTACCAGCATGGAAGATTAGCCCTCCTTGGCTGTCTTCAAGACCTTCAATGGGTACACCCTTTGGATAAGGACCTGGATATCCTCCCGAAGCGAGAACTACGCATACAGCCGCTTCGTCGCTCCATTCAATGTCGATATCTGTAAGTCTGCCCTCTGTGACTGCCAGAAAGATTTCTAGCAAGTCACTCTTGAGTCTAGGCAACACGACTTGTGTCTCAGGATCACCGAAACGGGCATTAAATTCAATCGTCTTCGGTTTCCCCTCTGGAGAAATCATCAGTCCCGCAAACAGTACACCGCTGAAAGGACGACCTTCGTCCACCATGGCTTTTGCTGTCGGCTTAATGATAGTCTCAATCGCTTCTTGGATAATGGCCTCATCAATATGTGGTAAAGGCGAATAGGTACCCATTCCACCGGTATTAGGACCTTTATCTCCATCAAATACCGGCTTATGATCCTGAGCAGCAGCCATAGGACGTACCGTTTCTCCATCGACAAATGCCAAAATCGACATTTCCTGTCCAGCTAGAAATTCCTCAATAACAACCTGAGCGCCTGCTTCACCGAATACCTTAGTGACCATAATATCAGCGAGCGCTAGCTCAGCTTCTTCCCGAGAATAAGCTACTGTCACGCCTTTGCCTGCTGCCAGCCCATCTGCCTTGATTACGATCGGAAGCGGCTGTTCCCGCAAATAAGCTAGCGCAGCTTCATAGTCGTCGAATTTCTCATAGGCTGCTGTCGGAATATTATATTTATGCAGAAGATCCTTCATAAAGGTTTTACTGCCTTCGATCTCCGCCGCATTCTTGCGTGGGCCAAACACAGGAATATCCTGTGCTTCAAAAGCGTCCACAATCCCAGCAGCGAGCGGATCATCTGGCCCGATGACAACAAGACCTACTTCCTTCTCTTTCGCAAAAGCCGTCAGACGATCGAACTCAAAGACTCCGATCGGCACACATTCGGCTAACTGCGCAATCCCGGCGTTGCCGGGTGCGCAATAGATTTTACCTGCTTTGGGGCTTTGGGAAAGACTCCAGATTATCGCATGTTCCCGGCCGCCACCGCCAACCACTAAAATATCCATTAGAATATGATCCTCCCAGTGCTCTAGTGTTTGAAATGACGGACGCCTGTGAAGACCATAGCAATACCATACGCATTAGCGACCTTAATCGATTCTTCGTCTTTAATGGAGCCGCCAGGCTGAATCACAGCAGTGATTCCTGCCTTTGCTGCCATTTCAAGCGTATCGCCCATGGGGAAGAAAGCGTCGGAAGCGAGTACGGCTCCCTTAGATTTTTCACCAGCTTGTTCGATGGCAATTTTAGCTGCACCGACACGGTTCATTTGTCCTGCACCTACGCCAACAGTCATATCATCAGCAGCCAGTACAATCGCATTAGACTTCACATGCTTAACTACTTTCCATCCGAACAACAACTGCTTCAATTCTTCTTCGGTTGGTTTACGGTCCGTAACAACTTGTAGATCATCCGGGTTCACAGAGTGCACATCGCTCTCCTGTACAACCATTCCTCCATCGATGGAGGTAACTACGAAGCTGCTCTTACGCGCACTAGCCGTACTAAGATTACCGATTTTAAGCAAACGGAGATTCTTTTTCTTCGTAAGGATTTCCAGTGCTTCTTCCGTAAAGCCTGGTGCCAACACGATTTCGAGGAAAATATCTTTCAGCAGATTTGCTGTGTCTGCATCAATAATGCGGTTTGCTGCTACAATCCCACCAAAGATAGAAGTTGGATCCGCGTTATAAGCTTTTTGATAAGCTTCGTATACACTTTCACCCGCACCTACACCACAAGGGTTCATATGTTTAACCGCTACGACAGCAGGCTCTTCAAATTCTTTCACAATTTGCAGTGCTGCGTTTGCATCATTGATATTGTTGTAAGACAACTCTTTGCCGTGCAATTGCTCAGCCGCAGTGAGTGTATCCAGTGCCGCCAATGGCTTGCGATAGAAAGCCGCTTTTTGATGCGGGTTCTCACCATAACGCAGATCCTGAATTTTCTCATAAGTCACGGTGTAGCGCTCTGGTAGAGGCTCGCCAGTAACGTTAGCCAAATAATCGGAAATTAAGGCATCGTAAGCCGCCGTATGACGGAACACTTTTGCCGCAAGACGTTTGCGTGTTTCTAGCGTTGTATCTCCACCTGCGCGAACTTCTTCAAGCACTGTAGCGTAGTCATTAGCATCCACCACTACACTCACAAAAGCATGGTTCTTCGCCGCAGAACGCAGCATTGTAGGTCCGCCGATATCGATATTCTCGATGGCTTCCTCGTAGGATACGTCAGGTTTTGCGATCGTTTCCGCGAACGGATACAGATTCACAACAACCAGATCGATGTAATCCAGACCCAGCTCTTTCATTTGACGCGTGTGCTCCTCATTATCACGAACCGCAAGCAATCCGCTGTGTACAGCAGGGTGCAAGGTTTTGACACGTCCGTCCATGATTTCCGGGAATCCTGTCACATCGGAAATCCCGATGACTGGAACACCTTCTTTAGCCAAAAGCGTGCTTGTTCCACCTGTAGAGATAATTTCTACGCCTAATGCAGACAACTCGCGGCAAAAATCCACGATACCTTGTTTATCCGATACGCTGACTAGCGCTCTTTTGATACTCACTTTGAATAGTCCCCCTTCAGGTTGTACAAACTTATACTTTCTTATATTTTGAAGAAAACCCACAACGCGACACAGAACGCCGCTTATGCAATATTTCCCGAGAAATACCCTGAAACAGCTCGGTCTGTCACCAAATGTCGACCCAAAACTTCGAATGGCTGTGGAGCAGCTTACTTTTCGCGGATAATCGCCTTTCTTCCACTCAGTTCCACTTTCCCGCTGGCAATAGCGCCAACCACTTCGGGATACAGCTCATACTCAACCTTATGAATACGTTCTGCCAATGAATCCGCCGTGTCGTTATCCTGCAGGGCTACGCTGCGCTGAGCAATAACAGGCCCGGTATCCATACCTCCATCGACAAAATGCACAGTAACACCCGTCAGCTTCACGCCATAATCCAGCGCTTGTCCGATTGCATCTTTTCCTGCAAAAGCAGGCAGCAGCGATGGATGAATGTTAATAATTCGTCCAGCATACGGCGTTAAAAGCACTGGCGTAATAAGACGCATGTATCCTGCCAGCACAACCAGCCCGATTTCCCGCCGCTGAAGCTCTGCTACAATCTCTGCTTCGTAGAGTTCACGGCTGGCGAAGTCTTTTGGCCGCAGCAAGAGGGCGGGAATGCCCGCATCCTCCGCTCGCTTAGCTACAGGTGCCTCTGGCTTGTCAGATACAAGCAGCTCAATATTGCCCTCACCAAGCAAGCCTGCTCTCTGTGCATCGATCAGTGCAGCAAAATTACTGCCTTGCCCAGAAGCAAAAACAGCGATTCGACTTAATTGCATCACACTTCAGCTCCAGTAAAGGTTACTTTGCGTTCCCCTTCTGTCACTTTACCAATGATATAAGCCTCTTCTCCGCTCGCTTTGAGCAGTTCAAGGGCATGTTCTCCATCAGCAGCACTAACAACCAGAACAAGTCCAATTCCCATATTAAAAGTAGTAAACATATCACGGTTACTTACGTTTCCTTTGTTCTGCATCAATCCGAAGATCGGCAGAATCGGCCACGATCCGTAATTAATCTCCACATCTACACCGTCAGGCAATACGCGCGGGATGTTCTCGATGAATCCGCCACCCGTAATATGTGCCATCCCTTTCACCGGAAGCTGCTCCAAGAGCGCCAGCAAAGGCTTCACATAAATCTTAGTTGGTGCCAGAAGGACATCGACAAGCGGAGCTCCAAGCTCCGGAAGCACATCATTCAGGCCATAGCCATCTTCCTCAAGCAAAAGCTTACGCACCAGCGAGAAGCCGTTGCTGTGCACCCCACTGGAAGCCAAACCAATCACTGTATCTCCAGCAGCGATGTTAGCGCCTGTTACCAGCTTCGCTTTGTCAGCTACGCCAACTGTGAATCCAGCGATATCATATTCGCCCGCTGAATACATGCCTGGCATTTCAGCCGTTTCGCCGCCAATCAGCGCACAACCTGCTTGGTGACAGCCCTCTGCGATTCCTGCTACAATCGCTTCGATTTTCTCCGGCACGACTTTGTCGCAAGCCAGATAGTCGAGGAAAAATAACGGCTCCGCGCCTTGCACTACAATGTCGTTCACGCACATAGCTACAGCATCGATCCCAATCGTGTCATGGCGATCCGCCGCGAACGCGATTTTGAGCTTCGTGCCTACACCATCAGTTCCCGATACGAGCACTGGCTCTTCATATTTATCTTTATTGAGGCCAAACAACGCTCCGAACCCACCAAGATCCGTCATTACTTCTGGACGGTAAGTACGTTTTACGTGCTTTTTCATGCGTTCTACCGCTTCGTTACCAGCCGCAATATCCACTCCGGCGTTTTTATAAGCTTCCGACACTTGGGACACCTCATCTTATTTTAATTTAGAGCGCGTTTGCGGGGCATTCGGGATTTGTTTGGTGGTTATACGGGAGCTATTACAAGGAATGTTTGGACTTCCGATCGCTGTTATGTTTGGATTTCCTGATTTAAACCGCTATCTGCGGTAGAAATCCAAACATAAGCGTATGCTTACGAAGCGAGCTTTCCTACGGAAAGCTTTCGGGCGAA
>NZ_NFVA01000079.1 GCF_002264395.1 Paenibacillus sp. VTT E-133291
AAAATCTGGAGAGCACAGCGATTGGAACAATGGTCCGCTCGCGGAGCGTCCACTCAAAAAGCCTAAGTATATCCTACGTAAAAAAAGGTTGACCCAAGCAGCCATTTCATGGCTTTTGGGTCAACCTCTTGTTCGTAATACTTAGAGCGCTGCAATCCGCTGCTGGATGCGTGGAAATAAGGAGAAGGCATTCTCGTAAAATACTTTTTCATGGTGCTGCTCAGGGACAAGCCGGCGGATAAATTCCGCATACAGGTCAATAGGAGCGAGTGGCCAATCCGTGCCGAACAACATTTTCTCATAGTGGTCGGAATACACCAGCGCCCGGCGAAAATGATCCATGAACAGAGGTTCATTCATGAACCGTTCAAAATGAGGCCGATCACCGACCACAAGACCGGACAAATCGGCATAGACGTTTGGATTTTTGGCCACCACTTCGGCGGCATCCATCACCCACGGATCGCCAAGATGGCAGATCATAAAATTCACATCACGTCGTTGAAACGCTAATTCGTCCACGGTAAGTGGATGTGCATACTTTAGCAATCCGTTCATCGAGTACGTATCACCGGTATGAATGACCACAGGCGTGCCATACTTTGCTGCCAGCTCATAGATCGGCGAATAGATTTTGTCATAAACGTAATGATGATAGTACCCGGCGTAGAGCTTAATACCAGCTACCTCGGGAGCTTGCAGCCGTGCCTCAATTCGATCCAGCTCCTCTAGTGCATCCTTTCCTCCAAGCATGTTCGGATTGATCCCCACGCATTCCATTAAGAAAGGCGGAACAGTGTCCTCCAAGTCAAGGCTCATCGGATTAGGGGAAGTCGAGTCAGGGAAAGCTCCCTTCGTCTGCTCCGTGACCCCCATTCCAATGCCGAGAATAACGTCGTTCTTATCAAACTCCGCTTTGAGCCCAGCAGCAGTGTAATCGACTTTAGAGAGATCCTGTGCTGTTTGATGAAAGCTGTCGATGTCCGACAGATGAATGTGAATATCAATGATCGGCATTTAAGATCTCCTTTTCGTCAGTAGGTCTAGCAAAGGTCAGCTTCAAAAGACTGCGGACATCCTCTGAATTCAGAGCGAGTTCTCCCATGATCAGGAAGGACGGCTGTGTCCAAACGGTTTCTCCATTTAGAAGCGGAAGATGATGATGCACCCCGTGATTAAATACTTTATTGTTCACATACGCCGAGGCACTCTGATTCGGATGACTGCTCACCATATGCAGCATATCCTTACGCGAAGTTGCACCAATTCGCAAGAGTCCCTTGACCTCAAGATAGGTTTCAACCGTGCCTAATAAGAACTTGCCCTCCTTGGAGAATTCCATCCATCCTTCGGCATAGACTGGTGAAGGTTTGATATAATTTTCCTCCGACAACGAATAATTCGGCAGGGTCATTCCGCTGTTATTGGTCACCGAATGCAACACACAGAGCACAGGGACACCTGGGAGCATAAGGTAATGCTGATTAACAATAATTCCTCGGTTCTTTTCCTGCTTCTCGATCGAAGTAGTGATACGTAATCCTTTCCATACATTGCTCTGAATATCCATTTTCTCGGTCCAAGCTGCGCTTCTTGGCTCCTCCAACCGACTAAATCCACCTATGCCTGAAATCCCCACACCGAGTCCACCGTGCCAAGGATTCCACCAGGAACGTGGTGCTGCTTCAGGATAGGAGCTATCCAGCCATTCTTCTCCATGGTGCTTCAGGGAATGCACAACACTGCCGAAATCAGGAGCAGCTGCAATAGAAAGAACTCCGTTGCTCACAGTGTAAATAGGCCCCGCTGGTCCCTCTTCTGTGCCACAGATAACAGCTGCTGTTTCCGTTTGAGGGAACCAGAGGCCTGTTCGCTCTTGAATACGATCCTCTCCACGATAGACGACTCGAACCTTCTGTCCTGATTGGCTGTGTTCTAAAGAAGATTCCACTTCCTCAGGTGAGAGCTCAAAGCCCGCGGAGTGCAGATTCTGCTCTCTTTGCAGCTCCATCTCAGCGACTTTCTGCTCCTCTCCTCTATCCGTTTGTACATACAGTTCGAGGCTTCCATTAAGCGAAGTCATCTTTCGTTCGATTAACTCCGCATGAAGCGCACCCGCCGCAAACGGATTTCCACCACCGAGTGTTAGTTCAAGATGATCATCCAACACTGGTGTGATCGGATCCACCTGCTTCCGTGCAAAGGTGCGGAAATCCGACCACTTCAGGAAGGTGTTTAAAGCGAACACCAGTGTCTTTGTTCGTACGACATCTCCAGCAGAGATTTGACCAAGTTTATGCTCCAGACCAAGTGGATACTCCGGACGAAGCAGCTTCAGCGAAGGATCCCAGCAAACGCCGCATGTGACATTTTCTTCCTTGCTAAACAACCAATTTTCCGTAATTTGAGCGCTGTCCCAATTACCCGGATCACCCGAATAAGAATCGCCCATGTCTACGTAATGACCCTGATAAGGCAGGATGAGCCGTTTGCCAAAAAATCCGAAATTGGTTAGCAGATACATATCCTCTTCCAACGTTTGGTTACTAGTATTGCATACCTCGCTATAAAACTCAGCGATTCCGTTTGCAAAGAGCTTAGCCACTCTTTTTATCTCCAGACCCGGGAATTCATCCGATTCATAAAGGGTCTCTAAAACTTGGCCCTCTCCTTCGGAATAGATCTTCACTTCTTTAGCCTGTTTCTTCGAGAATTCTTCGGCGAATGGTTTACCTAACTTCGGATGGGTCAGCCAGAAATTATGGCTCGAGCCGGGATATTCAATCCACATCCCATTATCGTTATTATTAAGATGTACGGAGTAGGCGCCGTTTACAGCCACCCACTGATCCCCGTTTTCCCCACCAAAGCGGCCATGTGTTCCTTTCATTAGCACAGATAATTGGCTGATGAAGGACACTGCCTTCTCTCCAGCCGGAACGGCCGTTACCTCAATATCCCGTGAATAAAGGCCATATGAATTTAGGGTAAAGGGCACCCGGATGGAAGCCTTACCTTTAGCTGGAACCGAGAAGCTCACTGCCCGATCCGCCCACGTCAAAAATTCTTCCTCTGGCAAATCAAAAGAAAATTCCGCTTCCGCTGCAAAATTATTCTCAACATTCAAATATATCTCAGCGGGAAGACCCGGATACAGCTCACGTGTTGGCAACTCCATCAGCATTTTCAGCGGGAATTTAGGAGTAACACCTATACGGAACTCAACGCGCTTGCCACCGATGATCCATTTGCTCATAACCACGGGGTGAGTCTTCTTGTCGTTTTGCTCTTCACGAATCGGATCAAGCTCGAACTCACCTTCTACAATAACTGTTTCTCCTGGCGCCAGTGTTGGTGCAGCAGACAAGGCAAAACGAATATTTTTGTCATTTTGGCCTTTGATCTCAATAGCCAGATCAGACGCCGAACGATTCTTGATGTGATAGCGAATCTTGTAGGTGGAACCGAATACAAGATCGTGATCGTCAATCTCCGTGGAGATTTCATAGTCAGGTGTATCAAGAGCCGTCAAGCCGCGACCGGTCTTCTCGAATTCTGTACGTAAGGAAAGTTCTCCCTTTTGCCAAGTGTAATCGAAGAAATCAAAACCACGCTCCCGGCGACCATCCGGCTGAATGGGCAGTTCACGGGTGCTATCTGCATACCAATCCAGCTGCTCAAAATAAGGAGCGAGTGCTTCCGTTTGCAGAACCGTCGGAATGAAGTTCATCAGATGGACGTAATCCTCATTTTTTTCCCAAAAGAATCCACATTTCTTATACATCGGTACGGCCTTCGTATTACCTGCCCAAGTAAACAGATCAAGTCGCGGCCAGCCCGCTTCAACTGTTCGGCGAACAGCGTTCAAAATCAGGTTACGACCTACCTTGTATCCGTGATAATCAGGTCGCACATTCAACAGCGGAACATACAAAGCTCCTTCGTCTTGACGGTAATGAGCAAAACTGCAGAAGCCGACCACTTCCTCACCATCAACGGCGAGAAACACATTCAGATTGGACGAGATTTCCATCTCGCGGCGCACGGTATCCTCTGTTCTCTGATTGGTGCCTCCTCCCCAGCTTTCGTTGCTACGGTTCCACATTTCTGCGACCGCCTTAGCGTAAGAAGGATCATATTCGATAATGCGGATTTGTTCCGCTGTAGTCTTTACAGTCATGCTCTCATCTCCTTATTCCTCAAATATGAGTATGTATTCGCAAAAAGTTATTCTAGATAACATCTCTACAACTTTATTCAAATAACTCCTACGAGTTCTTATTATACTATTAATTGGAAGGCAGTTACGAGGTAAAAAACTCTTTCTCCTTATTTTCTACATAAGCCGCTGCCAGAGAAAGCTGCAGAATAAAAAGCTGTCGAGACTCCCTCGACAGCTTCGAATCTACTCTAGGAGCAGCCATTCTATTTAACAACTCTCCACACGATCTGCTGATCTATTTTTCAAATTCGCGATACCTACAATACCAATCAACAGCACACAGAAAGAATAAGGAAGTGCCATATTAGCGGTGTATAAAGCTGTGCCTATAACTGGACCTATGAATGATCCGCCACCTTGTAGGGCCGCAATAAAGGAAGCAACGCTTCTTTGCTCATGGTCTTGAACCGCCATTGAAGCACCGGCACTGTAGCCAAGCAATGTAAAGCCGATGCCGATTCCCAAGAATGTAAAGTCCACATAAGCAAATCTGATAAACAATAACAAACCTAGCAGACCCAAAGCCACAAATAATAGCCCTACGAGCAGCACCTTTTTAGGATGCCATTTGAGATATTTGCTGATCACAATTTGTGAGAGCACCACCATTATTCCCGAGATAGCCAGACCCGTTCCAATTAACTGAGTGGCTTGCTGGGTACTGTATCCAAGGCTGTCTTGCACAAAAAATCCGATAGTAACCTGCACGATATTCAGCGCAAACGATAGCAAAAGTCCAATCCATAAATAGAGGCGTATCCGTCTGTCGTTGGGTGAAAGTGAAATCGCCTGCCGTTCAATCTCGATATTCTTTTCTTTAGGAATAAACACTAGAAACAAAATAGCTAAGGTGAATAATAATATCGCTGCGGCGTACATTGGCGAGGTGAGTCCCAGCGAAGCCATTCCTCCGCTCATTGCAGGTCCTACTACGAAGCCAAGTCCATTGGCTGCACCGAATAATGCCATTCCCTGAGTACGGGTCTCTTTTGTACTCCAGCCCATAACATAAGCCTGTGCTAATGCCGGAATACCTCCAAAGAAAAAGCCAGCGATTGCACGAAGGATAAAGAAACTCCAAAATAGGCTGGTTTTGCTCTCAGCATGTACTGCATAATCAGCCAGCAATGCAAAAATGACTAGTGTTGCCATATAGACGAACATAATCGAAGCGAGCAGCCATTTTCGGCTCATGAATGTTTGTTTTTCCCAGAAATATCCTCCGAGCAGCCAGCAAAGTCCCGCTACCGATACCAAACATCCTGATTGAAAATCACTAAGTCCCAAATTTCGGGCAAGCGGGCCAATAATCGGATTAAATGCGGCTATCGATATCATCCCTGTAAGTACGATAAGAAACATAATACTCAGTCTGTATTTCATGAAATCCCCTTCTCCTCTCAAGTAAACCAAAACCATATACGATTCATAATCGCTGTGTTCATCGTACTATGCCTGGAAGTCAGGCCTCTACCCGATGGCGGATTACTTTACTGGTTATCGGGATTATTAGTAGAACACAAAAAAACTGCTCCTAAGAGCAGTTTAAGTGATAACCTTTCAATCTACCGTCCCAATATTCTCCAAGTGCAATGAACTTTCGGAGCTAACGCCCGCTTCCGTACTCAGAGTAGTAAGTGCTTGTTTAAGATCCTCTTTATTCACATACACGTATGGACTCTTCCAAAGAGATTCCACATGTAAGGAATTGATATGATCTGGTTTGAGTTTAGGGAAGTTCAACAACCATTGCTGGAGATCTGCTTGTGGAATATCTGTCTTCACATTTTCACCGATGATGTCCAATACATTCCCCCATTGGGACACGCCTTGGAAATTCCCAAGCTTATCCAGAATCTGCTTAATTACTTGCTGCTGTCGATCATTGCGTTGAAAATCGGAGGATTCAGCCGTTCCTTGATTCGATTTGCGGTATCGCACAAAATCAAGCACATGTTTGCCATCCAGCTTCTGCAAGCCCTTCTTTAAGTCGATGTTCGTTCCATCTGCCGAATCGATATATTTCATATCCATATCGACATCAATGGTTAGCCCGCCAAGCAAGTCCACCGTCTCCTTCAGCACATCAAAATTCACTACGACCATGTGATCAATTGGCAGACCTAGTAAATTGCTGAAAAACTCTTTTGTATTAGGGATAGCTTCAGTTTTATCTTTTATGTAATGGTATGCATAATAATAATTAGCTTTTCGAGAGGGCAACGATTTAGGTTTTAGTAACAAATCCCTCGGTATAGATAAGAAACTCGTCGACTTCGTGTCAGGATTGAAGCTGACAAGCATTAACACATCGGTATTCATTACCCCACCACCACCGTCCCGACTATCTACCCCGGCAAGCAGAAAAATCATAGGTTCAACCGATACCGTCTCCTTTTTTTCCTCTAGGGCAGCGGTTGGCTGGACGTTGATTGGAGCAGCCATGCGCTCTATCGCGTTATCCGTTTTTTTGTATAAATACCCTGCATATACTCCAATTCCGATAATCGTTGCGCCTAAGACAAGTCCAATGCTCGTCAGAATTTTACGAGTTGTTGTCCATTTGCGTTTGTTAGTCATAATTCCCTCCACTCAGTTCCAGTAGCTTTTTCAAACCGTGCTTTCATCCTTATGGACTTTCACACTTAGCACTATGCCAATCGCAATCATATTAGTAAGTAACGAGCTACCTCCATAACTAATAAACGGCAAGGATATCCCCGTTAGGGGCAGCAATCCAAGATGCATTCCAAGGTTAACAGAAACTTGAAAGATAATCATGGCGATAAATCCGGTGACAACATATGCTCCTGCACGATCCCTGCTTTCTAGTGCGATAAAGATCATTCGATAGACGAGCAATAAATAAAGCATCAGCAGCACAGATGAACCTATAAAACCGTATTTTGCACCGATGACCACATAGATCGAATCGGAATACGCGTAAGGAATATATCCTTTTCGCAAAAAAATACCTTCACTACCCGATAATCCACCGGAGCCAATGGCAATCATTGCGTTTTTGACATGCCAAGATTTATCCGGATCACTCTGCGGGTCTAAAAAAGCCTGAATTCTTGACAATTGATGGGGCTCGACAATCTTGGATAATAAGTCGAAATTGGCATAGTAGAGCCATAGTATCGTGCCGATCGAAATAATCACCACACCGAGGATCAAAATCATATATAGAGCACGGATGTTACCAATCCAAAGCATACTAAGCAATATGCCAGCAAAAACGAGCGCTGTACCCAAATCGGGTTGATCCATGATCAAAATGAAAGGAATTAAAAAAATGAAACAAACCGGCACTAAATCTTGAAAAAAGCGAAGCTGCTGTCCTTCTCGTTTACCCAATAGATGAGCAATGAGCAATACCGTACATATTTTAGCCAGCTCGGAGGGCTGGAGCTGAAAGCTCCCAATACTTAACCAACGCACGGCACCATTGAGGTTTTCCCCAACCAGCTTAACTAGCACAAGTAGACCAATACCCACGCTATAAAAGAGATACGCTAACCAGCCTAATAGAATCTTATAATCTACCAATGCGATGAATAACATGGGTATGCAAAATAAAGCAAATAAATACAATGAACTGATGTAAAGTCCGTCTAACCGTGTATCCGTAGTCGCTCCATAAATAGCAACAGTACCAATACCAACTAGGCCTGTTACGAGAAAAAGTACGGATCTGTCCAGCTTTGCAATTTTGGTGGAGATAAACATGAAACAACCTCTATTTAATTTCTGTATTTTTCTTGTTGTAAAATGAGCATCATAAATAATCCGCCTGTGCACAAATACATCTTGCTTCAAGATGAAGCTGAAGTGCAGCGGATTATAAAGTGGAATGATTATCTCAGATCAAATTTGTCCTGATACGCCTTCTTCGATAACAGCTTTAATTTATCTTCACTCAGCGTGTAAATATCCAGTCCGTTCCCTGCCTCGCCCAATGACCAGCCCAGTGCGAGTTCGTTATGGCCATCATCATCGACATCATAGAATCCGGCATAATTCAGGCCATACCCAAACCCCTCAACCTCCGAAATCTTTTGCCACGCTTCATTTTCCTGCCTAAGCAGCATCGCTTTTATAGAAGAACCTTTGTTTTTGCTGTACTCATATACAACTACAGCTTCGTCAATACCGTCTCCATCCATATCCCCAAAGGAGATAGCATGATCCTCTTGTCCTTCCAACGGAGTTATCAATTGAGCTTTGTCGGGAAGCCATTTGATAAATTCCTGACTCGTTTTGTCTCGCTGCAGGCTTGCTTCTGATGATGGAGGCTTAATCAGCTCTCCTGGTGTTGCCGGCACTCCGCATCCTCCGAGCAAAATTAACGTTGTTAACATAGCACCTATTTTTATGAATTTGCTCGGCATTTGGATCATCGACTCCTCGCTTGTCCGCATATATAGTATTTTATCTGTGAAAGAGATGAAAGTGGTTATGAAATAGTTAAATTTGAGCTCTATTTATATCGGCAAGTCAAATTGGACAATCGTCCCCTTGCCTAAAGTACTGCTTATTCGTAGTTCCCCATGATGCAATGTAATGATCTGTTCCGAGATAGACAGACCCAAACCGCTGCCTGACGCCTGTTGGTCCGCTTTGTAGAATTTTCGCCGCACATTCTCTAAATCCGCTTCTGCGATGCCTGACCCAGTATCCTCAACTGTAATTACAACTTTCCCTGAAACCGTATGGGCAGTAATAAGAATTCGACCTGAGGAACTAGTGAATTTGAGCGAATTATCAATGAGATTAATCATGACTTGCTTCACACGATTCTCGTCAGCTTGAATGACAGGCAAATTCTCTTCTATTTTCACTTCGAGCAAGATGCCTTGTCGGGTTGCTCTAGGGGTGAGTTGTCTGCCAATATGCTGCAACAGCCCTGTTAGATCCACAGTTGTAAGGTGAATTGCGATTCTTCCGTTATCCAATTTGGAGAAATCGAGCAGTTCATCTACCATATGAGTTAACCTGTCACTCTCAGATTCAATGATATCTAGCCCATCATGAAATAGAGCCTGATTACTCTCCCCACCCGCCTTCAAGGTGATTACCCAGCCTTTGATCGAGGTCAATGGCGTACGCAGTTCATGGGATACGGATGCGATAAAATCATTCTTAAGCTGTTCACTGTTCGAGATTCGACTGGCCATCATATTTAATGTATCCGCCAAGGATCCAAGCTCGTCTTGATAGCGCTTTTGTACTCTTATGCTGAAATCTCCTTCGGACATTTGGTCTGCCGCCTGTTTCAGATCTTTAATGGATCTGGTTATGGTCCAAGATAGTAATAATCCAAGCAAGGTGACGATACCAATCACGAGCATACCTACCCCGATCAGCAAAACCGCAATTTGATTAACTGTATGTATCGTTTCCGTTAAAGAGGTAATAAACCTAACTTCCCCAATGATGTTATCTTTGGCTTGTAAAGGATAGGACACCGTAAAAATAGCTTCCTCGGTTACAGGGTCCTCACCCTTCCAACTGTTAGGCTGCCCTTTTATGGCTGCTTGTACATCCATGTTATCTGTCATCGCAAAATCGCCTTGGATTCCGTTCGAATCCTGCAAAAGCCGACCTTCAGCATTAATAATCTGTACCTGTGCATCGGAATGACTGGCAAAGCCCTTTAACAACCGATCCGATTGTGCCTCTAAATCCTCGTCGCTAAAATATTGCTGATAAAAAGAAGCCGACAGTTCCGCCTGATTCATCAGGGTTTGCTCTATATTATGAAAATAATAATAACGTACAGATAAATTAAGGATAATCTCAAGAATGAGCACCGTAAGACAGATCACTACAAAATAGCTTCCTACTAATCTTTTCTGAATACCCATTCTTCAACCATCCTTTCTAAAGCGGTATCCGAGCCCCCATACAGTCTCAATCCAATGCGGGTTAGAGGCGTCCTCTTCAATCTTCTCTCTTAGCTTACGCACGTGAACATCTACTGTCTTTGGATCGCCAATATAATCCTCACCCCAGACCAGGTTCATTAATTCATTCCTAGATAGTGCTGTATCCGGATGCTCTAGAAAGGTCTTCAGCAACTGGAATTCCTTCGGGGTTAATTCAATAATGTCATCGTGTTTAAACATCTTGTTCGAGTTCATATCCAGGCGAATCGGTCCGGCTTGAAGGATAGTTCTTTGCGGTTTTAGAGCTGTTTCTGTACGGCGCAATATCGCTTTAATCCGTGCCACCAGTTCTAATGGATTAAAAGGTTTCACAATGTAATCGTCGGCACCCATTTCAAGGCCATTGATTTTATCCAGATCTTGTCCTCGTGCTGTTAAAAAAATGATGATGACCCCAGGGTCCTGCTCTCTTACCTTCCGGCAAATCTCAAACCCATTCAAATCCGGCAGCATGATGTCCAGAACAATAACGTCTGACCGGTTCGCCTCAAAGCTCTGCAATGCTTCTTCTCCACAAGCAGCTTCACTAACCATAAACCCATTATTCGTTAAATTTATAGCTATAAACCGTCTAATATTATCGTCATCTTCCACAATAAGAACTTGATTTCGCTCTACCGTATTCATGCTCTTCACCCCTATAAACCAGTATTCAAACAAGCAAAAAAAACAAAAAAACTCTCCCGGTAAAGAGAGAGTCTTGTCTCAGATCCCTGTAATTAAATCACAAGTGGATATTACTCTATATCGCTATGCTTGTCAAAAATCTAATCCAAATACACAGCCTTACCCGTTTGTGCAGATTCATAAATCGCTTCTAATATTTGCGAAACAACATATGCCTGTTCAGGTGTTACAACCGGGTCTTTATCCTGTTCAATAGCTTCGATCCACTTTCTTAATTCGATGTCAGGTGCACTCTCTGCTTTTCCTTCATAGTAAGCAACGCCGCCTGCCCCAAGCTCAATTTTATTGGTGTACAGCTTGCTGAATTTCTCTCCATTAATTCTAAGTCCGTCCTTCATATCAGCGCCTGCTTCAGTTCCGCTTAAGCTGCACTTCGCTTCATGTACGTCCAATGAATTGAGTGCCCAGCTCGCTTCCAGCATAATTGTGGCGCCATTCTCCATTACGACCATCCCAAACGCTGAGTCCTCCACGGTGAACTTTTTAGGGTCCCAAGGTCCCCAAGCGTTGGCGGCCTCTTCTTTTTGCGAGAGTTCATGATATTTGGTGCCCAGCACGACTTTCGGTTTATAGTTATCCATCATCCACAGCGTTAGATCCAGCGCATGGGTTCCGATATCGATCAGAGGTCCTCCACCTTGCTTCTCTTCATCGAGAAATACGCCCCATGTCGGTACCGCTCTCCGTCTGATGGCATGTGCTTTTGCAAAATAGATATGACCAAGCTCCCCGGACTCACATGCTTTTTTCAAATATAAGCTGTCTTCTCTGTAGCGGTTGTCATATCCAATGGTTAACTTCTTGCCTGTACGTTTCGCTGCTTCCACCATTCGTTTGGCATCTGCTGCCGTTTTAGCCATTGGTTTTTCGCACATGACATGTTTTCCTGCTTCAAGGGCTGCAATTGAGATCTCTGCATGAGCGTCATTCGGCGTTAGCACGTGAATAATATCAATAGAATGATCTTTCAACAATTCAGTATATTCTGTATAGACTACAGCTTCAGAACTTCCGTATTTCTCCGCCGCTTCTTCCGCACGTTCTTTAATAATGTCACAGAAGGCAACGATCTCAACCTTACTTTGTCTGCTCAAACTTGGTAGATGCTTCCCGTTCGCAATTCCACCACACCCAATAATTCCTACGCGAAAAACTTTACTCATTTCATTCACCCTCACTTCTAATTAGTTTGTTTTGTATTTCGATAAGTTGCTGGCGTCATGCCTAAACGCTTGCGAAATACGATATGCAAATACGTTGCATTCGTAAATCCTTCGGATTGAGCGATTTGTTCGATCGGATAATTGCTTTCTTCAAGCTTACGGCAGACCGCTTTCAACCGGATATCCTCAAGCGCCCTACTGAAAGATTGTTCGGCGTTAACTTGTTTAAACACTCGCTGCAGCTGCCTTGAACTAATATTCAGCTTTTCAGCAACATTCTCCAAGGTAACGGCTCCTGAATAATTAGCTTCCATATATTGAATGGCATATTGGTACCGATAAGTTGACATATCTCTAACAGGCGCTTCTGTTCGAATTCCACCAGCATCATACGCTCTTACTGCCTTTAATAAAATGCTAATTACGAGATGTTTAATGGAAGTATAATATCCCGTTAATTTACCTTCACAAGCTTCATAGGCTTCAAGAAAACATTTCATAGCGCTGTGATAATCTTGTGCTGGAACTAGCGGTAACTGCTTTAGCTTCTGAACACAGGTCTCAGCCTCCGCAACCTCCCAAGGATCTACGTCCTCTCTGATCTTCTCTTTGATGTCCACATGTAGACACAGTTCTTCCATGGATTCTTCTGGATCCGCCTCTTGGCGATGCATGACACCCGGTCCGGTTAAATAGAGCATTCCCTCCGACAAAGGATATTGCAGATCGCCAAGAATAACTTCTCCCTTTCCTCGTGGAATAAAATGAAACTCGAACTCAGAATGATTATGGAAATCTATGACTCTTCCCGGCGGAAAAGAGATCAAATGAAATCTAAGAACTGTAATCTCGTAATGTCCCCATTGGATTGAAATATCCAATCTCTCGAGCATATCATGTTTCTCAAACATCATCTCATAGGGAAAGTTACTCAATATAACATCCTCCTGACAGGTGGAGACCGGTTAAGCGTCTAGATCTGCTAACCGAACCATACGAGCTTCTTTAGCAGAACGATTCGCCGCTTCCATTAATCTCGTAAGCTCCACAGCAATTTGAACATTCTCGGTGGCGAAAGTATCCTTTTGGATATGATTAACCCACTGATGGAATGCGCTTTCACGATTAGCATGTAGCGCTACTTCTTTCCATCCTTCCTCTTTGTCAGCGGATTTGTTACTTCTAAGGAGAAGCTTATCCTCTGGTGTTCCGTAAAGAAGAGTTCCTTCGGTTCCATGTACCTCGATGGTAAACGGCGAATGACTATTCACGAAACCAGCCTCGACCACACCAATTGCTCCTGAATTCGTAAATAATGTTACCACTGCATTATCTTCTACTTCCTTGCCCGTGACATAACCAAAATTAGCACTTACACCGGTCACCTCTTGACCTAAGAAAAGCTTCGTCAAATACATAGGATGACAGCCCAGATCAATCAAAGCTCCGCCACCACATTGTTCCAAGCTATAGAAATGATCGGGAAGCCAGTTTTCTGTAGCCCCATTATGGGATAAGCGTACTCTAACGTAGGTGATCTCTCCGAGCAGTTCTTGACTTAGAACTTCTTGAATCGTTAACGCGTATCCATCATTTAGACGTGGCAAGGATACGGTCAGCTTCACCTCGTTCTCTTCCACTGCGCTTATGATCTCTTCAACTTCTTTATGTGTAGGGGCAATTACTTTTTCCGTAAAAATATGTTTGCCCGCTTTAGCCGCAGCAACAATTACATCTCTATGCACATTGGTAGGCGCATCCACTATGACAGCATCTATATCCTCTTGCGCAAGTAGGTCCTCCAGTGAATCGAAAAAAGGAACATTTAAGCTTTCGGCAGCTTTTTTCCCACGCTCTGCATCTTCATCCCAAACCGCAGCCAATACTGTATCCTCATGTTCTTGAGCTTGCTTCGTATAGTCCCAAGCATGTACATGCCAATAGCTAATCTTACCAATTCTTATCGTCATTTGCTTGTGCCTCCTGTATATATGTTATTCTGACATCTACTAATAAAATATCACATAACAAAGCCCTTTATTAGTAGGAAAATGCGACATATACTATATAATATTACGACACGATCATTCGATATGATATACATTTTCCATTTTGAGGCTACCTTACATTACACAACCAAACCATATGATCGGAGTCGGGTCCCCAATAATCTTTTATAACCTTATAAGGCTCCCCAAATTTACGCTGCCACTTGATTTGTGCGCGTTTATAGCCAAAACCTTCCCATTGATTTTAGCGATAAAAAAATAAGTATCCGTGTTTGCCTGTTTCAGTGAAGATAGCGCCTTTTGCTTTTTATGATCGGTTTCACTTTGTATGTCCTCTTGTAAGTGACCTAATCCCTCTTTGTTAAAGGCATCTGATATTGATTCTTCAAAAACCCGGCATGTAGATACATTAATCACCCTCAGTGAGTGTACTAATAGTTAGATGCTTCGTCTTATTCATTATGTTGATCTCCTCTGCAATAATGTACTATAAACAATCAAGGTAGGAGGTTTATATTCATAAGACAACTTTTACTGGAGGTCATCATGAATATAATTTCCTTTCTTCTCTATTGCATTGTAGTTACATGTTCACCTGGTCCTGCCAATATTGTTATTCTTTCTTCCGTGCAACATTCAGGGGCTAAGAAAACCATGCGGTATGTATACGGGGCTACGATGGCTTTTGGGCTATTGCTTATCCTTTCTACCTTAATGAATCGTGTTCTGGTAGAGATCATCCCAAATATTCTGATCATTATGCAAGTCATTGGGAGTATATATATGCTCTACCTAGCTTACAAAATCTATAAGATGGGATCAATGGAAGACAAGCCTAATCCAAATGCCAATTTTCGCTCGGGTTTACTTATGCAGCTTGTGAATCCTAAAGTGCTCTTATTTACTTTAACAGTCATTCCCAGCTATGTAATGCCATTCTATACTTCTTCTCTTACCTTATTTATGTTTGTTATAATTATAACTGTGATCGGATTTTTTGCTTTTACGACATGGGTTGTATTCGGGGCAATCTTCAGAGCATTTCTGCTAAATCATCAAAAAGTTCTAAATACTCTGATGGCATTATTTTTAGTATACTCTGCCATTATGATATCGGGAATCCTATAAGTCTTGGAGGTTAAGAGCGTGGAGAGTTTCAACTATAAAAAGTCGGCAGATATCCTAACATTGTCAGCTAGCATGAGTGATTTCACTTATAAAAAACATTGCCATGAAGAATACGCTATTGGTGTCACCTTACGTGGCATTCAGCAATATAACCTTGAGGGTAGCTTGCAATCCTCTCATAAAAATGGCGTAATGCTATTTAATCGAGAGCAAACGCATGACGGCAATTCATATGATAAAGCAGGTATTGATTATGTCATGCTATATATCAAGCCAACCTTGATACAAGAGATCCTAGGAAAAAAAGAACTCCGCTTCTCCTCTCCCATCCTATATGATGACAAATTGGCACAGTGCATATTAGCGCTAAGTCATGCCATCCAGAATGGTAAAGAGGAGTCCTTATGCAGTGAGCTGTTGTTAAACCTGGTTCATGTTGTATCTAATACTGAACTAGTTACAGAGCACAGGATTAATAATAAATTTGTCAAAAAAGCAAAGGAAATGATGTACTGCAGTTTAGAACATGTATTGAAACTAGATGATCTCTGTAAAGAGTTTGGACTTTCCAAATATCAATTTATCCGAGAGTTTAAGACACATACTGGAATATCACCTTATCAATTTTTCTTAAATTGCAAGGTAGAGCATGCCAAGCAGTCCATTGAGAAAACTAAGGATATTTATGCCGCTGTAGTAGAGTGTGGATTTGTGGATTTAACTCATTTGAACCGGCATTTTAAAAGCGTGTTTGGCATAACCGCACATGAATACAGGTTACAGCTGCATTGAGCAGAAGTAACCTGTATTCATCATGATTTATAAAATTTGACCATCTACCATTGTCCAGCACACTATAAATTCATCATCCAAGAGGACCAGATCAGCATCAAAACCAGATGTTATTGTCCCCTTTTGTTGAAGTCCAAGAATATTGGCCGGCGTAGTTGAAGCCATCTTTACGGCGTCTAACAATGGAATCCCAGTTTCGACAGTATAACGTAAAGCTTCATTCATAGTCACTGTGCTTGAAGCTAGCGTTCCATCCTTCAGTCTCGCTACCCCCTCGGATACTGTAACATGATGGCCTCCGAACATATAATCCCCATCACCTAATCCCATAGCTTGCAGTGCATCTGTAATCAAGACCATTCCTTCTGGTCCTTTCAAGGTATGCATTAATCGAATAATTGCAGGGTGCAGATGGACGTTGTCCACAATCGCCTGAAGACTTACATGCTTCTCTTCAAAAGCAGCCACAATTACCCCTGGATCCCGATGATGGATAGACCGCATGCCATTAAAACAATGCGTAACATGACTTGCCCCCGACGCAAAGGCTTGTTTAGCTTCTTCATATGTGGCATCCGAATGAGCGATGGCTATAACTACACCCTTTTCTTTCAAAAAGGAAATGAGCTCCATCCCTCCCGGCAGCTCCGGAGCAATTGTAACCATCTTAATGAGTGAACCCGCTTCTTCAAAAATCAGGTTCATTTCCTCTAAGTTGGGGTGGCGTAGATATTTTTCGTTCTGCATTCCTTTTCGCTTCGGATTCAAGTAAGGTCCTTCTAAATGAATACCTGCGATCTTTGCGCCCACTTCATGTCCAATCACACGCTTGACACTACGAATCATTTCTAAAAGATCTTCTAGCGTAGAACTCACTGATGTAGCCAAAAATGAGGTACAGCCAGATGAAGCACAAGCACTTGAGACCTCTTGAATACTCTTTTCCGTACCGTCCATCATATCGAAGCCATTGGCGCCATGAATATGAACATCTATCATCCCGGGTACTAACAAATGTCCACCACCATCGATCCGTTCATGTTGTCCCTCTGGAATCGAAAGATCCTCTGTATCTATCTTCATAATTTTCCCTTCAGAAATCCACACATTAGCCGCTGGGACAATACGATTCTGAAGCGCCACTTGTACATTTTGCAGAATATAAGACATAAATATCCTCCTCTGTTTCGTTATCAGTCTTGCTCTCGAGCCTCTTCAGTTTCTTCTGGACATTCAATTACTGTGATGTTCTTCTGATCTAGAATTTCTCTGATCTCACTTGGGAGTTCCCGATCGGTAATTAGAATGTCAACGAACTCAAAGTCTAAACGGAAAAATGATTTGCCAATAAATTTGGTGTGATCAGCCACTAAAATGACTTGATCTGATCTTCGGGCCATTTCTCTCTTCACCCGCACATCTTCTTCATATGGATAGTAGAGTCCATCAGCACAGATCGCGGATGCTCCAATAAAGGCTTTATCAGCACGGATTTCACTAAGTTTATCGATAATAGAAGGGCCATATAACAGGCGGTTTTTCACATTCAAGTAACCACCAAGAACATAAATTTGCAGATCCTCCCGTTTGGACAAGATCCCTACATTATCAATCGAGTGCGTGACCACCGTAATATCCTTCGCGCTGATCTGTTCTGCTACAAACTGCACGGTGGTAGATACATCTAAAATCACAGTCTCATGATCTTGGATAAGCTGCGCCGCAGCCTTTCCTATCCTCTGTTTACTCTCAGATTCATCGATCAAACGATCCTGATAAGATAACAATTCTTTTTGTAACTCAGGTAACGATACCCCTCCATGCGTTCGGATCACAACACCTTCTTGTACTAATCTAACAATATCCCTACGTGCGGTATCTCTGGATACATCAAATTGCGTACAGATCTCTTGAACACTCATCGATTGGTGTTGTTTCAAATATTCGAGTATTTTTAACAATCTCTCCTCTTGAAACATCATGTATGCACCTCCTAAAGTCATCATAAGTTATTAATTAAGTATTTACAAGCATTATATATGTGATTATAAGTATTTATAAGTATTTTCACACAACTTATTTTCATTGATATTCGCAAAAAAAGACGTTAGCCAGATGAATGTACATCTGTTAACGTCCTTCAATTCATTTCATAGTGCGATTCCAATTCTTTTGAATCTTTCGAATAAAAACGATTTGCCCCACGTGATATGCGTTATGTGTTGTCACATTGCCTATTACTTCCCACCACTGACTGCCTCGGAATTCTTGAACATCGGCATCCAATTGTTCCTTTGTAATCAGTTCCTGCCAACGTAAAAGAACTTCTAAGAGTTGTTGCTGAAGCTCTTGGAACGTTACTCCTTTTGCAACGACAAAGGTATTATTGTTATCCACTGAAGGAACCGCATGGATACTCTTTTCTTTATACCTTGTTTGCCAAGTTTCATTCCAGTAGAGCAGATGCTGCACTATCTCAGTAATACTATTGCTTTCTTCCGTTACTTTCCAAAAAGCTTCTTCTTCGCTTAAGTCTTTTATGGCTACCTCAAAGGGCACATACCAACTTGGATCATTCGCATTAGCTAGCAACTGGTTAGCCAGAACATCATATGCATGAAACATTCTTACTTCACCTCATTATTTAGATCATTATCAGCAAATCAGGTACCGCAGAAGGTTCGATATGGACGTGCTGATTCCTTAGGTAGTGCCGAGTATTCATCCTGTTCAGAGGAATAAGCGTAAGGGTTGGAAAGAGCTTTAAGCAATCGCTCCATCACACTGTAATCTTCCTGTTGTACTGCCGCTTGGAGTGCTTCTTCTACCCTGTGGTTCCGCGGAATGATCGCAGGATTACTATTGCGCATTAGCTGTATCGAAACCTCCTTCGATTGCTGCTGTCTGCTAAGTCTAGCCTTCCATAACTCCTGCCACTTCGTAAATTCCGCTGCACCAAACAGAGCGGTTTCTTCCAGCTTTTCTAAAGTTAGGGCACGGAAGGTATCGGTATAGTCCGCCCGATACTTCTGCATCAAATCCAGCAAATCTTCAATTAGCGCTACATCCTCTACCTCTTCGTTGAAGATTCCGAGCTTCGCCCTCATACCTGTGAGCCAATGATGGTAAGACCGCTCTTTAAAATCTGCAATTTCCTCTTCAGCGAGCCGAATCGCCTGTTCCTGATCATCAGCCAGCAATGGCAGGAGAGTCTCCGCGAATCTCGCGAGATTCCAAGAGGCAATGCCCGGTTGATTGCCATAGGCATAACGACCCTGCTGGTCAATGGAACTGAATACCGTTTCTGGATGATACACATCCATGAAGGCGCAAGGACCATAATCAATCGTTTCTCCGCTAAGCGCCATGTTGTCGGTGTTCATCACTCCGTGAATAAATCCTACCAGCTGCCACTTGGCAATCAATTCAGCCTGACGTCCAATCACTTCCCGAAGCAGGAAAAGATAACGATTCTCCTTAGAATCAACTTCCGGATAATGTCTTTGTAATGTATAATCTGCCAGAGTACGGAGATCCTCAACAGTACCCCACGCTGCAACATATTGGAAGGTACCCACCCGTAGATGACTTGCAGCAACCCGGGTCAGAATAGCACCAGGCTGCTCTGTTTCTCGAATGATCGTTTCTCCAGTAGTTACCACTGCCAAGCTGCGAGTGGTGGGAATACCCAAGCTATGCATGGCTTCGCTAATGATATATTCACGCAGCATCGGTCCGAGTCCGGCTCGGCCATCGCCACCACGAGAATAGGGTGTTCTTCCCGCACCCTTAAGCTGAATGTCTACGCGGTCACCTTGGGGTGTGATCTGCTCACCAAGAAGCGCAGCTCGGCCGTCACCTAACATGGTAAAATGTCCGAATTGATGTCCAGCATACGCTTGAGCAAGCGACACAGTACCTTCAGGGACTTCATTCCCTGCAAGATACTGAACACCATCCTTACTATGTAGTGCTGTACTATTCAGCCCTAAGGTAGCAGCCAATGGTTCATTTAAAATAACTAACTCCGGCTTACGCACAGGAGTTGGTTTAATCCTTGTAAACATGGATTCCGGCAGATGAGCATAACTGTTCTCAAAGTTCCATCCTATATCTATCTTCTCCGTCATAATATCTCCTTTTTATACCATCAGTTTATGCCTTTATGATCTCAGAATAAATTATGTTAAAATTTAATGCAAATCTTCGCAATGACAAATACCCTTACTGAATAGATAAAAAGACCGTCCAGTCTCCTGCCATTCATGTAGGGAACCGGATGGTCTTATATTATGATGTTCTAACCTGTTATTACCTTAAAGGAAGCTAATTCGCTCCGCCTTTGGAGAGCATGATATTTAGAATGGTCTTGTCAGTATCCGCCAGACCTTCCTGAACCAGTCGCTCCATGTTGCGGATAGTATCTTCCACCTCTTCGAAAATAACTCCATCCTTGGTCGTAGGAGCAATATTGTTCATCGCCAGTGTGGCTGCCTGAATCGCCGTATTAGTGGAGGTAGATATCTTCAGCGCACAGGTTGAATTTGCACCGTCGCAAATCATGCCTGATAAAGAGGCTATCGTATTCTGTATCCCATGCTTGATCTGCTCAAGAGTGCCGTCCATGAGATAAATGATCCCGCTATTCGCTCCAACTCCACCTGCAATTCCTGAACCACATAAAGGCGACAACCGCCCGATATAATGCTTGATATGCACAGTGACCAGATTACTTAGTGCAAGCGCCCGAGCCAGCGTCTCTTCCTCCTTACCAAGTAATTCCGCCAAAGAAATAACGGGAAGCGTACAGGCAATGCCTTGATTACCGCTGCCCGCTGTTGTCATCACAGGCATTGCGCTGCCATCCATACGAGCATCTGAAGCCGCAGCAGTGGCCGCTATTATTTTGTTCGCTACATCATTGCCGAACAAATTCACAGCTGATTGCTGATTCATCTTCTTCCCTACTTGCAACCCATAATCGCCCCGGAGTCCCTCTTCGGAAATCGCTTTGTTCATCCGGGCGCCTTCCAAGAGGAAGCTAAGGTCTGAAAATGGAGCCGTAGTTATAAACTCGAATATCCGATCTACAGAGCCTTCATAGGCTTCAGTATCAGAAAGTCCAGGCTTGCCACAATCTGCTTTAGACTTCTTAGGTGTCACTTTTTTCCCGTCCAGAGCCAGATATTCTATATTAGTGTGTTCTTTAGCAAGGATGGCAGTCGCTGTATGATTCTCTGTCTTCACCTGTGCTTCAATATATAACTTCTCAGGAGTGTCCATTATCTCCACTTTTAGTAGCTTTCGATCAAGCAGGTCATTGGCCAGCTTTAGCTCATCCTGAGTCAGGCCTGATAGAATTTCCAGCTCCTTGTGCGAACGTCCGACCACCGCACCGAGGGCTGCTGCGATAGGAAGACCTGTCTGGCCTGTCCCAGGGATGCCCACTCCCATTGCATTTTTAATAATATTACCGCTGAGATGCAGCTGAATCCCCGTTATTTCTTCCTCGAGAAGCTCTGCCGCCAAGGAGACGGCATACGCAACTGCGATCGGCTCTGTACAGCCTTCTGCCGGTACGACTTCCTTGTGCAAAATTTCCAATAAGTTGCCCATGTATGCTTTTCCCCCTTCTCTCTCCCACTTGGAGTCATTTCTATATAGTAACGCAGAGTGAAGTTTCAGGGAATCCTTTTTCCTTTTTCTTCTCTAGAAGCTTCTGCTAGATCAACATCTTACATGCTTACGTTTAAAACCAAGCTGAGCTTTGTCGACTGCTTTTTGAATATTTGCGTACGCGTGAATCAATTTACTTTTTGCCTTATCCTTATCAACTTCAATGGGCCCTACAGTTCTTGCGGTTTCACTGGCCTTATCATGAAGTGGCGAATAAGATATGGCCACTGTGTACATGAAGTTGTTCATTGCGTATTGGGTACGTTCTGGAGAATCATGAATCGTATTTTCCACCATCTCAAGCATACCGGCAAGCTTGCTTTCGGAAAACTCAACATCCGGCCGACTGCCAAGCAGCCAGCAGTAACAGCTCCAGCCCGCTGACATTCTCAGCTCTTCACCGCTCGCAATCCATTTATCGGCAACTTGTTGTGCAATATCTGCTTCTGCCAAGGTTACTGCCACTACAAAGTCGGACAGCATATAAAAATAAGCCGCATCCATCCATCGGTCATAATCCGCTTCCGTCATTGCATTGGGATCAGCAATGATGCCGGCAAAATACATGGCATCATAGTTCCCTGTCGCGTAAAGTTCCTCAGCCAATGGCTGATTTATTTTTGTTTTCTTGAAGATTGGCTTCATTGCTCCGGTAGCCACGCCAAATAGCGGTTCCTTTGCTCCATTAGATATATATATTTTCTTAGTTCGTTCCTTGCCAAGCGCTTCCAGCTCCTGCATGACCATCTCTAGATCCACTATTTAACACTTCCTTTTTCAAAGTTCTCTCCCAAGCTATCTTAGGTTTGTACTAGTTAAAGAAAGTGTACTGTATGGGTTTCCTTGTCGCAAGTTGAGTTTCTGAAGAAATCCTTATGGGTGCGCAAATAACCACCTATATTACTAGGTGGTTACTACCTCAACCTTTTACAGAACCGATTGTAATTCCAGCAACAATCTTTCTGGACACAAGAAGATAAAGTATAAACGTGGGCAAAAATACCAGAAGTGATGCAGCAAAAATACCCGAATAATTACCAGTATTCGTATATCCTACTACGATGGATTGAAGCGCTAATGCTATTGGATGTCGATCCGGATTATTTGCAAAGATCAGAGCATAAAAATATTCATTCCAAATCCCCATCACATTAAAAATCGTTAACGTCAAAATACCGGCCTGTGCCATAGGTAAGATGATTTTGATAAAAGCTTTAATCGGCCCACATCCATCGATCGCTGCTGATTCCTCCAGTTCTTTCGGAATGGATGCAAAGAACCCTGTAAGCAAAAATACAGCAAAAGGGACATTCGTAAAAATGTATACAAAGATTAACGTAAATGTTGAGCCTGTTAAATTCAATGAATAAAATAACGAAAACAATGGAATAGAAATCAGTAGCCCCGGAACCGATAATGCCGAGATAAACATTAAATCAACTAACCGTTTTCCCCTAAACTGAATTCGTCCCAATATATAAGCAGCCGGAGCTGCAACAACAATAATACCTACGCAAGAGGTTACCGTGTAAACTAGACTGTTCAAAAAGTACAATCCGATCTTCGTTTCTTCGAATAATCGGGTATAGTTGGAAAAATGAAATCCGCTCGCCAGTAGTTTGTTCGTAAATATCTCTCTTGTCGTGCTGAGTGAAGCAAGGAATGCGTATCCAAAAATAATAACTGTAAAGATAAGCCAGACTACTAATGGAATATATCGAATGATTCGAGTGATTGAGTGAAGACGCATATTGTCTCCTCCTTCCTAGTATTCTAAACGATCCTTCCTAAACAACAGACCAATCAAGAAGGAAAAGCCAATAATTGCAACAGTAATCAATACACCAATTGCAGCCCCTGCTCCAACATTGAAAGCTTGCGTATCAGAAATTCTCTCCCCACCAAATACCTTCAAGTACATATAATAGCCAGGAGTCATCGTATGTGGATCATTTCTCCCGAAGATGGAAGACCATACAAAGAAGTTAATGGCTGTAACCGTCCATAACACCAGTGTGGTCTTAAACACATCACGGAGTAACCGAAGAGTAATATGGAAGAACTGATATAACGTGTTTGCTCCTTCCAATAATGCTGCTTCGTAGTAATCATTAGGAATCCGATCCATGGCCGCGCCTAGAATTAATAAGAAATAACCAATGGATCCAAAACAAAAAGCGATCAGCATGGATAAAAATAAATGCTGGTCATCCGTCCATTGAATATTGGCTAACTGTTCAAGTCCAAGAAGGCGAAATACATGTGTCAACAATCCAAAGGTCGGATTATACACATACTGAAGCCATATTACTGACATGACAACAACAGATACAGTATTAGGCAGGTAAATCAAGGCTCTCCAGAAGCCTTTGAAACGAACGCCAGAGGAAATAAGCACTGAGAAGAAAAAAGCCATAACGAAAACAATGAGTCCACCAATAATCCAAATCTTAAGCACATTTAATGAAGAATTTAAAAAATAGGAATTATGAAATAACCCCCAGTAATTGTCTAGACCAATAAATTTCCATTCACTGATACTACTATTTATATTAGATATCTCGTAAAAGCTCATAAACACTGCCCGCAAGGTTGGATAAAAAAAGATCGACATATAAACCAGGATAGCAGGCAGAAGGAATAGCATGATAATCGGTTTACTAATTCTCATCTTTGTATCCCCCGCATCATAAAGTGCAATTTATTCTTTCTTATACTCTAAATAATCTATATGCAGCTGCCGCTATTGACCGCCACATATAGACTACAGTTTTATTTACCGGCGTAGAATTTCTTAGCTTCCGCACTTAGCTTCGGCCCAAATTCTTCTGGCTTCAGTTTGCCAGTGATAAGTTCCATGAAGGTAGGTACAATGGTAGCAAGCGTAAAGTCGCCTCCATCACCAATACCTCCACCCCAAGGCATATTTTCTTTTGCATTTAGAAAAGCAGCCTCTGCTTCTGCAAGCATCGCAGGCCATTCAGAATCAATGGTTGCTGGGATCGCAAGTGCATCCTTCGCCATTTTTTCTTGTATCTGCTTACTAACGATATGTTTGATAAGTTCAAAAGCAGCTTTTGCATCCTTGCTTGATTTATTAATGAACATCCCTTGAGATCCAAAGATCAGCCCTTTTTTTCCACCTTTACCGTTTCCATTTGGAACATCCGGGAATTGAAACGTGCCCCATTTGAAATCTGGTCCTGAGGTGGCAAGCACTTCATTCGGAAGCCATGTTCCATTTAGATAAGCGGCAGACCCACCAAGCACGAGATCCTGCTGAGCCGCAGGATATTTACTTCCAGCAATTTTATTAGAGAAAAAACCTTTAGCGTTTAAATTAGCCATATCTTTAGCGAATTGAAGAATGATTGGATCATTCCACATCTCACCGGTCTTATCTTGCACAAGCTGGCTTACCCAATCTGCCCCCATCGCATTTGCCAGATAAGATCCAATAAATAAGTCCCGATATGCGTCATCAAAGGTAAGCGGTGCTGAACCTGCTGCTTTGATTTTTTCAGCATCTGCAAGAAACTCTTCCCAAGAGGCAGGTGCTTTTGTTATCCCAGCCTTCTCATACACTTCCTTGTTATAGAAAAAGAGTACTGCATACGGTTGCTGCGGAATCGAATAAATACCTTCTTCTAAACCGTACTTTGTGGATAGCGATTGTATCCAGCTTAATAAGCTTGGAATTATTGAATCCTTTACTGACTTGCCTTCCATTCCGATGGACGGCTCCGCAAGCAAATCATCAAGCTTCATAACGTAATCTTTCATGCCTTGAATACCAGCTGGGCTACCTGGATCGGCTTCCCAGATATCAATTTGCTCTCCTCCATCCAAAGCAGGCTTGATCAATTTTAAGATATCACGACCGGTAAACTTCAGATCCACTTCAACTTCTGGATTAGCTGCCTTGAATTCAGCAACGGCTGACTCAATAACCTTCGCTTGTGGTTCTGTGCTGCTCCACATCGACCAGAATACTACCTTACCTTCTAGTCCAGAAGCTTTAACTTCGGTGGTAGCCTCAGTTGTAGCTGTAGGGGTGTTCTCCTTAGTTGCTTCAGGCGGGGCAGCATTGTTCGTTGTATTGCTTGATCCACAACCAGCCAATAACGTTAGTACCATCGACATAGCAAGCAACAAACCGGTGAGCTTCTTTTGTCTTTTTTTCACGTGTGTAGCATCCCCCTCTAATATGAAAGTGCTTTCACAAGTAAGTATATAACGAAGCAAGTCAGGTCTAACATCGACGATATTGAACAAAGCATGCACAATTTTATCTAAATTTTAATCACCTTCAGCATCCTAAAAAAGAGAGCTTCGATTAAAATCATCGAAACTCTCTCTTCGTTTAAGCGCCAATTATTCTAAAATCAATGTTATTAGGCGGTGGATATAGGGTGATGGCTTCCTTCATTAATTCTTCAGATAATACAGTATTTCGGCTCTCCGCTAGCTTTTTAGCTTGAAATTCATACCACAGCTCCACAATCGTAACTTCGCCCTCACGAATCACAGCAAATTCTTTCTGGAATAAGTTTAATAGGAATTCATTATGATCCAACGCCTGAGCAGCAGCTCCAATAATAATTTGGAGACGATCACTTTGCCTGAACTCTACAGGAAGTGATTCATAAACACTCCAAGCCTTAGCAAATTGTTTATTTCTAATTAACATGCTAATGTACTCATCTGCAAATGCACTGTCTGGAAAGCCATTGTACAAAGAATACGCCAGTTCATAATAGACCAGAGCCTGATCTGCCTCTCCTCTCTGTTCAGAGGTAATCGCCAGATTACGATAAACCCAAGCAGACGGCTGCAATTCAAGCGATTGATGCCATGCAGTTATAGCTTGGTCTTCCATTCCATACTCATAGAGCATAATGCCGTAATGCAAGTAGGAAGTCCACGTTTGATTATCTGCATCCCCTAGACTGGTACGAAGCAATTCCATCCATTCTTCTTGGACCATCCAAGAGGCCGGAATATCTTGCACATCTCCCTCTGGCAAGCCTCCCTCTTGTAACAGGGCTAACCATGGAAGCTGCGGTGCTGCAATACTGGATTTCAAGAATAGACATCCATCCGGAATAGACCTTTCAGCATGGGCCTTTCTGCGAATGTCCTCGAGTGCTCCCCAGCCTGAGCCTGAGTGCAATAGTTCTGATGGTGTTAAATTAGCATAAGCTTGCAACTTCTCATGAAGAATATACACCTCATCTTCTTGCAATTGTTCATTGACTTGCGTTTCAATAAAATCCCGAGCCTCAGACCAGTCGCTTTGATTTGCCTTATGTGCATCCACCTGAGTAACACCGAATATTTGAGTGAAATCCCATATTGAATTTGCAGGCATGTCTAGTCCATGCATCTGTGTTGGAGCAAGCCCAGCTTGTATCTCAATATAATTACCTTCGCCTGGCTTCGCTAAGAAATCGCACCATCTTCTACCACCTGCATGGTTGCCCCAGCAAAATAACTTACGATATCTTAAGAGGCTAGTCGAACGTTCGTAGAATAAACTACCATCCTCATAGGCAATCGCTTCCCACGGGGATTTATAATCTGCCTCTGTCTGAAAAAAATACTCGTTAGAGAAGGGAATTCTCATTGGATATGACGAGTCTTCATTTGGAACTGAAGGAAGCACTGGCAAATCTCCCAATCCAAACCCCTTCACTTGATGATCAATATAGATAACCTTACTAGTGGATGAGAATACTCTTGATTGCAAAGTTTCCGGTGCTGCAATATTTGTCCAATAATACATAGGAACCGACGCTTCGTTATCATTAATGATTCTTACATAGACAGAGAGCTCCTTTGCCCCTTGAGGAAGATGAAAATCAATCTGCCAAAAAATGTTTTTACAACGCTCATATTCATAAATTCTTAGAAATTCATTGCCCTTATCATCCATCAATTTGGCAGCATGTACGGGAGATGCGGTCGTAAAGGTGTGACCTACCTGTCCCACATTCCATTCGATTCCTCCAGAGAACCAAGCATTAAGAATAGCTAAATTAGCCGGTTGAAAGACAGGGTTTGTATACAATATATCTTTGTTCGTACGTTTATCTTTAAGCGAATAGAGTCTACCTCCATACTCAGGTAAAAAGACTGCTTTTAAGATGTCATTTTCCAATACAATCGACTTCATAACCAGCAGTTTTCTTTCACGTGTATACCGATCCTGCATGCGATAAGGTAAATATCTCCCACCTGTATGTTCACCCAGCTGCTGTCTCAATTCTGGAGTAAGTGTACCATTATCCCCTACTTTAGTATGATGGTCTCTGTTTCTGAACATTGGAAGAGGATTCTCTCCTTCTAATAATGCACCTTCAAGAGTTAATGTTGAAATGACCACACTCATTCACGTCACATCCAATCCCATATAGTTAATCCAATTTTACACTGCTAAATACTAAAGCTACCATTAACAGAATTGAACAAAACCTGTACGATTTAGGACACGGAATAAACAGGTTTATTCTTTAGAAGAACTTAATTCCCGCACACTCTTGGTTATTTTCTCAACCTCATCTTGCCACTGTTTAACAGTCAGCGTATTGCTCATTAGGCCAGTTATGGGGTTCCATATTGCCTCTACGTCTTTGATGACTAGCTGCGATGCTTGTTTCCATTGAAAAACAATCGGCGCTACATCTTTTTGAGATATTTGAACGGAATCATAGAATATTGGAGAAGTGTATGGCTTTACGATTTCCAGACCATTTTTAACCGTGACTATCCCTTTGGATTTCTCCGCATTTAATTGAACGATATCATCATTGTATTGATAACGCAGGAACTCCTTGGCAAGTTCAATATTCTTCGCCTTGGCGGGAATAAACAGGCTATCCAAATAGGACATGACATACCTCTGATCCCCCTTATTGAACACTGGTGGTGCGAGAAAACCAAATTCGAAGCCTTCTTCGCGTGGAGTGCCTTTCATTTCATTCTCTATCCATATTCCGCAAGGAATGAACAATGCCTTACCTTGTAGAAAAGCAGCCTGTGCTTGCGTATGGCTTAATTTAACGGTTCCTGGCATGACATAACCTTTTTGTGCAATAGCACTTAACACCTCGGCTATTCGCCTGACGGAATCGGACCTAAATGCATCCTTCTCATAATTTTCCGCCTTCCAGACGTCTTCCATCCCCCCCACAGATGCCACCGACGGCCAGAAAATAGACTCTAAATAACCCGGGAACAAACCTTGGTAGGTGAATAGTGATCTTCCATCCTTCTTAGCGAGCTCACCTAACTTCAAGAATTCATCCCATGTCTCTGGGAGCTTCCAGCCTTTTTTCTCAAAAAGAGTCTTGTTATAGATTAGCCCCATTGGAGAGGTATAGAACGGTGCAGCATAAATTTTCCCATCCCCTAAGGGATTAGCATAATCTAAAATACCATCCAGCATTTTATTCTTAAGCGGTACTTGATTATCGAGAGCATTCCCTTCAAATACATCCGTCAAATCAAGTAATAATTTATCTCTCAACATTTCTTCAATCATACCTGTCGTCTCACTCTGTGAGATATAAATGATATCGGGTGGATTGCCAACGGCGATTTGCGGTTTAAGTATTTCCATGATCTTAGGGCTTGAAGTCAAATTAACAGTTACCCCTGGATAGTCTGATTCAAATTGTTGTTTCACCGCGAGCCAATAATCCTTTCCTTGCCCTCCCTCAAATACAGCTAAGTTCAGAATTTTGTTCGCAAACTCGTGTTTCACTTGGGAGGATTGCATTTTGTTCAGGCTCGAATCCGAAGGAGTACATCCTGCGCTAGCCCATAATAATAGGATCACACCTGCGAATATTAAACTATTTTTAATAGATTCCACATATTTCATAACAGGTGTCTCCTCCTTGGACTTATTTAGTTGCGAGTAATTTCTTACGGAAATCTGAAGGACTAAGCCCTACGATCTTCTTAAATACTCGATTAAAATAAAACGGATCATCTATCCCCACCTGTGAAGCCACCTCTTTTATCCTCGTATCCGGAAGCTTTAACAATTCAATCGCTTTATTGATTTTTAGTTCATTCATATATTGAACAATGCTTCTACCCGTATCTTGCTTAAATACACGACATAAGTAATTAACATTCATATTTACTTCTTGAGCGAGACGGTCAAGCGTTATTTTATTCTCAACATTCTCTTGCAGAATCGGCTGATTATGTGCATGTTTTTTTAGGCGATTAATT
>NZ_NFVA01000055.1 GCF_002264395.1 Paenibacillus sp. VTT E-133291
GCTATACATTATCCTTATATTTCTCGCATAGACGCTTCGTCGTCCTTATAAGGACGACAAAGGCGTTAATGCTTGAAAAGCCATGCAGCGGATAGGATTCCGATTGCATGGCTTTTTTTATGTGGCGAATTGTGAATTGGGTAATGATCTATTTGATTTAGCAAAAAATTCCTTTCACCAGAAAAAGGTTTTTGATTTTTAATGGCGAATCTATTATGCTTAAGTGGTGAAAAGTGGGGTAAAGTGGGGATTCGGGGATTAGGGGTGGGAAAAAGGATGTTCATGGGAGAGTATCAACACAGCATTGACGACAAAGGCCGAATTATTATTCCGGCTAAACTCCGTGAATTGCTTGGAACCTCCTTTGTGACGACCCGTGGTCTAGACTCCTGTCTATTTGTTTATCCCATGGAAGAATGGGCAATCATGGAACAAAAGCTAAAAAGCCTTTCACTGATGAAATCAGATGCCCGTGCATTCAGTCGCTTTTTTTTCTCAGGCGCAACAGAATGTGTATGGGATAAGCAGGGAAGGGTAAATCTGCCGGCCAATTTAAGGCAGTATGCCAAACTGGACAAAGACTGTGTTATTCTGGGCGTTTCGAACCGGGTGGAAATCTGGAACAAAGAGCTATGGGAGCAGTACTTCGAACAGTCCGAGGAATCGTTCAACGAAATTGCCGAAAAATTGGTGGATTTCAATTTTGATCTATAAAAACACAATATCGAATACTGTCCTGGAGGGATGCAGCTTGTTTCACCACATCACGGTGCTTAAAGAAGAAGCGACAGAAGGGCTGCACATCAAAAAAGACGGAATCTATGTAGATTGCACTCTCGGTGGAGCAGGCCACAGCGCACTAATCGCTTCCAAACTTAGCGGCGAAGGCCGATTAATCTGTTTGGATCAAGATGATTGGGCTCTGGAGAACGCAAAAGAAAGACTAGCTGAATACGGAGATAAGGTTGTACTCATTAAGACCAATTTCCGTGATCTGGAGAGTGTACTTAAGGATGTGCCCTTTGTACCACAAAAAGATGGCATTCCCCAAGTGGATGGAGTCCTCTTTGATCTTGGCGTATCCTCTCCCCAGTTTGATGAGGGAGAACGCGGATTTAGTTACAATCATGATGCTCCGCTGGACATGCGGATGGATCAGACAGCGCTATTAACGGCTGCTGATATTGTGAATACGTGGTCTGAGCAGGAGATTGCCCGTGTGCTTTTCCAATATGGAGAAGAGAAGTTCTCGCGGAGAATCGCTAAGAAAATTGTAGACAGAAGAGAAGAAAGTCCTGTGGAGACCACAGGAGAATTAGCTGAGCTTATCAAGGAAGGTATTCCGGCGGCTGCACGAAGAACGGGAGGACATCCCGCTAAACGCAGCTTTCAAGGTTTACGGATTGCTGTAAACGACGAGTTGGGTGCTTTTGAAGAAGGATTACATAGCGCAGTACGTTGCCTTGCACCAGAAGGTAGAGTATCCGTTATCACTTTTCATTCGCTCGAGGACCGAATTTGCAAGCAAATACTAAGCAGCTATTTAAGCAGATGTACATGCCCGCCTGACTTTCCGTTTTGTGTATGCGGCGCGAAAGGCACGCTTAAGTTAATCAACCGCAAACCGCTTGTGCCTTCTGAGGAAGAGCTTGAGCTTAATACTCGAGCCCGCTCAGCTAAGCTGCGCATTGCAGAAAAATTGTAATTGACGATAAAGGAGAGTCAGAGATGGCCTATACCCGCGGCAATTTAGCAGTTCAGCCCAAAAGAAAAGAAGAAGTAAACCCCCTTTACCGCGAGAAGACAAAAGTAGTTACCAAACGAAGAGTACTTCCGCTGCAAGAGAAACTTTTGTATATGCTGACGCTAGGAGTATGCGTTTTAGTGGCTATCACCCTGATTTCACGTTACGTTCACATTTATGATTTGAACTTGCAGGCTCAGAAATTAGATAAGGATATAGCGACCGCTAAGAAGCAAATTTCCACGTATGAGATGGAGAAGCAGAATTTGGAGCAGAAGGTTGCCCAAAAGGCAAAGGATCTTGGATATGTAGCACCGGATGAAAATGCTACCATCTTTATTCCGGCGAATCCGATATCGACAGAAGGCGATAATTAGTGAGCGATTGGCAAGATCGCAATAAAAAAATTGTGAGGTTCGCTTATGGTAAAGAGAATAAAACTTCGCACGCTGTTTATAGGAGGGTGTATTACCCTCTTTTTTCTTGTTTTGATAGCTAGAGTCTTCTGGATTCAAGTTATGGAGGGTTCAGAATGGCAAGAAAAGGCTGCTACACTTTGGGCGCACACTTCGACTATCAAAGCCGAGCGAGGAACGATTTCTGACCGTAATGGGAGTGTGCTCGCAAGTGATGTCCCTGCTTATACTGTAGTTGTAAACCCGGCAGTCATTGCTGAAAAGGGAATTGGTGATGAGGTCGTCAAGGGATTGCATGAGCTACTCGGCAAGCCAGTAGATGAGCTGCGGAAGCTGATTGAGGCTAAAGGCGAGGATGGCAAATACCTCAAGAATCGTGAAATTCGTAATGAAGGCTGGAAGATTGATCAGGAACTTGCTGATAAGGTGAAAGAGTTTTATGTAGCCCTGGGTAAAGAGCATAAAATTCAAGAGACCGGGATTGGTCTGGTTAGAGAGCAGAAACGATTTTACCCTAAGGGTTCGCTTGCTGCACATATATTAGGCTACACAGATCGGGATGGCAAGGCGATTATGGGTCTGGAAAAGTCCCTGGATGCACAGCTTAAGGGTGCTGATGGCAAGCTGCTTTATCAAAGTGACGGTCAAGGGGTTAAGCTGCCGGATTCAAAAGATACCTATAAACCTGTAGTAAATGGCAGTAATTTCAAGCTTACCATCGACAGTACGATCCAGCAATATATACAAGCGGCCATGGAAAAGGCATATGCGCAATATAAGCCGAAAAGTATGAGTGTCATTGCCGCTGATCCGAATACGATGGAGATTTTGGGGATGGCGAATATGCCCACCTTTGATCCTAATAAGTATATGGATACGGGTGCTGATGCAGCGGGTTTCTACAACCATGCTATCAAATCAACTTATGAACCTGGTTCCACCTTCAAGATTGTTACACTTGCAGCAGCTGTAGAAGAGAAGCTTTTTGATCCCGTAGCAACATTTCTGTCAGGATCTATCAGAATTAAGGGCTACAGTAAGGCATTACATGATATTAATCGTTCCGGTTGGGGGCAAATAAGCTTCCTGGAAGGTGTGAAGCGGTCTAGTAACGTTCTTTTTGTAAAACTTTATGAAATGCTCGGACAAGATAGACTTTTACAGTATATTGATGATTTTGGCTTTAATGGGAAGACGGGAATCGATTTGCCAGGGGAAGCCAGTGGGGTCGTTAACCCTAACCTTGGACGTCCTATCGAAATTGCTACACTCGCATATGGGCATGGTAAAGTGCTAGTTACCCCACTTCAACAATTGGTTGCTGTATCTGCGATCGCCAATGGCGGGAAACTGATGACTCCATATGTGGTAAAAGAGGTTACGGACCCAAACACCGGAAATACTAAGGTTACTCAGCCTAGTGTAGTGCGTCAGGTGATTGATGAGGCAAGTGCCAAGCAAACAGGTGAATACTTGGAGCAGGTAGTTGCCGACCAAGTCAAAGGGACAGGACGGAACGCTCACATTGAAGGTTACCGTGTGGCGGGGAAGACAGGAACGGCTATTAAGGTTGAAGGTAAGGACTACGTGAAGTCCAAAGTATTGGTCTCCTTTATTGGTTATGCGCCTGTGAATGATCCGAAAATCGCTGTTATTGTTATTATTGATGAACCGAACGTTGAGGTTGGCGGCGGTAAAGCTGCAGCTCCTGTATTTAAAGAAATCGTATCGCAGTCACTGCAATACATGGGAGTTCCTAAATTAGCAACTGAAACTAGTGATAAGGACAGTAAAAAAACAGTTAAATCGGATGCACCTGTGCTCCGGACTACACCTGATCTGAAGGGGAAAACGATGAAGGAAGCAAGAGAGACGCTTCTGGATCAAGGATTTGATTTTGCTGTTGTCGGTGAAGAAGCTTCTGTGGAAACCCAATATCCAGAGGCTGGAACGAAGCTTTCTCCTGGCCAGCGTATCTACCTGTTAAGCAAGCAAGGGGACAAGCCTACTATTCCCAATTTGCAAGGAGAGTCGCTGCGCGATGCTCTTGAGGTTCTAACCCTTCTAAAAGTGGAGATAGCGGTAGAAGGCGAAGGATATGTGTCCGAGCAGATTGAAGGAACAAAAAATGGAAAACCACTACTTACATTAAAGCTGAAACCATTCAATGATAATAGTGAAGATGTTCCGGCAACTTCGTCTGCTGATGAGGGTACGGAATCGCAGAGTGGGCCATAGGCTTGTTCTAACCCCAGTTTGTCCCGAATAGTCATGAAGATAAGAGCTCATGTCTATAGGTGAAAGCGGGGGAGAACGGAATGAAGGTTTCGAAGGTCGTAACACGGCGGAGAATGCTATGGACGCTGCTGGGACTGGCAGTGTTATTCGGTTCGCTGGTCGTACGTCTTGCTTACGTGCAATTATCCCAAGGCGAGAAATTAAGTGACAAGGTAGAAGATTCCTTGCGCCGGAATATTCCTTTTACAGCCAAGCGTGGTGAAATTTTGGATCGTGAAGGTATACCGCTGGCCTATAATATCAGTACGCCTACGGTTTATGCGGTGCCTGTGCAGGTGAAGGAGAAGCAAAAGACAGCGCAGCAATTGGCGCCTCTACTTGGGATGACCGAGGAGAAGCTGATGAGCTTGCTGACTAAAAAATCAATGTCGGTGAAACTACAGCCCGGCGGCCGCAAAATTACGATGGAACTTGCCGCGAGCATCCGTGATTTGCAGTTGCCGGGCATCGTTGTCGCTGAGGATAGCAAAAGATATTATCCTTACGGCGATCTTGCCGCGCATATACTAGGCTTTACAGGTATTGATAACCAAGGGATTACCGGCGTCGAGAACATTTACGATAATTTACTTAAAGGAATAGCAGGCAATATTTCGTATTTGTCTGACGCAGGTGGAAGACTCATGCCTGGATCATCGGAGAAGTATTCTGCCCCTCAGGATGGGCTTAATCTGCAATTGACGATTGATAAACAGATTCAATCCATTATGGAACGTGAGCTGGATCAAGCTATGGTGAAATATCAGGCGCAGGGCGCTTGGGCTATAGCGATGAATCCGAAGAATGGTGAAATTCTGGCCATGGCTAGTAGACCGGGTTATGAACCGGGTCTATATAAGGAATATGATCCGCAGATCTATAATCGGAATTTGCCCATTTGGATGACCTACGAGCCTGGTTCGACGTTCAAAATCATCACACTTGCTGCAGCATTGCAAGAAGGTAAGGTAGACCTGCAAAACGATCATTTCTATGATCCTGGGTTTATCGAAGTGGCGGGTGCGAAGCTGCGCTGTTGGAAAAAAGGCGGCCATGGCAGCCAGACCTTCCTTCAGGTGGTTGAGAACTCCTGTAACCCTGGTTTTGTTGCTCTTGGGCAACGGCTGGGCAAAGAAACACTCTTCAAATATATTCGTGATTTTGGTTTCGGCAGCAAAACGGGAATTGATCTAAACGGAGAATCTAATGGGATTCTATTCAAGCTTAGTCAAGTAGGTCCGGTAGAGCTTTCAACTACGGCCTTTGGCCAAGGGGTCTCGGTTACACCAATTCAGCAGATTGCTGCGGTGTCCGCGGCTATCAATGGTGGTAATCTCTATAAACCACATGTAACAAAGTCATGGGTTAATCCGGAAACGGGAGAGACGGTATCAGAGGTGAAGCCTGAGCTTGTGCGGCAGGTGATTTCGGAGGAGACATCCAAGAAGGTGCGGGCAGCACTTGAGAGCGTAGTTGCCAAAGGCACGGGACGGCCGGCTTTTATCGACGGCTATCGTGTAGGTGGCAAGACGGGTACTGCACAGAAGGTTGTAAATGGACGTTATTCTCCGACAGAGCATATTGTTTCTTTTATTGGCTTTGCGCCGGCGGATGATCCACAGATCGTTGTCTACACTGCAGTGGATAACCCGAAAGGGATTCAATTTGGGGGTGTAGTTGCAGCTCCAATCGTGCAAAATATTTTGGAAGACTCGCTGCACTATATGAAGGTTCCTGAGCGCAGTGATCAGCTTCCAAAAACCTATAAATACGGTGAAACTCCGATTGTGACCGTGCCTGACCTTACAGGTGCAACCGTACAAGATATCTATGAGGATTTAAATATGAATTTTAATCTGGCGCGTTCAGGCTCTGGCAATACGGTCATCAATCAGGCTCCGAAAGCTGGGGCAAGAGTAGAACAGGGCTCAACCATCAGGATTTATATGGGAGCTTCTAGTGAATAATGATAAAGATATAAGGGTTCAGTTTGTATCCGAAAATGTAGAGTGAGGGATTACTATGAAAGTTAATGAATTATCTGCTTGTCTTGCTACTTCGCGTCTATACGGGGACGGGGAGGTGGAGATTACTGATCTTCAGATTGATTCCCGCCGTGTAAGTCCGGGTGATCTGTTTATCTGTTTACCGGGTCACACCGTAGACGGACATAAATTTGCGCCGCAAGCCGTAGCCTCTGGAGCATCTGCTATCGTATGTGAGCATAAGCTAGAGCTTGATATTCCACAGATCGTTGTGGATGACTGCCGTTTTGCGATGTCTGTCATGTCGAATGCCTTCTTTGGCTCACCTAGCAGCCGAATGAGAATGATCGGGGTTACGGGTACAAATGGGAAGACAACTACGACTTATCTTATTGAGCGAATTATGCAAGACCAGAATATGAAGACGGGTCTGATTGGGACCATTCAAATGCGCTATGACGGCAAAAGCTACCCTATGTCAGGGACCACTCCAGAATCACTAGATCTGCAGCGCTCGCTTCATGATATGGCCTCCAAAGGTGTGGAATGTTGCATAATGGAAGTCTCCTCCCATGCGCTTCAGCAAGGACGTGTGAAGGGTGCAGACTTCCGTACAGCAATATTTACGAACTTAACCCAGGATCATCTGGATTATCATCATACAATGGAGGAGTATCGGGCGGTTAAAGGTCTATTCTTCTCTAGACTAGGAAATGTGATCTCTCCTTGGAAAGAAGAACGCAAATATGCGGTGCTTAATGCTGATGATGAGGCGAGCCACTATTTTGCAACCCAAACTGCAGCGGAAGTGATTACATATGGCATTGATAACAACGCTAATGTCCGAGCTTCGCAAATCTCGATCACTGCAAAAGGAACTTTTTTCCATGTAGATACGTTTAAGGGTGAGACGGACATTTCACTTCGTATGGTTGGTAAATTCAATGTCTATAATGCACTTGCGGCGATTACGGCAGCGTTGTTGGAAGATGTGTCACTGTCAGATATCAAGACTAGTCTTGAAGCGATTGATGGTGTAGCTGGACGGGTGGAGTCAGTAGATGAGGGGCAAGACTATGCCGTTATCGTTGACTATGCACATACACCAGACGGGCTGGAAAATGTATTAAAAACAGTCTGCGAATTTGCTACAGGTAAAGTGCTTACTGTGTTTGGCTGTGGAGGAGATAGAGACCGCACGAAACGACCTTTGATGGGTAAGATTGCCGCAAAATATAGCGACATGGTATTCATAACCTCTGACAACCCTCGGACGGAGGACCCTGGGCTAATTCTGAAGGATATAGAAGCAGGGCTAGTAGAGGATGGAGTCACCTCTGACCAGTATCATATGATTGTTGATCGCCGAGAAGCCATTGGGAAGGCTATTGAAATGGCAAGCTCTGGCGATGTAGTATTGATTGCGGGGAAAGGTCATGAGACCTACCAACTGATTGGCGGAGTGGTTCACGATTTCGATGACCGCATCGTCGCTAAAGAAGTTATAAGGGGTCGAATCTATTGATTACAAGAACACTAGGACAAATTGCTGTGATGTGCGCAGGTGAAGTTCCTGCTGCTGAAACTGTGAATATAACTGTTACGGGCGTCGTTACTGACTCCCGTAAGATAACTACAGGTTGCCTGTTTGTTCCTCTAACGGGAGACAAATTCGACGGTCATCATTATGCAGCTACAGCGATTGCTGCCGGTGCTGCTGGGACCTTATGGCAGCGTGATAAAGGTCCTGCACCTGAGGGTGGCGGAGTCATTATTGTTGAAGATACGCTACAGGCGCTTCAGAAGCTGTCCGCTGCGTATTTAAATGAGGTCGCTCCGAAGGTTGTCGCTGTTACGGGGAGTAATGGCAAAACTACGACAAAAGATATCATTATGGCCATGCTCGAAATGCAGTACAAGGTGCACAAGACAGAGGGAAACTTCAATAATCATATTGGTCTTCCGCTCACGATTCTATCCATGGCTGAGGATACAGAGATTGCAGTGCTTGAAATGGGTATGAGCTCGCGGGGAGAAATTGCTCTGCTGGCTTCTTTGGCTGCACCAGATGTTGCAGTCATTACTAATATAGGTGAGTCGCATCTGCTGCAACTGGGATCCCGCAAAGAAATCGCCCGTGCCAAGCTGGAAATCGTCGAAGGGCTAAAGCCAGGGGGATTGCTAATTTATAACGGTGATGAACCGCTGCTGACTGAGGTAATGCAAGAGTCCGCTTTTGAGGCTCCGGAGGGGATGGTGTCCTTCCGTTTCGGTCTGAACGGAGATAATGATGATTATCCGACAGGGATGATGTCCCATAATGGTGGTATGACGTTTACGTCAAGCCTTCATAAGGAACATGCTTTTACATTACCGCTGCCAGGCCAGCATAACGTTGTCAACGCGTTGGCTGCACTAGCGGTTGCTCGCCATTTTGGAGTTACAGAACAAAATGTAGAGAATGGGTTAAGTAAGCTTAAGTTGACAGGTATGCGGATTGAAGTGATTCAAACTTCTTCCGGGCTTACCCTTTTGAATGATGCTTATAATGCCAGTCCGACTTCTATGAAGGCGGCCATTGATGTGCTTCAAACTATGAAATGCAGTGGCAAAAAAATCGCAGTATTGGGGGACATGCTGGAACTTGGGCCGGATGAAATAGAGTTTCATAAAGAAATTGGCTACTATCTAGACCCCGCAGTGACTGATTTTGTATATACCTATGGCCCATTGTCAGTCCATATTGCAGAAGCTGCAAAGGAAAGATTCGGAAACGAGCGTGTGCTGGCTTTTACGGATAAGTCAGAATTAACAGCCGTCCTTATCGGGAAAAGCAGCTCCAAGGATATTGTACTATTCAAAGGATCCAGAGGGATGAGGCTTGAGGAAGTTCTTCAGAGCCTGAGTAAAGAGATTAAAGAGACCTAAATAAATGGAGGGGGTGTACCCATGGATTATCAACTATTGTTATTGACTATTGCTGTTTCCTTTATCCTTGCGGTCATTGCCGCTCCGCTCTTCATTCCGCTACTGCGCAGGATGAAATTCGGACAGCAGGTGCGAGATGACGGACCGCAATCCCATTTAAAGAAAGCGGGAACGCCGACGATGGGCGGTATCGTAATCATCGTGGCTTTTACATTGGCTTATCTGAAATTTTCTGTGGTGAATAACGATTTCTACGTACTACTAGTGGCTACGCTTGGTTTTGGACTGATCGGATTTTTGGATGATTATATCAAAATCGTATTCAAGCGTTCTTTGGGCCTTACGGCGCGTCAAAAATTGTTCGGGCAGCTGTTGGTAGGTGCTGTGATGTGCGGTCTGCTGATTTCTGCAGGACATAGCACAAGCATCAGCGTTCCGGGTACTGATTTCAGCTTTGATTGGGGCGGCTTTTTCTACTATCCATTCATTATTATTATGATGATGGCCGTAACGAATGCTGTTAACTTTACCGATGGAGTAGATGGTTTGCTGTCTGGTGTAAGTGCTATTGCTTTGGCAGCTTATGCTGTTGTAGCGATGCAGGCTACGTCAATTGCAGCTGGAGTGTGTGCAGCGGCTATGATCGGGGCTGTTCTTGGATTTCTGGTCTTTAATGCCCATCCTGCTAAGGTATTCATGGGAGATACCGGTTCATTTGGTATTGGCGGTGCGATAGGTGCGATTGCTATTGTCACAAAGAGCGAACTGCTGTTTTTAATTATTGGCGGTGTGTTTGTGGTGGAAATGTTATCAGTCGTGATACAGGTGGTTTCTTTCAAAACCCGTGGCAAACGTGTATTTAGAATGAGCCCGATTCACCATCATTTTGAACTTGGTGGCTGGTCGGAATGGCGTGTGGTAATTTCGTTCTGGGCGGTAAGCTTGATATTAGCTGCTGTTGGACTATTTATTAGCAAGGGGTTGTAGCAAATGAAACATCCAGATATGTACCGTGGTGAAGAAGTTGTTGTGCTTGGACTCGCAAAAAGCGGTGTCCAGGTTGCTAAAGTGCTGCATGATCGAGGCGCTGTAGTTACGGTGAACGATAAAAAGGAAAGAGATCAAAGTCCCGAAGCTTCCGAATTGGAATCTTTGGGAATTTGTGTTATAAGCGGTGGGCATCCGGATGGACTGATTCATGAAGGCGTAAGTCTGGTCATTAAGAATCCAGGCATTCCTTATTCTGCGCCTCCTGTACAAAAGGCTTCTGAGCTTGGCATTGAAGTAGTTACAGAGGTAGAGGTTGCATACCGTCTTTGTGCAGCGCCGATAATTGGCATCACGGGATCCAATGGCAAGACGACAACGACGACCTGGGTAGGTCAAATGCTGGAAGCTGCAGGTATGAATCCGATTGTTGCAGGTAACATTGGCACGCCTCTCTGTGAGGCGGCGCAAGAAGCTACAGAGGATAACTGGATGGTGGTCGAACTCAGCAGCTTCCAGCTCAAAGGTACGGAGACTTTCCGCCCCAAAATAGGTTGTTTGTTGAATATTGCGGAGACCCACCTGGATTATCATGGCAGCATGAAGGATTATGTCGATTCCAAATCAAAGCTGTTCGCCAATCAAGTAGCTACGGATACGGCTGTGCTGAACTGGGACGATCCTTTTTGCCGGGAACTGGTACCATATGTGAAGGCTTCGATTCTCCCATTCTCTAGGTCTGAGGAGCTGACCTACGGCGTATTTGTTAGCCCGTCCTATATTACAGGTCAAGATGACGATCTGATGCGTCGCATTATCTATCGCAATTCTGCAGGCCAAGAAACAATCATTGCTGATGTAGATTCCATTAGCCTTCCGGGGCGTTTCAATGTGGAGAATGCACTTGCTGCATGTGGAATTGCCATTGCTGCTGGAGCAGACCCCTCTTTATTGGGTGATGTGCTTGCTTCATTTCGCGGTGTGGAGCACCGGCTGGAGTATGTAGCTGATAAGGCTGGAGTCACTTATTATAATAACTCCAAAGCAACTAACTCCAAAGCGACGATTATGGCACTAACATCCTTCCAGCGTCCCGTAGTGCTGATCGCTGGTGGATTAGATCGTGGCTCCGATTATATGGAACTGCTGCCAGTCCTGAGCGGCCGAGTCAAAGCGATAGTGGCGTTAGGGGAGACTAGGGACAAGCTAACAAATGTAGCACAGTTGGCAGGATTAAAGCAGATTATCTCCGTCGATAATGGGGAGAGTGCCGCTGCCGTGCTTGAGCAAGCTGTGCAGGAAGCTTCCGCTCTGGCGGAAGAAGGAGATGTTGTTCTTTTGTCTCCTGCCTGTGCAAGCTGGGATATGTTTACATCCTATGAAGAGCGCGGGTGTATTTTTAAAGAGGCGGTGCATAACCTTTAAGTAGGGGGGTGGATAAGCCCATCCCTACTACGGATGCAAGAGGTGTGCTCCTGATGAACAAAACTCGTCATGCTCCCGATATTTGGTTGCTGATTCCTATTCTATCTTTACTGGTGATCGGCATGGTGATGGTATACAGCGCCGGGTCCGTTCTGGGCTTCCGCAATTATGGAGATTCGTTTTACTTTGTGAAAAGACAGCTTTTGTTTGCAGGACTAGGCCTAGTCGCAATGTTCGTTACGGCGAATACCGATTACAGGGTGCTGAAAAAGCTGGCTAAGCCGGCACTTCTAATCTGCTTTTTCTTACTTGTTATTGTGCTTATCCCGGGTATTGGTGTAGTACGCGGGGGAGCGCGCAGCTGGCTAGGAATTAGCTCCTTCGGGATCCAGCCTTCTGAATTCATGAAGATGGGGATGATTCTATTCTTAGCCAATTGGCTAGGAAAAGAGGAATACGACATCACTTCCTTCACACGCGGCCTGCTCCCACCGCTTGCGCTCATTGGGTCAGCCTTCGCGTTGATCATGCTCCAGCCGGATTTGGGTACAGGTACTGTCATGTTTGGTGCAGCCTTGATGATGGTTTTTACAGCAGGGGCTAGAATGAAGCATTTACTTTCCCTTGGAGTAGCTGGTGCGGCAGGGTTTGTTGCTTTGATTGCAGCAGCGCCTTACCGGTTGCAGCGGATTACCGCTTTTCTTGATCCATGGTCCGACCCCCTTGGTGCAGGTTACCAGATCATTCAGTCGCTATATGCGATCGGTCCTGGGGGGCTCGGTGGCCTTGGATTAGGAATGAGTCGGCAGAAGTACAGTTATGTGCCTGAGCCACAAACAGATTTTATTTTTTCTATATTGGCCGAGGAGCTGGGGTTTATCGGTGGTTTGGCTGTGTTGATCCTATTTCTTATTCTAATCTGGCGCGGGATGAAGGTGGCGATGAGTCTGCCTGACCGTTTTGGAAGCTATCTGGCCGTTGGCATCGTCTGTATGGTGGCTGTGCAAGTCATTATTAATATTGGTGTTGTTATTGGTCTAATGCCTGTAACGGGCATCACGCTTCCTCTGATTAGCTATGGCGGATCTTCACTTACATTAATGCTAACATCCCTTGGCATTCTATTGAACTTATCCCGTTTTGCGAGGTGAAAGAGATGCGTATCGTATTAAGCGGCGGAGGCACGGGTGGACATATCTATCCTGCGGTCGCTGTTGCTAGGCAAATGGAGTTGGAAGATAGCAAATCTACCTTCCTGTATATTGGTGGAACGCGCGGCTTAGAGAGCAAGCTTGTTCCTCAAGAGAATATCCCTTTCAAATCTATTGACATCACTGGTTTTCGGCGCAAGCTATCCATAGACAATGTCAAGACCGTGATGCGTTTCTTGAAGGGTGTTAAGGCATCCAAAGAAATGCTAAGAGAATTCAAACCAGATGTTGTGATTGGAACAGGCGGTTATGTGTGTGGTCCAGTCGTTTATGCTGCATCCCGGTTGGGCATCCCTACTTTGATCCATGAACAAAATGCCATACCAGGTCTGACCAATCGCTTTCTGAGTCGGTATGCGAGTACAGTTGCCGTAAGCTTTGAAGGAACAGAGTCCTCTTTTCCGGGCAGCAAAAATGTGATCTATACTGGTAATCCACGTGCTACAACAGTTACTACAGCAAGCCCACAACGTGGATTCGCATCGCTGGGGATTTCGGATGGCAGTACAGTGGTTTTGGTGGTTGGTGGCAGTCAGGGGGCTAAGGCTATTAATAGAGCCATGATTGAAATGGCCCCTAAAGTGGGTAAGGGTAATGGTGTTCATTATGTGTATGTTACAGGTGAACCTTATTTCGAAGAGACACGGGCGGAATTACGTCAAAAGCTGGGTAGCTTACCAAACTGGTTGCATGTCCTTCCTTATGTTCATAATATGCCAGAGGTGTTGGCTTGTACCTCCTTGATCGTTAATCGGGCGGGAGCATCTTTTCTCGCTGAGATTACAGCGCTGGGTATTCCCTCTGTACTTATTCCATCTCCTAATGTGACGAATAACCATCAGGAGGCGAATGCAAGACAGTTGGAACGTGAAGGTGCTGCTGTGGTACTGCTTGAGAAAGATTTAAACGGCACGGCTCTATTTGAGGCGGTTCAAAAAATCATCGGAACTGAAGCCGTGCGTGAGGAGATGTCAGCGGCCTCCAAACGACTTGGTAAAAGAGATTCTGCGGCAGTAATCACAAGCGAGCTCCGAAGACTTGCAGGTAAGAAGTCTTAAGATATCATCGTTTTCCATACGGGTTTTCCTTATTGGCAGCTCTCTGTCACACACTTGGAGGAACGAACATAGGATAATCCTATAATCGTGACAATCACCCAGGACACTTCCAAACCTGAGATGTAGTGCAGGATATTCTTGAAATATAAGAAAGTATAAGTTTCACGTTATACATCATCCTTATATTTCTCGCTTAAACGCCTATCGTCCTTATAAAGGACGCCGAAGACGTTTATACTTGTACATTTCATATGAGCTTGTAACGGAAGTGTTTGTGGTGGGTGAGCGGTAATCTCGGAGGTGATACATTGGACAAATTGGTGATTGAGGGTGGAAGTCCCCTGTCAGGCACCATTCGTATCCATGGAGCAAAAAATGCGGCGCTGCCGATTCTAGCGGCAAGCCTGCTGGCCGAAGGAGTTCACTCACTGCATAATGTGCCGAAGCTGCTGGACATCGAGACTATGCTAGACATCCTAGATCGGCTGGGCTGCAGGTGCGTGCATCAAGAGGATACGGTGACGATAGATACGTCTGCCGTCGGGACATCTCATATCCCTGAGGATTTAATGCGGCAGATGAGATCTTCTATTTTTCTAATGGGACCGTTGTTATCCAGATTTGGAGAGGTAACGATCTATCAGCCCGGGGGCTGTGCGATCGGAGAGCGTAAAATAGATCTTCATCTACAAGGACTTAAGGCGTTAGGGGCGGAGATCGAGGAGAGCAACGGAAGAATATTCTGTCGGGGTTCTAAGCTTATAGGGAGTGATATTCATCTCGACTATCCAAGTGTAGGAGCAACGGAGAATATTATGATGGCTGCCGCAAAGGCAGAGGGAACAACAACGATATCGGGGGCCGCGAGAGAGCCGGAGATACAGGACCTACAGCAATTTCTAAATAGTATGGGTGCTCAGATTATCGGTGCAGGTACGGACACCATCACAATTCAAGGGGTGAAAAACCTATATCCCTGTACGTACGAGGTGATACCTGACCGGATTGTGGCTGGAACCGTAATGATTGCTGCGGCAGCTACACGAGGAAATGTGACTTTGACACATGCCAACGCGGGGCATCTGACTTCGCTTATTCATGTGCTCAAGCGGGCTGGTGTTCAAATCACAGTGTGCAATGATATAATTAATATCAGTTGTATGGGGCGTCCACGTGCTGTTGAGAGAATTGTGACTTCTCCTTATCCTTCTTTTCCAACCGATCTGCAATCTCAGGTCATGGTGCTGTTGTCTCTCGCTGATGGCTTCAGTGTAATCAAGGAGACGGTGTTTGAGGGACGATTCAAGCATGTTGAAGAAATGGCGCGGATGGGCGCTGATATTTCTATTGATATGAATCGTGCGTTTATTCGCGGCGTTCAGAGATTGTATGGTGCTACTGTGGAAGCTACTGATTTGCGTGCAGGTGCGGCTCTGGTCATTGCTGGGCTCGCTGCACAAGGGACTACAGTCGTTGAGCAAGCACACCATATTGACCGCGGGTATGACGGAATAGAGAAGCTGTTTCAGAAGCTTGGCGCGCGTATAAGCCGCAAGGTACCCGTACCGGATCCACTTGATTTGGCCAATTAAAGCTCCCTGTCTCCTTCAGTTCTACCAAGGAAGGAGACAGGGCCTTATTACGGAGATATGAGAATGACAACAACCCGATTACCTCTTCTTAAAGAGGACAAGCCTAAGAAAAAAATGAGCCGTAAGATTACGGCGATCCTTCTGCTACTGTTCACTGCACTTCTTGCTGTGATTTTTTTTAGATCGTCTATTAGTCACATTACAGTGATAGATTTTCAGGGAAGCAAGTATTCTACTAGTGAAGAATTACTCTCGCAAAGTGGAATTCATATAGGTGGACAATTCTTTGCCGTTTCTACGAAGTCTGTGGAACAATCTCTGCTGGAGCTTAAGACGGTTAAGGCAGTGGCCGTAAAGAAGGATTTTCCCGGGGTAATCACAGTGAAGATTGAAGAATTCCCTGCGGTGGCCTATGAACTGGAACAGGGTGGCATCTTGAAGGCGATTCTGTCGAGTGGAGCTGCAGTGCCAGTAAATGATACGGGGATAGCCGTTGAGAAGCCCATATTAACTAACTGGGATCCGGACGATCCGAATAAGGCTAAGCTATGTCAAGCGTTAGCAAGCATTACTAATGAATTGACAAGTGATATCTCTGAGATTGTTCCGTCGCCAACCTTGTCATTTCCGGATCGTATCAAGCTCTATACTAGATCCCGTTTCGAAGTGATCACATCCATCTCTTTATTAAAGAGCAAAGTGTCATACTTGAATCAGGTAATAGAGACAAAGGAGCCTGGACTTATCACGATGCTTGAAGCCGACTCGTATGTTCCTTTTCAGGTCGAAAGTGAGGAGCAAAAGGGCGATGAGCAAAAAGATGTGCAAGAGTAGAGTAGAGGTCAATAGTCCCTACTAATAGAGTTCAAAAAATGCTACAATCGGATTTACGGGCAAGAAGCTATATCCCTCTTTTTTCTTCGATTTTTTTGAAATATAATACTATATATGGTTAGTAATAACCAAAAAGTCTTATATTTCTTGTGATAATTATCATTCTTATAAAAAATTATGAGTAACTAATCACATTTAGGGATGTTGGAATATTATTCCGTTCAAAAAATTTGTAGAAAAAAGAGGGAAAGGGTTAGGTATGTTGAATATGTACAGAGAAGTTTCCCGGGACCGGGATAAGGTTATGCAAATTATTTCGATTATAACAGGAGGTGCCATAGGACTTGAGCAACAATGACATCATTGTTAGTTTGGACATCGGTACATCCAAAGTTCGGGCAATAATTGGGGAAGTTACCAATGGAACCTTTAATATTATTGGCGTTGGATCTGCTGATTCGGAAGGAATACGTAAAGGCGCGATTGTAGATATCGACCAAACTGTGCAATCGATCAAAAGTGCTATAGATCATGCAGAGCAAATGGTGGGTATTCAAATATCAGAGGTTTATGTAGGCATTTCCGGTAATCATATTGGCCTGCAATCCAGCCACGGTGTCGTGGCCGTTCAGAATGAGGATCGTGAAATCGGTGAGGATGATATCGATCGCGTTATTAAAGCTGCGGAAGTCATCGCTATGCCTCCGGAGCGAGAAGTGATTGATGTTGTTCCTAAACAATTTATCGTCGATGGTCTCGAAGGTATTCAGGACCCGCGCGGAATGATTGGTGTTCGTTTAGAAGTGGACGCAACCATCGTTACGGGTGCTAAGACGCCAATACATAATCTACTGCGCTGTGTTGAGAAATCAGGGCTGAAAGTGAAGGATCTTGTGCTGATGTCTCTTGGTGCTGGTGGATTGGCGCTTTCCAAGGACGAGAAATCGATGGGATCTGTTCTGGTTGATATCGGTGCCGGGTCGACAACGATAGCCATATACGAAGAAAGTTCCCTTTGTGCAACCTCTACGATTCCGATCGGCGGAGAATTTGTAACAAATGACATTGCATACGGACTACGTACACTTACTGATCAAGCGGAGAAAGTAAAGCTAAAGTATGGTTGCGCATGGATTGACGATGCAGCCTCTGACGTTGTCTTCAAGGTGCTGCGCATTGGCAGTAATGTAGAGAAGGAATTTAACCAAGAGGATTTAGCGGCAATTATCGAACCACGGGTGCAAGAAATCTTCCATCTGATTAAACAGGAAGTGAAACGGCTTGGTTACAGTGAACTACCTGGAGGTTATATACTAACGGGTGGAACTGTTTCGATGCCTGGCGTATTAAAGGCGGCCCAGACTGAATTGGCCGCATCTGTACGCATCGCTGTACCGGATTATATCGGTGTACGGGACCCTGGGTTTACCGGAGGTGTTGGTATCCTGCATAATGTTGTCCGTAGCTTCCGTGGAAGAAGCAGTGGTGGAAGCAGCAACAAAAAGACGGTCAACCGGAGTAAGCAGAACGCCACTCCAAATCAGGAAACGGCTCAGAAGACCGGGTTTGTCGAGCGTCTAAAGAACATGTTCAGCGAGTTTATATAAGTGTAAGTCCAGATATACTTGGACCGGCCATCCAAGCACATTGAGGGGGAGATGGAACTATATGTTAGAATTTGATTTTGAAATGGAGAGCTTGGCGCAAATAAAAGTCATCGGCGTAGGCGGCGGAGGTAGTAATGCTGTCAACCGGATGATTGAAAACGGCGTTCAGGGTGTAGAGTTTATTACGGTTAATACAGACGCCCAAGCGTTGCATATGGCCAAATCGGAGCACAAGCTGCAGATTGGGGACAAGCTAACCCGCGGTTTGGGTGCAGGCGCCAACCCTGAAGTCGGTAAGAAAGCAGCGGAGGAATCCCGTGATCTGATTTCGAATACCCTTAAAGGTGCAGACATGGTGTTTGTTACTGCAGGAATGGGTGGCGGTACCGGTACAGGTGCTGCGCCAGTTATAGCTGAAATTGCTAGAGAGTGCGGAGCCTTGACTGTGGGTGTAGTTACTCGTCCGTTCACCTTTGAAGGAAGAAAACGTTATAACCAGGCAATGCTTGGTATCGAAGCTTTGAAAGAAAAAGTCGACACGCTAATCGTCATTCCAAATGACCGTTTGCTTGAGATCGTTGATAAGAAAACACCGATGTTAGAAGCTTTCCGTGAAGCAGATAATGTTCTCCGGCAGGCTGTTCAAGGTATCTCTGATCTAATTAAGGTTCCTGGTCTAATTAACCTTGACTTTGCGGATGTGAAGACCATCATGACCGAGCGCGGTTCAGCGCTCATGGGTATTGGTATCGCAAATGGTGAGAACCGTGCGTCAGAAGCCGCACGCAAAGCCATCATGAGCCCACTCTTAGAAACGTCTATTGAAGGTGCTCGTGGCGTAATTATGAACATTACGGGAGGATCCAACCTCTCTCTATACGAAGTGAATGAAGCGGCTGAGATCGTTACATCCGCCTCTGACCCTGAAGTGAATATGATCTTTGGTGCGATTATAGATGAGGATCTGAAGGATGATATCAAAGTAACAGTAATTGCTACTGGCTTTGAACATAAACCTTCGCCTGAAACTCCAGGACGTCGTCCGGTCTCGACGAATAACGAGCCTGCGGCAGCACCGGATAAGAGCGCAGCAAATTTACGTCCTTTCGGCAATCAGAGTTCTTCTGACCAGCTCGATATTCCGACGTTCCTGCGTAATCGTACTCGGGGCAACAACGATTAATTAAAGAGAATCAAGTTAATACGAGAACACCGTATCGCTTAGCTAATTAGCTATGGCGGTACGGTGTTTTTTTTGAAATAAAAGATCTAAAAAATTCCATGAAGAAGGAATAAATCCTCACGCGCTATAACTCGACAAAAAAACCGCAAGAATGCCCCCCAAGTTTAGACAGACTTTGAAAGCGAGACTTTCTATACTAATCATATCGTCCAAAAAACAGAGCCTGATCCAATTTGGCTAGAGGATAGATTCCGCCATTAAGCAGGTGAATGCACTGGTTGTTTATATTGACTTGATATTCGCCGCCAATCTAGTGATCGACGGAATTCTTTTGTGGCTGACAGGCTGGATGGTTAAGCTGAGAATCTCATGGTGGCGTTTAATCGTCTCAGCTCTCGTTGGCGCACTGTATGTAGTGATGATGTTTGTACCGGAGCTGTCTTTCATGTATACCTTCCTTATCAAGTTTGGATTGTCGGTAGTTATGTTATGGATTGCCTTTGGTTTTGGGAGTCTGCAAAGCTATCTTCGCACTATGGGAGCTTTCTATATTATCAATTTTGCAGCCGCAGGTGGAATTGTTGGTATTCACTATTTGCTGCAGAGCTCCAGCGACATTTGGAATGGTATTATGTTCACTGCTTCAGGAGGGCATGCCTACGGCCTAAAGATCGGCTTTTGGTTTGTCATTGCAGTATTCCCCCTGGTGTTAATCTGCTTCAAGGCAGTGCATTCTTCACGAATCAGAAGGGAGCAGCTTGAAACCTATATCGGTGAGGTGGTTGTTGAAATTGATGGTGTAAGTGTTTCCTGTCCTGGCCTGTTAGACACAGGTAATCGTCTCTGTGATCCTTTGACCCGCATACCGGTGATGGTGATGGAATCGACGCTCTGGGAGGGGCATCTGCCTGCTGCATGGAAAGGGAGACTCACTCAGGATGGTGCGGACAAACTTTTGCTAGAAACGGACGGGCAGTCGTTTGCTTGGCAGGATAGGATGCGACTAGTACCTTACAGGGGGATTAACCGAGGGGCATCATTTATGCTCGCACTGAAGCCAGACCTTGTGACGATAAAGCTCGGTGAAGATATCTTTTATAGTAAAAGAGTCTTAATTGGGCTGGATGGCGGGACACTCTCAGGAGATGGAGCCTATCGGGCGGTCATTCATCCAGATTTAACTCAAAAAGAGAGCGCCACTGATGCAGCACTACCTTCCTAATCTTTAAAGCTAGCTGAACCAAACTTCTGATGGCTGAAAGCGGGAATTAAAAGCTTTATACGCTAACCGTGTACTTCTTGGAGGAGGAACAATAATGGTCAAATGGAAAATTGCTCTGCAGCTGCAATATTACCGCATGCTGTTTCTACTGGGGTTGAAGAGTCAGGAAATCTATTATATCGGCGGGAGCGAGGCTCTACCTCCACCGCTGACACGGGAAGAAGAAGAGTATCTGCTTCAGCGGCTATCCAGCGGCGATGCAGCTGTTCGTGCGATGCTGATTGAGCGTAACCTGCGCCTCGTAGTGTATATCGCTCGTAAATTCGAGAATACCGGAATCAATATTGAAGACCTAGTTTCGATAGGGGCTATCGGATTAATTAAGGCGGTTAACACTTTTGATCCCGAGAAAAAAATAAAACTAGCAACTTATGCATCACGTTGCATAGAGAATGAAATTTTGATGTATCTGCGGCGTAATAGCAAGACACGAAGTGAGGTTTCTTTTGATGAGCCTCTTAATATCGATTGGGATGGTAATGAGTTGCTGCTCTCAGACGTATTAGGAACGGAAAATGATACCATTTATCGGAACATTGAAGAACAGGTCGATCGCAAGCTGCTGCAAAAGGCGCTGGAAAAGCTGAGTGAACGGGAAAGACTCATTATGGAGCTGCGTTTCGGACTGCGTGGGGGCGAAGAAAAGACGCAAAAAGATGTGGCGGATCTGCTCGGAATTTCCCAATCTTACATTTCTCGTCTGGAGAAACGAATTATTAAGCGGCTGCGTAAGGAGTTTAACAAGATGGTATAAGGTGAAATTAGCAAGGAATAAAATGGCCAACCCGGGAGATAATGTACAGTAATGTTTCTCCTTGGGAGGTAAATCATCATGACCCGTAATAAAGTCGAGATTTGCGGTGTGGATACTGCTAAGCTGCCTGTTCTAACGAATGTGGAAATGCGGCAACTGTTCACTTCGCTGCAGCAGCAGGGCGAGCGATCCGCCAGAGAGAAATTGGTAAATGGTAATCTTAGGCTTGTTCTAAGTGTTATCCAGAGGTTCAATAATAGGGGGGAATTTGTTGACGATTTGTTCCAGGTAGGCTGCATCGGTCTGATGAAAGCCATCGATAATTTCGATTTATCACAAAACGTTAAGTTCTCCACATATGCGGTTCCGATGATTATTGGTGAGATCCGCCGTTACTTGCGTGATAACAACCCGATTCGAGTATCGCGTTCACTCCGAGACATTGCTTACAAGGCGCTTCAGGTACGCGATAGTCTGACTAATCAGAATTCGCGGGAACCGACGATATTCGAAATCTCTGAAGCACTTGGTGTACCGAAGGAAGATGTAGTGTTTGCCCTTGATGCTATACAGGATCCAGTGTCCTTATTCGAACCGATCTATCATGACGGTGGCGATCCTATTTATGTAATGGACCAGATTAGCGATGATAAGAATAAGGATGTGTCGTGGATCGAAGAAATCGCCTTACGTGAAGCGATGCGTAAGTTAGGTCAAAGGGAGAAACGAATTTTATCCATGCGGTTTTTCGAAGGGAAAACACAGATGGAGGTCGCAGATGAGATTGGTATCTCACAGGCACAGGTCTCACGTCTAGAGAAATCTGCGATTCAGCAAATGCAAAAACATGTGAAGTCTTAAATTGTCTGAATGAGGAGATATCCAGAATCCGTGATAAGGATTTTGGATGATCTCCTCTTTTTATTGTTTAAGCTTAGCCTCACTTTGCAGGGATATTTCAGGCATGTGGCCAAGCTTTCATAACATATATTGGACTATAGGTCTGATTGTACAGGGGTGGTGAAATGAACGAGGATTATTTAGGATCAGCTAAAAAGATGAAAATCTCTGATTTTCAGACTAAGGACGTTATTAATATTGTGGATGGCAAACGACTAGGCCAAATCAGTGACTTAGAGCTCGATTTACGCCGAGGTGTCATCGATGCCATTGTAATTCCCGGCTACACACGGTTTATGGGTTTGTTCGGAGGAGGAACGGATCTGATTATTCCATGGCGAAATATTGTCAAAATCGGGTCTGATGTAGTGCTTGTGAAGATTGAAGAATCAAGAATGCCTCAAGGGCAGGATGAACGAGAAACGATGTATCTGGAACGAGGGGACCGAGGCGAACGGCGCACTTATTAATTAGGTGCGTTTTTTGTTTTTTATAAAAGAATTGGAGTGCATCGCATAAAAAGCTGTTAATTTGAGGTTTTAAGCTAAAGCGGCATTTTGTGGGGGTATTTACATGTGGTACACTTAGGCGGAGGTGAGGATATGGAACCGTTTGTGCAGGGGAAGGAAACACTTATGCTGCTCCATCTGGAGCCTTGGTGTGTGGAGCATAAAGAAATTACAGCAGGGTTTACAGGTAGACAGGGAGGGGCTAGCAAAAAGCCTTATGACAGCCTGAATTGTGCATTTCATGTTGGGGATGCTCCGGAAGATGTCTTAACGAATCGTAGGACGCTTGCGGAAGCTCTTGATTTCAAGCCGGAAGCTTGGACTTGTGGGGAACAAACCCATGGAGCAGAAATAGCAGTGGTAAGGGAAGCCGATCGTGGTCGGGGCCAAAAGGATAGAGCCTCGGCATTTCAGACAACCGATGGCTTGCTTACAGATGTGCCGGGTGTATTGCTTACTTCTTTTTATGCGGATTGCGTGCCTCTTTACTTTTATGATCCAGTGCACCGAGTCGTCGGTCTTGCGCATGCTGGCTGGAAGGGAACTGTGGCCCAGATTGCAGCCGCGATGGTGAGTAAAATGGAGACCGTTTACAGCAGCCATCCGCAGGATATCATTGCAGCGATCGGACCCTCCATTGGGGACTGTTGTTATGAGGTGGACGATTATGTGATGAAGCATGTCCGTCAATTGGAGGGTGATTTGAGCAAGCCGACAGAAACAGCCGATTCTGTAGGGCTATACAGAACATCTGACACAGATGAGAACAAATACATGCTAAACTTGAAAGAAATGAATCGACGCATTATGATTAAAGCAGGAATATTGCCGACTCATATCGAATGTACTTCTTGGTGTACAAGCTGTAATCAAGATTTGTTCTTTTCTTATCGTAAAGAAAATGGGGTTACAGGCAGGATGACGAGCTGGATCGGAATAAAGGAGAGTTGAAAGTTGGCTTTAACACTGCAGGAGAGAATTGCTGAAGTAGAGGAACGTGTAGCACGTGCCTGCGCGGCAAGCGGCCGGGATCGAAATGACGTCAAGGTAATTGCAGTGACGAAATATGTTTCTCTGGAAATGGTGTCCTCCGTATTGGAGGCAGGCCTAGAGCATATTGCCGAGAGTCGCTGGCAGGATGCTGAGCACAAATGGAAGGTTTTAGGGGACCAAGGGACATGGCATTTTATCGGGCATTTGCAGACCAATAAGGTTAAAGACGTTATTGGCAAGTTTCAATATATACACTCTTTAGACCGGATATCCCTGGCGCAAGAATTACACAAAAAGGCGATTGCCGCAGATCAAGAAGTGAATGTCTTACTTCAAGTAAACATCTCTGGAGAAGATACGAAATTTGGTCTGTCGCCTGAGGCGGTACCTGGATTTTTGCGTGAAATTGCTAGTCTCGACCGTGTAAAAGTAATTGGACTAATGACGATGGCACCTTTAGAAGGTGATCCGGAGCTTACCCGCCCTGTATTTCGCGGACTTCGTGAGCTGCGCGATGAGCTCAATCAACTTGCTTTGACACCTGAGCCGATTACGGAGTTATCCATGGGAATGTCGAATGATTTTGAAGTGGCGATACAGGAAGGAGCCACCTGGGTACGCCTAGGTACGGTGTTAGTAGGCCATTAGGAGGGATCGTGATGAGCGTTATGAACCGATTTATGAGTTTTTTGGGCTTGCAGGAGGAAGAGGAAATTGTGGAGCGGGAGCGTATTTCCCAAGATGAGGATGAATATGAGCCAGCCCCTGTCGAAACCCGCAAAAATCAAAGGGGCAACGTTGTCAGTATCCATTCGCAGAAGAATGTAAAAGTTGTACTTTATGAGCCGCGTTCGTACGATGAGGCACAGGAAATTGCGGACCATCTCCGTTCTCACCGGACGGTAGTGATTAATCTTCAGCGTGTCCGTAATGATCAGGCAATGAGAATTATTGATTTTCTTAGCGGAACCGTTTATGCCCTTGGGGGAGGAATCTCTAAAATTGGGGGCAATATATTTATGTGCACGCCAGATACCGTTGAAATTCAAGGTGCCATTACAGAAATCCTAGGTGACGATCCAGACTATAACAGAATGAGGTGAATGAGCTTTGCTCCAAATTGATTACATTATTGATATGCTGTTTAATATTTATTTTTACATGATTATTTTCTACGTACTGATGTCGTGGTTACCAAATGTTCGTGAGAACTTTATCGGAGAACTGCTGAGCAAGCTTGTTGAGCCGTATTTGACACCATTTCGTCGGTTTATTCCGCCACTCTTTGGTACGCTTGATATTTCCCCGATCATAGCACTGCTTGTCTTGGAATTTGCGGCAGGTGGACTCAAATCCATTTTGCACTTAATTTTTTAGGCAGAAGTGATGAAGACAGAAGTTTACGGGCATTTTCATCCCGATGAAAGACAATTTGTGGACAAGGCTTGGGAATGGGTTACCCATGCTGGAGAATATCATGAGACGAAACTGACCGAATTTCTAGATCCGCGCCAAGGATTTATTCTGCAAAGTCTCGTCAATCGGCATCCAGATGTTATCGTCAGATGGGAAGGCGGCCACCCTGAGGCAGAGCGGAAGCGAGCACTCATTGCGCCTGATTATCGTGATCTGGAACATGAGGACATGGAGCTGAAGGTTTTTGCGATAACCTCTGGGGAGCAAAAGTTTCTGGCGCTAGAGCATGGGGACTACATGGGCTCTATTCTGGGTGTTGGAGTAAAACGTGGCAAAATCGGTGATATTCATGTTCTGGACGATGGTTGTCATGTGGTAGTAGCTGCTGATATTGCAGATTATTTAGCCATGAATTTAACTGGAGTTCATCGAATACAGGTGAGCACGGAGGTACTGCCACTTTCTGCCTTGCGTAATAGTGAGGTGAAGCTGGAAATGATGGATTTGACTGTAGCGTCCCTACGATTGGATGGCATTGCCGCAGATGTAACACGGCTTAGCCGAAGCAAAATTCTTGCTCCCATCAAGGCTGGACGCGTTCGGGTAAATTGGAAAGTGGAAGAAGACCCTTCCTGCGGACTTAAAGATGGTGACATGGTATCTATTCAAGGATTTGGTCGATTCAAGGTTCTAGAGGTCGGTAGTTTGACGAAAAAGGGCCGATACCGTGTTCAGGTTGGTAAATTTGTGTGAATCCCTTGCAGGAATCCGGCTTTACTTGTCGAAATTGATTATTTCGAGGGAATCAAACATTTTTAAAGCAGGACGCCGATATTTTATAGAAGAGGCGAACCATGAATGGCAGTTGGAGCGTTGATATAATCCTCTGCCTTTACTTGAAGTACAGTCTTGCTTCTTTGTCTGCTGCGCAGGGTTGGTTCAGAGACTTAGAAGGTCCGAAATTTCTAGGAGGTGCACAGCATGCCATTAACACCGCTCGATATACATAACAAGGAGTTCTCTCGGAGACTTCGCGGTTATGATGAGGACGAGGTCAACGAATTTCTGGATCAAGTCATTAAGGATTACGAAAGTGTCATCCGTGAGAACAAAGAGCTGCAGAATCAGCTTTTGTCCATTCAAGAGCGTTTAGATCATTTTGTGAATATTGAAGAGAGTTTATCGAAAACGATCTTAGTCGCTCAGGAAGCGGCGGATGATGTGAAGAACAACTCCAAGAAGGAATCGCAGCTCATTATCAAGGAAGCGGAAAAGAACGCGGATCGGATTATTAACGAAGCGTTATCCAAATCCCGTAAGGTTGCTATTGAGACTGAAGAATTGCGCAAGCAAGCTTCGATCTATCGCACTCGTTTTCGCACATTGGTGGAAGCACAGCTTGAGCTGTTGTCTCAGGATGACTGGAATGCCTTGGAGAGTCGTGAGGCAAGCGAGAGCGTAACTTTTAAGGATGATGTTCTACATCGTATCTGATGCATTATGACGATTGAATGCTGATTTGGTGTGTGATTAGGCCAGATCTGGGGCTTAATGGTCTTCGATCAGATTAGAGGGAATTCCCTCTAATTTATAATTTCATGCTAAAATCGGCTAAATAGAGGGAGTTATTCCCTCTATTTTTATTTTCCGCTAAAATCGATCATAATAAAGTATTCAGCCTACACTGGTATACTCCTAATTGCGGATTTCGCTAGCGGTTGTTGACATTTAGACTTAAAAAGTCTATAAATAGAACATATCTGTATAATGTATATATGTATTCGATGACGGGACAAGTACGACAAGGTAACGTTCTCCAGAGAGTCGGCGATTGCTGAGAGCCGATTGTTCGAACCCTGCCGGAAGATCTTCCCCTAGAAGTTAAGCTGAAGCGTTGATCGTGCGTAAGCTTAGCCGTCTGCCGGACGTTACACCGGACCTGTGCATGAGATTTACGCACAGGACTGAGATTGTGCTGAATACATTCCCCTTAAGGATGTGCTCATGCGCAGAATTAGGGTGGTATCGCGAGCGTTGTCTCGCCCCTTTGGGGGTGGGATGACGCTTATTTTGTTGTTCCGGGGTGGCCATCCCCCTAAATCCCCCTTTCTAAGGGGGACCCCAAGGGCTGCCGCCCTCTGGACACCGGCAATGTAAAGCCTCGTGCATATAGGTACGGTGGTGGAAGCGAACGGACTCATGTGGCTGAAGGAGCGGCCCTTCTTAGGCTCCCCTGGCAGGTTAGCCTGCGGGGCCTTCACTGCTAGAGCAGACCGGCGTTTCACTCGCCGCTCCATGTGGCACCCCGAGCCAGTGCTGCCCTACGGGATCGCGGCTCGGATGCCTGAGATAAAGCGTGCCGCTTACGGCTTTACAGACTAAACCATGAAAGGATTGACCATCACATGCAAAAAGTAGATGTCAAAGAAAAAGCGCGGGCAAGAGATGTCCGCATACTGAAGAAATGGAGCGACGAAAATACGTTCCGTAAATCCATGGAGAATCGTGAAGGACGTCCGAACTATGTATTTTACGAAGGTCCCCCTACAGCCAATGGTGCTCCGCATATCGGGCACGTGCTGGGCCGTGTAATCAAGGATTTCATCGGTCGTTACCAAACGATGAAAGGCTACCGCGTGGTTCGTAAAGCCGGCTGGGATACACATGGTCTGCCAGTAGAACTAGGTGTACAAAAGAAGCTTGGCATCTCCGGCAAACAAGAGATCGAGGAATATGGTGTAGAAAAATTCATTCAGGAATGTAAAGACAGCGTCTTTGGTTATGAGAAGCAATGGCGCGAGTTTACTGAGGGTATCGGATACTGGACGGATCTGGATAATCCTTACGTAACTTTGGATAACACGTATATTGAGAGCGTGTGGAACATCTTGGCTACTGTGCATGACAAAGGATTGCTCTACCGCGGACACCGCGTTAGTCCTTACTGCCCAAGCTGTCAGACTACCCTAAGCTCCCATGAAGTAGCCCAAGGCTACAAGACCGTCAAGGATCTCAGTGCGACTGCAAAGTTCAAACTGGATGACAGTGGAGACTATGTACTAGCTTGGACGACTACACCATGGACGCTGCCAGCACATATGGCGTTAGCCATGAACCCTGACATGGATTATGTACGTGTACAACAAGAAGATGGTATCTACATTGTTGCCAAAAATTTGGTGGAGGAAGTAATGAAAGGCGAGCACACAGTCCTTTCTACACATAAAGGTTCCGAGTTTATCGGCAAAACTTACGCTCCTCCATTCGGATACATCAAGGCAGAGAAAAGCAATGTCATCGTAGGTGCTTCCTTCGTTACAGATTCCAGTGGTACAGGGATTGTTCACATGGCACCAGCGCATGGCGAAGATGACTACAAGACTTGCCGCGAGAACGGCATCAGCTTCGTGAACGTGGTTGATAACTCCGGTAAGTATACGGATGTAGTGTCTGATTTTGCTGGACGCTTCGTGAAGGATTGCGATTTGGATATCGTTAAAGCTTTGTCTGAAAAAGGACTGCTTTACGGCAAAGAAAAATACGAGCACAGCTATCCGTTCTGCTGGCGTTGTGATACACCACTCTTGTACTACGCAACAGACAGCTGGTTCATCAACACTACAGCGATCAAAGATCAGCTGATTGCTAACAACAACAGCGTAGATTGGTATCCTGAGCATGTACGTGAAGGCCGTTTCGGGAAGTTCCTGGATGAACTGGTGGACTGGAATATCAGCCGTAATCGTTACTGGGGCACACCGCTTAATGTTTGGGTATGTCAAGAAACGGGCAAAGAGTTCGCTCCACACAGCATTGAAGAACTGAGAGCGATGGCGATTGGCGATGTACCTGAGGATATCGAGCTGCATAAGCCTTTTGTAGATAAGATCAAGCTGCGCAGTCCTTTCAGCGAAGGTGCAGAGATGGTTCGCACACCGGAGGTTATCGATGTTTGGTTCGATAGTGGTTCGATGCCATTTGCGCAAAGTCATTATCCATTTGAGAACGAGGATAAGCTGAATGATCAATATCCAGCAGATATGATCTGTGAAGGGATCGATCAGACACGTGGATGGTTCTATAGCTTACTAGCTGTATCTACCTTGTTTAAAGGTAAAGCTCCATATAAAGCTGTTATTGCTCACGGTCATATCCTTGATGAGAATGGTCAAAAAATGTCCAAATCAAAAGGCAATGTTATTGATCCTTGGGATATCATGAACGATTACGGCACGGATGCTTTCCGTTGGGCAATTCTGTCCGATAGTGCACCGTGGAATAACAAACGTTTCTCTCGTGGTCTTGTAGGGGAAACCAAATCCAAAGTTGTAGATACACTGGTGAATACGCATGCGTTCTTGACGCTTTATGCAGGCATCGATGGTTATGATCCTGCCGATCATCCTTTTAAAGTATCGGAACATAAGCTGGACCGCTGGATTTTGTCCCGTCTGAACAGCTTGATTCTTTTGGTAGACAAAGGACTTGCAGTAAATGACTTCGTGAATACATCCAAAGGTATTGAGAACTTTATAGATGAGCTGAGCAACTGGTATATCCGTCGTTCCCGTGACCGTTTCTGGGGTAGTGGTCTAGGTGAAGATAAGCTGGATGCTTACCGTACACTGACTCATGTGCTTTTAAAGACAGCGTCTTTGATGGCTCCATTTACACCGATGTTGTCTGAAGATATCTTCACGAACCTTGGCGGCGGAGAAAGTGTGCATTTAGCAGATTATCCGGTTGCTGATGAAAGCTTGATCGATAAAGAGCTGGAAGAGGATATGGAAAGTGCGAGACAAATTGTTGAGCTGGCGCGTAATGTGCGTAACGAAACAGGCATTAAGAATCGTCAACCGCTGTCTGAGCTGATCGTTTCGATGAACCGCGACTTTCATTTGGCTGAGTATGAAGAGATCATTAAAGACGAGATCAACATCAAGAACATCGTGCTAGAGACTAGCGACAGTGGATTTGTTGACTTCACACTCAAGCTGAATCTTAAAGTTGCGGGTAAAAAATACGGTAAAAACGTCGGCTTCCTGCAAGGCTTCCTGAAAGCTTTGGATAGTGACTCCACCCGCAAAGCGGTGCAAGACGGCTCAATCGCGATTGCGACACCAGAGGGAGAAGAGCTGGTGATCACTTCTGATGAGCTACTCGTTGAAAAAGAAGCTAAAGCAGGTTTCGCTGCAGCTTCCGGATATGGAATTACGGTTGCGCTCAATACTGAAATCACACCTGAGCTTGAACAAGAAGGCTGGGTTCGTGAGATCATTCGTGCGGTTCAAGATTACCGTAAACGTTTGGATCTGCCGATCGAGAAACGGATCGCACTCACGCTGAATGTAGACGATGAGCTTAAAGCAGCAGTTACAGCCTTTGAGAATGTATTGCGAGACAATGTACTTGTAACTACGGTTGATTTTGGCGGAGAACATGCTTTTGAATCGGTAGATGTCGGTGGTAAATCCATCGGTATTCATATTGGAGCGTAAATCTGCATTACCTGTCCCAAAACAGCATATACTAGCGGCACAAGTGTAAACAGAGAACTTCTGTTTATGCGGGAAATATAGTCTTTATATTTCGCCCGCAAAAATAACGAGCCCCGTGCTCAAGGAGATTCATTCTCTTTGACCGGGCTCGTTTACTTTGTGGCGAATATAGACGTATGAGAGGAGCTGTGGCTGTGGAGGATCAGAAGAACAGAATCTCCGTCAAGACATCCGACAACAAGAACAGCCCAGATAAGGGAGCGGAGAAAAAGGTTATTCCTGAGGAAAACCCTGAGCGTTTAACAGCAGATCATCGTAATCCAGAAGATATTCCACTGGAAGAAAAAATGAATACGATGTATCGATTAACCTTTGAATGGGCTAATATATTGGAGAAATCACGAATTTATCAATATACAGAGCTGTTACATTCACCTTGGACTTTAATTTGGAAAAATATCTTATATGGAACGGCTCGTGGCGTTGGGATCGCGCTAGGCTTTACTTTTTTTGCAGCAACGATCATTTATGTCCTTCAGGGGCTAGGAGCCTTGAATCTGCCGATCATCGGAGATTATATTGCGGATATTGTACGAATTGTACAGCGTCAGCTGGAATTCAAATAGCTTTTAAAGTGGTCTTTACTCCGGTTGTAGGGTGATTAGGGTTCGGTCTATTTTCTTAGGTGTATTTACCCAGCCTTGGGCTTCTACGTTTCTCCTCAGTCCGTATCTTTCGTTCTTTAATCTTTGGAGAGGGCTGCACTGCTTTTTTTTCTTGTGTATGATACGCAAACCTCTCATTAATAATAAATATCGTCTATCATCTTCATGACTGAGTTTCTGTACATTTTTAAAATACTCCTGATTCACTTACGTTACACTCCTTGTATGTCCATTTCTGCATCCGTTAGATCAGTTTACCAGCTGAATCTGAACATTTTCTTAACAAAATGACATAGAGCAGAAAAAATAAAAAAACAGCGGGCCATTCCATCATGATACTGGAACCGCGCGCTGTTCATTTTCTTGTAGCGACAATGCTTTTACTCCTCGCCTTCGAGTGGATCAAGCATGAAACTTCCCTCGTCGCTATCCTTATAACGCTCGTAGCTACGTCCCGGCACTACCATTAAATGATTACCTGTAATATCGGTAGCGATAAAGTTCTCCCAAGGCTCCACACAGCCTTCCAGCTCATCCGCTTCAATTTCCATATCATTATAGGAGTCAATATTATTGCCCTCCGCCATAGCGGGGGAATTGGAGCTGCCATAGCTTTCTACAATCTGCCAGGCATCCTCACCATCAAAGCCATTTTGATCCTCTCGTTCATCGAGACTAGTTCGCCCAAATGGAGGAGATAAAAATTCTTCTTCAATGGGCCGAGTAAAGGGTGCATTTTGACGTGGGGCGTGCTCTTTAGAATAAAGTGTGGAGGGAATGGCGGATAGACGCTCAAAAGGGATCGGTTGACCGCTAGCCTTACATATCCCATAGGTGCCGTCATCCATGGCGGTGAGCGCAGCTTCAATATCATCTAACTCATGCTCGTCCCGCTCTAGCAGTGAAATATCCATGGAGCGGTTATACAAATCGGTGGCTGCATCTCCTGGATGGTTGTCATTCTCGGAAAGTTCTCCGGTGCCATCCCGCATGGATTCCTGTAAGCCGTAATTTTCATTATTCTGAAGCCTGTGCTGAATAGTATCACGGTCTTTTTCTAATCGGGCGCGCAGCTCTGAGAGCTGCTGTACTGTCAGGTGCGTCATGATGAGTAAGCTCCTTTCTGTACTTTTTCTAAGAATCCTTCCGACTAACCAATTTGCACCGGATGGTTCTTTGTTAGGTTGACCTGAGAGGCGTTATTTTAGCGATGGAAAATAGTCCCCAAGATTAAGCGCCCGAGAGGTGTCACGCAATAGACGATCTTCTAAGGGCTGTGCTACAATATACAAGTCTTATAACAGTATTTGTACCGCATTTGGCGGGAAAAATAAGAACGGAGTGACAACTTCTGTGGTGTACTATTTGATTGCTCTTATTGTATTTTTGGTGGATCAGGGAACGAAGTATCTCATTGCCACACGTCTGGAGCTCGGGGAACAGATTCCGGTCATCGGGAATTTTTTCCTAATTACCTCACATCGTAATCGCGGAGCTGCTTTTGGGATCCTACAAGGTCAGCAATGGTTCTTCTTTTTAGTTACGGTTGTAGTGGTTGCAGGTATCGTTTGGTACTTGAACAAAACTAGACATTCGCGGAAGATGCTGTCGGTTGCCCTTGGACTTGTTCTGGGTGGAGCGATAGGTAACTTCCTCGACCGGATGATTAGTGGTGAGGTTGTTGATTTCCTTCTGTTTAATTTTGGAAGCTATAGCTTCCCGATTTTTAACGTTGCAGATTCGTGTATCGTCATTGGGGTTGGTTTAATTCTTTTGGACTCCTTCCGCGATCTTAAGAACGGTGAAGAAATTACGGAAATTAAAGAAGTAAAAGAAGCAAAGGAAGTAAGGGAAGGGAATGAATGATTTGAATAAAGACGTCAATCACCAAGCGGCAACTACGAGCGAAGAAGAGAGGGACGTCACGGAGTGGACTGTTTCGGCGGAGAACGCGAAGGAGCGTATCGATAAATATATTACGGAATCTTGGGAAGAGGATGTTTCACGTTCTCAGGTGCAGCTGTGGATCAGTGGTGGCCATGTTACGGTTAATGGAGCACCCGTGAAAGCTAATTATAAGCTCTCAGAAGGCGATGTAGTTTCCATCATCGTTCCTGAAGCAGAAGTGACCGATTTGATTCCGGAGAATATCCCCCTTGATGTTGTCTACGAGGACAGTGATGTCATTGTGATTAATAAACCGCGTGGTATGGTTGTGCATCCGGCTGCCGGGCATCCGTCTGGCACCTTGGTAAATGCACTGATGTATCATTGTAAGGATCTATCCGGTATTAATGGTGAGATTCGTCCAGGTATTGTACATCGTATTGATAAGGATACCTCTGGTCTTATTATGGTGGCTAAAAATGATGCCAGTCACGCGTCGCTCGCAGCACAGCTTAAAGAGCACAGTGTAACACGCCGCTATATAGCTGTTGTACACGGCAACTTGTCGCATGACAAAGGTACGGTTGATGCACCGATCGGTAGAGATCCACATGATCGCAAGCTATACACTGTCACGGAAAAGAACAGTAAGAAATCTGTGACCCATTTTACGGTGATGGAGCGCTTTGGTGAATGTACTCTACTGGAGCTGCAACTGGAGACTGGCCGCACGCATCAGATCAGGGTGCATATGAAATTCATTGGTCATCCGCTTGTAGGTGATCCGGTTTATGGACGCAGCAAAGGAACAGCTATGAATGGACAGGCGTTACATGCAGCGGTGCTTGGATTTATTCATCCTACATCAGGTGAATATAAAGAATTCAGCAGACCTATTCCGGAAGACATGGAAGAGGTTCTGTTCACATTGCGCAGCAGATAAGTACAAATGAAGTGATAATTAGTCTATGGAATTGAACTCTGCTTTCCATCATATTTAATAACATAAGGATAAAGAGAAGGTTATGCCTTATTCTTTATCCTTATTTTTATAACTGAAACGGATCTCTAGAAACATAAGCCATCCAAGGGACGGCGAAGCCGTTTCTTCTAAAATGAGAATAGATAGCCAGGAGATGAGATGAAAGTATGAGTATTGAACAATACCAAGACAGCTTCATTCAGACTAATTTTGCAGACCGCATCGGCGGTGCGAACTACGGCAAGGACACTTCGATTTATAAATTTGAGAAGATCAAACGTGCGAAAGCATCCGCAAAACAGGATTTTCCTGATATTGAATTGATCGATATGGGCGTAGGAGAGCCAGACGAGATGGCTGATGCAGGTATCGTGGCTAAGCTGGCGGAAGAAGCAGCTAAGGAAGAAAATCGTGGTTATGCGGACAATGGAATTGCTGAGTTTAAGACAGCTGCAGCTGATTATTTGCGGGAAGTATTCCGTGTTGAAGGCATTGATCCCGTTACGGAGGTAGTCCATTCTATCGGATCAAAGCCTGCGCTGGCGATGTTGCCTTCTTGCTTCATCAATCCTGGGGATATTACGATCATGACGGTGCCGGGTTATCCAGTGCTGGGTACACATACTAAATACTTGGGTGGACAAGTGTTTACGGTAGAGCTGAAGAAGGAGAATAAATTCCTTCCAGATTTGAACGAAATTCCGGAAGAGGTTGCTCATAAAGCTAAGCTTCTTTACTTGAACTATCCAAACAATCCGACGGGCGCTAGTGCGACGCCTGAGTTTTTTGCTGAGGTCGTTGCATGGGCTAAAAAATATGATGTAGTCGTAATTCATGACGCACCATATGCTGCCTTGACCTATGACGGTTTGAAGCCACTTAGCTTCCTCTCTGTGCCAGGTGCCAAGGACGTAGGGGTGGAACTGCATTCCTTGTCCAAGTCCTACAATATGACGGGCTGGAGAATCGGCTTTGTTGCCGGAAATCCTTTAGTGGTAAAAGCCTTCAGTGATGTGAAGGACAATAACGATTCTGGTCAATTTATCGCGATTCAAAAAGCTGCTGCTTACGGCCTTGCGCATCCAGAGATTACAGAAGCAATTGCTGCCAAGTATTCTCGTCGTCACAACCTGTTGGTGGATGCACTGAACAGCCTCGGCTTCCAAGCTGAGAAACCAAAGGGTTCCTTCTTCCTTTATGTGGCTGCACCGAAGGGTGTCAAGGGTGGCCGCCGTTTCGAATCCGGTGAGGATTTCTCGCAATTCCTGATCCGTGAGAAGCTAATCTCTACCGTGCCTTGGGATGATGCAGGTCCATTTGTACGTTTCTCTGTTACCTTCATTGCTAAAGGGGAAGAGGAAGAAAGACGTGTCATCTCTGAGATCCAAAGACGCTTAAGCGATGTGGAGTTTGAATTTTAATCATTAGTTAGACATTGAAGCTGCCTAGGGGAAACCTTGGGTGGCTTTTCTTTATATAGTGGCTAGTCTACTGTGGATTAGACTACTGTAGAATAGAGCTACTGTAAGATAGGGAATTCTTCCCTCTAATTTTGTGTTTTAGCTTCAATCCGCTAGATTATTGGGAATTTCCCCCTCTATTTCAGCATATTTGGTTGTATTCAAGGAAATACTTCAATTTATAGGGAGGAATTCCGCATAACCTGATCATAATGACTATTGTTGCCTAATTATAGGGAGGTTTTCCCTATAATACCGCCTTCCTTTTGTTGTTAATAGAAGCAGCCTTGGAAAGTGTTGTAGTTTAGGCAGATAAAGTTGACATGCCGTGTTTGTTCTGTCATAATTCTCATTAAATGAATAGCGCCTTTAATTCAGTCCTGTGAGGCTGGCAAGGTAACGTGAATCGAGGTTCGCGACTCTTAGAAAGGTATCCGTGTGTATACACCGGACTGTCTTTTTATGCGCGCGGCCACCATCTTCTTCATCTGCGGATTTCACTCCTTGCCTGTTATAGGCAAGGAGTTTTTTGATTTCCAGGAACTTGAACAGGCGAAACAAGTGGAGGGTGACAAGATTATGGTTACTGAGAAAAATGTAATTATGGACGAAACGGCTATCCGCCGGGCATTATCGCGTATTGCTCATGAGATTTTGGAGAAGAACAAAGGGATTGAGAATTGTCTGCTGGTCGGTATCCGGACACGAGGCGTATACCTGGCACAGCGCATCGCTGAGCGGATCAAGGAAATTGAAGGCGTCGAGATTCCTTACGGCGAGCTCGACATCACGCATTATCGGGATGACCGCGAAGTAGGAGGCAGTGAAGCGGTAGTGAAGAGTAACGTCATTATTACTTCCGGCAGTGATGGCATCCATGATAAGAAGGTCATTTTGTTCGACGATGTGCTTTACACCGGACGCACCATCCGCGCAGCGATGGACGCTTTGATGGATTGTGGACGCCCCCGAATGATTCAACTGGCAGTACTTGCCGACCGTGGACACCGCGAGCTGCCGATCAGACCAGACTACATCGGTAAGAATGTACCTACCTCAAAGCATGAGCAGATTGAAGTGGCGCTGAAGGAATACGACGGCAAAGACGAGGTCTACATTATTTCAAACCGGGAGGAACGATAACATCATGACACTTACAAAGGTAAAGGAACGTAGTCTGCTGGGAATAAAAGAGCTTGATCGGTCGGAAATCACTGGGTTGCTGGACAGAACAGCTTATTGGGACAATCAAAGTGCAAAGCTAACCCCCATTTTGAACTCGCATTTTATTTCTAACATGTTCTTTGAGAACAGCACACGCACACGTTTCTCCTTTGAAATGGCAGAGAAACGACTGGGTGCACAAGTACTGAATTTTACGGCTGCAGCTTCTAGTGTAGAAAAAGGGGAGTCGATCTACGATACAGTACGCACACTGGAATCGATGGGGATCGATGCCGGAGTTGTGCGTTTGAAGCCTGCAGGTGTGCTGCAGCAGTTAGCTGAGAAGGTGTCCATACCGCTTATTAACGCGGGTGACGGCAACAATGAACATCCAACACAAGCGCTGCTTGATCTTTACACCATGACCAAAACGTTTGGAGATTTAAAGGGCCTCACGGTTTCAATTATCGGGGACATCATGCATAGCCGGGTAGCACGTTCCAATCTATGGGGACTTACAAAGCTAGGAGCTAAAGTGCAATTCTGCGCACCGGAGAATATGAAGGCTCCTGAGCTTATGGAATACGCACCTTATGTAACCATAGAGGAAGCTCTTAAAGCAGACGTAGTCATGATGCTTCGTGTGCAGCTGGAACGCCATTCTTCTGGCATCATACTTTCCGCGGAAGATTACCGCAGACAGTACGGTTTAACGGAAGAACGCGCAGCTAAGCTCGCAAAAGATACAATCATTATGCACCCAGCTCCGGTTAACCGGAATGTCGAGATTGATGATGCAGTTGTAGAGTGCAGTCAATCAAGGATTTTCCCGCAAATGTCTAATGGAGTTCCGGTTCGGATGGCGGTTCTCGAAAGAGCTTTACTATAAAGATCAAAGAATGATGATGAATAAGGACTAATAAATATACACAAACATGAATTTTTATTATATAATAATGAGAGGGCTCACAGCCGGGAACTGTGGGTAAAGGTAGAATCATGACAGTGATTATTAGAAACGCCAGCGTATTGAATAAGGAAGGCTTGTTAGAGCGGAAACATATTGTACTTGAAGAAGGTGTTATCTCGGCCTTCATCGATGGAAATGAAGCTGCTCCAGAAGCTGGAGAGATCATTGATGCTGAAGGCAAACTGCTCATTCCAGGACTCATTGATATGCATGTGCACTTACGCGAACCGGGATTTGAACACAAGGAAACCGTGGAAACCGGAAGTCGTTCGGCTGCCAAAGGCGGATTTACAACCATCGCTTGTATGCCTAATACCCGTCCAGTAACAGATACCCCGGAAATCGTACAATTTGTGAAAGACAAAGCGCGTGAAGCAGGACTCGTAAAAGTACTTCCTTATGCAGCCATTACGAAAAATGAGCTTGGACGTGAGCTGACTGATTTTGCAGCGCTTAAAGAAGCGGGAGCGATTGGTTATACCGACGACGGCGTGGGCGTGCAAAGTGCTCAAATGATGAAAGATGCTATGAACATCGCCGCAGCATTGGATATGCCAGTCATTGCTCACTGTGAGGATAATTCACTGGTTGAAGGCTGCTGTGTAGCCGAGGGTGAGTTCGCAAGAAAGCATGGCCTGAAAGGAATTCCAAATGAGTCGGAAGCGATCCATGTTGGACGCGATATTTTGCTGGCTGAAGCAACAGGCGTTCATTACCATGTATGCCATGTAAGTACTGAACAATCGGTACGCCTGATACGCCAAGCGAAAGAAATCGGCATTAAAGTGACTGCTGAGGTGTGTCCGCATCACTTGCTGCTGTCTGAAGAAGATATTCCAGGCCTTGATGCCAATTGGAAAATGAACCCGCCGCTTCGCTCCCGCCGCGATGTTGAGGCATGTATCGAAGGTTTGCTAGACGGCACACTAGATATGATTGTTACTGACCATGCGCCGCATAGTGAAGAAGAGAAGGCTAAAGGCATGCAGCTTGCACCTTTTGGTATCGTTGGATTCGAAACAGCCTTCCCACTACTATACACAGCGTTTGTAGCAACGGGGAAATGGGATTTATCCTTACTGGTACAAAGAATGACAGCTGATCCTGCACGGGTATTCAGACTGAACACCGGTGTGATGGATATCGGAGCTCCTGCAGATTTGACACTGATTGATTTGGAGCAGGAGAAAGAAGTAGACCCAGGATCTTTCGCAAGTAAAGGACGGAATACTCCTTTTGGTGGCTGGAAGCTTAAGGGCTGGCCAGTAATGACATGGGTAGACGGCAAAGCCGTATGGACTGAGAAAAACTAGCGGACTGGTGGGGCGGAGTTGCTGATCTTTACGGAGCAGTGATTGTGTACACGTTCACTCCGGAAGGCTTGTAAGGCATAAGCATTAGACTACAGAAACAAGAAGGAGTGGAATGGAATGCAGGCGAGATTGCTGCTGCAAGACGGAACTTTATTTACAGGTACCGCATTTGGCGCTGAGGGCGAAAAGACAGGCGAGGTTGTTTTTAATACAGGAATTACAGGATATCAAGAGGTGCTGTCTGACCCTTCATATTGCGGACAAATCGTTACAATGACTTACCCATTGATCGGGAACTACGGGATTACTCGGGATGATTTTGAATCTGTTCGACCTTTCGTACACGGCTTTGTAGTGCGTCGTCATGAAGAAGTACCTAGTAACTGGCGTGCTGAATATAGTGTGGACGATCTGCTAAAGGAATACGATATTCCAGGGATCAGCGAGATTGATACTCGGATGTTGACTCGGATTATTCGCCACTACGGAACAATGAAAGCCATCCTAACTACCTCTAACAAACGTGTAGAGGAACTGATGGAAATGATGGGAAATACTACGATTGAGGAATTGCGCAATCAGGTAGCTCGTACATCAACTGCAAGTTCGTACAGCAGCCCAGGCAACAAAGAAAGAATTGTACTTGTGGATTACGGTGCGAAGGCCGGTATCCTGCGTGAGCTTAACGAACGTGGTTGTGATGTTGTTGTAGTGCCACATGATGTAAAAGCGGAAGAAGTTCGCCGCCTGAACCCGGATGGTATCCTGCTGTCCAATGGCCCTGGGGACCCGAAAGATGTGCCTCACGCTGTTAAGACCATTTCTGAATTGCTTGGCGAATATCCGATCTTCGGCATCTGCTTAGGTCATCAGTTGTTTGCACTGGCTTGTGGAGCGGACACAGAGAAGCTGAAATTCGGTCACCGCGGTGGCAATCACCCTGTGAAGGAACTGGAAAGCGGACGCTGCTTCATCACTTCTCAGAACCATGGTTATACCGTAAATGAGGAATCTGTGAAGAACACTGAACTAGAAGTTACTCACATTAATAATAATGATAAGACGGTTGAAGGAATTAAACATACTCGTTACCCTGCATTTTCGGTGCAATATCATCCAGAAGCAGCGCCAGGACCACATGACAGCAGCTACTTATTCGATCGCTTCCTTCAATTGATTGCAGATCATAAAGCAAAGACACCTGTTATTTCACGTCAGGCACAACTTGCGGCAAACGCCAGAATCACGGCGCCAAAAACTAACTTACAGCTTGAAGCCGTGAAAGGAGCTCTATAACATGCCAAAGAACGATAAGCTTAAAAAAATACTAGTGATCGGTTCCGGACCGATCGTCATCGGTCAAGCAGCGGAGTTTGACTACGCAGGAACTCAGGCTTGCCAAGCCCTTAAAGAAGAAGGCGTGGAAGTCGTACTGATTAACAGCAATCCAGCAACAATTATGACTGATACAAATATTGCTGATAAAGTGTACATCGAGCCTATTACGCTTGAATTCGTAACTGCGATTATTCGCCAAGAGCGTCCCGATGGATTGCTTCCAACGCTAGGTGGCCAAACCGGCCTAAATATGGCTGTAGAATTGGCTCGTGCAGGTGTACTTGAGCAAGAGAATGTTAAGCTTCTCGGTACACAGCTTGATTCCATTGAGAAAGCAGAGGATCGCGATTTGTTCCGTGACCTAATGCGTGAATTGGAACAACCTGTACCGGATAGCACCATTATCACTACTGTAGATGAAGCAATGAATTTCGCTGAAGAGATTGGTTTTCCTCTGATTGTACGTCCAGCTTATACACTTGGCGGCACAGGCGGCGGGATCTGCGATAACGCAGAAGAACTGCGTGAAACCGTCAAAGCAGGTATTCGTTATAGCCCGATCGGACAATGTCTAGTGGAGAAAAGTATTGCCGGCATGAAGGAAGTTGAATACGAGGTTATGCGGGATGCTAATGACAACTGTATCGTTGTCTGCAATATGGAAAACTTTGATCCTGTAGGCGTACATACAGGTGACAGTATTGTTGTGGCACCTAGCCAAACGCTGTCAGATCGCGAATACCAAATGCTGCGTACAGCTTCGCTCAAAATCATTCGGGCCCTGAATATTGAGGGTGGATGTAACGTACAATTCGCACTTGATCCACAAAGTTATCAGTACTATGTAATCGAAGTAAACCCGCGTGTCAGCCGTTCCTCGGCTTTGGCTTCCAAAGCAACTGGATATCCAATTGCCAAAATGGCTGCTAAAATCGCAATGGGCTACACGCTGGATGAAATCGTCAATCCGGTTACCGGACAGACTTATGCATGCTTCGAACCTACACTTGACTATATCGTAAGTAAAATTCCACGTTGGCCTTTCGATAAGTTCATTCATGCGAACCGTAAGCTTGGTACGCAGATGAAGGCAACTGGTGAAGTAATGGCAATCGGCCGTACTTTTGAAGAGTCCATTCATAAAGCAATTCGTTCCTTGGAGATTGGTGTTCATCGTTTCCGTCTGCCAGGTGCAGAAGCATTGGAAGAGAATGTGCTGCGTGAACGTCTTGCGAAGCCTGATGACGAGCGTCTGTTCCTGGTTGCTGAAGCTTTCCGTCGTGGCTATGAGCTGCAAGAAATTCAGGATATTACGAACGTGGACTGGTGGTTCCTCTCCAAAATTGAAGGTTTGATTAACTTTGAAGATGTGATTCGCGGAGAAGAAACCTTGTCAGCGGAAACGCTATACCAAGCGAAACGCAAAGGCTTTACAGACCGTGCGATTGCTGAGATTCGTGCAGAAGGACAAGCGGACGGCAAGTATACTAAAGAAGCAGATGTGCGCGCGCTACGTTTGGAGCAAGGATTAACACCTGTGTTCAAGATGGTAGATACCTGTGCGGCTGAGTTTGAAGCTTCTACACCTTACTATTACTCGACTTATGAGACTGAGAATGAGGTCATTCATTCTGATAAGCAAAAAGTTATCGTGCTGGGATCTGGTCCAATTCGGATCGGTCAGGGAATTGAGTTCGATTATTCCACAGTGCATGCGGTATGGGCGATTCAAAAGGCTGGATACGAAGCGGTTATCATCAATAATAACCCTGAGACTGTATCTACAGACTTCAATACTTCGGACCGGTTGTATTTTGAACCTCTATTCTTTGAAGATGTTATGAACGTAATCGCACAAGAGAATCCGATTGGGGTTATCGTTCAATTCGGTGGTCAGACCGCGATTAACCTTGCGGCACCCCTAAGTGCTGCTGGTGTGAAGATTCTCGGAACTAGCCTCGATAGCATTGATGAAGCTGAGAACCGTAAGAAATTCGAAGCTTTGCTGGGTCGTCTTGATATCGCTCAACCAAAAGGTAAGACAGTTACCGATGTGGATCAAGCCGTAGAAACCGCACAATCCCTTGGATATCCGGTACTGGTTCGTCCTTCCTATGTACTAGGCGGACGCGCAATGGAAATTGTATATAACGATACTGAACTGCTTAGCTACATGGTAGAAGCGGTTAAAGTGAATCCAGAGCATCCGGTATTGATTGACCGTTACATGTTAGGTAAAGAGGTTGAGGTAGATGCGATTTGTGACGGTGAGACGGTAGTTATTCCGGGCATCATGGAGCATGTTGAGCGCGCAGGTGTTCACTCCGGTGACTCTATCGCTGTATATCCTCCGCAATATCTGGATGAAGGTCTAAAAGCAAAAATCGCTGAAATCACTATCAAGATCGCTAAGGAACTGAAGACGATTGGACTGGTCAACATCCAGTTTGTTATCTATCAGAACGAAGTATACGTAATCGAAGTAAATCCACGCTCCTCGCGTACAGTTCCTTTCCTGAGTAAAGTGACTGGAATTCCAATGGCGCATTTGGCAACCAAAATCATTCTCGGCAGCAAGCTGAAGGATGACGGTTATACAGAAGGTTTGTGGCCGGAAAGCGATTATGTATCGGTTAAAGTACCAGTGTTCTCTTTTGCCAAACTGCGCAGAGTAGAACCTACGCTTGGACCTGAAATGAAATCAACTGGTGAAGTTATGGGCCGTGATAAATTGTACGCAAAAGCTTTATACAAAGGTCTGGTAGGAGCAGGAATGAAAATTCCAGCTACAGGCGCTATCATTGTTACGGTGGCAGATAAAGATAAAGCAGAAGCTGTAGAACTTATGAAGGGCTTCCATTCCATGGGTTACAAAATCATTGCTACTGGAGGCACGGCACAAGCACTTGAAGATGCAGGCCTTAACGTAATGAATGTGAATAAGCTGGATGAAGGTGCGCCAAACATTCTCGACTTGATTCGTGGTGGGCAAGCAAACTTCGTCTTTAATACCCTGACTAAAGGTAAAACGCCAGAACGTGACGGATTCCGTATCCGCCGCGAAGCGGTTGAGAATGGCGTCGTATGTATGACTTCACTGGATACAGTGGCGGCACTTCTCAGAATGCTGCAGACGATTAACTTCTCGTCACAGTCCATGCCTGCTTTTGTAGGACAATTGAACTAATCTCATAAAGATGCATAGGGCGGTTTGCGTTTACGCAGACCGTTCCGCTATGCCTAGGGTCAAATAAATAAACAGTGTGGATGTAGTCTGCACTGGATAGGAGCATGGTTATGGGAGTTGAAGAAGTAGAGTGGAAAGCAATGGCGAATCGTCTGATGATCGCTTTGGATTATCCTGATGTGACTGGAGCAAGAGCCTTAATCGATAAGCTGGAAGGAATTCCTTGCTACATGAAGGTAGGTATGCAGCTGTTCTATGCGGCAGGACCAGACTTTATTCAAGAGCTGAAATCTCGTGGCTACTCTGTGTTCGTTGACGTGAAGATGCATGATATCCCTAACACGGTAAAAGGTGGCGCTCAAAGTCTTACGAATCTTGGCGCTGATATGTTTAACGTACATGCGGCAGGGGGAACAGCTATGATGGCGGCAGCGCGCGAAGGAGCGGCTTCAGCAGTTAGTACTAATGCAGCCCTGAAGATGCCTTTGATTATTGCAGTTACCCAGCTAACCAGTACGAGTCAAGAAGTGATGAATAACGAAATTGGGATCGCTGGAGAGGTAGCAGCTACTGTGGTAAGATACGCCAAGCTGGCTGCCGATGCGGGTCTAGATGGCGTAGTAGCATCGCCACAAGAGTCTGCAGCTATCGCAGAAGCTTGCGGCCCGGCATTTTGCACGGTTACACCGGGTATCCGGCCAGCAGGTGCTTCCTTGGACGATCAGTCCCGGGTTATGACACCTGGAAAAGCCATTCGTCAGGGTAGTCACTACCTTGTAGTAGGACGGCCGATTACAGCTTCACCAGATCCACGTCAAGCAGCACTAAACATTATTGAGGAGATGACCCTAGCATGAGCTCATTAAATAGAAGTGAACAAGTAGCAAGTTATCTGCTGGAGATTGGAGCAGTAGCACTGCGTCCCCAGGAGCCTTTTACATGGACCTCTGGTATCAAATCGCCGATCTATTGCGACAACCGTCTGACTATGGCTTACCCGGAAGTTCGTAACTATATCGCAGATGCTTTCGCCCAGCTTATTAAGAGCGAGTATCCGGACGCTGAAGTGATTGCAGGTACAGCAACCGCGGGTATTCCACACGCGGCTTGGGTAGCAGATAAGCTCAATCTGCCTATGGCTTATATCCGTGATAAAGCTAAAGGCCACGGCAAGCAGAATCAGATTGAAGGTCTGATTAAGCCGGGACAAAAGGTTGTTGTTATTGAAGATTTGATCTCCACAGGTGGAAGCTCCATCAAAGCGGCTCAGGCCGTGCAAGAAGCTGGCGCAGAAGTGCTGGCTGTACTCGCAATCTTCAGCTATGAGCTGGACCGTGCAGTGAATGCTTTTGCTGCAGCTGAAATGCCATTACAAAGCTTGTCCAACTACAGCACATTGATTGATGTGGCTCTTGCACAAGGCAAAATTGAATTGACGGACGTAGAAGCACTGAAGTCTTGGAGAAAAGATCCGTCATCATTTGGTGTTTAAGCTTAAATAAATGAGCCTGGTTTGGGCGAGCCTCTCACTTTTCAGTGAGGGGCTTTTATTTCTTTATTGCATAGAGTGGGATTAAAAAGAGAGACACAACATACTCAACTGCCATCCAAGACACGAATAGTTGTATTTCGTACATTTAAACTAACTTTTCTTAGAGGAATTGGCACTATAGTTGCACTTTGTGCAATTATAATCAGCCTAGTATCCGCCGAAACCTTCTAGTAACGGTTTTTAACTGTACAGAGTGCAATTAAAAAGAGAAATAAAATAAACTTGGCTCTAATAGCTGCAGAAAGTGCAATTATCCAGTCGTAAAGGGTAGGAATGTTCGCTCATAGGAAAGGTAGTAAGGAGTGGTAAAGTTGAGATAAGTATCTGCAAAAGCTCCTAGTAACATTTTTATGAGAATAATATGAAGAAATCGTAGTATAACTTTAAACGTCCTGTAACTTCCCTTCTTGATTAAAGCATTATACTGTTACTAGAAATATGGATTATTTATCCATTCGATGTAGAAGAATCAAGTATTTTATGGGAGGAAATAATAATGAATCATATAAACAACAATAAACGGCTGTGGCGCCGCTGGTTATGTTTTGGGGTATGCGCTGCGCTGATACTACCACTAATCTCTGATGGGTGGAATACGGCTTGGGCTGAGCCTTCTAAGTCTTCAGTGGAGCAGCGTGTATTGCGTATTGGGAGTCTATGGTCTGGGGAGGACGATACGTTTTTTCGTCAGCAGTTTACGGATATGTATGAGTTGCAGCATCCAGAAATCAAATTGGAGATTATTCCGGCTATAGATACGAATGACCTTCGATACAATAACAGCTCCTCAGACGTAAGCTCTGACAATTTGGAAAATATCCGAGCGATTATGGGCGGGGATAAGCCTGTTGATGTGATCGTCGGTGATAGCGCATTAGTGAAGAGTTTGGTGGATCATAATCTTCTCCAATCGCTGGAGCCGCTTATAGCGCGTGATCAGTATGATTTAAGCAATATGGCGCCTACAATGCTGAATGGAGTTCGTGAGCTGGGTAGAGGAAGTCTTTTTGCGTTGGCGCCGATCTTCTCGTCTAGTGCACTTTTTTATAACAAGGGAATCTTTGATGCTGCTGGTGTGGGCTATCCAACGGACAAGATGACTTGGAATGAATTGTTTACGCTGGCAGATAAGGTTACGAAGAAGTCATCTAATAAAGAAACTCGGATATACGGGTTCTCGATGAACCGTTACTTAAGTGATCCATTTTGGGATATGCAGAGCTATGTCGCACCGTTGGAACTTACGATGTACGATAATAAGGGTCAGCACATGACTGTAAATACTACACAGTGGAATCAGGCTTGGACTACTTACAGCCAGTTGGTTAAGAAACAAATTGTACCTGAGTTCAATGGGTTGGATTTTGCAGGAACAGAAGGGAATGCCTACAGTCCAATCCAAGGCGATCTGTTCCTCACAGGAAAAGCAGCAATGGTCATGGGAGAATATGGTTATCTCAATGAACTGGCGGGAGTGGCCCGTAATGCTGCTAAGATCAAAAATTACAGTCCCATCAATTGGGGCGTGGTTACTGTACCTACCTTTCTGGAAAAACCGGATGTTGCCATAGGAACATGGCTTGGTAATATGATGGCTATTAATTCTATGGCTACTAATAAGGAAGATGCTTGGGATTTGATTAAGTTCGTCAACAGTAATGAGGTTGCGAAAATTAAAGCCCATAACAAGAGTGAACTGACTTCCCGTAAGGATTATATTACCACTCAAACCCCTTCTGCAAATTTGGAAGCTTTTTATACGCTTAAGCCTTTACCTGCAACGGATCCTTTATTGATCAGTTTACAGATGCAGAAGCCTGGGATTAGCCGGATTAGCGATGTTGGACGTCAATTATTCATTGAAGTTTATCAGGGGAAGAAAACCGTCGAGAATGCACTCAAAGCTTGGGAGAAGCATGGGAATACCATGCTGGATACACTTGGAAAGGATCCGACGGTCTATTTCGACTCGCTCGGTGATTGACTATGGAATATGCCCTTAGCCACCAGTTTTCTGGTGGCTTATTTTGTGGAACTTGGGCATGATAAGTTCAGAGCGGTGTATCATAAATTTGCGAAAAGGAGAAGAGGGCATCATGAATTGGATATACTTCGCGAAACTGTTCAGGACCAGATTTCAAGCAGGTTGTTTGGCTAAAAGATTGGAACAAGATGGCTGGATTTACGGTTATCATGACCCACGTTTTGTAGAAATTTATCGTTCCCGTAAGGGAAGATACGGAGTTAGATTTCTGCCTTGAGAACTTTTATAAATTCTTCCTTGACGTAGACCCAATTTGTACTGTATATTATTTATTGTCGCTGTTTGAATATTTTTTCTGACGCGGGGTGGAGCAGCCCGGTAGCTCG
>NZ_NFVA01000025.1 GCF_002264395.1 Paenibacillus sp. VTT E-133291
TACGAAGTGAGCTTTCCTACGGAAAGCTTTTAGTCGGTCGCTGACGCTCCTACAGTTCCAAACCTCCTCTTCGGTACTCCTTTTCCCTAACTAAAGATTCAAGTTCAACTTCAACTTCAACTTTATACCTGTATTGTAAATCAGTTATAATCATAAATATAATATATCTTTAAACCAAAATTATATATTTAATATATGAATCAAACGATAGCAGATAGCAGATAGGAGCTTAACCATGAATCTACACGCCTTACGCTTATTCCATGTGATCGCATCAACGGGTAGCGTGACGCGCGCCTCTGAAGTATTAAATATCAGTCAGCCTGCGATTACGGCTCAGATCAAGAAATTCGAAAAGGAACTATCCTTCGCCCTGTTCAAGCCTCAAGGTAGAGGAATTGCTTTAACGGATGCGGGTGAAGAGCTTGCCCTACTCGCAAAAAGACTGTTCGCTGTCGAACAGCAGATCGAACAATTCACTCAGGATTATGTTAATGGCACGAATGGAAGTATACGCCTAGCCGCGACGTATTTGCCTGCTCATTTCCTTATCCCTACCTGGATCGCAAAGTTCAAGCAACAATATGAGCAAGTAGAAATGGTGATTACGACCACCAATTCAAGCGATGCCCTGAAGCAGCTGTTAAATGTAGACGTGGATATGGCGATTTACGGAGGGATTTCCGAGGCCTATCCAGATACGATCCGGACAGAGGAGTTATTTCAGGATGAGTTATGGTTTGTGGTCGCACCCCATCACCCCTATGCGAATAAGCAGATTTCTTTATCCGAAATGATGAAGGAGCCTTTTGTCATGCGTGAGGAAGGGAGTTCGACGAGAGAGCGATTATTATCGTTATGCCGTACATATAATACGCCAGTTCCCACAATCTCTTTGCAATTTAACGGACTTCATGAAGCGATCCAAGCCGTTATCGCCGGGTATGGCGCCAACTTCGTCTCTTCACTCGTTGTTCGCGAAGATGTTGAACGGGGAGAGTTATGCCGAGTTTATGTTGAAGGCATACATCTGAAGAATAGCATTGCGATTTGTACGCGAAAAAATGAACCGTTATCCGCCTCGGCGGCAAACCTTATTCAAATGATTCGCCAAAATCCTTATACCGTTTAGGAATTCCAAAAAAGACTGCTCTCTAGGCTGAATATATTCAGCCTGGAGAGCAGTCCTTGTAATGCCTTTATTTGAACCTCTTACGCTTGTTTTTTCTCCGTTAAATAGTACAGGAAGGCTAAGATCGGCAGAGCCAGCCCGATCAAGCTGGTCAGACTCCAGCCGCCGTACGCATATGCCCAGCCCCCCAGTGAAGAACCAACGGCTCCTCCTACAAAAAATATCGCCATAAATAATCCGTTCAAACGTCCTCTCGCCTCGTTCCCAAGGGAATAAATCGCCCTTTGTCCAAGCACTAGATTACCCGATACCCCCATATCCAGCATGATGGCCGCTGCGACCAGCAATCCAAGGGTTACTCTCGAATCCTCCTGAAACAAGTAAGCTAGAAGAAAAGCCACAGCTGCCAGCACAAACGCAAGACCGGTCAGCGACCGGGTCCAGCCGCGGTCGGCTAATCTCCCGGCGATGGGAGAAGCGATAGCCCCGGCTACTCCAGCCAGTGCAAACAAGGCAATGCCTTGCTGACTTAAATGATACGTATCGGACAGATGCAAAGAGACTGTCGTCCAAAACAGGCTGAAAGCGCCAAACAGGCTAGCCTGATATATTGCCCGGCGGCGCAGCACTGGCGTATTCTTCAGTAAAGTACCTAGCGAACGGATCAATCCACCATAATTCATTGTAGGCACAGGCTGGCGCTGCGGCAGCACACGGGACAATAGAAGTGTTAATAAGGCAATCACTACTGCCGATATGGCATAAATCGCATGCCATCCCCACAATCCAGAGACAAAGCTAGCCAGTGGCCGGGCGAACATAATGCCGAGCAGCAGCCCACTCATTACATTACCGACCACCCGGCCGCGCTGCTCTTCAGCAGCCAGAAAAGACGCATACGGCACAAGAATCTGGGCAGCTACGGAACCGAGGCCAATGAACAGAGACGCTCCCAGAAAGATTGCAGCATTCGGAGCTAGTGTGGCTGCTACCAGTGACACCACCACCACAGCCAGTGACGCCACAGTCAGGCGGCGATTTTCAATTATATCGCTAAGCGGTACTACGAACAAAAGTCCAAGAACGTATCCTACCTGGGTCAAAGTTACAATCAGACCTGCTGCCCCAGAAGAAAGCTGCGTAGCTTGGGCAATCTGTCCGATCAGGGTTTGGGCGTAATACAGATTAGCCACAATAAGTCCGCAGGAGGCCGCCAGTAACAATGTAATCCATCCAGGGATCGTTTTTCCTTCCGAATGTTCCTTTGCCGGATTTACTGAACTAACAGGATTCATTTGATTACCTTGATTCATAAGATCTCCACCCTTCGATTTTTAATACTGAACGCAACGTTCATTAATTAATTTAAATATATACTGAACGTTCAGTTTTGTAAATAGGTGATTGGCTACTTCTTAAAATATTTTGTATAATGAACGTACAGTTTCTTTTTTTTGATCGCAAGTAAAATAAAGGATAGATTAGTCGGGAGGGATCTCTTATGGATAAAAAAAGAGGACGGCCGCGCAATAACGAAGCGGAGGCTTCTATTCTGGCAGCATCGTATGATCTACTGCTGGAGACTGGATTTGGTGCGGTGACCGTAGAGAAAATTGCGGAACGGGCCAAGGTAAGTAAAGCGACCATTTATAAATGGTGGCCTAACAAAGCAGCTGTCGTCATGGACGGCTACCTCACTGCAGCATCCGCAAGATTGCCAGTGCCGGACACCGGTTCGGTCAGGGACGATATTATGATCCATGCCACGAATCTGGCTAATTTTTTTCGCAGCCGAGAAGGAAAAGTAATTACCGAATTGATCGGTGAGGGACAATTCGATGCTGGCCTTGCTGAGGCCTATCGTGCGAGGTTCTTCGCTCCCCGCCGCCAAGAGGCGCGACAGTTGTTGGAGCGCGGGGTGACCCGAGGCCAATTAAAAACGGAGCTGGATATTGGGATCACGATTGATCTGCTCTATGGACCGATATTTTATCGGCTTCTAATCACAGGGGATGAGCTGGACGAAGCTTTTGTGAAATATTTGATCACCTCTGCCTTTGAGGGCATCAAAGCATAATCAAAAAAGCCATCCTTTGCAGGATGGCCTATCACTTTTATTTTACACCGTTCGATCCAAATTAACTTCAAACGTGTCCCCAGTTACATAATCCATATACCTCGTATTCCCATCGTAATCCAAATAAGCTTGATAGCGGGTACGAATAGCCGGTTGTGTAATCCAATCCAGCACTTTCTCTCTTGCCACCCACATCACTTCAGAGGTTTCCTCCGAGGTACATAATTCCCCACCCACGGGCTTGCAGATAAAATCAAACATGACCTTAGTAGGAACATCGGTTACACCGTCATACCATTTATGAATGCCTGTATTCGAATACACACCAATCAATTGAGATACCGTGACATCTATTCCACTTTCCTCTTTAATCTCTCGAATTAATGCATCCACCAGGTTCTCTCCGACCTCTACTTGTCCACCAGGGAATACCCATCCACCATCATGCGTCTTTACTAAAAGGATATCTCCTTGTTCATTTTCTGCGAATCCACCTGCTGCTACAATATGTGTTGGCCATGCCATAGACTGCACCTCTTTTTAGAAGAGGTTAACAATTTAATCAGCATTTGTAAACGATATTTTTCTATTCCACAACGCTTTAAAAGCTTCACAATGCGCTATCAAATCATCAAACTTCCCTTCACCCACGACCGAACCTTGATCCACTACCAGTATCTTATCAACATCTTTTATAAAATTTAGCCGGTGTGCAACAATAATGATGGTTTTGTCCTGAAATTCCTGCAAAATCGTCTCCATAAGGCTTTGCTCCGTAATATTATCAAGTGCTGACACTGGCTCATCCAGAATTAGAATGTTTCTTTTCTGAGCAATGATTCTGGCAAAAGCTAATCGCTGTCTTTCCCCGCCTGATAATTTGACGCCTTTTTCACCTACCAATGTATCTAGACGATCCGGTAATTGGCTTACCTTTTCCTGCAGATGAACCTTCTCCAAAATTTCATACAACACTTCATCGGATAAGGAATGCTCATCAAATATAATATTGTCCCTAATCGTAGCGTCAAAAATCGGCGTGTCTTGTGATAAGTAAGAGATATGATCATAGTAGCTATCCAGATGGATCTCATCGATATCTTTACCATCCAATAAGAGTTCACCTTCGTCCTTTTTTAATAAGCCTACGATTAACTTAATCAGGGTTGATTTCCCGCCCCCACTTAATCCGACAATAGCAACCGACGTTCCTCTCGCAATTGAAAAGGATAGATGATTCAAGATCTTCACTTGTCCATAATCAAAAGATACATCCCTAAATTCAATATTACCTTGGATCTCAGTGATAACTTCTCCTCGTTCTAGATTCTTATCTTCTGGGGCATAAATAAATTCCTCGAATCTTTTGTAGGTCACTCTATTCAGTCTGTAATCTACAAAGAGGACATTGAAGATAGCAATCGGCGAATAAATCTTATCAATAAACATAAACAAAGCGACCACAATACCAAGTGATGTCTCACCTGCGACAATGCTTTTTACACCGTAAATCAGGACAACAACTTTAATAATCGTGACAAACAACTCAAATATCGCGAAAAAAGCTTCATGGATCATTTGTAGCTGAGCATTTTTGTGAATGATAGTGCGTGCGGTGTGGCTTAATTTATCGATCTCTTTCTCATATCTTTTGTTCGTCCGGAAGACGACCAATTCCATAAATCCACGGATAGAGAATCTGGACATCTTTTCTTGTTCCTGTAGAATGGTTGCCTTCATCGCATACAGAAATTTCAACAGCAGATTCGTTATCAAAAAGACGACCACGTAGCCAGCTGCAATCACTACCATGATCCTTAAATCATAGAAGCTGATAAAGATAAGACTGAACAGAAGCGTGGGCAATAACTCATGTAAAGTTTTAAGGAAAAAGGAGAAAATCATGCTGTTCCCAGCCGCCGCTCCATTCTCGATCACTTTAATCATCTGCCCTGTGCCGATATCCTGATAGGCTTGATAGTCGATTTTGGATATTTTAGATAGTGCAAGTATCTTTAATCGCTCCGTTATACTGTTCGATAAATACACGCTAGGGTATTCATCTACATAATTTAGAATTACCACCCCAGCCAGCAAAACCCCATACATCATAATCAAATTCAATATTTCATCAAAGCTGCTGATCATCGTGGCCTTGTCTAATATTTTTTGAAACACTACAATGCCTAAACTACTCAGTAGCTGAATCGTAAAACCCAATAAAATATAACCGCATATCCACCATTTCAGGTGAGCTAGACTCTTTTTCAACATATCGTTAATCCCCTATCTTTTAATTGAATGCAAAAAAGCCAGGCAACCCCCAACATCCAACTGTAAAAAACCATCCACAAATAAACGGTTCTCTAAGTCAAATAGGTTAAGTGCCTGGCTTTATAGAAATAGCTGCCTATGGCACCGTTCAAAGCTCTAGTTCATGGATCAAAAGGATAGACTTCTCCCTTGATAGCTGGTACGCGTTTCACCCAGCCCGATAACTAGTTACTTCGAACGATACGGAACGACATCCATTTCACCTCAATTAAAAGAATTGCTCCTATTATAATTCTCGAAGCTTTATTATTCAAGAATTACGTTTAACGATACGTAGTCCGGCCACTTGGCCCACCTTATGTCCTTCATGCGAAGCAAACTTGATTGTAGTAGCTGATGCACCACCCGTGACCAACTGCGGAAGCTCGTAACGAATCGTCACCAGCTTGTTCATCTCTTCAGACTCAAGGACACCTAGTCCAAGCCGTTCACCATCTGCCGTAATATCGAAGGCCACCGAAGTATCGTTGGACTTCAAGTACGTTACCACCAGATCCACTTGCTCCTCTGGCAAGACTTCCATTGTGAAGGAGAACCAGCCATTGATCCAGCTATCGCGATACTTGCGGTTGTAGATTTTGCCTAAGCCTACATGCTCCCCTTTGAAATTATGGTCTCGTTCCGGCTGCATTTCAGCAGGTTGCACCGAATCTACGGTTAGCTGTTCAAGTACTAGATTGTTCTCAACAGCCTCGCGATATTCAGCCTCCACCAGCTTCCACTCCTCTGACGTGAACAAATCCCAATACACGGAATAACGATGATCATGCATAGGGTAGAATGGACGAAGCTCATGGTCTCCTGCATATCCTAAACCTTTCATCCGGAACACATTTTTGCTCACATTTGACTGAATGAGGCTGTCTGTTAGCGTCTCGCGATCACCGATTAATACGGAAGCAAGCGCGCGGTCACGATTCAGCTCCGCATCTATTGGCCCGAAATCGCCTGCCAGCACAAGGGGGCCGTAAAGGAACGTTATACGATTCGGGTTATCCGGCATCGCTTCGATTCTTACCGACATCGGAATATCATATGCGACAACGTCTCCATCCTGCCATACTCTATCCAAAGCTAGGTAGCTGGATTTACCTACATTCACAGGCACGTCTTCACCATTTACGCTAACGCTCATTCCTTGCTCAGCCCAGTACGGGTATCTTAGCTTCAATGCGAACTTCCTGGGCTGCGCTGCGCTGATCCGCAATACACCTTGTCCCTCTTCTGGGAATTTGGTCTCCTGCGTCAGACGGACACCCTGCTCTTTCCAAGTCACCGTTGAAGGCACGTACTGATTAACATACAGCTCATCCTCACTATGGAAGTATAGCGCTGATCCATACATAGAATGACTTTCCATTCCTGAGCCTACACAGCATGTAAAGCTCTCAAACTGGGAGTTGAACGACTTATGTCCACCCATTTCGAGAGATACAAAATAACACACACGTCCATCTACCGGCTCCTGAGAAGCTAGGATATGGTTATACATTGCACGTTCGTTGTAATCCGCATATGCCGCATAAGCATCCCACTGGAACATATGCTTGGTCAGCTTCAGCATGTTGTAGGTATTACACGTCTCACATGAACCCTCTCCCAATCGATCGTTCAGCTTATCCGGTTCGCCAAAATGCTCATTATAGCTGTTGCCGCCGATCACGTATGAATGATGATTAACGACCCGATCCCAGAAGAAGCGAGAGAGGCCTGCATAATGCTTCTGTCCCGTTACCTCATACTGTCTTGCCGCACCAATAATCTTCGGAATCTGAGTATTGGCATGTCTTCCTGCTAATGTGTCTTTTTCTTCGGCAAGATCATTAAGGACTTCTCCATGGTAAAAGCTTTCGGCTAAAGCAAGGAAACGTTCATCCCCGGAATCCTCTCCCAAATCCGTCAGCGCTTCATTCATACCGCCAAACTCACAACGCAGCACCTCTTGGATCTGATCTTTACTGAGCCCTGCGAAAATATCTTCAAGCCACAGCCCCAGCTTCGTTTCAATAACGAGTGCCTTCTGATTGCCGGCCAATCGATAAGCGTCGCGGAGACCTGCAAACAGCTTATGCATCGTATATAGCGGCACCCAACCCCCGTTAAGGTCAAAGCCCTGTGAGCGAATATCACCTGCCTTCACTTCCTCAAATAACTCTTTGCCACGAGGAATGCCGGAAATGAAGCCATTACCATGCGCAGCCTGACACAGCTCTAGTTCATCTACTACATAATTCACGCGTTTAAACAGCTCTTCATTCCCTGTTGAGGCATACATTAACGCACAGCCAGATAGATAATGACCTAGTGTATGGCCGCTAATGCCTTGAGATTCCCAGCCTTCATAGTGAGCAGCCTTAGGCTCTAAGCCAGCATATTGGCGAAAACGCGACAGAAGACGATCAGCCTCCAGCTTGAGTAAATAATCTTTATTTAACTCCATCGCATGGAGAAGTGGACCTGACTCGATGCGTACGTTCTGCAAATCAAAAGCTTGCGTCTTCAATGAAATCGCTCCCTCGCAATCTTGTCAGGGTGATATGACAAGTGTATATTTGTATCCATAAGATAACACCCGAACGTTGATTTGTCGGTAGATCAGCCATACAAATGGTGGACAAATCCGACTTATTGATGGCTAGGAGGATCGCATGATCTATTTGAAAATAAATGCAGATATACCTGTTCATTTTACGGCGGCAGGTGAATTCATCTCAGAAACGCCATGGAAACATGTAGAACGTGCAATGGGCAATTATGAGCTAATCATAGGCGTGAATGAAACGGTCTATTTGAGTGAGGAGGACAAAAGCTTCGAAGTGGGCCCTGATGAAGCTCTTTTGCTTATGCCTAATCGCACACATGTCGGCTATAGAGAATCATGGCCTGGGGTTAAATTTTATTGGTTTCATTTCGAGCTGACCCACGAGGGGGTATTGCTGAGTGAGGAGGAAATGAAGCCTGAAGCAGAAGAAATCTTGTCGCGTACACAGCGCTTATGGTCTGTACATGATCTATATCTGCCGCAGTTCATAAAAATCGAGCACAGTGACAGGATTCATATTCTGGCAAATCAAATCCTCCATGTAGCTAACTCAGGATATTTGACCTATTCCAGTGTTAATTATTTGTTAACCTCACTCTTAATTGAGCTGTCTGAGCATGCGCTTCAGCCGTTCGCCAGTAAGCTAATCCGTCCGCAGCAAGATGTCACCTTTGTCAAAATAGCCGAGTGGACAAGGATTCATGCAGGAGAGCCTCTTACGGTGGCCATCATCGCGGAGAAATTCAATTACAACAAGGATTATTTAGCTCGTCTATTTAAACAACACACCTCGATGGGGCCTTTGGAGTATATTCATTCCGTACGTGTGACTAAAGCGAAGGAGCTGCTAACCAGAACCGCCCTCAGCGTGAGGGAAATCGCGATAGAGACGGGGTTCACCGACGATAAATATTTCATGCGCCTCTTCCGCAAATACGAAAATATGACACCAACCCAATATCGTAACGCCTATCATAAGACGTTTATGAATAATGACTAAAGTAAAAAACTGCGGCAGGCTTCAACGTTTTGAAAAGAGTTTGAAACAACACTCCGTCCGCGGAGCCTCCGATAGATAATCAGGGAATTTCTCCCTAATTATTCTCAAGAAAAGAAGCTGCCTCTAAGTAGCATTCACTACTTTTGAGACAGCCCCTTCTCTAACTTACAATCTTTATATCATTGAATCGTTTGCGAAGAAAAATTCCATCGCCAGCGTGGAGTCGATCCTTGCAGATGCACCCCTCCATACCATTCATCGATTCCTTTTTTCTGAACCCAGTCTTCATTTCCAGCCCATACACTTTTGCCTAGCTCGGTTAATGCAAGCTCGCAGTCTATGAATGGCATTACTGGATCGTTATAACCAGGAAAATCATTGTACCCATAGGTTTGCAGCAATGGGTACGGGCGTTGTGCCATCTGTCTTAGAATATGCCAATATTGCAAGTCGCCCATGCCTAGTATATGAAGCTTAGCTCCCACATTCTTGAACAACTCGTAAGGGGAGTTCATTCCAGCATGAATCATCTCCAGAGTCATCTGTTCTACGATACCAAGTCCATTATAGGTTGATGGGAACCGAGATAAATGCGCTATGAAGGCGTCATGTGCAAATGGCAATGCGGACGTATCCTTAGTTAGTAGCTGTTGTAATGATTCTGGATTCGGTGATACATAGGCTTCCCATAGTTCTTGGCCTACCTTTAGCTCCTTGTCGCCGATTAACTTCCACGTTCCTGATAAAGTCTCCATTTGCTCTACAGATAGTTGTCCAATTCCTCGAAACAGCTCAATGCCGGGATATTCTCCAATGCACAATAAACTCAGCTTCGTGGATTCCTTCTTCTGCTTCGAGAACCAATGGAGCAAATAGCACAGCATCGTCTGATCGAATAGATCATGCTCGAACCATAATACAACTTCATCATATTTATGAAAATCAGCTAAGATCTTTTCCTGTTCCTTACTGCTCTGTATAAATTCCTTCTGCGGAATCCCCATCGTTTGTTCTAAATAATGCGCTCTTACTAAGCGGTTATTCTGTTCCGCAGGCTCTAAAAAGACCGGCCCATGAGAGTAGACCTCTCTCCATACTAATACATCCCCTTGCACAATTCCCTGACGCAGCTTATCTCCCACTACATCTCCGTTTACAATATGAAGCACACCTTTTCCTCCTTCGTACAAATGATTGAACACGGAGAGGACATCCGCAACAGGTAGCGCACCCTTAAGCTTGCGGCGAGCATCAAAGAGTCGTTTCTTCAATACCGGGACTGAAGTCCCCAGAAAATCAGCAATCTCTTGAAGGGAATATCCCTGAAAATAATATAATTGAACGGCAATCCGCATATTGGATGTCAATGCAGCTATAGACTCGTGAAGCAGACGCCGCGCTTCTTTTTTCTCAATAATGTCCGCCACACTACATGAAGATTCTGTCGATTGCACAGCTTCATCGTAGGGTAATGCAGGATGCTGCTTTCTTCGCAAGATTCGATAACATTGCCTTGTAACAATCGCTTTAAACCAGCCCGGAAATGCCTCTACTGCCCGTAATTTATTCAAATTCAGGAAGGCTTCTGTGAAGGCTTCCTGCACAGCATCCTCCGCTAATTGATAATCGTGGAGCTTTTCATACGCAACTGCATTCGCCATTGGTGTAAAATGCCTAACGATCTGTTCAAAAGCTTGACGGTCTCCTCGTCTCGCTTCTTCAATATACTGAAGCATACCTTCGCTCGCTCCCTTCTTCCGTATTATATACAAGTGCCCACGAAGTTCCCAAAGGTTACGGATTTAGGTCAATGTTTTTCACACAAATCCTACTCTTCACATTTGAACCTCAAGCTAGTTCCATATATGATAGCTTTATCTTTAGTTATCAGGGGAGGATTCATAGAAGTGGCAGTATTAATCAATGAACAAATAAGAGCATCCGAAGTAGTCCTAACTGGACTTAGAGGTGAGAAGCTGGGCATTGTATCTAGAGAAGAGGCATTAGCAATGGCTCGCGCTGCAGGTGCAGATCTAGTTTGTACCTCGCTAATGAGCAGCCCGCCGCCCTGTAGCCTAACTGCAAAGGGCAAAGCAAAAGCGGCCGCGCAGAAGGAGGCAGCCTCAGCACGCAAGGCTAGTGGTGGCCCAGCTGCAAAAGGTGGCAGCAAAGAGAAGGTCAAAGAACTACGCTTCACTGCTCATATTGAGGAGCATGATTACGATACGAAGCTCCGTCAGGCAGACAAGCATCTTCGCTCCGGCAAGCCAGTGCAATTAGTTGTGAAGGCATCCGGCGCCAAAGAAGCCGCTGCTTCCAAATCCGTTTTGGAGCGACTAGTAACTGACCTGAAGGAAGTCGGAACGAAGGATACTGGCATTCAGACAGGTGGTAAAGGTTCACAGGTGAAACTAAATCCACGTTGAAAAGTCACCTATTCCGATCATATAAAATCCAGCAAAAAAGCCATCCTCTCAGGGATGGCTTTCACTCATTAAGAAATATCCTTACTCGCTCTTCATCATTCACCTTAAACATGATTGCCCATTAATCCCCGTGGGCGATAGCTCATGCCGCCAGCATAAAGATGGGAAACGTCTCCTAGTCCAATACATCGAGGAACCGCAAAGTGCTTGCTGCGCTCTTCAAACAAGATCGTCGTTACCGAGCTTGGCGCAAGCCAGAATACGGACCAAGTCAAGGCTAACGGAATTTGTAATAAATGAGCTAGCCATGCGAGACCAAAGCCACCGTGGCATACTACTCCAATCTTCTTGGTAGACGGCTCAAGGATACGATAAAGGCCATCTTCTCTTCTATAATGGTGTCGAAGCAAGAATTGATCTGAAGCCGTTTGTAATTCGCTAAACCGCAATCTGTATTCCTCTTGCTTCAACCAATGATCTGTTTCATCAGACCATACTCTTTTTCCACTCGATAGTTCGCTAATATGTTCTCCGGGGCTATCCCAAATAGATGCCAATTGTCCATCCAACATAATCTCTGTCCAATCCAGTTCACAAGTCCAAGGCTCTGTATGAATGACAAGTCCCGTCTCTTTGGCCACATAACTGGCTGTTGTCTGTGCCCTACCCAGTGGTGAAGCATATAATTCATCCAGACCTATAGATGCCATGCGTTTTCCTAGTGCTGCTGCTTCCTGATGCCCGAATTCTGTTAGACCATCTATGGAATAGTCCGGATCACCATGACGAATCAGAAATATTTGCATAATAATGCCCTGCTCCCCTCAAATCCAACCTTTTTCCTCTGCCAGTCGTACCGCCTCAATTCGACTTTTCACTTCCAGCTTATTGAGTATTTCAGAAATATAATTGCGAACAGTTCCATAAGAAAGGTGTAGCGAAAACGCGATTTCCGCCGCCGTTTGCCCTTCACCAGCCAGCTTTAAAATCTCTCGCTCCCGTGCTGTTAGTGGATTTTCTTCCCGCAAGCTACCAAAAACTAACTCGGGGGATACCTCCCGATGTCCAGCCATGACACGTCGAATAGATTCGGCCAGCTTATCTACAGGCTCGTCCTTCAACAAATACCCTTGTATACCAGCCTTCACTCCACGCTCGAAATAGCCCGGACGGGCAAAGGTAGTCAAGATGATAATTCGAGTCGGACAGCCTTTACTCCGCAATATTTCTGCAACCTCCAGCCCGCTCTTGAACGGCATTTCAATATCCATGAGACATACGTCCGGCTGAAGCCTGTCGATTAAAGCTAACGCCTCAGCTCCATCACAGGCCTCTCCGACGACTTCGATATCATCCTCAAGATCCAGCAGGGATGCCATCGCTCCCCGAAGCAGACGTTGATCCTCCGCTATAACGATGGTTATCATGCACTCTCACCTCCTGTTGCTTCCTTAACGATTAGAGGGATCATAACGATCAGCGTAGTTCCCTGACCTTCTTCTGAGCTTAGCGACAGAGAGCCATCAATCAGGGATAGTCGTTCCGCCATCCCCTTCATACCATTTCCATCACTAAGCTCACCATTACATCTCTCACCGTTCTGGAGGCCAATTCCGTTATCTTTAACGGTAACTCGAACTTTTCCGGCGGTCTTTTCCACCCCGATAAAGCATTTATCTGCTCTACTATGCTTCACAATGTTAGTCACCGCTTCTTTGATGCAAAGGCTGAGAATATTTTGCGTCAGATCGGATACTCCCTCTAGCGAGATATCCCCTTCCACTTCCAGGGCAATCTCCGCCGTGCGCAGCATTTCCCCGGTTTCTGCCAGTTCTTCTGCTACTGAGATCGCACGCATTTCCGACACTAGCTCACGCACCTGACGGAGCGCAGCCCGCGAAGTACGCTGAATTTCCCGCGCCTCCTCTTGGGCTCGCTCCGTATTTTTGGTCACCAGCTTCTCTACGAGTTGGCTTTTTAATGTAATCAAGGACAACGTATGCCCGAGCGTATCATGTAAATCACGAGCGATTCGCATCCGTTCCTCACGCTTCACCAGCTCTTTAATCACCTCATTGGCTTGATCCAGCTCTTTCTCCAGCTTCTGATTCCGATTCATGGATCTCACTCCGAATGGGCTAATCAACATAATAATGATAAATGGAGCTAAAAATATCATGCTTCCCCACTCCATCTCACGACCCACTAAGACCAGCACAGAAAGTACCATGACCACAAAAGAAGTAAATGCAATTTTGAACCCTTTATTCTCCGTATAGTAAGCTATAAAATTTGCGGTGAAAAAGCCCATGTAAAGATTAAAGGGCGTATAAAACAAACTAAGCACCACGATGATCACCATTTGAATCATTAGCCAGACATTAAAGACTCCACCCCGAACCCAATACAGCTGGCGATAGCTGATGGCAAACACCGCTATCATCAACCCGCCTAGAATGAGCTTCAATCCAGTCTCCCCACGCAAATTCAGGATGGGCAAAACCAGATAAACAGCCCATACATAAGGGAAAAACCCTTGTTTTTGTGGAAATAACCGGAACTGCGCACGCTCAGCCATTCATTCACACCGCTTCCTGTTTTTTTCGGATATAAACCGATAGTAACATAAAAACTACCAAATACCCGAGCAAAATCAAGACATTACTCCAATGCGGAGCTGAGCCACGCACAATCTCCCATGCCCCATTTCCATAGTTGTAGGAAGGTAACCAATGACCAATCTTCTGCATTAATTGCGGCAAAATCTCAATCGGCATCCACATGCCCCCCGCTACAGCAAGCGCCATATAAATCACGTTGCTGACTCCACTAGCTGTGTCCACCCGTTTCATAGCACCCACAAGCGTACCAATCGCCAAAAATGGAAGGGAACCGATCAAAATCCATAGCCCACTAAGCACCCATTGACCCGCAGATAAGGAGACACTGTTGATTAAATATCCTGCGATAAAAATACAAATGACCGAAAACAGATGCATCATCGTTTGCCCGAACATTTTTCCGAAGAAATAAACAGAACCCGGTAGCGGGGTAATCCGAATAAAGGTGGTCCAGCCTTGTGTTCGCTCTTGTACTAAACGGATGCCAAGCGTCATAATCGCTGAGCCCATTACACTAAAGGTTGCCATCGACATTAAGTAGTGAGCGCGCCAAGTCGGGTCATCGTTACCTGTATTAACCACGCGGGTGAAGATGAAGTAGAACATAATGGGCATGAGCAAGGACCAGAACACGTAATAAGGATTACGGATGATCCGCAGCATCTCGGCTTTACACTGTACAGTAATTAATCTCATCATTAGATAGCCTCCTCTTGGTTCATGGTCAATTGTTCAAAAGCATCATCCAAACGTCCCTGATCGATCCGAACATCCTTCACGGGAAGCCCATTAACAAAAATCGCTCGCAGCGCTTCATCCGTATCGTCTGTCGTCACATGAATTCGACCTTCCTTTTCATAACAATCTTCAATAGCGGTTAGTTCCAGCAGGCTCCTGCGTAATTTAGATCGATCACCTATTGGCAAAAAGGACACCGAACGCTTTACAATCCGCGATTTAATCTCATCTGGACTTCCGTCTGCAACTAAATGGCCTTTGCTAAACAACAGAATACGATCCGCAATATCTTCAGCTTCCTGTAAGTAATGTGTCGTGAACACTATCGTCTTACCCTGCTCCGCAAGTCCACGAACCGTATCCCAGAAACGCCGCCGGGAAGTAATATCAAGTCCAACCGTAGGCTCGTCGAAAAAGATCAGCTCTGGGTCACCTGCCAGGGCCAGGGCGAAGCCTAGACTACGTTTTTGACCGCCCGAGAGCTTCTCAGCGTATCTATTCAGATCCGCTGGCGCAAGCCCTGTAGCTTTAATTAGAAACTCCATATCCATCGGCTGTGGATAATAGCTACGGATCAGAGCAATGATCTCCCGAACCTTCAGCCGATCCATCACACTTACCTCTTGCAGCATCGCGCCGGTCTTTTCACGTACGATTTTATCTTTTGGATGTTGTCCAAATATTTTCACTGTACCTTCAGTGGGTTCTAATAGCCCCAATAACATTCCCAATGCTGTTGTTTTGCCTGCTCCGTTTGGTCCAAGAATAGCTGTAATCGAACCCTTGGCAATGTTGAAGCTGATATTATCTACTGCTTTCTTATCCTTATATAATTTGCTAACTCCATTCATCTCAATAACATTGTCCATTTCGTAACCCCTCCGATTCCGAATGCGTTTGATCTATTTCTATCATATGGAAAAAGGAGACCATACATTAGTATGGACTGTCATTTCTTTAAGATGACAACTGTCACCTTCACAAAAAAAAGAGGTTGTCCTATCCATAGTTTTAACTACGAATAGGGCAGCCTCTTTAAGCGAAATACTAGATTACCTCTTGAAAAATCCTTTTCCGAGAAGGAATTCCTTCATATGCATTCGCGCTGGCTGTGCCAACCGTTCTGCCATAATCACAGACCAAGGTGTATCCTTGGCACCATGAGTCCGCTCACGCATATAGTCTGAAGAGATTTTATCGTAAGTCTTGACCTGCTCCACTGTCGTTTCGGCATTGTAGCGATTGCGATGTAGAACAGCCTCTAATGGCAGACGCGGACGCAGGCTTGTAGCTCCATCAGGATAGCCCACACACATTCCAAATATCGGGTAAACCAGCTCAGGCAGTCCAAGCAAATCAGAAACCTCCCCGATCCGGTTACGGATTCCGCCGATATAAACAATCCCGAGCCCGAGTGATTCCGCAGCTACAGCAGCATTCTGAGCAGCAAGCGCAACATCAACGGTAGCTACAATAAGGTTCTCCGCAGAATCTTCATACGATGTCTCTCCCTGTAAATGAGGTTTTGTGACCTCACGCAGCCGATATAAATCCGCGCACCAGACCAAAAAGACTGGGCATTGTTCGATATAAGCCTGATTACCCGCTAATCCGGCAAGCTCTGCTTTTAGTGCCGGGTCAGTCACTGCAATGACACTATAGGCTTGTACACTGCTGGAAGTCGAAGCCATTTGGCCTGCTTCAATAATAGCTGCAAGCTGCTCTTCACTTACTGGCTTATCCTGATACTTGCGGACAGATGCATGGTTCATTAATAGAGATATTGTCTCGTTGTTTTCTTGCACAGCGGCCACTCCTTACATAGTTAGGTTTCTCTTACAGCTTTACCCGCTGCAAACGAAGTGCATTCAAAACGACGGACACAGAACTGAATGCCATCGCAGCTCCAGCTAGCCATGGAGCTAGAAATCCGAGTGCAGCAATCGGTATACCTATTGTATTGTATGCAAGTGCCCAGAACAAATTCTGCTTAATATTACTCATCGTTTTACGGCTCATCATAATGGCATCGGGTATGCTCTTCAGATCTCCCCGCATCAGTGTAATATCTGCAGCCTCCATTGCTACATCCGTACCTGTACCGATCGCCATGCCCGTATCTGCAGTAGCCAGTGCAGGAGCATCATTGATGCCATCTCCAACCATAGCTACCTTTGTCCCATTCCGCTGCAGCTTACGAACTTCCTCCGCTTTGCCTTCCGGCAGAACCTCTGCTAACACTTTTCGAATACCTGCTTGCTTCGCAATAGCTTCTGCGGTGATTTTATTGTCACCTGTAATCATAATGACCTCTATGCCCATCGCATGAAGCGCAGCTACAGCTGCTTTTGAGGTTGGTTTAATCGTATCGGCAACAGCGACAATCCCGGCAATCTCATCGCCCACCGCTACAAGCATAGCTGTCTTTCCTGCCTCTTCCAGTCTCTTCATGACTGGGGTCCACTCTGTGATGTCCAATTGATGATCTTCCATCATACGCCGTGTACCCACCCTAACTTGTTGATCGGAGACAACAGCCATAATTCCCCGTCCAGGTACATTATCAAACTGTTCAGCGGCGGGTAAGATCAATTCTCTGTCAGCAGCTCCTGCTACGATGGCTTCCGCAAGCGGATGTTCTGATAATTTCTCGGCTGCCGCAGTTAAAGCTAATAAACGATTCTCCGCACTTTCTTTACCATAAGCGGCAATTCCAGTGGTAGTCACGATATCAGTCAGTATGGGCTTACCATTTGTAACCGTACCTGTCTTATCTAAAACAACGATCTTAATCCCTTGTGCGCCTTCTAAATGCTCACCACCCTTGAACAGGATACCAAGCTCTGCAGCGCGGCCCGATCCCGCCATAATGGAGGTTGGCGTTGCAAGACCTAACGCACATGGACAAGCGATTACGAGCACCGCAATAGCTTTTTCAAGGGCATCGGCAAATTGACCAGGTGCTGCCCAGAAGTACCAGACCAAGAAAGTGATCATCGCAATGCCTACAACAATCGGTACAAAAATACCTGAGATGACATCCGCGATCCGCTGGATAGGCGCTTTGGAGCCTTGGGCCTCCTCCACTACTCTAATGATTTGAGCGAGTGCAGTGTCTCTTCCTACTTTGTTAGCTTTAATTCTTAAGATCCCATTCTTATTTAATGTAGCACCGATAACGGTATCTCCGGTTTTTTTCTCTACAGGAATACTTTCTCCGGTCAACATAGACTCGTCCACAGAAGAGGAACCCTCTACTACCTCGCCATCCACCGGCACCTTTGTTCCGGGCTTCACCAATACAATATCGCCGGGAATCACTTCATCTGTCGAGATATTCATTTCTTTGCCATCACGGATCACGAGAGCCGTCTTTGCCTGAAGCCCCATTAAGCTCTTAATGGCGTCAGAGGAACGTCCTTTGGCTAGCGCCTCGAACCATTTACCGACAAGGATGAGCGTGATGAGTACAGCACTCGTCTCATAATACATTTGGGTGGTATGATTCATTCCCTTCATACTTAATGAATCAATCGTCAGATAAAGACTGTAGAAATACGCTGCTGATGTCCCCAGTACGACCAACACATCCATATTGGCACTCCCGTTACGAAGTGCTTTATACGCGCCTACGTAGAACTGCCAGCCGATGATAAACTGTACGGGGGTCGCCAGAACAAGCTGAAACCAAGGATTCATAAATATCTCCGGTGTTGGAATCCAGCTTGTGAATGAGAAATGACCTGCCATCGCCCATAACAACGGGAAAGAAAGAATAGCAGAAATGATCCACTTCCACTTCTTATGCTGAATTTCCTGTACACGACGGTCCACATGATCCTTGCGGTCTTCTTTAAGTGTAGCTTTATATCCGATATTGCTTACCTTCTCCATGATCTCTCTTGGACTAATATTACCGGGAGTATATTGTACATGTGCCGTTTCCAGCGCTAAATTCACATTCACTGCTGCGATCCCCGGCGTACGACTCAACACTTTTTCGATCCGCGCCGAGCATGCAGCGCAGGTCATGCCTGATATATCAAAATCCGCGGTCTCTTTGACGGTATCATAACCAAGAGCGCGGATTTTATCTTCAATTTGTGGTAACCCTGATACAGAAGGATCAAATCCGACAGTGGCTTGTTCCAAGGCCAAATTTACATTTGCGCGAGAAACACCCTCCATCCGGGACAAACCTTTCTCAATTCGAGCTGCACAAGCAGAACAGGTCATGCCTGTAATCTGTACGGTCGCTTGCTGTTCATTGGGTGAAGCTGTTATTTTTAACTTATCCATGATTCCAAAGCCTCCTCATACCCCTATAGAGTATGATAATTTCTATAAAAAGAAAAGGCATTGGAGCTTATGGCATCCCCATAACAGCTCCAAGCCTTATTACTGTGCTTCAAATTAAACTACATCATACCCTTGCTCTTCAATAGCTTCTTTAATAGCTCCAAGGCTCACCTTGTTCTCATCATACTCAACGGAAACTTTTTTAGCTGCAAGATCCACTTTAGCAGTAGCTCCAAGATTACCTACAGCCTTCTCTACAGAGTTGACACAGTGACCACAAGACATTCCTTCGACATTTAATGTAGCGTTCGACATTATTATTACCTCCAGTAAATGTTATGAAGCTATGCTTAAGAAGCATTAGCTTATTATTTCATTAATTTGTTAACCGTGATTAGCAGCTCATCGATAACCTCATGTTCACCGGCTTCGATTCGTTCAACAATACAACTCTTCATATGCCCTTCCAGCAGCATCTTACCAACACCGTTTAGTGCCGCTTGAACCGCTGCGAGCTGATTGAGCACATCGTCACAATAAGTATCCCGCTCTATCATACCCTTTATCCCGCGGATCTGGCCTTCAATCCGGTTGAGGCGAGTATTCAAACCATTTTTGAAATCTGTCGAATGATGACTCATTCGTTCTCCAGATACTGAAGAATGACAGTCAGCTTCACAGGATTTCTCAGTTTGTTCTTGCTTACTAGTAGACATAAGGATCAGCCTCCTTGCCAATAATATAATATACCCCCGTAGGGTATGTCAAGAGATGTTCTTTATTTCCTATCCCCTAAATCCCATTTTTTCAAGCATAAACGCCTTCGTTATCTATATAAGGACGGTTAGCGTTTAAGCGAGAAATATAAGACATATAGTATGGTGTGAAACTTATACTTCTTATATTTTAAAAAAACTATTGCTACCCTATTCAAATTTGAATATAATAAATTTTGCTTCTAACCTATGAACATTTTTTGAACGGATTTATCACTATTAGAAAAAGGAGCCTGCGAAGCATGCATACTAAAGAAAGTAATCTTAAACTCGTAGTTATCGGCCTGCTGCTCGGTATTCTGATGTCCGCGATGGACAATACCATTGTAGCTTCAGCTATGGGAACCATTGTTTCCGACCTTGGCGGTCTGGACAAAATCGTATGGGTCACTTCGGCCTATATGGTCATGGTAATGGCTGGGACCCCAATCTTCGGCAAGCTCTCGGATATGTATGGACGTAAACGTTTCTTCATGTTCGGACTGATTGTATTCCTGATTGGCTCAGCACTGTGCGGCACTGCAACCAGTATTACACAACTCAGTATTTACCGGGCTATTCAAGGGATCGGCGGCGGTGCACTAATGCCTATCGCCTTCACTATCGTTTTCGACATTTACCCGCCTGAAAAAAGAGGAAAGCTGACCGGCCTATTCGGTGCCGTCTTCGGAATCTCCAGTGTACTCGGACCATTATTAGGTGCATATATTACCGACTATGTAGGCTGGCAATGGGTATTCTACATTAACCTGCCGCTCGGAGTTATTGCACTGTTTCTGATCGCAACTTCGTACAAAGAATCGATCTCTCACGCTAAACAGCGCATCGACTGGGGCGGAGCCTTCACTCTCGTCAGCGCCATTATCTGCCTAATGTTTGCGCTAGAACTGGGAGGCAATCAATACGCTTGGGATTCCAGTGTCATTCTCGGCTTATTCGCCGGCTTCGCTGTACTCTTGCTGGCATTCATCCTCATTGAGAGAGTGGCGGCTGAACCTGTTATCTCGTTCGCGATGTTCAGTAAACGGTTGTTTGCAACAAGCAGTGTGACAGCCTTGTTCTATGGCTCTGCCTTTATCGTAGCCACCATCTACATTCCTATCTTTGTACAGGGCGTATTTGGCGGCTCCGCTACGAACTCTGGACTGATCCTCATGCCGATGATGATCGGTACGGTCGTGGGCAGTCAGACCGGTGGGCTACTTACAACCAAAACCAGCTTCCGCAACATTATGATCCTATCCGCTGTCTGTTTTGTAGCAGGTGTCTACAGTCTAAGCACTTTATCACCAGATACCTCCCGTCTCATGCTTAATGTATTCATGGCCTTAACTGGATTCGGCGTGGGCTTCTCCTTCTCCGTGCTAAGCATGGCAGCTATCCATAATTTCGATATGCGCCAACGCGGTTCGGCAACTTCAACAAGTACCTTTATGCGCTCGCTTGGGATGACGCTGGGGATTACGATCTTCGGTATTATTCAGCGTAACAACTTCACTAGCAGCATTAGCGAAGCTTTTGGCGGAAGTGAGCAGTCAGCAGCCTTCGGCGATCCACGGGCAGCCCTGACACCTGAAGCAAGAGCCAAGATTCCACCTGAAATTTTGGAGAAAATATCTAGTGCACTGTCCTCTTCAATCGCACATACCTTTATGTGGGCCATGATTCCTGCCGTCCTTGGTTTAGTCTTTGTGCTGCTGATGCCGAAAGACCGCCTCACCATCCCGAGTAAAACTGCTCAGGCGTCCGAGGGTAAAAGGTAATTATATGTCGATGAAATTGGCTATTCTCGGACTATTGCTTGAACGAAATATGCATCCCTATGAAATTACACTAGTCATGAAAGAGCGCTCCATGGACCGGATTACAAAGCTCCAGCTTGGGTCTCTCTACTACGCTGTCGATAAACTTGCACAAGATGGTTATATCGAAGCTTTAGAAGTGATTAGCAGCAGTGATCGCCCAGACAAAACCATTTACGGTATTACTGAGCAAGGTAAAAATTTATTCGAGCAGTTAATTCTACAGCAAATTAAAAAGAACGAGCCCTTCTATCATCCGATGTATATGGCTCTAGCCATGTCCCGTCATGTTGATCAAAACAAGGTGGAGAAGCTGCTCGAAGAACGTATTCGGGAAACCGAACATCAGGTGAATCTGGCTTATCAGGTATATGAAGAACATATTCCTATTGTTCCTCGTTCCGCCCTTCATCTCATGTACGGCACCTATGAACACACCCTTATTGAACTAAAATGGCTGCAACGTCTCTATGATGATGTTGTAGCACGCAAGTTGAATGACATTGGAACACCACTTAATACAGAGTAGAGTCCTTAGGGCCTCTACTCTTTTTTTACTTTTACAGATACAATAAATACCATGCTAGAATCTAAGCGTGTACAATATGTACGTGTATGCAATCATATTTCCCTAGGAGGAATCACATTGTTGAGAACGCTGCCTTTAAACAAGCGCGGTATACCAGCCAGCCGTATTGCTCTAGGTTGTATGGGATTTGGTGGGGGCTGGGATCATGAACCGATCACCACCGAGAATGTTAAGCAAGGACATGCAGCCGTCGACGCTGCACGATCTATTGGTATCAATATGTTTGATCACGCAGATATTTATACCCGTGGTAAAGCCGAGAAGGTATTCGGTCAGATCTTTAAAGAACGCCCAGGACTCCGCGAAGAAATCATTATCCAATCAAAGTGCGGTATTAAGCTAATGGAGCCTGGAGACAGTTCTAATGTCTTTGATTTCTCTAGCCAGCATATTCTAAGCAGTGTGGATGGAATATTATCACGACTAGGAACGGAATATATTGATATTCTGCTGCTGCATCGACCTGATCCTTTAATGGATCCGGAGGAAGTGGCCTCCGCATTACATCAATTGAAGACAGCTGGTAAGGTTCGTCATTTCGGCGTCTCCAATATGAGTGCAGCGCAGATCAAAATGCTGCAAGCCTATTGCGATGAACCTTTTATCGTAAACCAGCTACACATGAGCCTAGCCAAGCTCAGCTGGGTCGATGCTGGAATCAGTGTAAACCGTGAACCTTGGAAGGATATTACCTTTCCCGAAGGAACCCTTGAACATTGCCGAATGGAGAACATTCAGCTTCAAGCTTGGGGCCCACTCGCACAAGGCATATTTAGCGGACGTTCATTAGAGGATCAGCCAGAGAATATCGTCCAGACAGCCGCCATGGTTAAACAAATTGCAGATAAAAAAGGAACAACACCCGAAGCCATAGTGCTATCCTGGCTAATGACACATCCGGCAGCTATTCAGCCTGTGATTGGGACTGTGAATCCGCAGCGCATCGCTGCCTGCGCCGATGCGGACAAGCTGGAGCTTACTCGAAAAGAATGGTATGACCTATATGTTAGTTCACGTGGTACTCGTCTTCCCTAACTGAACCCACAATTAAAACTCGCAAGAATTCTTAATAGCCTAATCGTGCTTCACGCACGATTAGGCTATTTTTAATGCAGTCGCCTCTTATACCGTTCTTTATTGCGAATAAAAATAGATATCAAGCGATAAACCGAGATAAATAGAGATAAATTAACATTATCGTTCTTTATAGAGCACAAATGAGACTTATTGACAGTTTTCTTTTCAAATTATTCCATGTATTATTCATTACAGAAGTTGTTCTTAATAAAGAACAACAATAACGAACCAAAGAAACTCAAGACATTGAGGGGAGGTATTCCTCTGAGACCCAGATCAGCAAAAAGAAGGCCTAAACGAAAGAAGCAAATCGGATTACGTGTTCTGCAATCAGGAATGGCTGTCTCCGTCTTGTTTCTGACTACCTCGCAGCAAGTGGGTAGTACCTATGGTGGTTTTGGAGCTACTGCGCAAACCACTAGCACCATTAGCTTTTGCGAAGTATTTCCAAACTCGATCAAGGGGCTTCTAACAGAACTCAAAGATCATATCGAAAGAGCTAATGCTTTAAAAGGATCTCTGCAAAGCTATACCCCTTCAGGCAGTCTCTCAGACGTTTCGGGAATAGAAGGCATGACGCTGGATGAGCTTGATGTCGCAGCGCAAGAGATTTCCACACAAATCTCCGCACTTCAATCTCAAATCAATGGCGTGAATGAGCAACTGGCCACAAACAGCCAAATTTGGAACGAAATCAATGGTGAGCTGAACGCAGCAGCAGCCGTCCTATTCCAGATTGGAGGATATATGACCTCTCTAGATTCAAACTGTCTAGAAATCAAGGATGAACCATTCTTCAGAGAGCTGCAAAGCAGCCTAAATCAAAGTGGGGTAATCTCTGAATCTCTAAATGCTTCATTAAAGGGAGTTATCCAGTACCTAAACTTCATACACGACATCGGCCTTCCATTTGCTTCGGTAGTGACCAGTGATGTATATGGACAACCCGAGTTACGCAATGAGGCGTTTCAGCAGCCGTTGCCTTTCCTGATTCCTTTTAGTCAGCCGGCCGGCAATATCTCTAGCGAACTGACCTCCACTTATGAGAATCTCAACACTGAAATGAATGACCTTAAAGAATCCGCTACTTCAGGAATCAGCAATCTTCAGAGTCAGCTCCAATTGATCAGTCAAGCCCGTGAACAACAATTGGAAGCCCTTGAGAAAGCCCGATTAGAGGCGCTGGAACAAGCGAAGAAAGAAGAAGAGCGTTTGGCCCTGGAGAAGAAGGAAAAGCAAGAAGCCGAGGACAAAGCGAAAGCAGAAGAGAAAACAAAAACGGAAGTGACTCCACCGACAGGTGAAGCAGCTCCAGAAAACATAAATAAAGAACAACCTGAAGCCCCAGCCACTAACCCGGTCGTTCCGGGAGTTGGTGAAGAGCCAACGATTCCACAAGATGTACCACAGCAAAAGGTTCCTCAGGAGACGCCAAAGGCGGAAGATACAACCTCTTCCCCACCGGCAGCAACACCAGCTCCTGCGGCCCCTCAACAAGACAAAGGTGGAGAATAATATGCGGATTAAAAAAATGATCAACAATACATTATCGAGCATCATGCTTGTCATCTTTATCCTGCTGGTGGTAGCTGTAGTTTTATCAAAGGCCTCCGGCGGTGAACCTGCCTTCTTCGGATACCAGATCAAATCCGTACTCTCTGGTTCGATGGAACCAGGGATTCACACCGGATCGATTGTCGCTTTAAAACCCGGAGGAGATATGAATCGCTTCAAAAAAGGCGATGTTATCACCTTTAGAAATGAAGAAAACCTGCTCATTACTCACCGTGTTGTGGAAGCAACAATGAACAACGCTACTGGTGAAGCCATGTATCGTACGAAAGGCGATAACAATGATGCGCCTGATATGAACCCTACCAGTTCAACGAATGTTGTAGCTGAGTATACCGGGGTTACCGTACCTTACGTAGGTTACGCTATGAATTTCGCAGTTTCCAAAGCTGGAAGTGTCGTGCTCATGATCGTACCAGGCTTGATGCTCCTGCTCTATGCCCTGTACTCATCATGGAAGGCTGTAGCTGCACTCGAAAAGAAAAATGCTGCTATACTGCCCACCTCTCCACCCCCAACTGAAATACAGTAATCCGTTGATTGTCCGCTTCCGCTTACGAACCGGAAGTTACAATATATAAATTTTATAAAAAAACCACAAAAACCGAGGAGGAATTTTAATTATGGGTATCAAAAAAACATTGGGTCTTGGCGTAGCATCTGCAGCACTGGGTTTATCATTGATTGGTGGAGGAACCTTCGCTTACTTTAGTGACACTGCAACAAGTACCTCTACATTCGCAGCGGGTACACTGGATTTGAACTCTGACCCTTCTGTTATCGTAAATCTGGATAAATTGAAACCAGGTGACACAATCAAGAGAGATTTCAAATTGAATAATGATGGTAACATCGATATCGGCTCTATTGTTCTCAAAACAAAGTACGACGTTAATGATGTAGGTGGTAACAACAACGGCGTTGATTTAGGACAATTCATCCAAGTCGAATTCATACAAAATAAGGACAAGAGCGGCAACATAATCCCAGATATTGTTGTTTATAAAACAACACTATCTGAATTGAAAAACTTAACACCAGATCTCGTAGAAAAGCTACCATTCATAGGCAATGAGGCATCCGGCATTAAAGCAGGTACTTCTGATAGCTTCACCGTCCAATTCAAATTTGTAGATGACGGTAAAGATCAGAACATTTTCCAAAAAGATGTGTTGACACTGACTTGGGATTTCTTTGCTAAGCAATCCGCTGGAGTCGCTAGATAATCTAATAAGTCTTCCATTCGAAGAGCAGCAGATTCTTATTCCGGAAAGCGGATAAGTAGATGCTGCTCTTCTCTTTACAATAAACTTTGTCGAATTTATCGATATTTGCTATACTAATAACAAAAAATACGGAGGGGCGTCAGCATAGTGGCACAAAATATGGGCCAACGTATCCAGCATCTCCGCCTAGAAAAGGGATTCTCCCTATCTGAGCTTGCGGACAGAGCGGATGTTGCTAAATCGTATCTTAGCAATGTGGAGAGAAACATCCAATCCAATCCTTCCATCCAGTTTATCGAAAAGATCGCCGATGCGCTTCAGGTATCCATCCATGCTTTGCTCTATGGAGAGCCTAATGATGCTGAGGAATCGCCTTTAGATTCGGAATGGTTCCGATTGGTGCAGGAAGCTATGGCCTCAGGCATAAGCAAACGCGAATTCAAGGAGTTTCTGGACTACCAGAAATGGCGCCTGGATCAGAAGGACTAATCCTTCATCTGATCTAATAAGATCCTCTTCTACTCATACTATCAAACATAAACGCCTTCGCCCTCCTAACATGGATGGCGAAGGCGTTTTATATTCTAACCATGTATCGTGTACAACTTATAGAAAAAGGGCACAGCGATTTATCGCCATGCCCTTTTTCGGTATATAACGCTCTAATGTATTACTGCACGGCTTGCACAGTCTTCTCCTGAAAGAATCGACGAATTTCATCTGCCTTTATGCCAGCCTTCTTAGCTGCTAATAATAAATGTACCCACTCTACGTCTACATCAATAACCTGCTGTTCTCTGTTGCTTCCCTGGTTGGACTTGTCCAAAAAATCTCCTCCTAAGATTTTACGTCCCCAGGCAATCCGGCTGTCATAGTATTTCTACCTTAGACCCGCGACTTTGTGCCCCTGTCTTTCGGCAGGTTTACCTTTTACTGGACCCTTTACACGAAAGGATCTACTTCAAAAAGGATGAAAAACGCTAACTGCAATAACATTATACTATACTAAAGTGGAAAAGTGTGTCGATTTCTGATTAGTTTTTCCATTAAAAAACAAAAAATAGAAGCTCTTTTCTGTGATATCTTGTCCTATTAACACGATACTCGTCCTATTCATAAAATTAATTAAGACAATATAATGATGCTTCCTTCCCTATTAGTTAAAAATAAGGATATTAGAATCATTTTAGTGGGCCTTAGGAATGGGTAATGAGAAGAAACAGCGTTCTTTTCATTAGAACAAGCTAACCCATACCATTTTGCGAACGTATTGGACGAAAGAATGAATTGATTACACGTGTGGAAAGTAGCACAATAAGATGAGAAATGAAACCGCAATCATCACAGCTCCAGTAAGCGTTGACACAAAATGTCACGTATGGAGTTCATCCGTTAAGGAGGATGTATTCATGGCAGCCAAAGAGCCCTATAACGAATCCATTTGGAGTAAGTATTACGGACCCAATTTAGGCTACATTCAAGAAAGATATGAACAGTTTGTGAAAGATCCATCCACCGTAGAGAATAATTATCGCGAGCTTTTTACAAATTCGGGTCCCCCACCCCTAACACCGGACACCGAACCAGCTCCACAGCCTCGCATTTCGGGTGACACCGAATGGCTTAGAAAGGCAGTAAGAGCTTCCAAGCTAATCGCTAATATTCGTATATATGGCCATATGGCCGCTGATATTGATCCGCTTGAGCGTGATCACAATCCCATGGCTAAATATCTCGAACTCGAAACCTATGAGCTGACTCGTGAGGATCTGATCGCACTACCTGCCACGCTCATTTGGGAGAATGCCCCGAATGATGTGCATACCGGATGGGATGCAGTTCAGCGTATGCGTCAGGCTTACACCAAGACGATCGCCTATGAATTCGGGCATGTGCATGAAGAAGAAGAACTGAAATGGTTGAACAGACAGGCAGAATCCACAAGCTCACCAGCGCCTTTAAATAATACAGAACGTAAAGAGCTGCTAAACCGCCTGATCCAAGTCGAGCAATTCGAAACCTTCCTCCACAAAACCTTTGTGGGTCAGAAGCGTTTCAGCTTGGAAGGCAATGACGCTCTCGTACCGATGCTCGATGAAATCGTACGCGCTGCTGCGCATGACGGTGCAGAGCATATTCTGATGGGCATGGCGCATCGTGGTCGCCTCAATGTTCTTGCACATATTTTGGGCAAACCTTATGATATTATATTTTCAGAGTTTCATCATTCTCCAAACAAGGAGCTTTTCCCTTCCGAAGGCTCTACAGGCATTAACTATGGCTGGACGGGTGATGTGAAATACCATCTCGGTGCAGACCGCGCTGTTCGCGAAGGAGAAACCGTACGCACAAGAATAACACTAGCGAATAACCCAAGTCACTTGGAATTCGTCAATCCTGTCGTGGAAGGCTTCACTCGTGCTGCTCAAGAAGATCGGAGCACAGCCGGATTGCCGAAGATTGATACCAGTAAAGCTATAGCGGTGCTAATGCATGGCGACGCTGCTTTTCCAGGTGAAGGAATTGTTGCAGAAACACTTAATATTGGCAAACTTCAAGGTTATCAGAATGGCGGGACGATCCATATCATTGTTAATAACCGGATCGGCTTTACGACAGAAAGTGAAGACTCCCGTTCAACGCATTATGCGAGTGACATCGCAAAAGGATATGAAATTCCAATTATCCATGTCAACGCTGATGATCCCGATGCCTGTATATCAGCTGTTCGTTTAGCTAGCGCATATCGCAATCAATTCAAAAAGGATTTCGTTATTGATCTCATCGGTTATCGTCGTCATGGACATAACGAAATGGATGATCCTGAGACTACACAACCTATCGTGTACGGCAAGGTGCGTAATCATCCAACCGTTTACAAGGTGTATGCGGAGAGGCTACAGCGTGAGAAAATCCTTACAGCTGAAGATGTACAAAAGATGCACATTGAAACAGAAGGCGTATTGCAACGTGCATACGATAGTATGAAGGAAGGCAATCACAAGAAAAAAGAACCAAAAGCCTTCGTTCCTCTTCAAACAGAGCGCTCAGCGGCAGGGACAACAGCCGTACCGATCTCCAGTCTGCAAGAGATTAATCGTGAGCTACTGACCGTACCTGATGGATTCCAAGTCTATCCGAAACTGGAACGTATTCTGCAGCGTCGCAAGGATGCATTGAATGAGGGTGAAAAGGTCGACTGGGCACTCGCCGAGTCTCTCGCTTTCGCTACCATCCTGAAGGATGGAACGCCAATTCGACTTAGCGGTCAGGATGCACAGCGCGGCACCTTTGCACACCGCCATCTAGTACTGCACGACAGCAAAACAGGAGAATTATTCTCTCCGCTTCATCAGCTAAGTAATTCCCGTGCTTCCTTTGGCGTATATAACAGTCCGCTATCTGAAGCTTCTGTGCTAGGTTTTGAGTATGGATATAATGTGTTCGCACCAGAAACTTTCGTCATCTGGGAAGCACAATATGGCGACTTCGCCAATGCAGGTCAGGTTATATTTGATCAGTTCATTGCCGCCGGACGTGCGAAATGGACACAGCGCAGCAATCTCGTCGTCATGTTACCGCATGGTTACGAGGGACAGGGACCCGAGCATTCCAGTGGTAGATTAGAACGCTTCCTGCAGTTATCCGCGGAAGAGAACTGGACCGTTGCCAACTTGACCACCGCTTCTCAATATTTCCATGTCTTGCGGCGCCAAGCTGCTTTATGTGGACAGGAAGACGCTAAACCACTGGTGATTATGACGCCGAAGAGTCTCATTCGTAATTCGCGCAGCACATCTGCCGGTACTGAGCTCGCCTCCGGACAATTCCAGCCTGTGTTAGCAGAGCCCCTGCTAGGCCAGAAACCAGGTGAGGTCAAACGTCTAGTAGTCTGCAGCGGTAAAGTAGCTATCGACATCCAAACAGAGCTAGAGGCTGCTTCAGACAAAGATTGGTCATGGCTACATGTACTACGCTTGGAGCAACTCTACCCGTTCCCAGAAGTTGAACTGAGTGCTCACTTAAGCTCCTTCACCTCCCTTCAGGAAATTGTCTGGGTGCAAGAAGAGCCGAAGAATATGGGCGGATGGAGTTATACCGAACCTCGGTTACGCGCCATCGCACCGAACAACACTAGCGTAAGATATATCGGACGTCCTGAACGTTCCAGTCCTGCGAGTGGTTATGCAGATGTTCATAGCTTTGAACAGCGTAGAATTGTTTCAGAGGCCCTAAAAGCAAATTCACAAGTACAAACAGCTGTACCATCCTCTTAAGAGGATGGTATCACAATAGCGTAAACCATTATGTTTGGGGAGGTAACGGCCTGTGTCAGAAATCTTAGTACCCGATCTGGGAGAATCTATATCCGAAGGAACCATCTACAAATGGCTGGTTAAAGAAGGCGACACGGTAGGTCAAGGTGATGTGCTTGCTGAGTTAGAGACGGATAAAGTCAATTTGGAAATTAGTGCGGAGGTGGAGGGTGTCATCTCCTCCATCCTGCGTCAAGCGGGCGAGAACGTAGCCGTTGGCGAAGCCATCGGCATCATTGGAGCCGCTAGCGGCAGTACACCGCAGGCCGCTGAGAGCAAAGCGCCTGAAGCGGCACCGGCAAGCGGCAGCGCAGCAGCCGCACCTGTAGCAGCGCCCGAAGTCGCTGTAGCGGGTGGCGAAAGCCCCGCTGCACTGGCATCGCCGGGCGCACGCAAGCTGGCACGGGAGCGCGGCATCGACCTCGGCGATGTTAGCGCCCGTGATCCTATCGGCCGGATTGGTCAGGCCGATGTGTCGGGCCATGGTGCAGCAGCGCCACAGGCCGCTGCACCGGTAGCTCCGGCGGCACAAGCCAAGCCGGAGCCAGCGAAGCCGGCAGCGAGCAAAGCCGCGCCGGACGATGGCAAGCACGTGGAGCGCAAGCGCATGTCGCGCAGACGGCTCACGATTGCCAGCCGCTTAGTTGAAGCGCAGCAAACTGCAGCCATGCTGACCACCTTCAACGAGGTGGATATGACCGCGATCCTCGACATCCGTAAGCGCCGAAAGGATGCGTTTAAAGAGAAGCATGAAGTTGGACTAGGCTTTATGTCCTTCTTCACCAAAGCTGTGATCGGAGCGCTGAAGACCTATCCACTGCTGAACGCTGAGATCGACGGTGAAGATCTGGTCGTTAAGAAGTTCTACGACATCGGCATTGCAGTTGCAGCTAAGGAAGGTCTGGTGGTTCCGGTTGTCCGTGACGCGGATCGCCTAAGCTTCCCGGAAATCGAACGCCAAATTGGCGATCTCGCTTCCAAAGCACGCGCCAATACACTCAGCCTCTCCGAGCTACAAGGCGGAACGTTCACCATCACAAACGGTGGTGTATTCGGTTCCCTGTTATCCACCCCGATTCTGAATACCCCTCAAGTGGGTATTCTAGGGATGCATAAGATTCAATTGCGCCCCATCGCGCTGGACGAAGAAAGAACCGTTAACCGCCCAATGATGTACATCGCCCTTTCCTACGATCACCGGATCGTTGACGGCTCTGAAGCGGTTAGCTTCCTTGTTAAAGTGAAGGAATTGCTGGAAGATCCAGAAGCACTGCTGCTGGAAGGCTAACCCTGATCGATCTTTCGACTTAAGAATATAAAGAAGGTATCCCTAAAGCTTCGCATTAGGGATACCTTCTTTTATATCTGAATCAACTTTTGAGATGAAGTATTTCATAAGTACAGGGTGAATCATGAATCCTTAGTTTAGAAAGCCCGGCGCTGTCAGCAATGCTACCTACCTTGCATATGATCTAACTGCATTTTGTACACTTATTTATTTCTGATCTCCCATATCCTCTTCCTTCATTGCATTCTCTACAACTAAAATCCGCAAAAACGTTTATTTCCACTAATCTAAGCATCAATAGCTGTATTAAATACAACTACAGGGCTTATATAAAGGTATTAGTTAACTTTAATTGTATATAGTACAACTAACTTAGCGCATGCAACTACAAAACTACAAGAATCTACTTCAGCAGCTCACCAGCCACCTGAAGAAATTGCTCCTTGGTCAAAATCTTATCTCCGTAGCTAGTGAGCGTATAATACGCATCCTGCTTCTCGTTATACCAATTCAGATAGTCGTAACTGACCTCTTTCTTTACTACTTTGTTATAAACAACCTCCGTACCTGCTACTACAATCTTATCCGCTTGATTCTCAGGTTCTTGCTCCACGAACACTTTCCCGCCATGCATGATCGTGGCAGAGATACTTATAAAAGCATTATTCTTCGAATAAATTGCACTGATCCAGCCTGGTTCCGACCATGGAATAGCCTTCATAAATATATTATGGCTCCCCTTCTCTTTGTTCACCTGGGCTGTAAGATCTTGTAATGTCTCCTGGTATCGAGAACTTTTCTTATCTGCATCCGTTGTCGGATAATTAGGGTATATAACCCCATATTTAAAAGCATACCCTGATGCCATTGCAGGAAGCATCGGTGCCTCTGTCCGTTTGATTTCCTTTAAGAAATCAGAGTATACGCCTATCCGCTGCTCTTTATACTTAAATTGCAATTCTGTCGCCATGCCTTCTGCACCTGCTTTGTTGTTCATCAAATATGCAATCAGCTCACCCGGTTTAGCAAATGTATCGGCTTGCTGCGCATATTTATCATAGGAGGCGACTCCTGCCGATTCATTCGGGGCAACATGCTGGACCTTCACTACGCCTTCACTATTGCGGATCTGGATATATTCCGATGCAGCATAGGCTGTCACAGAAATCAGCAGGAACAATGCTAACATACTGGCAAATGCCGTTGTTTTATTCATCATCCGCAGCGAAAAAGCCCGCTTTCGAGAGGATATGCCATGGATACGACCCATGACCTTCTCTTCTACATCGATTTTACCCAGAAGTTCATTGCCGGCCGAGGCATAGATTATATCTTGGTATTCATCGCTGATTGTGGTTCGTTCCATTTGATCTCCTCCTCCAATTTTATAGCTTCCTGCACCTTCCGCTTGATCCGGTTCATTCTCTTCGTCAGTGCATTCGGACTGACCCCAAGAATTTCGCCTATCTCTGCATAAGTCTTCTCTTCAAAGACCCGCAAAATAAGCATATTCCTCTCTTCCAGCGATAACTGCGTTAATGCGGCTGACAATGAGGGATTAAACAACCGATCATCCAGCTCTTGTTCAGGACTTGCAGACATAAAATCAGGCTTGAAGATACTCATGACCCGCTTTTGCAAACGGCGTCTGCGCAGCAGGTTTAAACAATGATGATACGCGATACGATAAAGCCATGCCGAGAAATGCATTTGCAATTTGTATTGATGGATAGATTGATAGCCCTTTACCAAAATATCCTGAACTGCGTCCTCCGCATCCTGCTTGTTCTCTAACAAACGATAACAATAGCGATAGATCGGCATTTGAAAAGCTTGGACAATAAAAGCATATTGGTCGGTATTGCCTTTTTGCACACTAGCTATGCACTCTTCCAATTCCTTGGGGTCTAACAAATCCTGTGGCGATGTAAGCACCTCCTTACCCTTTATATCTTCTATAACACTTGAGCCTAGAAAAAAGTGCCTATGTACACCAAAATCGGAGCAAATCAGTATAAACCTTTGTTACACAGAAGTAATTCCAGCGTAATATAGAATGTTTAACAGACCAAAGAAACCTTATTTCAGAAAAATATGCAGTTTCCGCCTACAGTCGGACTCAAATGCTGCCATTTGCTCAAATTCACTCCAATTATACACATTTAGAGGCTAATAAGAGCTATGCAGTCTGTATAGCTCTTAGACTCCACAGGTATTTTTGGGGGCACACTCCACGTACTGAACACACTTCTAACCAATAAAAAAACGTACAACTGTTGTCAGTTGTACGTCTTTTATAAATATCCTTAAGCCGTCCGTTCTGTAGCTTTGAGCCGAAGCGCCTTCTTCTCTTCCGCTTTCTCCACTGGCGGTTTTAGCGAAATCGCGATGATGCAGGCCAGCAGACACAAGAGACCAAAGATCACGAAAGTAGGTTTAAACCCGCCCAGGAAGACGGCGATGAACGAACCGGAAAGGGCTCCAATACCGAAACCTTGATATACGATTCCATAGTTCTTACTGTGATTTTTAAGACCAAAGAAGTCACTGACAATCGCCGGGAACACTGTAATGTTACCCCCGAAACAGAATGCAATGGCTGCTACACAAGTGAAGAACAGTCCGAAATTCAGCGTCGCATAGCTAAGGGTCAGCATAGCGGCTGCCGTTACTGCAAGCGAAGCACCTACCAGCTTCAAACGGCTCATTTTGTCAGACAAGGCACCCAAGATTAAACGCCCTGCTGTATTAAAAATTGCAATCATCGCTACGGCATTAGCTGCCGTCTGTACATCAAGTCCAGCCAGCTGCACCCCGATGTCTTTAACAATACCGATCAAATACAGACCACACATACAAGCGGTAAAGAAAATGATGAATAACAGATAAGCTTCTTTTGTCCGTAGCATTTCTTTTACCGTGTAGTCCTTCGGTTTAGCGATAGTCGAAGCTGATGTTGCACCCAGTGATGCCGTTTGTACTGGAGCTTCTCTGACAAGTAAGGAACCGATTACAATCATCACCATAACAATCATGCCCCAATACATAAACGTATTAGACACACCCACCGAGTCGATCAAACTACCATTGATATATTTAAATATCAAGCTCCCCGTTCCGTAAGCACCCACGGACACACCGGAGATTAAGCCTTTATTATTCGGAAACCATTTAATTAAGTTAGATAATGAAGTGATATAAGCTGTTCCGTCTGCAAAACCAACGATTACCCCAGCCAATATATAGAACATTAGCAGCGAATTCGCCTGAGAGCTAAGAATCAATCCTAGACCAAGCACAATCCCTGCGGTGGCAGTTAAGCGGCGAAGACCAAAACGATCCTGCAATTTCCCTGCGAACAAAGTCGCAAAAGCGAGTGCAAAGCTCGTGATCGAAAACGTAATCGAAACAGCGTTAAGCTCCCATCCGAATTTTGTTACCAGATGTGCATTGAACAAGCTCCATGTATAAATGGTACCTAGACCCATCTGCATAATTACGGTTCCTAATACGATAAGCCACCGTTTTGCGTTTTTGTTGTCTTTCGTCGAAGTCATGGTCTATTCCTTCTTTCTCTCTCGTGATGTGCTACAAGAGCTTCTATCGCCTCTTTATTGTAGCTAAACCAGCGGATGTTGAGAGAAATCTGGCATGAAATGACGCAAATGAAGAATGAACTGCATTTATAAGCGCATGATCTGCCTGAATTCTTTTACCTTACTGCGACTTACGGGCACCTCAAACTCCAAATCATGCAAACGCAGCAAATACGTATTGTTGAACCAAGGGATGATTTCCTTGATTTTGGACAGGTTAACGATATAGGAACGATGGCAGCGAAAAAAACGATCCTCCGGCAGTCGATTATAAAAATCGCTGATGCTGAGCGCCATACTATATTCCTCACCTTTAGTTATTACGCTCGTACTTTTCTCTTGTGCGGAGGCGTAATAAATATCGTCGGCATTCACTACGATAATCTTTTCGTTTTTCCACAGATTCACCTTATCACTGACGGGATTACGTTCCTCTTCCCCCTGTCTTCCGCGAGCAACGAATGCCCCCTCTAGCTTGTGCAGCATAGCTTTAATGCGAACCTCACTGTAGGGTTTAAGAATATAGTCAAACGCTTCAATCTCAAATGCCTCAGCGGCATGCTCCTTATACGCAGTAATAAACACTATATAAGGTTTTACCGAGAATCTGCTAATATTCTGAGCCAGCAGCACTCCGTCTATCGAGGGAATGTTAATGTCCAGAAAGATCACATCTACCGTCTCAACCTGTAAAAATTTGAGTGCATCCAGCCCATCTTCAAATTGTGCGGCAATATCGATCCCGCTATGTGTCTCTATTAAATAAGCCAGCTCCTGTCTTGCCAGCTCTTCATCCTCTACGATGATCGCTCTCATAGCCCCTCCTTTTTGACATCAAAAAAGATGTCCGTCCCTTTATCCAATCTCTGAATGGTAAGTCCTGTCCCATAGATCAGCTTGACCCGTTGATGTACATTAAATAGTCCGATTTTATTCTCCGGCATATCGCCAGCATAGACCTTCTCTATGGTATCTTCGCTGATGCCAGCTCCGGTATCCCGAATGCCAACCCGCACATTATCGCCTTGATCTTTTACAGAAATCGTTACCGTTCCCGTCCCTCTTACCTTCAGTATGCCATGGATGATCGCATTCTCTACAAGCGGCTGAATAATCAGACTCGGAATCCGGACTTGAACCTCATCAATATCATAAAGCACGTTAAGACGGCTTCCGAAGCGCGCCTTTTCAATCTCAACGTATTGCTGGACCTGCTGTAGCTCTCGTTTAATGTCGATAAATTCATCCGTCAGCTCCAGATTGTATCTCATATAACCGGACAGATTCACGATCAACTCACGCGCCTTATCCGGATTAATCCGGATCGAGGACGCAATCGCGTTCAGCGCATTGAACAGAAAGTGTGGGTTAATGCTTGTCTGCAGCGCCTTTAGCTCCGCTTTGTTCGCCATTTCTTTAATGCCCTCAACCCGCGATACTTCCATTAGCGTAGAGATCATTTGCGACAAACCTACAGCCATAGCTTGTAAAGAATAAGTGATCTTGTGGGCTCTGGTGTAATAGATTTTGAGCGCTCCCGTCACTTCACCTTTTTCCTTCAATGGAATAATAATCAGCGATTTAATCTCCGGATTCACATAATCACTATCGTCGTTACGGATCGTAATTTCACCACTGGACAACGTCACTTTCGTTTCTTCGCTTATAATTTCATTGGTCGTAGTATAATCCTCTTCTCCAACACCAACGTAAGCGAGAATGAGTCTTGTATCCGAAATAGCTACAGCGTCTGCACCGATATCTTCTTTGATAATTTGGCAGATGGTACGAAGCGACTCGGGATTAATATTGCGAAAATATGGCAAGGTCTTATTGGCAATATCCAGTGCCAGCTTGGACTGCTTCGCTGCAATCCGTTCCTTTTCACCCTCCACACTCTGCACTAGCATGACAATCAGACCAACACTAATCTGGCTCATAATCATCGGAAAAGCAATTTTGGACACGATATCCACACCCAGCGATGACGGTTCGGCCATCACCAGAATGAGCAACATCGTCAGGGCTTCACAGGCCATCCCGGCCAAAATACCGGCCATCCAACGACGTTCACCTGAAGTGCGGCGGTATATTACCCCTGACACAATCCCTGCGGTAATACTCGTAATCAGACAAGGAAGAGAGGTTACCCCTCCAATATCAATTAGAAAACGGTGAACCCCTGAGATGATGCCTGTTATGAGCCCTACCCATGGCCCGAACAAAATCCCACCAGACACGATGGCGATAATTCGTACATTCACAAGCGAGCCTTCCACATTAATCCCACTATAGGTACCAAAGATAGCGAATAAACTGAAGATCGTAGTCGCAATGGCAAGCTCCTGCGGGGCGTAGGTTCCTTTTTGAAAAATCTCTTTAAACCGCGGCAGACGAGTCAGCACGAACAGACACATCAGCAGTAGTGCAGCTCTTTCGAATAATTGCAGTAATATCGTAAACGTATATTGCACGGTCTCCGCCTCCAAAGGACTAGATGTCGACTTATTATAAAGATAGTTCATGCCTCTGTCCATTCAGCCTATCCTTTAATACCTCTATTGAAACTCTTGTTGTATGATAGGATCAGAATAAAAGCATACATATACGGAGGTGGGCGGTTTGCAAAAATTAGAACATGAGGCAGATATCATACAGCTTGTACAAAATGATCCCTGGATGATGGATATATTAGAGAATGCTAGATCGCTGCAGTTACCTGACTGGTGGGTTTGCGCCGGCTTTGTGCGTGCAAAAATTTGGGACACCCTTCACGGCTTCGAAGAACGGACACCTTTGCCAGATGTTGATGTTATTTATTATGACGACAGCAATCTTCAAGAGGAGGTGGAGAAGGATTGGGAGGCGAGACTACGAAGCCTGAATCCTGCTATTCCCTGGTCTGTTAAGAATGAAGCAAGAATGCATACCGTCAATCAACTCCCACCGTATACATCAGCTGTTGATGCGATATCCAAGTTTCCGGAAACCGCTACAGCGCTTGGACTCTCCCTAGATCCATCAGGGAAAATCCTCCTAGTCGCTCCACACGGAATTTACGATGTTATTCATGTAGTATTACGACCTACCCCACATTTTACTGAAAACCCGAGCTTACTCCCTATTTATGAACAACGCGTTATTAAAAAGAACTGGCAGGCGACGTGGAAACAGTTGCAGATCAGCGCTACCTAAAATAACAAAAAGCAAGCCCCTAATATAGCAGGGCTTGCTTTTCTGGTTTTATTACACCGCCAAATCGATACCTACTACACCAACGACATCTCCCTGACGATTCTTAATCGCTCTGGATAATGTAACACAAGAACGCTTCGTAATCGCAGATACATAAGGCTTCGAGACATATTCACCTTCATTTATGGCCCCATTCCACCAATCACGCCGCTTGGCATTCAAGAGGCCAGCCGCTGGCTCGGAATAGATAAAGGTCCCATCCGTCCGATTGGACCAAATGGCTTGTACATCCGGATTTTTTTTAATGTAAGAGGTCAAAACACCTTGATGAACTTCAGTATCTGGGTCGTACAGTTCTTCTTTAGCTGAAATTGTCTCCAAGAGACTCTGCATTTCTTGAAGCCGGGCTGCATATTGGCTCATCTCGATTTCTTCTCGACCCGCAATGCCGGTAACCGACTGCTGCAACGATTGCGACTCGGCTAACAGATTGGCGCTGACTTCGTTCAGCTGCCCGATCTGGCTCCGCTGCCGTGTCACCTGTTCCAGCGTAAGATCCACATTGGCAATCGTCTCATTCACGATAGCCACTGCCCCACTCAGCTCCGTCGTCACTTCAACTATCAGCTTGCCCTGCTTCGCGGCAGCATCGATGGTTTCCGTTACTGCGCTGCCGACCTCATCGACTCTCGAAGCAATATCATCGAGTCGAAGCTTCACCGTGCCGACCTCGTTCACCCCACGTTCCACTGAATCTTGCTCTTTCGTAACGGATTCCAGCACCTGCTGTACTCCGTTATTAATGTCGAGCAAGATGCCGGAGGAACGGTCGACCGAGCTCTTGCTTTGATCAGCCAGCTGCCGAATCCGGCTGGCCACCACCGCAAATCCGCGGCCCTGTTCCCCGGCCCGGGCCGCTTCTATGGAAGCATTAAGTGCTAGCAGCGAGGTCTCATCCACAATTCCGTTAATAAGCGTATTGATCTCTTCTACCATCGCAATATGATTACTCAAGATAGTAAACTTAGCTAACATGTCCCCGCTCTGCATCTGTAAATCCTTCATCACAGCATCTGCGATGCTCAAGGAATCTACCATGGTTGTCATTCCTTGACGGGCATATTGCATATTTGACCCCAGTCTCTCCGTCAACTCTTCGATATGTGTGGTAACGGATGCTACTCCGCCCATTGTCCGATAAGCACCTTCAATGTTAGCTTTAGCTTCGTTACTGCGAATCCGCAAATCCATTTCATATTCATGTGAATAATCAGCTGTCCGCTGCAGCTTTTCTGTATGACGGCTGATTTCTTCGAGTGCACCATGCAGTCGGTCCGAAGTAACTACAATCTCATTGCCAAGCAGCTCCACTTTACTATTAGCTTCCTTCAGCAGTACTTCTTTACGGTAAACGTAGCGGGACAAATTTAGCAGGACCCAGCCTAGAGAAGCCATAAGCAGGATGATTACCAGCTTATGAATCCAGAACATGTCTATCAACAAACTGTAAACACTGACCAGGAGCAACAGGACGACTACAAAAATCTGGCTTCGACGAATCTGCATCATTATTCCCACTCCACTCAATTGATGTTATGTATTCTAACATTATATCAGCAGAGTTAATGAAAGGAAATACTTTCTATACTATTCCTTTTCGATCAGTCCTTCCACACGCTAATCCATATCTATGGAGGACCTATACCAACGTTACCGTAATATACGAATATATTTGGAGATAATTGGTCGAGAGGGAATCCGTAATTATTGTCGAATATATAAGCAAATTGCCACTGGAAAAGAGGAACACATTATGCATACTACATCTCAAACTCCTCGTCAGACCCATTGGAATCGCGTCCTGCTCAATGCATTCTGGATCATCCTGATTGTGGATTTAAGTATTCATATGTTTGTTTCTCAATGCTTATGGGGCCAACATTCGGATACCCTAACCAGGGGAGAGTTTATTACTCAGTCGCTGATTCCTGATTCCGTCATATTGACTTTGATCTTTATTCTGGAATTTATCTATAGATGGAAACCCGAATGGTCCGAGCTAGCGATTACAGTAGCGAGCCATTTATTTGCGCTTCTTATTATCATCAATCTCAATGATGAACTGTATGTTAAGTCATTAATTATGCTGCTGCCGCTGCTTGTATCCATGATCTATATGAAGTCTAGTTATATGATAGCCTCTTCTGCTGTTTGTCTACTGTACACGATCATTTTATTCATCAAGGCATCTAATCACGGGTATGTCCCCATCGCCCAAACTATCATTATTGTTCTTATTTTTGCTTCTACTGCTTTAGCAGGCTTTGCAGTTATCGGTCGCGGGCGTGATTTGATGCGATCCCTGGAGAACTCCGTAAAGTCAGAACAGGAGTTACGCATTCAGAATATAATCATGGACCGGCTATCCAAGATCGATCCTCTGACGGACCTTTATAATCATAAGACGTTTCATGAATACTTAGGATGGCTGATCGATCATCAGCAGAGTAATCCATTTCCTATGCAGCTAGCCGTCATGGACATCGACAACTTCAAAAAAGTAAATGATTCCTATGGGCACTCCGTTGGAGATATCGTATTGCAAAAGGTTGCAGCGATCCTCCTCGAGCATGTCGGTCCTGATGATTTCGCGGCTCGCTTTGGCGGGGAAGAATTTGTCGTCATTCTGACTTCTAAGACCCTTAATCATTCTCATGAGATTATGAAGCATATTCTAACGTCCATCTCCGATACCCCCTTTGCGGAAATGAACGACAAAAACGTAACCGTCAGTATCGGTATGCACGATTTTATAGGTACAGATTCCAAAAACTCTACATTTCAGAAAGCAGACGATGCACTTTATGAGGCTAAGAACACCGGGAAGAACAAAATCGTAATCAGCTAAAGGCCGAACACAAGCAAAAACGCCTTCGGCGTCCCTAATGGACGGTAAGCGTTTTTGTGTTCATCTGCTTGAATCTGACTGCTGTATCCCATAGCGCCTCTGTGTTTCTAAAAGCTCTTCGACTGCCTGCTTTGGCACAGGTCTGCTAATCAGGTAGCCTTGGATCTTGTCGCAGCCTAATTGCTTGAGCACATCCATCTGAATGACCTCTTCTACACCCTCTGCTACAACTTTCAGTCCCATATTATGCCCCAACTGTATAATGGACTGCACAAAAGACTGGCTGTCAGCTTTTTCTGAAAGCGAATCAATAAAGGTTTTATCCATCTTGAGCGTTGAAATCGGCAATTGCTGCAAATAGCTAAGTGATGAATAACCCGTTCCGAAATCATCCAAGGCGATACTAATGCCCTTAGACTTTAGAAACTGCAGCTTACCCAGAATACTCTCAAATGATTTCATAAAAATAGACTCGGTGATTTCCAGCTCAAGGCAGCTTGGATTTAGGCCACTTACTGCCAGACTATCCTGTACCCTCTCGATAAAATCGTTCTGGAATAGCTGAATAATCGAAATGTTGACCGATATTTTATAAGGAACACCAGTACGATCTTGAATACCTTTCATAAAGATGCAAGATTCGCGAAGCACCCATTCACCAATATCGATGATCAGTCTGGAATCCTCAGCAATTTTTATAAAAGAAAGTGGAGATACAGAACCGAGAGATGGGCTGTTCCAACGAATTAAAGCTTCAAAGCCAGAGATGAATCCGGATTCGATATCCATCTGGGGCTGATAGTTCAGTTCAAATTCATTATTGTTCATAGCACTGCGCAAATGTTTCTCTATATTCATTCGTTCATTAAACGCTGTATGCATCGATTTGTCATAGACTACATAAGTTCCTTTGCCATCCTCTTTAGCACGGTACATCGCCACATCCGCATTACTCAAAATTTGCTCGGCCGTCTCTCCATCCTCTGGATAAAAGGAAATTCCGATGCTTAGCGAGACGTACAGATTACTCTCTCCTATTAAAAAGGACTGCCTGAACGCTCTCATTATACGCTCTGCCAGACGCAATACAGCCTCACGATCCTCTGTATCTTTAATAAAAATAACAAATTCATCTCCACCTAGCCGTGAGAGCATATCTCCTTCCCGCATCAGTGACTGCAATCTCTCACTTGCCTTCCGGATGAGTACATCCCCGGATTTATGACCTAGGGTATCGTTGATGTATTTAAAATTATCTGAATCCAGAAACAGCAGTGCAAATTTCCCTCCCGGATGCTTTAGATACTTCTCCATGGTCTCCAGCAGACATAAACGGTTAGGTAAGTTACTAAGCGCATCCACATAAGCCAGACGATGCATATGTTTCTGATTGTCTAGAAGCATATTATATTGTACTAGAAGCTCCTGTTGAGTAGTCGCGAGCTGCTCATAGGTCGCCCCAAGCTCTTGGTAGCTGTTGCTCAGTTTAAGCTCCGCTTGCTTCCGCTCGCCGATATCAATCAAGGAGCCCATGAATAACAGAACTTTATCCTTTGGATTAACGGTAGCCTTACCCCTAACCTCAAACCACACGATTTGATTATCTTTGGTAATCATGCGGAACTCCGTTTCGAAAATAGGTGTGACACCCTTCAGGTGATCTTGTTTAAGCTTAAGGGTTGTAGCAAGGTCTTCCGGATGAACAATACTAAGCACTCCATCTTCAAACGAATTGATTTCATCCTTCGTGTAACCCATGAGTTCATACCATCGTTCCGATAAATTAAAGTGTCTCGCCTCCAAATCAAACTCCCACATATACGCACCAGAACCTTCTGTGGAGAGCCGAATACGCCTTTCACTGATTTGTAGCTTATTAAATTGCTCCTGTAGATCGATCTCTGTCGCTGAGAGCTCTTCGTATGTAGCTTCCAATTCCCTATAACTTAGCTGTAGCCTCAGCTCATTTTGTTTACGATTATCGATATCCACACCTACAAGGACAAAGATATCGGCTGCTTGCTTATCAAGTCCTTTTAATAAGGCTGTCCGGAATGAGAAATATCGCGCTTCAGATGACTGGTCTGGGAGTTTAATTTCTACGTTGCTGACATATTCGAGACGTATTGCCTGCTTCAGTAGATCCCGGATTATAGCCGTGCTGCCTTCCAGACCTGCGATATCCTCAATATTTACACCCAGTACCTCTTTTTCACTTAAACCCGTCATCTGTTCAGCGAATTTATTAAACCGCACTACCTTTTTATCTGCCTGCACCGCCCAAACTACCATGCCACTATGCTCTATAACATCTTCAAAAAATTGATGCTCTGAATAAACAGCACGCCGTAAACGATTAATATTCATTTTAAGCAGGACTCCACCCAGGATAAGAAGACAGAATAGAAGGATTGCTCCGTAAACCCATCTTTTGTGGATCATGCCTTTATAATAATCAGAATGAACGAAAAAATAGTTCTGGTACAACTCTTCAAAAGCACCCGAATGCTTCAATTCCCCCAATCTCTCGTTAACATAAGAAACTAACTCCGGTGCAGACTTATTGATTGCAAAAGCTACATCCCTGGGATAAAGATCATTCATTTCCTTAATAATACTGTCTGTCTTCCCCTGTTCAACGAGCAGATAATCGACCACCTCCTGATTCTCAAATAGAAGGTCGATCTCCCCTGTTTCTAAAGCCTCCAAGGCTTCAGGAATCGTAGCAAATTCTACGTAATCATTAATTCCCAATTTCCCGTTCAGTACTGTTTCAGAATACTGCCCGTTTCCTAGACCTATCTTATAACCTCCAAGCTTATTTAAATCAATCTTACCCTTAAGCCCTAGCCTTGCGTAGATGGAAATATAGCTTTTGAAAACAGGATCTGAAAATAACAACTCTTGTTTTCGTCCTTCCGTTACTGCCATTAGACCCGCTGTTTCGATATCACCCTGAACGAGCCGATTATACACATCAGGCCACTTCCCTGTACTGTAGTGGACATCATAATCCTGCTTCTCAAAGATCATATTACTCAATTCAATATCAAAACCGGTCATGTACCCATCTTTTATATATTTATAAGGTGGATATTCCAGCTCTACTTGATATTCGATCTCCTTTCTTTCGGCGTGAAGAGCAGTAGGAGGTAAGAGCATAAATAAAATACTAATCAGAAGCAACAGTCTGCACTGCTTCATCGCTTGTTCCCCCTTTTTACTGAATTTACAGTAATATCCTAAATGTTATTCGACAAAATATGGCAATACCCCTGCTTTTTCTTTCCTCGTCACATAATATACGCAAATCCCATCAATGAACCCTTCCCTTTGTAAATTATATAAAATTACGGATGCTACATTTTTATATTGCTTTTTAGATGGAAAATGTGGATAATAGCAATAATGATACAAGTTGATAATGATTATCATTATTAAATAAGTTATTGATTTCACTTTACTATATTTAAGTTAAAAGGAGACTGATCACCCATGAACGTTACCTCTACCCGAACAACACTACAGGTTGACGATTATCTGGATCTGCTCAATCTTGCCGTTAAAGTTGGAGATTTAAAATGGCAAAAAGAAATTAAATCCAGATTGCAATACATTCTCTGTCTGCCGACAAGATAACCTTTCTGAATATTCGCCGCATTCCTTTTAGGGAATGCGGCTTTTTTTGCTTGTATGATTGGCAGCTATGTAAGAATAGGTATCCCCGGGTCACTTGAGGGTTAATGATATAGTATAATTATCAGCATAATATACTGAATACAAAGTCCTTCAGATTGGAGCGTGTCAGCTTGAAAAAGTATATAGCTTTATTCTTATTGATCAGCGTGTTATGGATACCCGGTGCATACGCCGCCGAAATCCCTGCTGAGCAGGGATTAGTAACCGATAAAGCTGGAATGTTCAGTTCCGCAGAAGCGACGTCCATTTCTGCTGCTGCCACTGGAGATCTGATTACTATGCATGTACTCACCGTAGATTCCCTAAACGGCACTCCGGCCGATAAGTACGCCGAGGATACTTACACCTCTTGGGGATTATCCACACGCGATATTCTCTTGCTGATCTCCGCTGGCGACCAGTCCATTGAACTAAATTTTAACAATCCGGGCTTTCAAACCTCGTTAAATGCCTGGTCCCAAAATCAGGGAGGAAAATCAGGAAGTGCTGCCATTACAGCGCTAGTTAATACTTATTTCATCCCTTATGCCAGAGAAGGTGACTTCGCTGGAGGGACAAAGGCTCTAATTAAAGCGGTCCATTCCATCGGGGAGAGTACCGGAAATACTGGAGGAAATGCAGGAAGTGGTAGTGCAGTTGGCAGTACGAATAGCGGTTCAGGGAACGGAACCTCCGGTAAACCAGGGACCTCGGTCAGTACCGGAAGCCGCTCCAATAGCTCCATGTTTACGATTGTCGCCATTCTAATCGGAATCGGACTAATACTACTTGTGCTATTCATAGTGGTCACAGGTCTACGTCGACGCAAACAGCTAAACGCACAACAAGAGCAATTATCCGATTTGCTAGTACAGGCAAATCGAGCATTGGAGTCATTAAAGCCATTTCAAGGGATCGTTCAGGGAAAAACCGAGGTACTGGTAGAAGGCATTTCAAAACGGCTCTCTGCAAAGCTTGTTGAAATCTCTTCACTGCAAAGTGATGGGCAAGGTGTACAGCCACCCTTTTATCATTTGACTGCCCTTAAGGCAGCCGTGGAACAATTACAGCAGACAGAGGCCTCCTTCCGCGCAGCGCTCGAGGAAGAAGAGAAGAACATTGCTGTCATCAGTGAAGCTGATCGCAATGTTAAACAGCGAATTACAGAGCTGAAAGAGGATGCACCAGAGCTTGAAGAGCAGCTGCAGGGTGCGGTTAAAGAAACTGGCTATGCACTTCAAGAAATTGTAGAAGAGCTCAAGGAGCTTGCCGAGGAGACCTCTAAGGCAGATCAATTGGAGCTTTTTGACCCTATCGCCGCACAAGAAATTACCGAGGATGCACAAGATCGCCAAGAAAAGATTGAACAAGACCTGAAGGATGTCGATCTCTACGATGATAAGCTAAATAAGTTCCCTACGGTTTTAGCTGCAACCCGTGCCAAAATCACAAACATCATCGAGCAGAGTTCACTCCACAACATGAAGGTAAAACCATTTGACCGTCTGGAGCAGGCCCGCGCAGAATCGCTAACGCTTGAAGCGCCGCTGCGTGTTGGAGATATGGATGAGGTGCGCAAGATAGGCGCTACTCTTGACCTTCTCCTGGATGAGGCTGTTGCTATGACAGAACAACAAGCACTTCTTCGGCAGAATAACCGCAGAGATTTAGAGTTATTCCGTACCCAGTGGAGCCAACTAAAACAGCGGCGAGACGGACTGCAAAGCCGGATTACCGAAGCACGTATGTATTTTGAAGAACAACATGTATCAACTGTGGAGAACATCCTTACAGCGTGGAGCACACGCCTTCGGGAAGGTGCTAGTGAAGTGGCGCAGATTGAGAATTGGACCAGTGATGAGCGCGGCGAATATGATAAGGCCCACAATGCGCTAGAACAGTTGCTATCCCTCCAAGATGAAGCTGCAAAGCAGTTCGATGGTGTCTCAGAAAGTCTAAATGCACTTCATGAAAGACTGGATAAGGTCACTCGCCTCTTTTCCGAAGGGCAAAGCCGGGTGGAAACAACCCAGCGTATGCTGCATAGCAGAGGGTTATCTTCTAGAATTCGCTTCGAGCTATCCTTACTGCCGGAATACAGTGCACTGGAACATCGTTTGGCATCCCGGCCTTACAATCTTGAGGAACTGGAATCCCTTGGCCGTTCTTATGATTCACAGATCAATTCCTTTGTGAATGAAGCGAACCGACTCGTTCGTCAGAAGGAAGAAGAAGAGCGACTAGCTCAATTAGCTATGCTGAGAGAACAACAACGTCGCGCACAGGCTCGCAAACGAATGTCCTCTGGCCCACCTTCATCAGGTGGATTCGGTGGAGGACGCTCGTCCGGAGGCTCCTCCTGGGGTGGAGGCGGCAGCGGTGGCAAATCCTCCGGCGGATCTTCTTGGGGCGGCGGAGGGAAGTCCGGCCGAAATTCATCAGGCGGATCCAAGTGGTAGACTTTCTCCAAATAAAAGACTCTTCCAGCCTGCATAGGCGGAAGAGTCTTTTATTATGAATTACTGCTTGCACGACGAAGAAATAGCCAAGATAAGCCCTTTATTTTATTGGCAGATAAATCGTAACGGCTGTACCTACGCCCTCTTCACTTGCTATGGCCACGTGTCCTCTATGTGCAGACACTATTTTTTTAACAATCATGATTCCCAGTCCATTACCGTCACCTCTGGTTGTGTGAAAAGGCTGCCCTAATTTATCCAGCACTTCCTTGTTCATACCCTCTCCGTTATCTTTGAAGGTAATCGTCTGGAATCCATTCTCCACATCTAGGGCAACTGTAATGCTTCCGCCAAAGGGCAAGGCTTCCATTGAGTTTCTTAGGATGTTTAGGAAGACCTGCTTAATCTGATTACGGTCACACAAGATATTCGCATCACAATGGAATTGTGTTTTCAATGATATATTATTCATCTCCACTTGAATCGCAAAAATGCTGAGCACTTCCTGCAGAATCGTGCTACATTGTTCTACCCTATAATGCGCGGCCTGCGGTTTACCTAGTATGAGGAACTCGCTCACAATGAGGTTCATTCTTTCTACTTCTGACATTATAAGATCATAATGTAGCAATTGCGAATCTTTATTGGCTAGTTGAAGCATTCCTTTGACTGTAGTTAGCGGATTACGAATCTCATGTGCGATACTCATGGCTAGTTGTCCAGCGACCACTAGCTTCTCTGTATTGCGCAACACTTCTTCCGTTTTTTTCATCTCTGTGATATTACGAAGACTCCCTATCACACGAGCTAAACATGCATTCGAATCGTAAACCGGAAGCACATCCAGCATATAATGCTCAAATAAACCGTTGCTCTCCTGAATCACTTCCAGCCCAGCACATGCCTCTTGCTGAAGAATGACATGTTGAAAATAAGAGCCCACATTCCGAATTTCGAAGACACTGGCACCGATAACAGATGCTTGATGCTCACCATCCAAATGAAGCATGGTTAAGCAGTTCTCATTTATATTGACGACCGTTCCAAGTTCATCCGTTATAATAACACCCAAGTAATTGGTATCCAATAGGATTCGATTTAAAAGCTGAAGCTCAGCATTCCCCCTACGCAGCAAAATCTCGCGTTCGATAGAGTCAGCCATGGTACAGAGCAAAGGCAATAAGTGGGGATGCGCCACATCAATATCCGCCATAAATGATATCGTCCCCAATATTTCAAGCCCATCCTCTTTATAAAAAGGAGCCGTACAGCACACTAAACGATGAAGAATTTGATGATAATGATCTTGTCCCTTCAACTGAAAAGGCCGCTGATGTTCCAGACACAATGCAATTGAGTTTGTACCCACTTCTTTGTTTAGTTGCACACCTTCTTTGATGCCAACCTGCCCTACGAGATCAATAATCGTCGGATCCCCTTTGAACGCCAATAGATAACCTGCATCATCCGATATCGTAACAAGGATCGGATTACCTTTTACTGAAGAAAGGAACTTGTTTACAAAAAAATCAATAACCTCAATCACTTCACTATATACATGGAGTTGTGACCCCAATTCATCTGCAGCATAACATTTTGGAAAAATAGGAGGCTGCTCTGGATCTATTCCTTGATCAATGCAATGCTGATTGGAAGCCTTAATGATAGTCTCATCCGTCAGTATCCCTGTTGTCTTTTCCAAAGCCTTACCCCATTCTGTATGATTCTTCAATTTTGCAATACTAATATGTATTCTACTTCTTTCCCCCTAATCCTTTTCAACCCTAAAAAATCAAAATATCCCAAAGATGAAGAAATATCTTACAGCACAAAAAACTCCGCTCTTTTAAAGAGCGAAGTTGCGGATTCACATTATTTCTTCTTAATGTTTCGGATCATCCAAAAAAGGTTTGTTCACATAATAATACATAACCCCCATCAGAACCCCGCCGCCAATTAGATTTCCGATTGTAACGGGCACAAGATTATGCACCACACCGCCCCACGAAACCGTTCCGGGATGGTCAAGGACTAATGCAATTGCAAAAGTACACATATTGGCAATACTATGCTCATAACCGGAGATGAAAAAACAGAATACGAATAAGACCATTGCGAACATTTTGGCCCCATCGCCTTTGATATTCATTGGGATGAAAAAAGCCATACAAACAAGCCAGTTACAGAGGATAGCGCGGAAAAAAAGCTGCCCTGCCGGAGCCTCCATTTTATGCTCAACCACATATAGTAAAAAACCATTTACATCAGAACTGTAAAACAGCCCTGTTAAAAAAATCAACAGTGCAAATGCAGCAGCACCAAGAATGTTACCTATATAACTCATGACCCACATGCGTACAACCTCGGACCATTTCATTTTGCGTCTCAAAGCCGTGTACGTGTAATAGAAAGTATCTCCGGTAAATAAGTCCCCTCCACCGTATGAGATTAGGATGATCGCTGCTCCGAAAGTAATCGCAGCCATTGGATACGCAAACGGTGAATGCTCCATATAGAAATAGTTGCCTGTCTTGAAGGCTACAATTACACCAAACCCGATAAACATACTGGCCAGCATGGCTCTGGCAATATAGCGCAATATACTTTGCCGATAGATCTTCTGTTTCTTAAGTGCTAATTGTTCAACTTGTAGCAGCGCCTCGTTCTCCATGTGACCTCCTTAGGAATTTGGGTTTTCCAGCTAGTTATGGGCTAATCGTGCAATCTTGCGTTATTATACCCAATAACCCGCTGGAAATTACTTGAACCAAATCATGGTAAAATCCTAAGTGTCCTCATTCATTTTTGCAATCGCCTCTGCTCTTTCACTGCTGGCTACGATGATAAGCACGAGTATCAAGCACCCTAAGATCATATGCCTATCCTCACTTCCTCCACATGTAGTCTTGTGACAACTTATGTGTGAAGATAGGGCTTTATGATTGAGTATTGGCGTTAAAAAAAGCCTGTTGAATGAATTCAACAGGCATCTCAATCTATTCTCTGTATTTTTATTATTGTCAGAAACAATTTAGTTCAAGAAACTGCTCAGTTGACTCTCAGCCTCTCCTTGCTTCAGTGCCTGAGGCTTGTCCGCCTCATTTAGTCCTAAACGATTACCCAGCTGAGTATTGATTGCCGTCATTTTAGACGTATAATCTTGGCAGCTCTCAATAATACGACGGTTGGACTGTTCTGAAGTATCTAGTGCGCTAAGCAGATCACCAATCGCTTGATTCACAGCTTCCATAGACATAGAAGGCTTAGACAGCAACTCGGTTGTTTTCTCTGTAGTGGTACGCAGCAGACGTGCATTTTCTTTAAATTGATCTTCAATCGTCTTATTCGTCGCTTCTACAGCATTGATAACGTTCTCCTGATCCGCTAAAGACATCGCAATCATTGCCGACACCGTGATCAGATTAGAGGTCTTATCAATTGCGTTATTCACGGAATCAATCAGCTTGTCATTATTATCATTAATGATGTCTGTAGCAGCAATCGCTTGATTGTACAGCAGAATCATTTCTGTCATCGACTGAATTCGAACCATCACTTTACGCAATCCGCGCTCCAGATAAGCTTTACGGTACTCATTCTCAGGCTTCGCGATCTCTACCTCGAACAATTCTTTCAACTTAGTGCCGAAAGCAATTTTGGTCTGCAGGTTATAGATCTCTTCCATAGAGGTACGTTTCAGCTGACGCATATTCACAATGCTCTCTTCGAGGGTATCTCTACCATCGCGAAGCCCTGTAACTATGGCATCAATGTTCGTACGAACCGACTGATATTTATACACATAGTTCTTCATTGGACTCTTACGCAGAATCTTGCCAAAGAAGCTCACATTCTTACTTTGCTGCAGATTCTCACACTCATTCCGCAGCTTCATAATCATATTAGGCACTTCAACGCGCTTACCAGACATCAGGTCATTCACTGGGCGATCCAGCAGCTTCAAGGTTTGTCCTGCTTTTTCCTGCGTCTTAACCCCAAGCTTGCCGATATCATCCATCAAGGAATCCAGTGTAACCGTATCCGTTTGGGATACCTTCTCAATTAATTGTGCCGCTTCCTCGACTACCTTTTGTTCATCTTCTTTTTTTAATTGGATCAACTGCGTGGACATGGGATTCCCTCCTATAGTTCGGAACTGCTGTACCGCTGATGAATCAGTTCCGCCTTCGTCTGAAGTTCCATCAGGTCTTTATGTTCGATCGTGGACGCGATATCCGATATTTTGGAGTCGACATCTCTTAGACCGTTCAGCAGCATTCTCCGATTCTTCGTCTTTGCTTCACCGCCGAGCCGTAAGAACGGATTGATTACACCATTCAAATCCTTCAGAATCAACCTGCGGACCGTATGATTAATCTCGCCGTTATTCAGCTCCTGCAGCAGTGGAATTACACGTTGAAGCCTCGCGAAGAGCGCCAATGATTTCTCGACAATTTCATTGTCCAGCGTATCCTTCTGCCCTTCTGAGATAATCATATCTTCCAGAATACTAAGATACTCCACAACCGGAGCGAACTCCGGTCCAATCTTCACCGCGCTCTCAGTTCTACTGTCATAGCTGTGATTACCTGATGTGGTATCATTTGTCGTGGTGCTTAATTGAGGAGCACTCTCAGCGGGTGCCTTACCAATAGGTGTCGTCACAGGGCCTGCTGGCAACACCTCCGCTGGGAGATTGGTTCTTGGACTTCTCGTTACCAGAGCACCTATCCCCGCACCCGCTAAAGGCAACAGCAGAGAGATGAATTCGGGCAGAAAAGAGCTCGTTAATACAGCAACAACATAACCGATACCGGCGTAAAGCAACACTTTCGATTTAAACTGAATTGTTCTCACCTCTTGTGAGCGACTTTATGAACGCTCAATTCACGGCATCCGGAATGACAGATTGGCCGTTTATTTTCATAATCATCGGTTGCTCCAGATGGCTAGCCAATACATCACCTTCAAAATTCATAGGCTGAACCTCGCCACCGAGTGCGCTTTTGACGGCTAAATAAGGAAAGTTAATCCCTGACAGACATGACATATGCAGTCCACCGGACATTCGTGGGTTAATTTCCAACAACTTTGGAATATCTCCATTGTATTTCATTTGAATATTGAAATTGAAGGGGATCTTGTAAACTTCTGCAACTCTAGCTGCAATCTCCTCCAGTTCAGGAATATGCTCCATCAATCGCAGACGACCGCCCACTTTTCGACGTGGCACAGCCACTAATAGCTTACCGTTCTCATCTGCCAGACAATCTATACTATACTCGTAACCCTCCAGTAATTCCATCACCATCAAATCAGGGAAGTTCTCTTTGCTTGCAAGAATATGATAGGCATCCTCAAACGTAATCAATGGAGTTACATACCCAAAAAGCTCTTGAAGCGGATCGCGGGTATTGTCGATAATTCGGAAGCCTAACCCGCCTTCTGTTTCAGTAGGTTTAAAGCAAACACGATGTCCCTTGGCAACAAGGTCCGTGTAAGCGTCTTTAAACTGCTCCGCTGTACTAACTACATGATAATCCGGGATACTCATGATGCCCTGCTCACTAACATTCTCGTAAAATTTACCTTTGTCCATAATGGACTCCAGCAGATCAAGATCTCTACAGACCAGAACCTTAGTACCAATCGCATCAAACATTGCCACATGGAGAGCAATATCAAGCATATGCAACCGTGGAATAAAGACATCGATCTCATTACGCCGACAGAAATCAACGCAAAACTGAACATATTCTATTCCCTTCAGCGCCGGCTCGGTTTCAGCAAAGTCAGCACCTTGTAGCGACATATGGCGGATATCCGGGTGTGTTGCAAAGATTTGAACCGGTATACCATCCTCGTTATTGCGAAGGAGATTCATATAATGGTAAGCCACGGAAAACCAACGATTGAAATAAATATTTACCTTTTTCATAGTGGCCCCACTCCCAATGCAGTTAGATTATTATAGATCATATTTACATACTGCAAAATCTCATCTCCAGCAAATACGCCTGATTCTTTCGTAAATGGATATCTTGATTTTACAAGACCACTCTGTTGCTCTGCAAATATTTCACCATGGCAAGGAGCAATAGCATAGTCGGCACTCTCAAGCAGACTCTTATCTAGCAGTGAGTCCCCGGAGGCTACCATAGGTTCAGAACGAACGGTGCGCCGCAAATGGAGTATAGCGTCGCTTTTGTTCACGGCAGCCGGCACAGCGTACAACTTGCGGCCTTGTAAAGAAACCCTCCAGCCAAGATTATAGAGCCGATCTGATAGATTAGTGATTTCATCTAAAGGTAACTGATCCCGATAAACCATGAAGGAATAGAATAGATCATCACAATAATTCTCACTAATGATCCAATCCTCACGTACAACCGCCTTGATATATGATCTAATCTCTTCAGCCCCAGCAGAGTGACGAGCTACCAATCTACCGATTGATTCTCTCCATTCCTTATCCACAACACCACCGATTAAGATATTCCCCCCATTGCTTGTAACCGCATAGTCCGGTATTACTGTTTCTTGAAACAGATTAATACGCTTATATTGTTGTATCGTACGCGTAGTAACCGGGATGAAAATAATCCGTGTGTTCATATCCATCAGCTGATTTAATGCATGCTGCGAAATATAGGATCTCGTCTTTCCCTCTATAATTTCTGCCGGAATTAGACCTGGAGTATTCTCCGGCACACCTATTGCACCTAAAGAATAGATCAAAGTACGATCTAGATCACTAGCATATATCATTCTGTCTCCCCCTTCAGCGGTTTAATTATTCCGCAGCAGGAGTACGTCATCCCAGGAAAGATCTCAACAGGAACGCCCCGGTCCTTCGCTAAGAGAAGAATATGCTTTAGATTCGGATTATCCATAGTATCGACAAGAATTTTCCAAGGTACTCTACGTAGTAATACGCGGGTTGTTTCGCCGACTCCCGGCTTTATCAGATTAATGTTATCTATTCCGAAAGTCTCCTGAATACACTGAATATCACGAAGACCCTGCCAAGTAATTTCTGGCGGATGCTCCAGCATCTGTTCAGCAATATTCTTCGCTTCTTCTACTACGGAAGGAAAATACGGGCAAATCGTATCAATAAATACATTGGACTCGTCCGCATTCAGCCACTCCTTATAAAACTTTGAACCATGAAATTCCTCAGGACCAATGAGATCAGCGTGTAACACCGTTCGGCTCATCAGCCCTGAAACGGTAGAGTTTAAGCAGGCGCTAGGAATGAGATAGTCTTCTCTAGTCCCAAACATACCTGCGCAGCTTCCAGGGTCAGCCAATACGGCAAGATCATCATTTAAGCGAATACCATACTTCTCATAGAAGGTATTGCAAGAATCAATCAGCACCCCACGGATAGCCCCTTTTCCTGTCCACCCATCCACAAACTGCAAATCAGCATCAAGTCCATGCTTCTGCAGAATGTAGAGTATCGCATTCTCATCTATACCTTTTCCTCGAATAATAGAAATACTATAATGCGGCAAGTCTACCTCGTATCTCTCAGTTATATAACGCTTAATCAGTATACCAACGGGTGTTCCAGCTCTAGCTAAAGAGACAAGCACTGTACTGCGTCCTCTTCTCGAGAAAATCATTTCAGAAACAATGGCAACAGCTAAAGCAACCTTCTTAGCTGATTGCTGCAGCGTCTCATGAAACAGGTCGACATACTGCTCGGTAGGCTGATATTCAACGGGCAACATCTCAGAATAATGGACACCCGATTGAATAGCCTCCTCCCTTTCCTCCGTCGCCAGCTCCAGCGAAACGTCACTAAGATCCTTAAGCAGAAACGTAACATCTGACGGTGGATAGCTACCTAAGGGAACCGGTTCTGCTATTTTTTTGTCTATGACTTTATGATTACTTGTTCCCTTCATACTGGAGGCCCTCCACTTCTTCCTTCAGGAGTCAGTACAATAAGATGCACTTTATGGCGAGCAAGTGTCTTCAGTATATCAAGCATGGGTTTCATTCGTTCATGCGGTACATCACGCTCAATCAGCACAAATATTTCATCATACTGATCAGAATCCACATTATAAATAAAGTTTGTAATTTCCGGATCGCTAGCTGAAGGATATGCGGCAGCACTATGCACTCCGTAATCTGGTCGACGTTCAGGGTGGATTGGACTGCGAGTAGAGGACTGATACGAAATGCCTTCCCCCATCTCAGCCGCTATCCGCATAGGAAGGTACATAAATTCACCTACACCCATCACTAGAGTCTTAGAATTCCCCCCTCGTAGTTCTCTTAGCCGAGCGGCTATCCGGGTTACCCCTACATCAAGATCATCATTATTCAGCGACTCCAGTCCGAAACGTCCGCTGTATTTCACATAAGGAGACGAGTTGGTGTCACCATATGAATCTACGGATGTTGCCTGCAGACGTTCTAAACCGTCCACTACATAAGTGGTCACTACTTCGGATTCCACTGAAGACGATAACAAATCTTTGTCATTCCCAGCATTTAGCAAAGGCGTGCCTTTTACTTCAATACTGCCTTGAAGCAAACACAAGGACTTAATCCGAATCCCCAGCTCCTGTTCTAATTCGCTATAGGTATGAAGATTATTACCGCTCCTCCAATCCAAAATAGAAACGACTACGTATTCCTCCCGAGGGAATTTGGACTGAATATCACGGATCGTATTAATGGCTGTATTCCCTGTTGTAATCTCATCATCCACCAAAATAATCGGCTCAGTCCCTGATAATAGCTTAATGTTCAAGGCGTAACATAGATGGTCAACCGCATGTGAATGCTCTTCTTCAAAGCTAACAATGGACTCCAAATCGATGATATGTTCACGGGTAGTATGAATATATGATGCTGCATCAGCAAACATGTTGTACACACTGTGACCCAGTGCAGTTGCAGTCTCAGCAAAGCCAATAAAGACAACAGGCCTAGGAAGAATTAATCGTGCAGCTAATAAATGCTCATAGGCTTCCTTGGCAGACTCAGGATGTATCAGTCCGTGTACAGCTTTATCTAATAAATCTTCCATCCTATCATTATCCGCAGAATTACCGTTCATCTCCTGATATAACAGCAGCGCTAATGCAGCACCACTTAGCAGAGAGGTGTACGGATTAACAGGGATATGTTTACCAAGTACCTTGCTGACGAACAAAAAGGAGCGTTTCTTATTAATCCGGGCTGCCATGGAGAATAAAGTATCCACAGGCAAATGAAAGGGATTAGATGTTTCGGTAACCATAACCTGCAGGTTCTCGACTATGTTATACGTGTGTAAATTCGTTTTCGGGTAATAATCCGACAAAATGCTGTTGTTCATGTAACACCCCGTATATTTGTGATCGTAGTAAAATCCGTTTTGCCCAGTTCAAATGCGGCTTAATCTCGTTCATTTTATTAGAATATTGACTCTTGAAGACTCCTAGGCTGCCATCGTTACTCTCTACGATACTGCAGGCATCAACATATTCCTCGTGCATTACCGTGTACATGGCCTGAACAGGTCTGAGGTGTGAGGGATGTATAATTGTCTTGCCCAAGATCCCATTTTCTTTATCTAAAATCACTTCACGAATAAGCCCATCCATGCTGCTAGAAATGTAACTATTTCGCATGTCGCGGCCGTTTTTACCATAGGTGTCCTCAAATGGAGTCTGCCGTAGCTGTGGTCTGAGCACCCGATGCCCTTTATTCGCAAAATATTCCCAGACTGGTCCGGAAATTACATACCCTTCTTCCACTCTGCCAAAAATATTAATAATATCCGATATGCAGTCTCGAATAGGGGTAAGATCATAAATACTAATATCAGGACTACGGCGCAGTCCGAATAAACTTGAGAAGTCTGTTGCTCCAATTCTAACGTTCAACACATATTCGCGGTAATTGCCTAGCAAATTACGAATAGATAAAAGACTATCTACCCGGCTCTCCCGGTAAATAATAGGCGCACTTTCCAGAATTGGCATGCCATAAAGCACTGGGTCTGAGTAACTGCGCGTTCTATTGTAATCGGCTATCGCCTCGAAATATTGGATTCCGTTGTCGACCGAAAATTTAGGGAAAACAAACCCTGTTAACATCGTAACCAAAGACCCTAACCGAAAAATCAGCTGCCGTAGCTGCTCCGGGTTACGAACTCGGATGAAGAGGAGCGGAAGACTATCACTCCTGCTTGGCTCGTTCTCCTCATATGCGGCGAGAAAAATAAGATGCTGAATGAGAGACTCCTCTGCATGGTCAACCTCGTTATCACCGATCGCATCCTCCAGATCAATAATAACGGTTACAAGTCCTGCACTTTTGAGCTTCAAAATGTCTTCGGGAACACTAGCACGAGTTGCTGGCATATAAAGGGCAGCTCCAACAGCATGAGCCAGCAAATCTTTACTCGTAGTATTATGGTTAAATGAAATCGGCGGATTATAAAATAAGGCTATTTCTTGTTCTTTCGTCAGGTAATCGAAGTATCTCAAGATGGTTCCCCCTTATAGTTTTGCGAAGCCAAGCAAAACAAGCGCAGGCCTCTCCTATAGAGAGTGGCAGAACCAGCTATACCCTATCCGGTTCTCTCATATATAAGTGAAGGCCTACGCTATAAACATATACGATTACCTGAAAGCAGCAGTGTTCAACTAGCTTTGAAATCAAGCATTTCTATGGGCTTCTTTTTTCTTACGCAGTACGCTGTAAAGGATCGTACCACCGAATACAAGAATAATGATTGAAAAGAATAATACATGTGGCATTTCGTACCCAAAAGCGCCCGCGAGCATTTTACCAGCAATAATGGCAATAAGCGCAAAGGCGGCACGCTCAAGTTCCGGAATTTTATCAATAAGCTTCAAGAATAATTGCGCTACTCCCCGCATCATCAGAACGCCTATGATTCCGCCCATAAAGAGCACCCAAACCTGGTTACTAACACCAAATGCAGCAATAACACTATCAATGCTGAAAGCAATATCCATTAATTCAACAAGGAAAACCGTCTTCCAAAAAGAGAACCCCTTATTCTCGATCTTCTCATCGCCACCGCCCTTAAATAACCCGCCATAGGCGATATAAAAGAGATAGGCTGCACCAAGAACCTTAACCAACATAAACTTAATAAGAAATGTCCCTAGACCGATAGCCAAAAACCTGAATACATAAGCGCCTATAATACCGTAAAAGAGCGCCTTCTTCTGTTGTTCCTTAGGTAAATGCTTAACCATGACGGCGAGAACAAGCGCATTATCTGCAGAGAGCAGTCCCTCTAGCAGAACTAAACTACCAATAATGCCCCAGCTAACCGGGTCTGAGAGCGTACCTACCACATCGCTCCATGAGAAAAAATGACCGTAGTTCTCACTAATATTCCTAAAAAAATCAGCGAACCAATCCATTACACTTGCGCCTCCGAAAAAATCGTCTATTTACTGCCAGCAACCCAGCGCAGTCCCCAGCCATATGCCTCATCAATCTCCCGATGACCACTGTAATATTGGACCAGCCGTTCAACACTGAATGTCTCGTTATTCACATTCCGAAATAACGCGATAGCACACATGCCTTTGCGGTTGTTATGCTCGTCCAAATTGACAATAATATCGGGGCCGCCACTCTGGGTAATCGTGACAACACCGTCAGCTTCTGACCAATTGGTAACACCTTTATAAATAAAAGAAAAAATTAGAATCCGTTCAATATCAGCAATTTTGCTGCCGTTAATCCGCAGATTCTCACCGGTTGTTACAGAGCCTGTCCGGTCATCTCCATCAAGCATGACATAAGGAGGTTGGTTCAATGAGCCAAAAGCATTGCCCAGCGCCTGAACTACTCCCTTACTGCCATTCTTCAACTCATATAGACAAGCAAGATCTAAATCCACACCATTTTTACGATTAAATAGCCCTCCACCCTGCTTCTGATTCCAGTTGAGGTTAATTAGCAATTCACCCAAACCACCAGCTGATTTCTTCAGGTTGATCGAATCACCTTTTTTCTTCAGTTCGATCTTCTTCAGGTTGAGATTGACCGGAGGGGGTGTTACAGCTGAAGGCGCAGCTGCAGGAGGAGGTGGAATCTGAATCTTAGGCTCCGCTGCAGGCGCTGATTGACGTTTAAGCTCTGGCTGCGGTGGAGTAGCAGGCTTAGGCACTGGTATTGGTGCCGGTGCTGGTTCATCGTTCGTTTCTAACCCAAAGTTCTTACACAGTTCCTGTAGACCACCAGCAAAACCCGCGGCAATGGCGCTGAATTTCCATTCACCGTTATATCTATATAATTCTCCTACCACAACAGCCGTTTCCACGGAGAAATGATTTTCAAGATCACATCGGAGAAGCTCCGCACCTGTTACTTGATTCAGAATCCGAAAATAGGCCTGATTTACCTGCCTAAAACTTTGACCTCGCTTCTCGCCATCATAAATGGTAAGTGTAAACGCGAGTTTCATCACATCAGAAGGAATTTTGTTTAGTTCCACGTCAAATTGCTTGAGGCTGTCTGATGTAGGCATTTCCTTATATCTGATATAAGGTGTAGACGGATTATTATAAAATATCAAATCCTCATCTTTGCTTACTTTACCTTGCGCTCCAAGCAGAAAAGCAGAAGTATCAATCTCAAGTGAGGATGGCGATTGCCAGCCAATCTCTACGATAAGAGAATCAAGTCCAGGATTGCCTTTAGTTAAATCGACCTTTTGTCCTTTAACAACTGTAATACCCATTCTTACACCACCTTTATAAATGGAGCAAGCATAAATGCCTTCGATGTCCTTATAAGGACGACAAGCGTTTATGCGAGAAATATAAGATATATAGTATCGTATGAACCTTAACTTGCTTATATTTTTAAATAACCCCACATAGTGGAGTTTATCCTTCGAGATCCCTTCCATGTCCTTTGTGAGGGAATCCATAAAGAATTAAAAAAAGGGCAGGATCGGTAATGACCCCGCCCGGAAGATGCTATTGCGCGTCCAGCCCATAATTTCTACACAATGCGCTAAGACCGCCGCCAAAACCACTACCAATAGCCTGGAACTTCCAATCCGCACCATTGCGGTAGAATTCACAGAATACAACGGCTGTCTCTGTTGAGAATTCTTCACCCAGGTCGAAACGAAGTACTTCCCGATCCGACGACGCATCCACAACTCGTACAAAAGCATTGGAGACTTGTCCAAAGTTCTGTGCACGAGATTCGTAATCATAAATGGTTACTGTTATCCCAATACGCTGAATATGGGCAGGGATTTTGGTGAAATCAACGATGATTTGCTCGTCATCTCCGTCACCTTCACCTGTACGGTTATCTCCAGTGTAGATTACAGAACTCGCACCACCATTTGGATTGTTATAGAATACAAAATCATCAGTACCTTTAGCCTTGCCGTCTTCATGAAGCAGAAACGCTGAAGCATCGAGGTCAAATTCTTGACCTCCACTATATTTATTAGTGTCCCAGCCCAATCCAACTACTACCTTTGTCAGACCTGGATTAGTCTTGGTAAGATCAATTCGCTGTCCTTTGGAGAGACTGATCGTCACGGACATAACCTTCTTTCATTGAGTAGATTCAGTTCACTGTATAACTCTAAGCTCTATACTACAAGGCTTATTGCAGGCCGTAATCGCGAGTCAAACCGCTCAAGCCGTCTTTGTAGCCGCTACCGATGGCATTGAACTTCCACTCTGCACCATGACGGTATAGCTCACCAACAACAACACCAGTTTCAATAGAGAAGTCTTCACCCAAATCGAAACGAATGAGCTCCTCATTGTTTAAATCATTTACAATACGTACATAAGAACGGGAAACTTGTCCGAAGTTTTGGCTTCTTGCGTCAGCTTCATAAATCGTAATGGTAAAAGCTACCTTTTCCACATCTGCTGGGATACTCAGAAGATCCACTTGAACCTGCTCATCATCACCATCGCCGTCACCCGTACGGTTATCACCTGTATGAACAACTGAACCATTCTCATTCTGTTTATTATTGAAGTAAATGAAGTTCGTTTCTTTTTCAACTTTGCTGTTCGCGTTAGTCAAGAATACAGAAACGTCCAAATCGAAATCTTTACCGCCATCATATTTATTAGTGTCCCAACCAAGACCTACTGTGATTTTGGATAGACCCGGATTTGTTTTGGTTAAATCGATCTTTTGACCTTTAGATAGATTAATTGCCATGATAACATTCCTCTTTTCTTTTATTTGGATTATACGTAGCGTTCTGCCAGTTGATTGATATGTGCTGCGTGACTACCTTCACCAATTGCGGCGAATTTCCATTCTCCACCTTGTCGGTACAGCTCCCCACAAACCAGTGCCGTGTAGCCATTGTAATTATCAGATAGGTTAAAGCGGATTAGTTCATTATTGCCTACAGCATTCATAACACGGATATACGCTGATTTGATCAGACCAAAATCCTGTTTACGATTTGTGGCATCATAAATATTCACCACTACAAGAACCTTGTGCACATCAGAAGGAATAGCATTCAGGTTGACCATGATTTGTTCATCGTCTCCGTCTCCATCACCCGTGAGATTGTCTCCAGAGTGAATGACAGAGTTACAAGGACTTTGCTTATTATGGAAGCAAATCAGGTTCCCCTTCTTAACTAACTTACCATTCTCATTAAGCATCAATGCTGAGGCATCACAGTCCACGTTGGCCTGTTTCTTCACACCGAAGAATCCTCGAGCCGGCGCAGCCGGATCCCAGCCTAAACCTACAATTACGTTAGATAAGCCTGCATTACCTTTTGTGAGATCAATCTTCTGACCTTTTACCAGATTAATTCCAGCCAACTTTACGTACCTCCATTCTCTAAAAAGAATCACCATCTAGTAGTCTAGCTTTTGGATGTTATATGAGTGATACGCTAAAGAACTAAATACGTTTCATCCGAACTCATGTATAGGGTATTACATCATTTATAAACTGAATTCACTAGGGTTTAATCCCAAGACACCGCAAATATGCCGCACAACTGCTTTTTCATTGTCATCAAAATCACCATCAGCTGATCCAATAGCTGAGCACACACCCACAATTACACGTCCCACATCTGGTTTACCGGTAAACTTACCGATGGCTTTCAGTGCTTCCTGCTTACCGATTTCTGGTGAGAACTCAAAGTTACTTACATAAAAGTTGAACTGGGTAATGACGTCTCTCATGTCAAACACCTTTAGCTCATTGCTCATATTCATATAGCCGGCCATTTTGTTCTTTTCAGCTTCTTCTATCTTACCGTCGGCAGCAGCAACTAAGGCGCAACCCGCAACTACCGCATTCATGAAATCTTTATTTTTGAATTTCTTCACTTGATCTGTTAGTCCGTTTTTGGTTGTGTTCAACCAGCTTTTAAATGTGCTCATCGTATTCTCCTTCTATCACCGTAAGATTATGATAACAAAAGATATCCCAGAGCCTCCTCTCCACGTATCCGACAGAATTTTCATAGTAGATCCCTGAATCACGGTTTACTCTTCTAATATACCTGATAAAATAGCAATATTCTACTTTTCCAGACTTTTACAGCTCTTTTCACAGAAAGTTGAAACACCAAAAAAAAGGCATTGCCAGAGATTCTTTCCTCTCTAGCAATGCCTTTAGCACATTCACCTGTAAATTCTATTAAAGAATGATGTCCCCATCATAAGAACCAATCATTTTGTACAGATCCGGCCGGCGATCACGGAAGACGCCCCACTCGATCCGTCCGACTTCCAAAGCATCCAGATCAAATTCACTCACTATTACAGTTTGCTCGTCTCGGCCTGCTTCAACAATTTTATTGCCTTGCGGTCCCGCAATGAACGAAGAGCCGTAGAAATTAATGCTAGAATCTTCATCAATTTCTTCACCGATACGGTTGGAGGCAATGACTGGAATAAGGTTAGCCGCTGCATGCCCAAGCATACAAGTCTGCCAATGATCCTTAGAATCGATCGATCCATCCTGTGGTTCTGATCCGATAGCGGTTGGATAGAACAGAATTTCTGCTCCCATCAGGCTCATCACTCTAGCCGCTTCCGGGTACCACTGATCCCAGCAAATCCCTACACCAATCTTGGCATAGCGAGTGTTCCATACTTTAAAGCCAGTATCTCCCGGATTGAAGTAGAATTTCTCTTCATACCCTGGGCCATCTGGAATATGGCTCTTGCGGTATTTCCCCAATATCGTTCCATCGGCGTCGATTACAGCTAGTGAATTGTAACGTGCGTAGTTCTTTTTCTCATAAAAACTGATTGGCAGCACCACTTGCAGTTCCTTGGCTATTGCTGTGAAATGATTAATCGCTTTGTTATGCTCAAGCTCTGTTGCATATGCGTAATAATCAGCTTTCTCTTTCTGGCAGAAATACGGTGTCTCGAACAGCTCCTGCAGCAAAATAATTTGTGCTCCCTGTGCCGCCGCTTCTCTGACCAAGGTTTCGGCTTTGCTGATATTCTCATCAATATTGCTGGAACAGCTCATTTGCGTCGCAGCTACTTTTACATTTCTCAAGAATCTGTCCTCCTTATATATAAATGTCCCTCAGGACGTTTAGTTTCCTTCAATTATTGCTGAGCAGGCATTTGCTGCGTAGTGCAGTGAACATTCCCGCCTTCGGTGATAACCGCCATACCATTAACTGTACGAATCTTACGTTCCGGGAACAAACCAGCCAGTACTTCCTCAGCAAGCTTATCTGTTTCCACCGCTGTACCACCAAACACAGGCAATATAATCCCACCATTTACGAAATAGAAGTTCAAATAACTGAGCGTCAGACGGCTGCCGTCTTGATCCACCCGTGGTGGCTGCTGAATCTTGATGATTTCCAGCTTACGCCCTTTGGCATCTATGGCATTCTCCAAAATACGAAGATTCTCCTGTGTAATCTCAAAGTTCTCATCCTGCGGATCCTCACAGACCTGAATAATGACTTTACCTGGAGCAGCGAAGCAAGCGATATTATCCACATGACCATCGGTTTCATCACCGCTTAGACCACGCTTAAGCCAGATAATAGTTTCTGTACCTGTATAATTGCGCACGTACTCTTCAATATTCTCGCGCTTCAAATCCGGGTTACGGTTCGTATTGAGCAGACATTCTTCTGTAGTAATCAAGGTGCCTTCTCCATCCGTATGGATCGAGCCGCCTTCCATCACAAGCGGCGCATCAAAACGTGTCACTTGTGAGTGTTCGAGAATCTGTGGAGCTACCTCATCATCCAGATCCCAAGGTGAATATTTACCGCCCCAGGCATTAAACTTCCAGTTCACGCCTGCTAGAACGCCGTCTTTATTAACAACAAAGGTAGGCCCGTTATCACGCAGCCAAGCATCGCTATGCTTTATAGGCAGTAGCGTTACATTCGGTCCGCTGACCAGACGTTCTACCTTTTCCACGTCCTCCGGGTTAACGATGACCGTAATCGGTTCAAACTCGGCAATAGCTGTAATAATGTCAGCATAACCTTGGCATACCGACTCGTGGTTGTCCGGGAAACACATAGATTCCTGCACCGGCCAGGAGATAAAAGTACGTTCATGCTTGCCCCATTCCGGTGGCATTGTATAGTTCAAATCTTTAGGATTCATGTGTTAACTACCTTTACTATTATATTTGGAGCCAGCCCTGTCCTAAGACTCCTACCTCATCATACAATAATATGTTCTAGTGCTCAATTCCCTGGAACACTAATAATGTTGGAAGGAATTCGGGTCATATGGGATCTGACTGAGCTTATAGTGTAATCCTTTTTACCACATCGCCCTCAAAATCCTTAACGATGAATTCTCCACCCTCAAGAATACCATAGGAATTCGGATGATTCTCCTTAGGCAGCGATAATGAACCAGGATTCAGCACGTATACGCCCTCTTTTACATCCGCAACCGGAAGATGGGTATGCCCCTGAATAAAGATATCCTTCTCAGACAGTGCCGGTAAATTCTCAATACTAAAGCCATGACCGTGTGTAACATAGATTCGTCTGCCTTCATGCAGGAGCATCACATAATCGCCCATCATCGGGAACTGCAGCAGCATCTGGTCTACCTCAGCATCGCAGTTACCACGTACTGCCGTAATAGGCTTCTTTTTGTTATATTCATTCAGTTTATTAGCAACTCCCTGCGGGTCATAACCCTTCGGCAGTGGATTTCTGGGACCGTGATATAAAAAGTCTCCTACGATTACAAGACTGTCTGGCTGTTCTTCCTCTACCTTTTCCAAAGCCCGTTCTAACCAGAATAAAGAACCGTGAATATCGGAAATAAACATTAGCTTCATCATGTATTCTCCTTTTCGACTTAAATAGATCTTGTGCTTAGGTTTCAATTTTAACCTTGAACAGGCAAACAACGCAAAAGCGGACGTTCCTCCAAAAGGAACGCCCTGCCCTATATGCCTCTATTCTTACGGCAAGTTCGATGATCCCATCAAGAATCGGTCCACTTCGCGGGCTGTCTGTCGCCCCTCATCAATGGCCCAAACTACAAGGCTTTGTCCGCGGCGCATATCACCTGCTGTGAATACCCCTTCTACATTGGTCGCTTGTGCTCCGAACTCCGCCTTGACATTTCCGCGCTCATCACGTGCCACCCCAAGCTCACCTAGCACAGTCTCCTCGGGCCCTGTGAATCCTAATGCGAGTAGTACCAGCTGTGCCTTTAGAACTTCTTCACTGCCTGGTACTTCAACCGGAACTATCCTTCCCTGTTCATTACGATTCCACTCAATTCGCACAGTATGCAGCTCCTGCACATGTCCACCGTCGTCACCAACAAAACGTTTCGTCGAAACCAGATAACGACGTGGATCTTCCTTATATAGTGAAGCTGCTTCTTTTTGGCCATAGTCCACCTTAAGAACCTTTGGCCATTCCGGCCACGGATTGCTAGGCTGACGGGTCAGTGGAGCTTGTGGCATAATCTCAAGCTGGATCACACTACGGCAGCCGTGGCGGATCGACGTAGCTACACAGTCTGTGCCAGTATCCCCGCCACCGATTACAACTACATCCCTACCTGCCGCAGACATGTATTCACCATCAGCAAGCTCTGAATCCAGTAAGCTCTTAGTATTCAGTGTCAGAAACTCCATCGCCTGATGAATGCCCCGCAGCTCACGACCCTCTATAGGAAGCTCTCGTGCCTGCGTAGACCCGCCACACAAGATAACAGCATCGTGCTCCGCCTTGAGTTGTGACGCCGAGATATCTCTCCCAATCTCTGTACGAGTTACGAATGTAATGCCTTCAGCCGCTAGCAGGTCTACCCGGCGCTGAACCGTCTTCTTATCCAGCTTCATGTTCGGAATACCATACATCAACAAACCGCCAATCCGATCTGCCCGTTCATACACGGTCACCGAATGCCCTGCCTTGTTAAGCTGAGCTGCACAGGCAAGACCTGCTGGACCCGAGCCCACTACAGCTACCTTTTTACCTGTGCGTGTAAGCGGTGGCTCAGGAACAATCCAACCTTCTTCAAAACCTCTATCTACAATCGACTTTTCAATCGACTTTATCGTTACGGGCTTGCCGTTCATCCCTACTGTACAAGAACCTTCACAAGGTGCCGGACACACGCGTCCAGTAAATTCAGGGAAGTTATTAGTCTTATGCAGACGTTGCAGTGCAACCTCCCAGTTTCCACGATAAACCATATCATTCCATTCAGGAATCAAGTTGTGTAGAGGGCAGCCGGAAGCCATACCAGATAACAGACGTCCTACATGACAAAATGGCGTACCACAGTCCATACAACGTGCGCCTTGCTCGCGCAGCTTCTCTTCATCCATAGGGATCGAGAATTCATCCCAATTCTTAATCCGCTCCAGCGCCTCACACTCCGAAGGCGTCTGCCGTTCAAATTCCAAAAATCCGGTTGCTTTCCCCATCTCTCTCATCCTCTCTAAATATCCCCACAGATATATACTTCCTAAACCGTTAAAAAAGAAAAGTACGCGCTTTGTTTGTCTGCTGCCAAGCCTATGCCACTCTAAAGCACCAAAGTAAATGCCTTCATATTAACATCCAATATCATCATCGAAAATGAGTAATGTCACCTTTTTATGTAAAATGAAACAATCAAATTAAGAAAATGAAAAAACAAAAAAAAGCACACAGTGTACTGTACCTGATTAAAGTACGTTACTCCGCATGCTTTTCAATAATGATCTTGTAAAAGACTATCTATTGCGCCGTCAGGACTACTGTCCCAATCCCATTTACAGTTAGCTTATTTCCAGTCAGCTCCTGCGTAAGATCAGCCCCGAAGATGGTCTTCCATGCTCCAAGCTGCGGCAGAACCACAGTAGTGTGTTCAGCATTCGCATTAAAAAGAACATAAATATGCTTCGCTGCATCTTCTCCAGCATGACCACGTAGCGTGTAAGCTACTGCACTTGCCGGTGCTTTTTCAAAAACCAAATGGTTCCGAATGTCAGCTGCTGTTCGCATACGGAAGGCCGGGTGAGCTTTACGCAGTGCGATTAACTGTTTCATATACGTCACATCTTCCTGATGCGCGGCGCACAATTCCCAGTCCATACGATTGATTTCGACCGAAGATTTATAGCTGTTCTCCACCCCGTCCTTCGTACGCATAAACTCCTGCCCTGCATGGATAAAAGGAATCCCCTGACTCATGAACACTATCGCAGAAGCCAGTCTATGCATGGAACGGCGCTGCGTAACCGTCTCACCCTCGGTGGACAATACGATCTTATCCCATAAGGTATGATTATCATGACACTCTACATAATTAACGTTTTGCTGAGGCTCCACGGCAAATTGCTTAATTCCTGGGCTGAAGTCAATTCCTCCCGCAACCCCTGCTTTGATCGCAGGCTCCAGACCCATCATTCCACTGATGAAGCCCGGCTGATCATACAAAAAGATATTTCCTTTAATAGCATCCCTGAAATCATCATTAAAATGTCCGATTCCCGGCATAAGGGAAGCATTCTTCTGATGAGCGAGCCGTTCCACCGGTAGCTCAGTCCCCATCATCCAGCCTTCACCGATCGTCATGATGGACGGATCTATTCCATCCAGACGCCGCCGGGTTTCCCGCATTGTATCGACATCCATCAAGCCCATCAAATCGAAGCGGAAGCCGTCGATATGGTATTCTTTAGCCCAATAGACCACGGAGTCCACAATGAAGCGGGACATCATCATACGTTCTGTAGCCACGTCATTTCCGCAGCCTGAGCCATTCGACAGGCTTCCATCTTGTTTATAACGCAAATAATAGCCAGGAACCAGTTTAGTGAAATTCACGCGGTATCCGTCGTACACATGGTTGTAAACTACATCCATAATGACGCGGAGTCCACGATCATGAAGCGCTTGAATCATTGTTTTTAGTTCTTGAATACGTAGTCCGGGCACATAAGGATCCGTAGCATAGGAGCCTTCAGGAGCATTGTAGTTCTTCGGATCATAACCCCAGTTAAAATGCGGCTCATCCAGCTTCGTCTCATCTACACTCTCTGTAGAATAATCATAAATAGGCAATAGCTGCACGTGGGTTACACCGAGATCTGCGATATGATCGAGTCCGGTGAGAATGCCCTCTGGTCCGCGGGTTCCTTCTTCCGCCAAAGCGAGATATTGACCCTTATGAGCCATTCCGCTTGCTGGATGAATGGATAAGTCACGCAAATGAAGCTCATAAATAATGGCGTCTACAGGATCCTCAAACGACGGCTTATCTTCTGTCCACCGCTCAGGGTCCGTCTTGCGCAAATCTAGAATAGCGCCTCTGTCCCCATTCACGCCAACAGCCCGTGCGTAAGGATCAGCTGCTTCATTCCACTGTTCACCTAGACGAACTCGGTAGGTATAGAACTTGCCATCTAAATCACCGTCAACCGTAGCTCTCCACGTTCCCCGAATATCGCGGATCATAGCATATTCGGACTCCGCAGCTCCCTGCCATGAATCATAAATTACTAGCTCTGCCTCCTGAGCCGTAGGAGCCCACAAGCAAAATGATGAAGAGGCCGATGAATATGTAAGTCCGAGATCATCCCCGTCATAACTAAACAACTGATCAAACTCCTGAGCAAATACGGAAATCCCTCTAGTAGTCGCAGGATCACCATAAAAAATCGGTTCCTTCATTTCCTTTTGTACGGACAAAGCACCTATCCCCTTTTCCAGTTATTAACTGGATTATAGTATGATCCTCAAATTTGTGCAAACGTTTGGACTCAAAATAACCAGATCATTTTTCCAGGGTAATTGCATAGCTAAATCACGACTAACTTGGCGTTTCTAAGATATTCATTCCCACCATTGTGATGATGTCTTTATTTGCATAATATGGGATGCGGCGTTCTTTACAGAGAGCAATCCTTCCATCCCTATACCTCACACCATTATCCTGAACGATGAGGATTGGACAATCCCCGTTATCAGGTACTTCATATCCTATTCCTAATACCCAGTGGTAATCGTAAGCGAAATTCCCTCTCCACCGAAAATTAAACCATTTATCAAATTTAACAGCTACTGGCCGACCTGCATCAATCTCCACTTTATACACATCGAAATCGTTAAAAGTAGAGATAGATAGCTTATGTCCCCCTTTTGGCGAGATTGAGGAGTGGATATAAGCTGTGATTCCCTTTACAAACCGACGTACACTCATGCCTAAAGGGGTACCTCCGTGATGACTGTATATGTAATTAATATGAGCTGCTTTAGAGTGAAAATGACCTTTGCCACGAATAAAGCCCATTCCTAGCCGGGTATTCCAATACTCCGTTAAAGCTGCCAGGGTCGCTGGTCCACATGCAGAAGACGGGGATGAAACCCCAGCCTCCCACTGTGTGTATGGATCTACTGATAGTTTGTTACTGAGACTGGAGTTTCTATGCTTCATCAGGATGTTTCTCCCTTTGAAGAGTTTGGCTTAGAAGCTGAAAGGGCAGAGCCTTCCGGAAGTAAAATCACATTTCCACCAACATCCATAGATCCCTCTGAATAAGATTGTGATTCCATTTCCTGTGCGGGCTTCTGCTCTGCCAGAGTAATATCTACCTCATCGCCCTCATATTTACTTTCAGGATTAATCTGTAGCGTGAAATAGAAATTAGAGCCGTTTCCTTCACTACTCTCCACCGCAATGGCTCCGCCCATCAGCTCGACAAGCTTCTTGCAAATGGCTAGGCCTAACCCCGTCCCGGCATACTTACGGTTAAACGAGGAGTGCAGCTGGTAAAATGATTGAAACAACTGATGCTGCTTTTCTAAAGGAATACCTATCCCCGTGTCTCTGACATTAAACTTCAAAGTCGATTTCTTTGAAACCACGGACAATTTCTGCTCCACATAAATACAGACATTGCCTCGGTCAGTAAATTTTATCGCATTGCTGACCAGATTAACCAATACCTGACGTAATCGGCCTGCATCTCCCATAATGCACGTAGGAACCCCTTGTGCCATGCTGTAAGACAGCTCAAGATTTTTTTCCAAAGCCTTAGCCATAAACAGATCCGTTACACTGTCCAGTACCTCTTGAAGATACACGGGCTCATGTACGATCATCATTTTTCCGGCTTCAATTTTACTGTAATCAAGAATTTCATTCAAAATATATAGAAGAGAGCTACTACTCTCCTTAATAATATTGGTGTACTCACGTTGTTCTTCATCTAGTTCCGTCTCTGCAAGCAGATCAGTCATCCCCACAATGCCATTCATAGGCGTGCGAATTTCATGGCTCATAATGGCTAGAAACTCTGATTTAGCTTGGTCCGCTTTCTCCGCAGATTCCTTGGCACGAATGATCTCCTTCTCATCCGTAATATCTCTGAACACGACTACAACACCCTTAGGTTCACCTTTATCAAAAAGAGGCGTTACCTGGTACTCTGCAAGAAAGCTCGTGCCATCTTTACGCCATAAGACTGCATCCTTACTCTGATAAGATCCCCCTGACCTAATAGCCTTGATAAGCGGGGACTCCTCGGGCCTGTAGTGGATCCCATCAAGTGCTGTCTGCTGCATATGATCCAGATAAGAATGGCCCATGATCTCATCATGTTCATAGCCGAGCATATGCAAACCTGCAGGGTTAATGAAAGTCACCTTCTCCTCCATATCGAGCCCAAAAATACCCTCTGAGACTGCATTTAATATCAGGGTGTACTCATTGCTTAGCTTCTCAATTTGTTCTGTATATCTTATACGTTCCGTAATGTCACGGGAAATACCATATACACCAACCACTTGATCGTCTACAATGATAGGAATATTAGTGGTATTGATCTCTACAAAATGACCATCTTTATGAATAAGCGTCAGTTCATAGCTTTGGGGATATCCCTTAGCGGCTAAGTTAAAATGATACAGTGTCTTCTCCATATCCTTCTCATGCACAACGGGACCAAAGTACATTCCGATCAGTTCTTCCAGCGAATACCCGGTCAGCTTCTCCAGATTCGCATTGGCTGTTAAATAATCTCCTTGCAAATTCATTGAGTACACAGCAGAGGGATTATATTCAAATAAAGATTTATAGCGCTGTTCATTCTCCTGAAGCTTGAATTCAAACTGTTTACGCTCTTCAACTGCATGACGCGAGATTAAATCCAGCGAATTCTCGGACATCAATCTATAATTACGTTCACTTTGATAGATCTGTTCCTCTAGATCTCGTTGAACTGCCATTTGTTGATCTGCAATCATTCGTTCTGTAATATCTTCGGCATACACAATAATACACGAAGGGGCTTGTCCTACTGTTCCAAATCCTGAGAATGTCAGGGAAAGCCATACCAGGTGATCCCCTTTGCGAAAGCATTCTTCCTTCTTCCAGCTCCCTGCTGGAGAATTCTGAAGCTCGTCCATCACCAATCTATAGGAAAGCTCTTTCGAAGACGTCTGTCTATTTTCCATTTCTGCAAAAATAGCCCCAGCAAGAAACTCAGCTTCCGTTAAGCCAAGTAAATTGCAAAAAGCCGGATTGACCTTCAGCCACTTGCCCTTACCATCGTATAAAGACAGTGCGGCTATTCCCTCTGGGGACCTCATAAATGCATGTTCCAACATTGTGCTATATTCCACCGCGTTATCCATCTACGCCAGACCTCCTTTGTTGCGAACGTTGCATCCTTTATTCCATCCTAAGTTCAGTATACGATAAGAGAAGTGAGTATAGAAATGTCCTGCGTATCATTTTGAATAGGGAATAGCTTAATTTTAAATATTGACTGGATGGCTTGGGGCAAACTATTATTAAACACAAGTACAAACGCCTACGGCGTCCTCGTTAGGACGATAAGCGTTTAAGCGAGAAATATA